>DAIDDL010000100.1 GCA_027309085.1 Sulfobacillus sp.
GACCCGAGGTCGGCCACGACCTCAAACGTCCAGCCTTGGCGGGCACAGTAGAGTTCCAGCACCTGCTTTTGCCGTTCCAGATGAAACTGCTCAGGTCGCAACCGGGCCAAGTCGTAACGCCGATACCCACCCGCCGTGCGTTCATCGGGTACCAGTTTGCCTTCATGCTCCCATCGACGTCATGTCGAGGGGGTGACTCCTAAAAATTCTGCAGCTTCTCGAATACCAACAAGTTTTCGACTCATACCTAAATATACATTAATGGATAACGATAGGTAAACTTTTAGCAAACTGTTAAAACCATTTAAGCACCGGCTGGGGGATAACACCCCAGCCGGCCATGGCCTACGTTCTATGGATTTCGCCTGCGGGGTAAAATTCGCCTAGTATGGACCGCGAATCCACGGTTCTACGGAATCCAAATAAAATTGTGTCAATCGGCTCTTTTCCTCCTCCGAAAACACAGGGACGCTCACGGCCATGAGATTCGCCATCACCTGCTGCTGGTTTTTAAATCCCGGGATGACACTGGTAACTCCCGGTTGGTCCAAAATCCACCGGAGCGCGGCCGCCGCCATCGTATCCCGTCTGTATGCCATCCACCGTAGTTGTTCCACCAACTCTACTCCTTTGGGAAAGGGAATGCCCGCAAAGGTTTCCCCAACATTGAAGGCTTGGCCGTCGCTGTTATAGTTACGGTGATCATCCTGAGGAAATGTATCCGTCATCTGAAATTTTCCCGACAACAGACCGCTTGCCAAAGGTACGCGCGCTAATATTCCCACGTTACCAGCCACAGCCTGGGGTAATAACTGTTCTAAGGGCTTTTGACGAAAAACATTCAAAATCACTTGCAAGCTGGCCACTCCCGGATAGTCTAGCGCCTTCAATCCTTCATATACCGTTTCCACACTCACGCCGTAATAACGCACCAATCCCTCCTGTTGCAGTCGATCTAGCACACCAAAAACTTCACCTCGCTCAATCACCCACGTTGGGGGACAGTGAATTTGGCACAAGTCAATCGCGTCGCGCTGCAGCCGCTCCAAACTGTCTGTCACATACTGTTTCACCGCATCATATTGATAATTGCTGGGATCGTTGAGGTCCCCCCGACGGCAGAATTTGGTGGCAATAATGATGTCGGACCGGTTCCCAAAAATTTTCCCAAGTAATCGTTCCGCCCGTCCACTGCCATACACGTCAGCCGTATCGAAAAAATTGACGCCCCGGTCGGTGGCATATGCCAAACCGTCCAGTGCCACCTGTTCGTCGACCGAATTTCCCCAGGAACCTCCTATCGCCCACGTTCCAAGGCTTACTTCACTAATTTTATATCCAGTTTTGCCCAGTCTACGATATTCCATCAATTCACGCTCCTTTTCTAATGGGGATCATAGCAGAAAACTATTGCTTCTCGCATGATGATCTTCCAACCAATGGTTCACTTGGATGATATTAATTTCGATGCCTCAGTTGCCCACTTATTGTGCAAATCGACGAGCTGAT
The DNA here is from genome assembly GCA_027309085.1 of Sulfobacillus sp. Lineage (GTDB taxonomy): Bacteria > Bacillota > Sulfobacillia > Sulfobacillales > Sulfobacillaceae > Sulfobacillus. The sequence continues at coordinate 1,510 of DAIDDL010000100.1, forward strand.
CCTCTAATAAATCCTTTTCGGCATCGACACCATGACCATCGCGCTCATACCAATCTAAAATACTGGTCAATCCTTCGGCTAGAGAGATGTGCGGTCGAAATTCGGGAACATCATTCCCGCTAACGCGGTGTGCCAGGCGCTCGGCGGTTATTCCTCAATCAGCCAGCTGGCTTTCACCCCAAAGGTTCCCGGCGCCTATCGGGCAGAAGTGTACGTCACAGGATTGGGTTCTTCGCCCTTGGTAGCCAAAACCGTCGTGCAGGTCTCGGCCCCTGCGGGTGTACCGATGGTCTCTCGGTTAAGCGTGCAGTCTCCCGAGATTTCCCAGAGTGTAGGCCAGAGCGTCACATTCACCGCCCGTGCGCCCGACCCCGCGGGGACTCCGGTCTACCAATTCTGGGTTCATGGTCCAAATAACCAGTGGGAGATGGTGCAAAACTTTTCAGCGGACAATTCCTGGACCCTGGCCAATCTGCAGCCGGGATCTTATGTCGTTGCCGTCTATGCGCTCGAGGCGCAACAGTATCAGCACCGCGATTATTCTCAAGCCTATTCCTATAAGGCGATGCTCAATGTCGACAGCCATGTGTCTGTGAGTGTTCCGCTCAGCGGGTCAGCAGCCCCTCACCCTAGATGCGGCCGCCGAAGGCATTACCCATCCCGTTTACCAGTTCTGGATCATGAATCCGGCCGGACAGTGGACGCAAAGCGGCGCCTACGGCTTGGGTCAATACCAATTTACTCCACAAAAAACGGGAACATACACCGTGATGGCTTACGCCAAAGATCCCTATGCCCCGGCCACCAGCCAGTATTCCGTAGTTAGCACGCAAACCGTCTTGGTGCAATAAACCGTCCCCCGATATTTAACCCGAGGGCGCGAGAGGATCCTCTCACGCCCTCGGGTTTTTCAAAGGATTTTGGGGGTTCTGGCCCCGCACTGCGCGGTGAAAAATCCCGAACGGGTCATGATCGAAATAATAGAGCTTAGCCACCTCTACCTCGTCATGGATCATGGGGAAGAGCTGAAGGAGAACCCAGACAGCGAATGCGCTCCCCGCCACCGGTCCGGCCCAATAGACCCACCACCCGGTCCAGAGATGGCTGACGAGTTCCGGTCCCAGACTGCGGGCCGGATTCGTACTGGTGCCGGACAGCGGCGCTTCAATATAGACCATCACCGCATAGAGCACGGGAAACAGCGCCGGGGTGAACCGCCGGGCCCGGCGGCTTCTCAGAAATAAAAACAAACCGACTACCAGACAAAATGTGGCTCCCAGCTCTCCTGCGGCCGCCACCACATTGCCGGCCGGGCCCGGCACGCTCGCCGCATCTTGCGTAAGAGATGCCCAAGATCCCCAGGCGGTCAAGATCCAAGCACCCAAGAGCGCGCCAGCGCACTGCGCCATCACGTACCCTACAGCCAGCCGCCCCGAAATTTTCTTTTGCAGCCAGAACGCCATCGTCACCACCGGATTGATATGGGCCCCACTGGTTTTGCCAATCGGCGAGAGCGCAATCAGCCCGCCCGTACTGCCAAAGCAAAATCCTGTGATAGCGCGCCGCACCCCCGCATCCCCAATCGCTTGCACAACCGGACTCCGGGGAGCAAAATCGAGAACCACAAAGGAGCAGCCCACGGCGATCAGCAAAGCCGTCCCGATAAACTCGGAAAGCACCAGCGGCCACGCCAGGGCCTTTATTTCGGCATCTCCAGACCTCGCCACGCGAGGCCGGAGTCCATCAGCCGATTCTGTCCTTCAGGCCCTAAACTTCCTGCGGCATATGTCTGTGGGGACTGCCGGGACCAGGCTTTAAGCACCGGATCCACGATCTTCCAGGCTTCTTCCACCTCATCAAACCGGGGGAATGCACTCTGATCACCTTTAAGCACATCCAGCAACAACTGTTCATAGGCGGAATAATCGTCTTCCCCCGCTTTTTTATAAGGCGCTGTCAAAATGACCTGTTCTGTCTTCAGTTCCAGTCCCAGTTTTTTCGCCCACATCACCAGATTGAGCGCCTCATCCGGTTTGAGGCGGAACACCAGCCAGTCAGCAAGCCCTTCGTCAAACATTTTTGGAGGCACAGGTTTCAGCTGCACGGCAATTTCTGCATAATCCGCCGCCATGCGTTTGCCGCTGCGCAGGTAAAAAGGCACACCGTGCCACCGCCAATTGTCGACATAAAACTTCAGAGCCGCAAACGTCTCGGTAGTAGAACTTTGAGGAATACCCTCTTCTTGTGTATATCCCGGCACCGCCTTCTCCTGGATTAAGCCGGAAGTGTATTGGCCAGCCACGGCATAACGGGCCACCTCACCCTCCCCAATCTTCCGCACGGCCCTGAGCACTTCCGCCTTATGATTGTGCAAATTCAGGGCATTCCACTCGCTGGGCGTCTCCATCGCCACCAGCGCGAAAAGCTGCATCAGGTGATTTTGCAGCATGTCGCGCAAAGCTCCCGCCTTATCGTAATACTGCCACCGGCCTTCCAGTCCCAGGGTTTCCGCATAAGTAATCTGGACCTGTGCAATGTGAGCGCCATTCCAGATTGACTCCAACAGTCGGTTGATAAAACGGAATACCAGCACGTTTTGCGCGGTGTCCTTGCCCAAAAAGTGATCGATGCGGAAAATCTGGTCTTCCTTCCACCAGGGCTCAAGAGATTTGCCGAGTTCCTCAGCTGATGCCAGATCCCAACCGAAAGGCTTTTCAATGACCAGCCGGCGCCATCCCGCGATCTCCTCATTTAGCCCCGCCTGTCCCAATCCCTGGGCAGCCTGCGCAAATAACTGCGGGGGCAGACCTAGATAGAACACAGCCGGGCCCTCAACTTGGCTCTTCAGGCGGGACAGGCTGTCCGCCGTCAGGTCGCCGGGCTGGTAAAACACAAACGCCTTCAGTTTCGCCCAGACCGCAGGGTCAAAATCCGCCACAAAGCGCTTCAGGTTTTCTTCAATATGACCGCAAAACTTATCTTGACTCCAGTCTTCCATGGCATACCCGATTATGCTCGTGGGCACCCATTCTCCGTGCGCATAGAGATGGTATATGGCGGGGAACAGCAGTCTGCGCGTTAAATCTCCAGTCGCTCCCAATATGACGACCGACATCTTTTTGTCTCCCATTGATTGTTCCTCCTTTGCGGCACGACAACAGCCAAGGCCGCACACCTGGGGCCATTCAGGGGCGGTAAGGCGAAGCAAAGCCCTTTCCCACGTGCTGTCGTTCACTTAAAGTCGTAATCAGCGCGGCATGAGGAAACAGCTGCGGAAAATTGCCGTGGGGTCCAAAGGTCCTGGGGTCCACATGCTCGGCAAAAAGCCCCAGATCCGTGGTACCCCGCAGCTGTGCATCAATCAAAGCATCGGCGCGGGCCAGGTCGCCCTTGCGCAAGTACACGCGGGCCAGCCAAAATCCCGCCAGGGTGAACGGATACGAGGCCGGCCCCATATTGTCCTCGCGGTACCGGTACACGAAATCGTTGTGCAAGAGCTCCTCTTCGATATGCTGCAGGGTTTTCTCAAAAATCGGGTCGTCGACGGACAGAAAACCGTAAAGCGGCATCGTCAAAAGAGACGCGTCCACATGCCGGTGATGATGTCCTTGCGTAAAATAGGGGAGATCGCTAGCCTCCTGGTCGGCCTTAATACCCGCCGCCACCTGGCTGGCGACCTGGTTCCATGCGTCGGCTGTCTTGTCGTCGTGCATGACTTGCAACGCCAGGGTCTGCCCCACTTTCAACGCCACCCAGCACATCAGCTGAGAGTGCGTATAGATGTCATCATCATCGCGAAACTCCCAAAGGGAAGCATCAGGAGTCTCCCAGTGCAGAGCCACCCAGGAAACCAGGGTGGCGATTGCCCACCAGTACTCCTTGATAAAAGCGTCGTTATGGGTGTGTTGCCAGTACGAGAGCACTACCCATAACAAATCGCCTTCCACGTCCATCTGAACCTGATCGGTGGCCGCATTGCCGACGCGCACCGGACGGGAATTGCGGTATCCCGCGAGCCATAGCAAATCTTTTTCCCCCCGGCTTTTGGTCCCGTCCACCCGGTAAAAAGGCGCCGCCAAAGGTTTCCCTGCCAGATCCACGGTATTGAACATAAATTCAATAAAACGCCGGCAGACCACGGGATCGCCCGCGTCCATCAAAGCTTCCGCTGCATAGGAGGCATCGCGCACCCACACAAAGCGGTAATCCCACTGGCGACTCTCTCCCGCCGCCTCGGGCAGTGATGTGGTCGCCGCGGCCAAAATCGCCCCGTTGGTCCGGTAGGTCAGTCCCCGGATCACCAGCATACTGCGGTTAAAGGCCGGCTGGTGAGGCCCCTCATACGGCAGCAGGCTCCGGTACCAAAACTGACGGGTGACGTCTTCCATAACCTGCGGGCTGGCGGGCAACATCTCGTTCAGCATCTTTTTGTCGCGGTCGTAATCCTGGGCATAGCGCAGCACCACGACAATTTTGCCGGGACCAATTTCCCAGTGGTCGCGCCCCGACAGTTTCGTCATCGGTCCCTGAATCATCAGGGAAACCGCTTCATTGCCCCATGGATGGGTAAAGATCGCTCCCGTACTGATAATCTCGTAAGCAGACCCGGCTGCGCCGAAAGAAAATGTCGGACGGCATACCATAGTCAAAGGAATACCGTATCCACAACCCGCCACAGCGCGACCTGGCCGATGGGCAGAAAATCGCGCACTTCCGCATGCCCTTTATCGGTGTGAAAAGTTGTGACGACGATATTGGTATTGTCGTCATATTGCTGGTGGCTCTGGAAATCGTCTTCAGGCTGGATACTGAAAAATCCCCCCCGAGTCTTGTCCAGCAACCGGCAAAAAATCGCCTGACTATCAAAGCGTGGCCACGGCAGCCATTCCACCACCCCCTCGGGAGAAATTAGCGCCGAGGTATAACTATTGGAAAGAAAACCATAAAAAAGAGGATGCGCCACACACAGTTCTCCCTTCTCAATCAAAACTCGCCAGGTCTTATAAATCCGGATTTTTGGAAAAAAAGCTCCCAATCATCCCGGTTCATAACCTAGTTCTACCTTACCGCACTTACCTACCAAGAGATACCGGTTCATTGCCAATCCCGGCAAACTGGTGCCTTTTCTTGGGTAGGTAAAGGGGAGCCTCGGGGCTTGGCCGTGTTGGCGGGTTTCCCTTGAACGTCCCCGGTACGTAGAACGCGGCCTCGAGGCTTGGCTGTTTTTAGCGAGTTTCTCTTGGGCCGCGAGGTAGGTAGAACGCGGCCTCGAGGCTTGGCTGTGTTAGCGAGTTTCTCTTGGGCCGCGAGGGTAGGTAGAACGCGGCCTCGAGGCTTGGCTGTTTTAGCGAGTGTCTCTTGGGCCGCGAGGTAGGTAAAGGGGAGCCTCGGGGCTTGGCCGTGCTGGCGAGTTTCCCTTGAGCGTCCCCTGGTAGGTAGAACGCGGCCTCGAGGCTTGGCTGTGTTAGCGAGTTTCTCTTG
>DAIDDL010000101.1 GCA_027309085.1 Sulfobacillus sp.
GGAGCCAGATCGTGCACCGGGCGGTGCACCGCCTGGAGAAGTTGGGCTTTCGGGTGACCGTCGAACCCGCCGATTCGTTGCCGGCTACCGGGTAACCGCGGGTCCCCAGGAGGAGACAGCCGCCCACCCGCCTTTGGCGTGTTCTGGGGGGGTGTAAGTCGTCGTGTCCCGTTTGCGATGGGGGATTTTCGGGGCAGCAGCCACACGATCCGGCCCTGCGCCTGGGGGATTCGCAGCCGCATTTTGCGGCCTGGCAGGGAGCCTTGAAACTCTGGACTATGCGCGGCAGCACTGTGCGCGGTATTCCCGATGGTGCGACGCTGATTGTCGATACGACATGGCCTGCACAGCCCAGCAGAAGGGATGTCATCATATTTCGCTCGCCCGTGGTGCTCAATACATGGTGGGTATCGGTCGTGGCACAGACGCCAGGAGAAGAAGCCAGTGCAGAATTTCGGATGAGATTTCCCCAGCAGGAGCCAACGGTGCCTCCGGATTGCTATGTGGTGCGGGGAACAGCGAATGCGTTCGACAGCTTGTGCTGGGGCTATCTGCGCCTTGAACTGGTGCGGGGAGTGGCCATCGCTGTGATGGCCAAATAATTCGCATCTGAAATTGGTGGGCTGCCTCAGTTGAGGTGAGACCGTCGGAGGTGAGCTGTTGGAAACATCCAGATGCGGGACCTGGACATGTCTGCTCTGACCTGTTGTGCTCAGATGGGGATCCACTGCAGATTACGGAAGGGTGCCTGTGCCGGTGCGGTGTAACAGCCCACCCACGAAAATAGCGAGTTTTAGGGAACTCTGGAACAGCCATGACAGCTAGCGCAAGAAGTTTCGCTCAACGCATGCCTGCGTGCGAACGCGAGGGATTTCTTGGGCGGACAGATAGGGAGAGGATAAGAGCGCAGGCAACCAAGGCAAACGCTCCCCAGGGCGCGGCTTGCGGTCCCTGGTGATCTTCCAATGCTCCCAGCAGTGTAGTGCCGGCGAACGTGGCTAGTCCGCTAGCCCCATTAATCCAGCCCATGATTGCTCCGTGCAAGTGCGCGGGAATATCTTCCACCCCTGCCCGCTGCACGCCGATGTTGAGCAGGGGATAGAGAGGAAGGGAAAACGCGACGATGCTGACTAAGGGCAGGTGAATGAGAGCCATCACCAGATAGACCAGGCCATAGAGAGAAAACACGCCGGTCAGGATGGTCCGGCCGCCATAGTGGTCGCTCCAGCGCCCGATTCGTGAGGCTAGAAGCCACCCTCCTGCTGTGGAAATGGCTGAACTCCAGCCCACCCATTCTGACGATACGCCAATGGCGTGGAGGTAGATCCCGAAATTCGTGAAAAATCCTTCGTTGCCTGCGTAGGCCAGAAAAAAGGGGAGCACTACCGCAGACACTACCACCAGAAGGTGGCCACGTGCTGGCCCGGTTCCAGAGATCCGGCTGGCACTGGGCACCGCCACAACAGGGACCACATGGCGGCGTTGACGCCACAATAAGGCCAGAGGTACACAGGCTGCGACTCCCAGAGCGAAGAGCAGCCAGGGAAAGCTCCGCGGAGTCAGGTCGAACAGCCATCCGCCGAAAAGTCCGGAAACCATCCACCCAGCACTTTGCCAGCGCAGGCGGGTCGCAAGCCGCCCGCCCATATTGCCCCCGCCGACTGTGAGCGAAGCGAGTGCGGCGGGCGCCAGAGCCGAGGAGAAAATGGTGGCAGAAGCTGTGAAAGCAATATAGGACCAGGCAGAATTAGAGAGGATAGCTCCGCTCCCCAGTCCTAGATATCCAGCCAGGCCAATAACGCCTAAGGTGACCAGACTTAAGCGCCGTGACAGTTGGCCCCAGAGCATGGATCCGGCAAAGGTCATCAGCGCAGGGAGCGCGGCCCCCATACTGGCCTCGAGGTAGCTGGCGTGGAAGTGCTGGTGAAGGTATAAAGGGCTGTAGGCCATAATCATTAGCAAGATCACAGCTTCCATGGCCGAGGCCACAAAGAAGGCCTGCAACACGGAGGCGGGCGTTTCTGCTGGGATTGGTGTGTCCATTTATTTTACGAGCCTCACTTTATCTGCGGCGGCGATAGGTGTCCAACCTGGCCGGGTCCCCTGTGTCCACTGCTGATTAATGCGGGCGTGGCCTGTAAAGACTGGCCCGACAAACTTCCCCGCACTGGGGTTGGCGCTTCTCCGACGCACCATTCTAACGCAAAGGGCATGCCAGGGCTAGCTGGCGTAAAAACTTTGCGCTGGCGCACCCGGGTCTGGTGTTATCTGGGGCATGAGGAAGAGATACTGGCAATGTGCCTTCCCAGCCAGCGTCTCAGAGACCGGATGCATGGGCTTTAGGGGAATCGTAGGTGGCCATTTCATCGAGTCGCCAGACGAATAGCGGCGGCGGGTTTGTTAGGCCGTTAGGACACGGACGGTTGTGCTTGTCGACCGGTTAGATCGGCTTGTGCGGAACTGGGATTCGCGTCATGGGAACCTGAATGAGGCGCGCGTGCTGAGAAAAATATTTTGGGTTTAGGCCGGACATCAGTGGGGATCACATTCGGTAATGTCATCGGCGTCCAAGTGCAGATCCGGTTCTCACAGCTTCGATTTTCTTTTGCGGACCCGAAGTGGGTCTGATGTTATGAATTAAATTAGATCGTTATCCAATTATTGAAGAGCAATCGGCTGGAGAAGGTTGACCGAAGAGGCGATGGAGCGGTGGTGCCAGATAGATGCGGCTAGGTGTGGAAATGCGTAGGTAAACTCTTGACGATGGCCAGACCGGTGGCCTCATGGCCCAATTCAATTCGCAGGGATATACGCTTTGCCAGAAGTGAAGCAATTGCGGATTAAAGGCGAATTATGGAGTGTCGCGGCAGAAATGCCCACTTTTAAATGAGATGGGGAAAAGGTCTTGCCCGAATGGCACCAAACCCAACCAGAAGGGAATGAATCTTTCTCCCCTCTAGTTACAGCATTTTACACGTAACAGTAAGCCGGCTGCGAAAGAAAATCGGCGAATCGGCTAAGATGTACGTTGTGACAAAGCCCGGCGTGGGGTATATGTTGTCGGACAAAAGCGGAAAAGGCTGAGGCGGCTAGGAGATTGTAGCGAAACTGTTTCCGCTATCATTTTAGAGAACGGCGGGGACTTGAGGGGAACGACCTCCTGCACCGCCCCAAGTTTTTTCGCTGTCTCTGGACAATGTACTGTACCATGCCGCGGCAAAGCCGCTGTCCAGCGTGCTAATGCGCTCTTGCGTTCGGGCCGTGATTGGTCGAACCTCGCAACACGGAAAATACTGCGGCGATAGCCATCAGGACAATCGCCAAGTAAAAGGCCATGTGAATCCCGTGATTAAAGGCGAGCATCAGCCGGCCCTTCAAGGCCGTGGTTCCGACAAAGATGGCAAACGCCAAGTTGCGGGGGATTTGGGTGGAGGCGATGAGCAGTGCCGACGCAAAAGAGAGTACCATGCCGATGTTGGCAAAGGTTCTCAGCATCCCCGAGGCAATGCCGTAAGAGCCGCTCGGAGACCCTTTCATGACGGCGGCATTATTGGCCGGGAAGAATCCAGCGTTGCCGATGCCGATGATCCACCACAAGGGCGTGTGCAGTCCTAGGTGTGCATAGAGAAATAGGGCAACCGCTTCGATCCCGAGCCCTACGGTAGCGGGCAGAGCGGATCCAAACTTGTCGGCCAGATGCCCGGACACTGGACCCAGAGCGCCTCCGACGAGATAGCCGGGGACCAGCAGCAGCGAAGCATTAAGCGGTGTCAGCTGGCGAAGCCCCTGCAGGTACATGATGACTAAAAACAGCACCGCAAAATTGCCGATGGCATGGAAAAATGCCGCAAGTAAGGAAGCGCTCACTATCCGGTTCTTAAACAGGTCGAGCTGCATCATTGGCTGGGCCTGGTGTGTTTCGACCATGACAAAAACCGCCAGCGAGAGGATTCCCAACAAAAACATCATTCCCAGTCGCCAGGTAAAGGCCTGGGATGTGGAATGGACCATGTTAAGCAATACCAAAAAGAGTCCCAGACCCAACAGGACCATGCCCCACCAGTCCATCCGCCGCGCCTGTTTGCTGCCGTGTTCCTTCAAGACGAACCAGGCGACAACCACGGCCGCCAGTCCAATGGGAACATTGATCAGAAAGATGTAGCGCCATGACAGGTAAGTGGTAATAACTCCGCCCAACAGAATACCGAGGATGGCGCCTAAATTCCAGCCGATGCTGGTAAACCCATAGGCTTGCCCGCGTTTTTCCGGGGGGGAAGGTGTCTGTGATCACCGCCCCGCTGTTTGCGCTGATCAGGGCTCGGCCAATTCCTTGCAGCACGCGGAAACCAATCAGTGCTGTTTCCGTAGTGGACACCCCGCATAGAAAGGAACCGAGCACAAAGACGAGAAATCCCAATTCATACATTCTGACCCGGCCAAACATGTCGCCTAAGCGGCCCACCTGCGTGGCCAACAATGTGATCACCAGCAGATACGCCATGATGACCCAGATAATGTCCGCCAGATTCGCATGCAGGAACCGCATCATGGTAGGCAGAGCCAAAATGACGATAGTGGTATCGACGGCCGCGACCAGCACCCCGGTCACAATAACGGCCAGGGCCCAGCCGGTTTTGGTGTCACTGCCCGGTAAAGTTTGTGCGGAACTCAATCGTGTCGCGCCCTCCCTTGTCTTTCAGTGCGAATGTGCTGCCGCCCTCTTTGTCTTCCAGCCATTTTTGCACCGCCGCTTGCAGTGTCTCGGCGGTCCAGGCCTCCGGCAATGCTGAGGCCACGACCGGAAGCCCTAAGGCCAGGGCTAAGAGAACGGTGGAATCGGCCGCCGAATGGCTTTCGTTGAGAAGCGTGGACAGATGTGACCGCCACTGCAGCAGATGGTCATGAATGACTTGCTTTACCTGAGCATCAGTACGGCTTAAATTCCAGAAATCGTACCACACGGCTAACATTCCCGGATCGCTGTCTGCCCACGACACCGCCTCGCGGAGTTCGTCTGACAGGCTGGCCGGCCGGGGATTCTTCTCAGCAAATCGTGCGAGCACCCAATCAAGCAAGGCCAGCAGCAAATCGTGTTTGGTGGGAAAGTAGTAGTGCAACGTGGACACGTTGACATTGGCGCGGCTGGCGACGGCACGGGTGTGAAGGGCATGAAGACCCTGGTCCACACAAATTTGGTAGGCGGCTGAGATGATGTGGGAACGGGTTGCCACTCCGTCACCTCCACGAATGTCAGCCGCTAAGGCTGTCCGGATAATTGTATGCCATTATTGAAATCCACTCAAGCGATTGATTGAAAAAGACGGTTGATCTCCCGCCGCCCCGCAGGCTAGCATCCGTCTCCGACCTAAAGAATCCGTCAGCCAATATGACGGAGTAAAACGCGGATGGCACTGCACGCGCGCTTTCTCTACGAAGGCGGGTTAAGTCGGTTGATAGATAATCGGGACAAGGGAAACTGGCCGTGGAAGTTAGTTTGACTCGCAAGCGCGACGCACATATCGGGCACATGGGATGATGACTCCGTGTGCCATGGTCGCAACACTTCATAGAGCTCCACATGATAAGGGAGTCTCTCAGGCGGTGTGAGCCGCGGCATTCCTTGCGGCGCTGCTGAGAGGTCGCCGCTTGCAAGGCGTCCTCGCGGGTCCATTCGACAAGGAGGTGCCAACCACGCGAGCGCTGGCCGACGCAGCCCCATGTGGTCCAGCATTCCCTGGTGTCCCACTGACCGTTTACCAGCGAAAGGTGTTGTGCGTCGGATCAATGCGCGTGCCGCTCCACCACGGGATGGTCTCCTCCTTCCTGCGGCGGAAGCGCCGCCATACACGCATGGGCCAGACGCCACCAGACCCAGCGGGTGGGACCGGCAGGGGTCTCCAGTTGGTCCAAGCAGATCCGGAGCAGTTCCTCGGCGTCATCGGCCCGCAGGCGGACCGAGACAAAGAGGTCCGGCCCCTGCCTCCTCTATCAGGGGGCTTCCGTGTTGGAGTCTCGTCCCTGTCTGCAGAAGACGTCTCCTCCGTGTCCGCATCGCGCAGTTGCCAAAACAGGTCACTCCAGGCCTGATCCGATTGGCCCCAGGCGGCACAGACGCTGAGCCAAAATGTCCGATCCGGCAGATCCACCCCTGGCCAGGCACACACGGCTTCGAGATACGCGGCGTGGTCGGCCCGGGTTTGCGTGGGAAAGACCTTTGTGTTTCGTCAATAGGAAACGGACACTTTCAGCAAAATAAATGGACACTTTCAGCATGAAAAGTACCCAGGCGTTTGGGTACTTTTCTGAAGCCATTTTATGGTGGGATCCCGAGACTTTTGCGGGTATCCTCTTGTGGTCTTTAGGAATATTGCATCTCCCGTTTCTCCCTGAGCGCGCGCCGAAGGTATCCGTGGCACTGACCGCAAGTTTCGCGGATGGCGTTGTGCCACGAAGGCGCCCGGCGTGCGCGCACGCCGAGGCCAGGCTGCACCGAGAGATGAGGGGTGACCCCTCGGAGTCGCTGTTCAGGCGGAGACTCTCAACCCCTGTAAGCTACCATGGTCAAAAGCTATGGGGGTGAGCGTTACGGGCAAAGGTGCGGCAGAGCACTGTTGGGGGGTATAGATCAATCGGATGGGGTGATGCGCATCTTTCCGAAAGGCTTTCCGCGTTTTCTGAGGGGGAAGAATCCCCGACGGGGCTTCGACGCCCCAGGTTTGCCGGCGCATCCGCGGCCCACCATTTCGCACAGGGGTGATGGGGGTCCTCTGGGCTCTGTGGGACCTTCCGGTGCCGCGCGTGCGCCAACACTTCCCGGGTGTCGCGGACCCCTGCCACCCGGCACGGCGTCCGGTCATATCAAGGCCTCCCGCACGGCTTTTAATGCCCACTGCTCTTCCCGGCTCAAAATTGTTCCGTGATTCA
>DAIDDL010000102.1:0-6322 GCA_027309085.1 Sulfobacillus sp.
TCCGTAATCGTGTAGGTCTTATCCATACCACTATTATGCATCATTGTGCATCTTATCGCAAGCTATATAGTAACTCCCCCGCCTTTAGCGGCATGGCGCAACTTGCCTTTCGATGACCTGGGACCCGGCTTCTACGCATACCCGACCGGCACCTGGTTCATCCCCGGCATGCTCGACATGACGTCAGTATCCTTGCGGGATGCGGGCACGTCCAATGTCATTAATGTCACCTACAACGTGCTCGACAACATCTACGGCGGGTCAGCCGGATTCAGCACAAAACTCATTGAAATTTACCTGGTCAATCCCTCGGCGTCCGGCGGCAGCACGGCGTCCTTGCCATATGCCAACGTAGGATTCGCCAAACCCTGGACCTATGCCCTGACGGTGTCGGGATTTGGCACCGAAGAGCTCGTGAACGCCCAAGGCACTGTGCTCTCCCAGAATTTGGGAGTATCCACGGACCAGCTCACGCACACTGTCAGCATCAGCATCCCCCAGTCTCTTACCGGCACTATCGGCAAAGGCTGGGGTCTGTACGTGACAACGCTGTTACAGGACGGCTACGCGCCAGGCCAGGTGGCGCCCCTCGAGCAGCAAGCCGGGCCATATAACTTCGGATTCGTTAAAAACAACCCCTATGGCTACTCGACCAGCGTAATGGATGTGCTCTCGCCGAGCGGCACACCCCAAGCCGCCTTGAACTATCTGAACGGGCCCATCGCCCTGAAGCCCGTTACCGTCCCTTGAAGAATTTTCCGCAATCCGCCCCGCACGTTGGGGGCGGATTGATCTTGCCTCCGACCGAACTGTGCGTAGACAGGCATGACCAGCAGTATCCCGCTATTCATGAAGCCTCCCAGTGTGCGCTGCTGCCTGAACCACACAGCGGTGTTAATCTCGTGTGGTTCAGGCAGCAGCGCACCGTCCCCAGTTTCAATTGACCGACAGGGGAGCCTCTAGAGGAAAAAAATATCCGCAGGCTCACAAAAAATTTCCGACAGGTTGGGGGCTATCCCAGGCCGCGGGTTAAAAGGCCGCCGCATGCACCAATTGGCCGACAGCTGCTGTGATGAGCATTGCCGCAGCCCCGCCCAGGAGAACCCGCACAGCCGGGCGGAGAGGAGCTGTCCCTGCAATCCTAGCGCTCATCACGCCGGATGCCGCGAGTCCGGCCAGTGTCACAACAACAATGGCGACTAAACGCACAGTACCTGCTCCGGCAAGCATTCCCAAGAAAGGGATCAGACCCCCGACAAAGAAACTGCTGGCAGACGCCATCGCAGCTTGGAGCGGGTGCGCCTTGGTATCGGGGCTCTGGCCCACCTCGTCACGGAGGTGGGCGGCGAGCGGGCCCGCTGCATGAAGCGCCACGGCCACTTGTTCGGCCAGCCCTGGAGACAGCCCCCGGGACTGGTAGATGCCGGTGAGTTCATGCAGCTCTCCCTCGGGATCTTCGATCTGCTCTTCCTGTTCACGGACGCGGTCTGCCCGTTCCACGTCCACTTGTGAGCTTACGGAGACATATTCCCCCGCGGCCATCGACATGGCCCCGGCAACCAGTCCAGCCAACCCCGCCGTAATCACCGCGCCCACTCCGGCCCCGCTCGCCGTAACCCCCACCATGATGCTGGATACGGAAACCAGGCCGTCGTCCGCGCCAAGGACTGCGGCCCGCAACCATCCGGCCCGCCCTGCCCGGTGCTCTTCGCGGTGAGGCGCTTTCTTGTCAAACAAAGCTCTCAGCATCTGTGTCTCTCCTGTTGGCACTTCGTCCCGAATACCTACGGTGAGACTAGCATAAACCTCTGCACATGAACATTCCTTGCTCAGTGTCTCATTCCCCGAAATTTCTTCAGTCACCGCAGGGCTGAACATGCAGCGTTGGATGCTCTGCCCCACCGGCGGTCATGAACGTGACAGAGGCTGTAGGACAGAGTCGCCGCCAATGCAGGAGCTTACCCGCACCATGGCCGGTTTTACTGGCCGAAGGATGCTGGTATCCACTCCCCGCGAATCATCACCTCGGCGACCGGATTATGGCCAGCCCGGTAAGGAATCATTTCCAACCGGTCACTGTCTAAAATGAGGAGGTCCGCTTGCTTGCCCGCTTCCAGGGACCCCATCTCCTGGTCGAGGCCCAGCACATAGGCGGCATTGATGGTGACAGCGGACAGCGCCTCTTCGGGTGTCAACCCGAACAGATGCACCGCCAGGGACATGGTGAGCGGCATACTGGAAATGGGCGCCGTGCCCGGATTGAAATCCGTCGCCACGGCGATGGCCGCGCCTGCGTCAATCAGGCGCCTAGCAGGAGGGCGGACGGTCTGATTCATGCTGTAAGTCGCCGCCGGCAGGAGCACCGCGACCGAGTCTGAAGCGGCCAAGCGAAGAATGTCTTCATCCGCCAGGTAGTCCATGTGGTCGATCCCGCGGGCGCCCGCTCCTATCCCGAGCGCTGTGCCTCCCATCCTGGTGAATTGGTCGGTGTGCAGGCGGATAATCAATTGGCGGCGCACCGCCTCAGCGATCAGCGGCCTGACCTCCTCTACAGTAAATGCCGTACTCTCCACAAAGGCGTCTACCCCCCCGACCAGCCCTTCCGCGCAGGCGAGAGGCAGAAGCTCCTCGGTGACGGTGCGGATCCATTCCTGCCGCGAGACGCCAGGGGGGGCGGCATGCAAAAAGAGCCCCGTAGCCACCAGACGCTGCGCCAGTTGCGGCCGCAAACGGGCAATGAGGCGCAACTGGCGCAGCTCCGCCTCCACCGTCAGCCCATACCCGCTCTTCATTTCTAGCGTCGTGGTGCCCGTGACCAGCATCTCTTCAGCCAGAGTCCGGGCAAAGCGCAGCACCTGTTCATCCGGCGTTGTGTATGGTCAAATGAAAATGGATCACCTGGTCAACTAAAGTCCCTATTTTGGTCATCAGAAATTCCCTACAATGGTCAAAAAGAGTTGGCGGGATCCTGTCCCATCTCGGATAGTTAATGAGGGGTCTTGACGCCCCATCCGAGAGGAGATTGAACGAAGGATGATCGCGATGTCTACCGTACACGAAATTAAAGCACTGCAGGCCGAAGGCTGGTCCCTGTCCGCCATTGCGCGGCACCTGTCCTTGGATCCGAAAACCGTCCGGAAATACTGGCAGCAAACGGATTTTTCTCCGTCCTTCCCCCGCGTGTCGACGCGTGCGTCGAAATTGGATCCCTATAAAGCCACCATCGACCAATGGCTGGCCGATGATACGCAGCAATGGTATAAACAACGCCACACCGCGCAACGGGTCTACGATCGGTTGTGTGAAGCGGATCCGACCTGCACCGTGTCCTATTCCACCGTGCGGCGCTATGTGCAGACGCGGCGGCAGACGGTGCCGACGACGGGCACCCTCGCGCTGCACTGGCATCCGGGCGAAGCGCAAGTGGATTTTGGTCACGTGGATGCGTATGAACGAGGGAACCTGACGCGGTTTCACATGCTCTGTATCAGTTTCCCGTATAGCAATGCGGCGTATGTCCAACTGTTTCGGGGAGAAACCGCCGAATGCGTCGTCCAGGGATTAACGGACTGTTTTCATCACAGCGGCGGCGCGCCGCGCCGCCTGGTGTTCGACAATGCCACCGGGGTGGGCCGGCGGGTGAGCGAAACCGTGCGGATGACCGATCTGTTTGAACGATTTGCAGCACATTATGGCTTCACGACGACCTTTTGCAATCCGTATGCGGGGTACGAAAAAGGCCATATCGAAAACAAGGTCGGCTACATCCGCCGCAATTTGTTTGTGCCCCCGCCGACGGTCGACGATTTGTGCGCGCTGAATCGGGAGTTGCTGGACCGCAGCGAGCAGCATTGGTCGCGTCTGCACTACAAAAAAGGGCAACCGGTGGTTACCCTCTTTGCCGAAGATCGCGCCCACTGGCGGGCGCTGCCTGCCGATGCCTTTGCCGCCTACCGGTACACCCGCGTCCGGGCCACGCGCCAAGGGATGTTTCATCTGGATGGCCCCCATTGGTATTCGTCGGCCCCGGAGCAGGCCAACCAGCTGCTCGTCGTGCGCATCGGCGCCCACACGGTCACGCCGATGACCTTGGCGGGACAACCCATTACGACCCATGCCCGGGTCTATGGTTCCCTGCGCAGTGATTCCACCGATTATCGGACGACGGTGCATCAATTATCCCAAAAACCGGGAGCCTGGCGCAATAGCCTCCTGCGGGAGGCACTCCCGGAGACGGTGCGGACGGCATTGGATGAAGCCCTCCGCACTGATTTGAAAACGGCCTTGGAAGCGCTGGCGCACTGTACGGATCGCTGGGGATTTGACCATGCGGTGCGAGCGTTGGGGATGGCCGTCGAGCAGCAGCGGATGAGTTATGGCGATATTGTCATGCTGGCCACGCACGCCGGCTTGATGCCGGAGACGGCCATGCCCGGGCCCGACCTCACCGCGTATGATGACTTATTCCCGGCGCCAGCGAGGCGGCCGTCATGAAACACTCGCGCCAGCGAGTGGCGCAACGCGAGGCCATCGCCAGCTATTGCCGGCGGTTAGCCCTCAGTCAAACCCTCGTGACCGCCTGCGAACAGGCGACGGCCAGTCAAGAAGCCTTTGTGCACGCGGTCTTAGCGGCGGAATTGGCCCATCGCGAAGCCGGGCGGCGGGCGCGGCTTCTCACCCGCGCCGGATTTCCGGCGCACAAAACGCTCGCCGCGTTCGAACGCCCCGTGGTGCAGTTGCCGCGCACCCTGACCTGGGAGGACCTGGAAGAAGGGGCCTTTATCCGCGACCACCGCAACCTGGTCTGCTACGGCGCTGTAGGCCTGGGCAAGTCTCACTTGAGCATAGCGCTGGGGGTCGCTGCCTGTGCGCGGGGCGAGGAGGTACGGTTTTTTACCGTCACCAGCCTGGTGGTCCGGTTGACCGAAGCCCGTCGTGTCGGGACGTTGGAACGGCTGCTCCGCGACCTCCAGCGGGCCGACCTGCTCATTCTCGATGAATGGGGCTATTTGCCCATTGATCGCGAAGGGGCGCAACTTCTCTTTCGGGTGGTGGCCGATCGCTATGAAACCGGCAGTCTCATTCTCACCACGAATCTCGAATTTTCGAAGTGGGGCGGCATGTTTACGGATGATCAGATGACCGCAGCCATGATTGACCGCCTCGCCCATCACGGCCATCTGCTGCTCTTTCAAGGGGACAGTTATCGGATGCAACATGCCTTAATGAAGGAACGGTAATGCCCGAGCTGTCCACGAAAGGAGCCGACGATGCGCAAACAAAGCGAAGGGGCGGAGCGCCAAGAGTATTATCGGCGCCATCACCCGCAATGGAATCTGACATTCCAAAGTGAAGAAGAATGCCGTCAAATTCGGGAGGCCTGCCGGCATACCCGCCAAACGCCGCGCCAGGTGTTGTTAGCCTGGGCGCAAGCGGTATTGGAAGAAGCGGCCTCAGAATTCCCACGGCGGTAGAGATTCCGCCCCCGCACTCGTGCGGGCAGAAAGCCGGGCGTCCCCGTGACGCTCGGCCTTCTCGTGATAGCGGGTATCCGGGGGTCTCTGCGCGCAGGGCACGGGCCCCCACAATGCTGTCGATTCTCACGTTATTTGGCCGAAAATGCCCGGGTTTTTCTTAACTTTCTCCGCCGCCTCCAGGCTCTCTGGGGACGCTCTCTCTTGAGGATACCGCCCGCGGCAGCCGGCGGTCCAGAGTCCGCACAGCCGCATCCATGCGCTCTGGACCGCCGCTACCGCGGGCAAAAGTACTCGTCAAGAGCCTCCACCGGTTTGCTTAGCGACCAAACGCGCTCCTCCATACTCGGCGAGCTAAGTTGAGACTTAGGTGGCCAAATAGCGTAAGACATAACAACAATGCGCCGTCACTAGTGACGACCCTTTCTCCGCGGGGAACACGGCCCGGGAGGAACTTGGTATCCGTCACATGCGGGGCCGCGCCAGCCTTTCCCGGAGGCCAACGACCGCAGGGATCAGGGCACGAGGCCCCGCAATGCGCCGTCACTAGTGACGGCTTTTTCTCCGCGGGGGACACGGCCCGGGAGGGACTTGGTATCCGCCATACGCGGGGCCGCCGGAGGCTCTCCCGGCGGCCAACGACCGCAGGGATCAGGGCACGAGGCCCCACCAATGCGCCGTCACTAGTGACGGCTTTTTCTCCGCGGGGGACACGGCCCGGGAGGGTCTCGGTATCCGCCATACGCGGGGCCGCCGGAGGCTCTCCCGGCGGCCAACGACCGCAGGGATCAGGGCACGAGGCCCCGCAATGCGCCGTCACTAGTGACGGCTTTTTCTCCGCGGGGGAC
>DAIDDL010000102.1:6421-6550 GCA_027309085.1 Sulfobacillus sp.
CACGGCCCGGGAGGAACTTGGTATCCGTCACATGCGGGGCCGCCAGAGGCTCTCCCGGAGGCCAACGACCGCAGGGATCAGGGCACGAGGCCCCGCAATGCGCCGTCACTAGTGACGGCTTTTTCTCCG
>DAIDDL010000103.1 GCA_027309085.1 Sulfobacillus sp.
GCGTTGACTTGTAGTACTTGGTCCTGCTTCTTCTCCATGACGATATAGTTTTCAAGGACCGGGAGACACCCTCCGGTGACCGCCGCGCCAATCCGGCATCGGACTGCGTGACGAGAAGCGGTGTCGCACTGCCCTCTCGGACAGCTTTGCTATCATACCACCAATCACCCTGCCCTGTCCATGGTTTTTTTACAAGACCAGCGTCTTTTTTTGGGCATTCCGAGCATACTACTGTGGAGCCGCGGCGGGGTCAATCTTTGCGCCCGCGCTACTGCAGCAATCATAACTCAATGCGCGCCGCTTGCCGGGTTAGGCCAGCAGAAACAAGGCTTATTCTCACAGAGGGAATGCTGACGTGCGGGAAGCCGTGTGGGTTTCAAGGCAACTACTCAGTGGATACCCACGGCACCACAAGTTAGGGATACCTGGTACTCCCTAATAGGACGCATTGACCTAAGACATCCTTGGGGAACATCCTGAATTGTCCGATTGGTATTGACGTTTTTAAACTTGGATGAATGGTGCCGTATTAAAGCACTTGCGCCCGTCCACTCGAATAGATCGATTGACCCCCGGTTGTCTGCAATGTGTGCAACACCCATGCCAAGGTCGTTGATTGGTCCGTACTGACTGACTGTCGTCGCACACTGTCGGTGTGCCCCAGCCGATATTCGCAGACACTCCTTGATAGGCCGATGTCGAGCCCCCCATCTGCCAGTTTCGACTGGGCAACTGGCAACCAACGCCAGGGGCGTATCTACCCCCAAAAAGAGTTTCGGATTGCCAAGAAGATCGGCGATGGGTTATAGGGACATGAGTCGTCTCCGCACTCATCCGGCCATGCCTAAAACAGAAACAACATGGGTTATGGTAGTCCTGGAAAGGACTCGTTGTCATACCCACACAGACCCCTAAAAGAGCGGGCGAATGAGTATCCTGGTTCGCCGCTTACTCAACAATCGGGCCAGTTTTGCGTCCATCGCCGCGCTGGAAGAGCGTATTCGTCAATTTATCGATTACTACAATGAACATTTAGCCAAACCCTTCCGATGGACCTTTGATGGAAAATTGCTCAAAATGTGATCGCTTGAGTGATTACGCATTAAAGCCATCGTGTACTAATATGCGATGGTCCCGACAGCTCCATGTCTAAGGCTGTGCGTTTAGTTAACTGGAGAGTACGGCGCAAATCAGCGAGAATAACTATATTATTTGACCTTTGCTTGACATTGCCGCGAGAAATTTCATGGAACCTCGGCCCTTATCCAGCAGCTGTATTTCGCCTTACACGTCTTATGCTTAATACTGACCACAATACCCGAACATCTCCCTTTAACCACCCATAGGGCGTGGAAACATGTTCCACGCCCTCGATGACGGTTTGGTGTTACGGATTACTGATAGGAAATTTTCACGCCCGGATAAATTTTTGTCAGCGGAATGGCCTGTACCCAGTCATACGAGTTGTCGAGATACATCGTGCCGCCCACAATGACCGGGTTTACAATTCCAAAGCGACCGCCAGGGCTATAGGAACCCAACTCCTGCCCGGTGGTGGGATTAAGCGCATAGATGGTCGGCCCGGCCGCCACCCATAATGTGCCATAGGCATAGACTGCATTGCCGCGACCGGCTCCGGCCGGCCCTGCTCCCTTAAAGGAGAAGCTCCAAAGGATCTTTCCGGTCGATTCACTCAAAGCGTACAGCGCGGAAGTGACTGGGCTGCCGACATAGACGACGCCATTTTTCACCATCGTGACCCCGGCTTTATAAGCTGGAGGTGCACTGCCCACACCGAGATCGGTCGACCACAGCACCTGTCCTGTGCTGGCGTCCATAGCGTATACCGCTAAATTGCAAGTCTTGGTCGCCTGGTTGAAGTTGACGACCGAGTCTTGGATGACAATTCCTTGGATCGCGTCCACGGTCGGGGAGTTATCACCCATGCCAGTGTTGAATATTTTCAGCGTGGTTGGCTGCGTCCAGAGAATTTTTCCGGTAGCTGCATCGACGGCCACCAAATGGTTCGCATCCGAGGTCCCGACGATTATTTCGGTGACCCCCGTAACCGGGTTGGTCCAGAAGTTGGCCGACGACATGCTGTCAAACCCGCCCAAGCTGGTCTTCCAGAGGACTTGTCCGGTTTGAGCGTTCATCGCCCACAGGTTTCCACCGCCCGTCGCCTCGTATACGGTATTGCCCACTAACACGGGCGAGGGCATGGCGTTGCCGTGAAAATCCTGGCGCCACACTAGCCGGCCGGTCTGGGCATTATACGCATAGATGGCAGAATACATAAGACCCCGGACCAAAGCTTGGGTACCGCCAGACAGTTCATATTTTAATACCTGAGAAAAAGGAAATCCGGTATCCCCCGCCGTTACATAGACCAGACCCTGGCCGACAATGGGGTTCCCCATGAGCGAATTGACGGTAGGACCAGCCGTCCACAGCTGTTTCCCGGTGCGAGCACTCAGGGCATAAAGGTGGAAGTCATCGGATTCGGCATAAATAATGCCATTGGCCGCAGTCACTCCCACCGCGTTGCCCAGATCTTGGGTCATTTTCACCGGAGCTCCGCGCAGCCCTAAGTTTGCCGTGTCGGGAAAGCTGGCCTGCAACGGAACGGCCGCCATCTCGGCATATTGCCAGGAGACTCCATTTTTTTCCCACTGGGGCGCATTACTCGGGGACTTAAACACCGCATTATGGCTTTGGCCGCCAGCATACGTGGTCCACGTTTGAGGAAAGCCAACCAAAGCTTTGCCGGAGGGCAGAGCTGGGGCCACAATGCGGTCCACGGCCTCAAGGGTATGTTGAGCGTTCCGTCCGCCAACGCGCACTATTTGGTATCCTTGAGCACGCAATAAGGTCGTCACCAGGGGGCTAATGGCGTTTTTCCCGCCGACAATATAGACGACTGGTTTTCCGGCCATAGGCTGAAAGGGCTGCACCGTGTTGGACACCTGCGGAATATTAAGATCCTTTAAGGCTTGGTCGGCGGCGTTGCCTAACGCATTGACCCCCGAGCTCAGCAACAGGGGTGCGCCGAGGTGCGTGGCCAAGGCTTGACCCGCGACGACATCAACCGAATAACGTTGATCGCCCGAACAAAGGACGACCGCTCCCACCCCACTAGGAAATTCCCGCACCGCCATGGCGTCGGCTTGCGCGACCGTGCGAGCCGGTCCCACGCCCGCCCCTGAATGATCCGATGCCTGAACCAAATTTGGAGCGATCATGGTGAGAGTCCCTAGCGTCAGGGCGGCTCCTACCGCCCACCATGCTCGCATGCGATGAGTATGCAAGGCAATTCCTCCTTTTAATGATTAATGATGGATTTCGCCCTCACGCTACCATTCGCATCTTCTGAGATGCCATTAGCCGGCCTTCTTAATTTTGTCTAAGAAGGCATCCAGGCAGCTTTCCCGAACACCCAGCGCTTGACAAACTGCTATATTTTAACTATTGTGAAAATTATCAGGGTGAGCAGGAGGTTTTGAGCTTGACTGGGCTCCACAGCACTAAACGCACCATAACCCTCGTTCTCGGGATGCGTTTGATTATTCCTTTTTTGTGCGTCGGCGAGGTCCTCACCGATCCCCGGCATAGCCTCATCGCCCTCGTGCTGGCGGGCGTAGGGCTAACGGACATTTTGTTTCAATTTTTATGGCCCCCGCAGGATGCGACAGGGCCGTCCAGCCTAAAAGCCGTATCATTGCGCGACGCAGGCTATGCATTGGTGTTTTATTGGGCCTATCTCCATAATCCCCAGGTCCCCGCGTTGCTGCTAGCCCCTTTAGTGCTGGCCGAAATGATGGTTTCATTTCCCCTAGCTGTCGCCAAAGGAGCCATCGCTCTAGAAATGGGACTGCTAGGTTTTCGCATATTTAGTCTCGACCACTATGGCCATCCCTTTATTCATCCATCGTGGCCCATCGGAGTCGGCATAGCGACCCTCGTGGCCTATCTCTTGGGCCGGCAGATCAAAGAAGTCGCCGAAGCCAACTATCAAGCCCTCATCACTAAACAACGGGCCAAAGCCGTTATGGCCGCCATTTTGGAAGAAGCTCGCAAGAACAACAATAGTGGCCGCTTCGCGTCCTCAGGCATCTTGGACGGCATGGACGCATTGTTAGATCAGGCTTGTGATGAATGGGTCAGCGAAGCCCAATGCCAGGAGATTGCTTCGCATCTGTCCTCAATGCTGAAAGATACCATGCAACAGGAGCACATTCTCACCGAACGGGAACGGGAAGTGCTGGCTCTAATGTGCCAAGGCCATTCCTACCGGCAAATTGCCCGCCTACTGGTGGTAAGCGAGGGAACGGTCCGGGCTCATGCGGCCAGCATTATGCGAAAGGCTCAAGTGCACAACCGCCAGGACGTCCTTGCCTGGGCCAAGTCCCATAACCTGCTACCTCAATAAAGCGATAAGCATCGCCCCTTAACGCGCACGAGACAGTGCAAGCCTTGAAATTAGCGGTGATCACCGCCATGCGCAAAGAGCAGGACTGTGATATTCCACCCCCGGGCTTTGATCTCAAACGGGCCCTGATTAGAGCAGACCTGTGGCAGGCCAGTATTGTGCATTCTCTGAGGTTTGAAAGTCGGACGACACCCATTATTTTACAATTGAGGCGGCGTCAATCCGCATTTTTTCAGTGCACCAGCGCCATCGTGCTGGCATCCATAGGCGCATCCCCCTGGAGAATATAAAGAAAATAGCGGGTCTGGCCTATCACGAACTCGGCTTCCGAGGCACCCGGGCCAGCAGTAACACGGTAGGCCGCTCGGCCATGTGTGCCCGGCAGGTGTTTGCTCCATAACTGGTTAATGAAATGGTTGGCAGCCGAGTCCAAAGGCTCGTTGCTAAAGGCGGCATTAATGCTGAACTCCCACCCGTGTTCGCGGAAGTGCTCTCTTCGTTCTGATGTTGACCACCGTCGTATGCCAACAATCAGCCAATCGTTAATGCATTAAACGGGCCGGTTAACACGCTATGCGCATCGTGAAGTATTTTGGGATGGAAGGCGAAACGACCCGCGTAACCTTTTCGCCGCCGTCACCAAAATTCTGGAACCACGGGGTTAAATTCCGCGATTTCAGTCCAAAATAATAATATAATTGAGCGGGAAAATATATCATTTTAAGGGATGTTTATTATTAATTTTTTCGATCGTGATCTTTTAGACACACTGCCGCTCACCGTAGACATCCTGAATTTGACCAGTAAAATCGCGGGAAGCAAACGCTTTATGAATGTCAAATCCCGCAAGTATTAGAAAAGCTGCGTTACCCTGCCATGATTCAGAGCACGGAATCGTCCAATCGCATAGAGGGAATTACTGTCTCGCCTCGGCGTCTTGAGTCGATCATGAAGGAGAAATCACCGCCAAAAGATCGTTCTGAGGCCGAAATCGCAGGCTATCGAGATGTGTTGCGTACGGTCCACGAAAGCCATTCCTATATTCTCATTCGCTCGAACACGATCCAGCAGTTGCATCGCGACCTGATGGCCTACGTCGGTGCTAATCGGGGTGGAAAGTGGAAAACCGCCGAGCTCACTACTAGCCCTTTGACTGCCAACTCTGAAATACCGGTTTCTTTAGACCCTCTGCCCCGACAACTGGGATTTGT
Source organism: Sulfobacillus sp. (assembly GCA_027309085.1). GTDB lineage: Bacteria > Bacillota > Sulfobacillia > Sulfobacillales > Sulfobacillaceae > Sulfobacillus. Next base: position 5,641 of record DAIDDL010000103.1, read on the forward strand.
TTGTGAGGGGCGCTGTTCCGTTGTTTGTTGCCGCTTCCGGTCTTCCCCGGCGCTAACCCCAGCTCACTCCGCCAAATGCTCGCCAAGTTAAATGATGGGTTCAGGCCAGCACAAAACCCACGGCACTCCGGTGAAGACAGCCGAAATAGAACCTGGAAGCAAATTCCGGCGACTCCATACCTCGGCGGGGCTGTTTGATGATATATTTAAGCGGGTGATTGAAATGGGCAGGAACATGTCTGTCGTACTTTACATTGTGGTGATGATAGCCGTGGTCGTCAGTGGAGACGTACTTTTCTTCAAGAATCGATTCTTCGAACGGCTGATAGCAAACATTGGCATTGTCTTGGTGTTTTTAGCCTTCTATTTGAGATTCCTAAAGAACCCGTAAGAAGCGCCGCCGCACCAAGTGGCTGCCTTTCTAACATCCCTATGTGCTACGGCCGAGGCGAGTCGTGGCTCATAGGGAATGTTGCATCTCATGAAGTCACCAAGGATTGGTGACAGGATTAAGTGTAGGCGGCAATGGGTGCCAATTGCCCAATGTTATTCCAGCCAATGCCGGACCTGTCATTTTACCGAGGGCGGGCTTGTGGGCCAAATTTCAGCCGACTACACTCCCGCTGTCACGAAGAATGTTAAATTCTTTCCCGTTTCAATTGGCGGGAGCGGCCAGAGCAGGATGCATTGGCCGCAGCGGGCTTTTTGTTGTGTTTATCGTGTCACAACAAAAAGCCCTCTCCGGAGGGAGAGGGCGCGAAAGGGATTGTCGGCACAGTCTGGGTCTCCCAGATCCCTACGGATC
>DAIDDL010000104.1 GCA_027309085.1 Sulfobacillus sp.
TTTCGAGGGACCTTCCCTCATCTCATGGTATAGTTCAGCTCTGGCCCGTGAACGGGCCAGTTGCCTTCGTGGCACACGGCTTGTCGGAATTTGACGGCCCCATTGCGCAAAACCTGAGAGGGGACCTGTTGGAGAAAGGCCGTCGTGTCGGTCTTGAACTGGCTGTACTGTTGATCCACGGGGATCGGCTCGCCCGCCGTCCCCACCATGCGGTGGGAAAACCGGTGAAAGTACCGGTCCTCTTGCACTTTCGCGTTGTAGATGAGTCGCTGACAGCCGATCCAGCGAAGCAAAATTTGTTGTTGCGCGGGGTTCGGATACAAACGAAACCGATACCCATTCAGCACCGCCCACCCCTCCCGCGAACATACGTTCTACGTATAGTGTCCCATCTCCACCTTTTATTGCCAAGCCAACGGGCTAATGAAAAGAAAAAAAGCGAGCGGCTTGGGTCGCCGCCGCCCGCTTGACCCCCTCCCGGCTTCGCCTGGGAAGGGGAATGCGCGGGCTTGATGTTCAAGATTAGGCTGGGGCCAGGTGAAAGTGGCCAATTTTCCCTCGTCACCAGACGTCCCACCCAGACGTTATAGCTATGAATGGAGGGGTCTCAATGACGATGCGTGGGTTAGGTCCCGTCATGGCCGCAATGGCGGGTCTGGTTCTGGCTGGGTGCGGAGTGAGTGGACACGTTGCGGTACAGCCGGGTAAGACTGATACCTCTGGGTCAACCACTCCCAGTGCCGCGCCTACCCCGTCTTCCCGCTCTGCCGCGGTGCCGTCGACGCCTTCTTCAGTAGCCACGGCATCCCCCTCTTCTCCCAGTGCCGCCGCAGCAACATCTGAAGTGGGCTTGTCGCAAGAGATCGGGCGCTATGTGGCGGAGGCTCGGGTCGGTCTATCTTTTGTGGCGCCCAGCTATTGGCCCCGCGGCAACCCTAAGCAATTTCTGGCCGCCGATGTGGAAACGGGTCCGGGCCTGTATACGGTGCATTTGCGGGACACGACCACACCTTTGCCGCTGAATAGCCCGCAGATCAACAATGCCCCCAACGGAGGTCTCGCCCAAGCATTGGGCGGATTCGGCGCCGAGCAGTACGAAAACCCCGCGCAAGCCCGCAGTGATTTTGCTGACGTCAACGGCTACTACGTCACACCCCAAGGGACGGTAGAGGACGTAGGACTCGGTCACGGCATTACCGGGACGGTGCAGGGCGATGCGGTGATGTGGCATGAGGGCGACTGGACATTTGAGGTGTCGGGGAGTCCGTCTGTGTACAATGAGGCGGTCGCTAAAGGGATGGTTGTGTACCTCTCCGGGCACTTGCTTCCCGAGACTTACGGGCTGGCAGCGGTGGACAATGCGGGGGACGGGGAGCACACGGACCTGACATGGGCCGAAGGTTCGGTTCTCTATCACGCCAGCGACTATCACCATGCCCTGGGCGCACTGAAAATGGCTGTCTCCATGCGCCAAAATCCGTAGAGACGCATATTTTCCTGCGGGGCACTTTTTCGAGCCCGGTAGGTATGGCCCAGCAATGACGCGTGGATCACGCAAGATACCTGTGAGATGAGATTGGGAGATTATGACGACGCCGGAATAGGCGCAGAGCAGAAAGCTGGAGCGATCGGGTCGGTATTCCACCGCCTCTTCGAGCCTGGTGGGCCCGCGTGCTAATAAGTACACTACGACCGCAATTCACTTCGGTATAATACCATATCTGCGCCGGGACGCGCTACTCGCCATGAATTTATTCGACCTGTGCATTTAATAAACTAAAGAGCTGAAGGCTGTCGAAATTAGGACCCATTCGAGCGCGAGCCTTTGACCGGTACACCAGGCGGTGAGGCAGTGGTTGTGATGCAGTGTGGTGACCGTGGTAAAGCCACGGAGCCGGACGGTGACCCACTCATGCCTTGGTGTTTTTGGCGGCTGGCGAAACAGAGATCTTTTCGCCTCGATTTCGAGCTGCGCAGATGCAGAGCGTGCCGTAACGCGTAACAGGGGATGTAAGCGCGATTGCGTCCAAAATACCCGATCAGTTTATCGACCGGTTGCCCGGGTTTGGGCTTCTTCTCCGGCATGGCGCGCAGGTAGGCAATAGCCGCGTCGACGCGGCCAAGCCAGAGGAGCGGCATGGGGAATTCCCCCAGCACGGGCGGTACCTGATCAATGGCCTCGGCGCCGAGGCCGTCTTGCGCCTCCTGATTGCTCTTCTTCTCCACCATCAGATGCTCTCGGATTATTACGTGGAATTCTTCGTCAATGGGGCCCGGACGTTACATGCGGCGATTCTCCATTGAGTGAGTACGAAGAAGTGGCCGCCAGCGTCAACCGCATACAGAAAATGCGTTGCGGACAGTCAGGATTGTCACACCGCCATTTCGGGACCACCAACTCCACGGAAACCGCCGCATCACTCCCCGGCAGATCATGTATCTGCCGGGCGCTGCTGTGAAAACGGGAGGTGATCTGGATAGTGAGGACACGGAGCGGATGAGGCCAGGATCGGCACGACGTGGAGAGTGCATGACCTTCACGACGGCGTGGGAAGGGGCTCGACGGTTGCAGCGGGTTCCACGGTTATCGTCACGATCGTGATGAGCCCAGTGGCTCCGCGGCAGTATTCGAACATCAGGGACACCGATTGAGGTTTGCGTCGTCTCGGAGTTTCGTGGATAAACCATTCCCAAACATCCTCGCTCGGCGCAACAATCCATGGGTCATCAATAGTGCCTGCGCCCTGCCAATCGGTCTTCCTAAATCGCTCGCGAAATGTCCTCCAGTTAACCCAGTAGGGTAGAGTGTATGTAGTGTGCAACGTGCAGCTCCTTCTTATCAGATGTCTGGATTGATCGAAAAATCATACCCGGTCCATTTTTACGACCTTTGGGACCACGGCCGGACTTTTATCCAGCACAACATAAGGTATCGAGAGGCCAGATTTAAACTGTGGGGGTTCTAATGGGGCGCGGTACAGAGAGCGGGGAAAAACTTTGGCGAGGCGCTTGACCACGTCGCGGTAAACTTACGACTGCTCCTCGTGTACCGTTGCAATCGGCTGTGTTCCATATCGAGAACGGCTTGAAACCACCCTGCCTTTGTCAGGGACCGTAATCCCCACCGAAAAACCCGCGGCAAGAAATATACTTCCTTCTTTGCAACTAGGAAGCCGCCCTCGGCTCTTATCTCCTGATTAAACCGAAACCAGAAAGTCTTTGCGCCGCCATTAGCTAAGTCACCGCATGCCACTGGGAGCTTGTCTTATCCCTGCCGACATGAATTCTGAATCTTCCCACTTTTGCTAGCAGTAACCCCATTACCGATGCACACGCGTGCCCCGCTTACGAAGGGGGGGCGATGTTGACGGGACCGAACTGGGACTGCTCGGTGTACTGCTAGATCCCAGATTAGCGGTCACGGCCTGCACCTGTGCCGCCGCCTGTGTCAGAGCGTTCAATTCCGCTTGGAACTTTGTTATCACATTCGATAGTGCATCGGGTCCGGTGGCAGAGAGGCCGCTGCCGACCGATGCCGATGCTTGATCCGCAGTTTTCTCAGTGTGGACCGCTTGCGACAAAGTCGTATTGATGGCTGCCAACTGGCTGAGTGCCGTGTGGATCGTCGTGATCTGGCGACTCGCTAAAGTTTTCGACAATGTCTGCCAGTATGTGCGGATTGCCGCGATGTACTGTTGCCGCGCCGTGTAAATCTTGCCTTGCAAAACATGCATCGTTTGGACATCAGCTAAGATGGCTGCCGATGGACCGCGTTGATGATTCGCTGACGCATGGGAATGCGCTGGACCGATTTGTGGGGTACTTTCCCCACTAGGCAGTGACGACCCTTGGCTAACCGCAATTCCCTGCGGTGATGACGGCGTAGTTCTATGACTGGCCGAAGCGGGGAATGCAGAACCAGAGGCTGTGGGGGAACTGCCAGATAATGCTTGACTGGGCCGGGTGGGACTCTGAGAACTCTGAGATGGCTGGGGCGACGCCTTACCCGCGCCCAATGAGGTCGGAGTACTGCGAGATAGGGCCGCACTAGAACCATGCCCAGCGGCCATCGCGGGGACGGTTGCTGTCAGAGCCAACGCTACGGCTGCCGCCAAAGGCGCCGCCAAGTTGCCACGCACTTTCATTAACATCACCTCAAATTAAGGATTTTGTAGTTGCTGCAGTAATTGGTTCAGTTGTTGCACGGCACTCTGTAGTTGAGCGGCCTGGTGCCCCGACACTCCTGGTGTAGTGATGTGCACCGTTAAGTGTCCTTGCCCCTGTTGCACCGTGATATGCACGGGATTGTGTGCTTGCGTCCTACTCGGATATGTTTGCGTGGTGGTGACAGGAGCCGCGGGTGCCGATGCCTGACTTGAGGCATGAGCCGCAACGTTGGCGCTGCCGCACCCCGCCAGTCCTAAAGCTACAGCCAACATTCCCCCAGTTAACCCCACCACTCGCTGCATGGGTTGCCAATCCCTTCCACCACTAGGTATCTCGCTTTCCGTGCAATGCGGGCTCGGTTCACCTCCCACAATTTTCACCTACTATGCGTGTTTCGACACAATGCTCGACACCCCTTTTTTCGAGGTAATATTTTTTATCCTTTGCCCTAAAGAACTCCGCTCCGTAGAGCATGAGTGAATGGAGCCGTATACATTGAGAGATGTACGTACCGTTCGGGGGCGAAGTCACCGCAAGGTGTAGCGGCGCTGGATGCTTAGCCTGCTGGCTGCGGCAGGTGGAGGAAAGAGGTAAAAATGCGGAGTTTTTAATTAGGTTATATCCTGGGTTAGCCCGTATAAATCGAACACTTTTATGATCTGAACCCTGTCACTTGAGTTATTCAGGGATGCATGTAGTCTTAAAAGGTAATAACCACAAATCGCCAGCTACCGATGCAAAGACGGGGCAAACCTACTGGGAAATCTATAGCGGTAGGATCAGCTTTGTACTTGTAATTCACCGCACGTGCGTTCTCCCCTCCCTTTGCGCGGATTTTGGGCTTCCTCCTGTTGGGAGCACTGATCCATCATGTCCGTATGTGATGCCTGCCCCCTGTATAGATTGCTACCTGATCTGCAAGCATTGCAGGCATTCCTCAACTATGCGGGCGGACAGCACAGCCCGTTGCGCATCTGTCTCCACCAGCCAGTCTGCCAGGGCACTGGGACCATCAACCACAGGCGTCGGCAGATCCATAACACGGAACCGTGAAGTGCCTAGGATCACCACGATTCCCGTGACAGCCTCTTGGAGAGAAGCCAATTGCGCTTGGGCCATCCAATGCTGCAAAATCTGCACAAGGTCCCGGGTATGTGTCGTAGGACTATTCATAGCCGCCCAACCTGTCCTTGTTTTATGTTGCCACGAATCACCGCAGGCACGCATCGCACTGTTCGATACCGTGGCCTCGACCACATAGAGACCTGCAGGACCGATGATCAGATGGTCCAACTGCGCGACAATCTGCGATCCTAACGCTACCACCACATTAGGACAGACCGTCCATGTGGCATCAAGGTGTTCCGCCATGAAGAGGGTGAACTGATCTTCTCCCTTAATGTTGATGCGGCCGTAGTCTGCTCGACGGCTTTTCACACTCCACTGAATCAATGGTGCCAAAGCAGGCGCCACCACAGCTGGCAAGCGCGGGTGCACCCGGGTTAGGATGCGATCGACCTCTTTCTGCGCACTGGCCCGAATCGTGGCTTCAAAGGCTTGCTGAAACTGTGCATCTTGCTGCAATAACCGTGCCATTATTCTATCTCCCTGTTTATTTGTGTCTCACCTCCTGCATTAACCTGCAAGTTTGTGGTAAATTTGCCCTCCATTTCCCCCTCGTAGTAGCTTGGTTGCCGCTTCTAAACCAGAACAGACCAAAGCCCATGGTATCTGGACGGAAGACGCCCGGCCTGCTTCTTCGCACTCAGGCGTTCTCTTGTTGCGCGCCAATTGAACCCTCCAGGCGCAATGCCAGCAGGGAGGAATCGTCGTCATCCAATCCATCTACACTCCTACTATGAAGTGTTTCATCCTTCAGCCCTCACAACCGGCCACAGAATTCACGCAAAGCTCGTTGTACTATATAATGCAATCTTCGACAAGGACCGACTATTTTCCTCCTGGTTCACCAAATATTTTATTGCCTGAAAAGACCTTACCTAACGCTTCTGGTTCCAATCTTATCTGTTTCCTCCCAGTGGGCACTTAGGTTATATCACTTCAGTGATTAGCCCCATGATTCCGTCAAGTACCCGTATGGGCATGGTACTGGTTATGAACTCTCCCGCCACCTAACCCTGTCGGGTTGAGGTGGGGGTTTCTCGGATCACTCCGAGAGGTTCCTGGTTCCG
>DAIDDL010000105.1 GCA_027309085.1 Sulfobacillus sp.
CAACCCCCTGGATTTGACTCTTCTTACCCTATCAAAATAAGGCCTCTCGTGTCATTGTTTATTAGGGGGCGTAAAAGGTATGACCAGGAGGGAGAAATGACATGGGAGCATTGGTCGTTATCCCGCGATGGCAACAGTTGACCCAATTCATGGAGGCGCTTCGAACGGATCCCCCGTACGAGCGGCGCACCTTGTTCGAAAGGCTGACGAACCTCACCCCCAAGGAGGTGGACGACCTCCTCTACAACGGACTCAGTTCGATTGACGCTTCGACTCATGATTGGGAGAGGGCTCTCGCCGACATGGAGTCGCTCGGCATTGAATCCGGCGTGCGTGACACGCTCCTCAATCTTCAGTCGCGTTTTCCGTGCGGTCAGGATTTGTCCGTCGAAGTCTTTCCGATGGACTCGGACGACACGTTTGGCCGCGATAAATTGGGGGCGTCTCTGGCTGGATCAATTGGGAAGGGACCACGATCTCTTTGTGGTCTATCCTGCCGCCGAAACACTGTCAACGCGCATCTCAACGACCGTTCACGAGTATCACCATCATTACTGCACGATGGTCATGAACAATGGCCATGATCGGATCCTCCTCTTGGAAAAGATCATTCGCGAGGGGCTCGCCGAGCACTTTGTGGCGGAAGTGCTCGGCGACACGGCTCGGGGACCGTTCGCGGAGGTATTGAGCCAAAAGGAGGCCCGCTCCCTATGGACGGAGGTTTGTTATGTCTTACGCAATTTGGCCACCGAAGTCTCAACTTAACTGGCCGGGTATGGGTGGCGGTCTTTGGTCGCTAGGCAAGCCGGTGGAGGCTCTTGACGAGCATTTTTGCCCGCGGTAGCGGCGGTCCAGAGCGCATGGGTGCGGCTCGGCGGACTCTGGACCGCCGACTGCCCCGGGCGGTATCCTCAAGAGAGGGCGTCCACAGAGAGTTTGTATGCGGTCGAGGATGTTGAGAAATACACGTGCATTTCCGGCCAAATAACGTGAGAATCGACACTAAATCGCGGTATAAGAAAACCCCAAAATGAGCACGAATAATCTGGAACAACCGAACCGTTTCTGTTGCCAAAAAATTTTGCGAAAGCAGCTTAAATATTGTCGGATTTAAGTCAGGAGTGATAGTATAACGTGGCCTGAAATTATCAGTATATCAATTAAATCCAGTCAGATCGGAGAGACGAAGAATCATGACATTCACACAGTCCTCTTTTCTTCCCATAGCCATTGGCTTTTTCGGCCTGGGAACCAATTATTTTGTCTGGGGCGGTCAAGCGTTGTTCAACCATCCCAAGAACAGTCCTGAGCTAAACAAGGCCATGGGGGTCTGGGGCATTTGGATGGGCGGGTTTATGCAGTTCATTACCGGGGTATATCTCATGGTCGGCTTGAGCTGGTTTCCCGTCTACACTTCAAAAGCCCCTCTGTACATGGCTGCTGTGGCATTCACCGCGTATGGCGTGCACTGGTTCGCGATAGGGTGGCGGCGCTATATCGGAGCCCCCGACGGTGCTGAAGGATGGATGGCCATAGCCTATGCGCTGATTTCACTTTTGGGCACCCTGATCTTTATAGGGGCGGGTGACGTCCCAGTCGGGATTCTATTCATCATCCTGCTTTTGATCTATCTGTCGGAGATCCCCACAAGGCTGGTTGGATGGGCCCCTGGCGCCCGTCTGGTGGGATTCTGGCAGTTTCTTGGAGCTATCTGGCTAATGTACTTAACCTATGGGGTGGTGTTTAACACCGCACTGGGAGGACATTGGTGGATTTAATGCCGGCAAGGTCCACTACGTCTGGACCCCGCTAGGTCCAAGGCGTGAATGACTGAAAGGGGGAGACATTGATCCCCCTTTCAGTTTCTCTTAGGACCTCATGTGCCAGCTGTCTGCCCCATTTCCCCCAGGTCTGGCAGTTACTCTTTGACAAGGTTTTCTCCGACAGAATATACTGATGGGAAAGAGGAGAGGAGGCTCGACACATGGGGCTGATTGCACGGGTATCTACGATATTCAAATCGAAAGTGAACAATATCTTGGATAAGGCTGAAGACCCTCGCGAGACCTTGGAGTATTCCTACCAGAAGCAAGTCGAGCAGCTTCAGCAGGTACGGCGCGGGGTTGCGGAGGTGGTGACCTCCAAAAAGCGCATTGAGCTCCAGTTGAACAAACTGCAGCAGATGGCATCGCAGTGGGACCATGATGCCCGCGATGCGGTGTCGGCGGGCCGGGATGACCTCGCTCAGGAAGCGCTGACGCGCAAGCAGGGTGTCGTCGGCCAAATGCAGGGCTTAGAGACACAGATTGCAGACTTGGAGAAAGAGGAGCACCGCCTGCAAGATGCCCAGCAGAAGCTGTCCCTCAAAGTAGAAACGTTCCGGACCCAGAAAGAAGTCATCAAAGCGCAGTATTCCGCAGCGCAAGCCCAGGTGAAAATTGGCGAGGCCTTTTCTGGCTTGGGTGAGGACATGGCCGATGTCAACATGGCGTTGCAGCGGGCGCAGGATAAGACGCAGTCCCTGCAGGCCCGGGCGCAGGCAATTGACTCACTATCGGAGGCATCATCCTCTACACTGCAACTCGATGCTGCACATTCCAGCGGCGACTCCATCCGCGATGAACTAAACCGTCTCAAAGGCTCGTCTTCTGTGACCGACGAACTGGCCAAGCTGAAAGAGGAAATGGGCAAGGGAGAATCATCATGATTGTGCGGATCCTGGCGGAAGGCCAGTATGATGTAGACGGAGTGAAGCTCGACGAAATACAGCGCCTGGATGACGAAGTGATGCAGGCTATCATGAACGATGATGAGAAGCATTTTCACGTGCTTTACGAGGAACTGGTAGCCTTGGCGAGGAGCGGCAGCCCCCTTAATCTGGATGATTTCGTCGAATCGGATATCATCCTTCCGGCTGCCGATACCAGTCTTGCCGAGGCGAAAAAAATGTTCAGTGAGTAGCAACCCTAAAATGGAGGGTCCCAGAGCGCGTACCACCGCTCCGGGTCTTTTTCTATGGGCATAAATGGTTTTAAGGTCTCGGCCACCCGAAATTCGCGAGCATTGTCGCGGGCGTGGGACAATTGGGGGACAAAGGGGTAGAAAGCGGCACGCCGATACGTATAAATCAGGTACCAGGGCGGGTCAAACGCAAACATGGCTGCAAGCAGACTATCCCCATAACCTGCTTGCTTCAGCATGTCAGCGGTCAAATGCAAGGCGTTGATTACATCTTCCGGATCCTTGCCCTCGAAGACAATCCAGCGGTAGCCCTGCTGGTCGTCGACGTGGCGTGCGGTGACAGGCATGTCTTTGCCGCCGAGCTGCAATATCTGCTGCACGTCCTTTTCCAGCGCATCATATCCCGAATTGTCCACAGTGCGCAGAACGATTGAAGCCTGCCCAGCAAAGGTGCTGCTCAGGCGGGTCTCGATATCCAGCATCGCGGTGGAGAGGGCAAACAGCTGATCAGTCTTGCCCTCCGGTATCCTGGTGCGGCCAAACAGCGCATCAAAGAATCCCATAATCTCCTCCTTGAGTGTCGGTCTATTTCTCCATGTCTTCCTGCATCTTCTGCAAGTGCGCAATGCGGTGCTGGAGCGACGGGTGGGTCGAGAACATCTCCATCATGCTGTCCTTGCGGACGGCCGGAAAAATGAAGAATGCGTTAAAGTTTTCGGCCTGCCGCAGATCTTTTTGCGGAACCCGGCTCATGTTGGCGTTAATCCGCTGCAAAGCGCTCGCCAAGTAAGCGGGGTGACCCGTCAAGATGGCAGAACCCCGGTCCGCTGCGTATTCGCGGTAGCGGGAGAGTGTGCGGATGAGCACGTAGCTGATGGCCCAGACCACCAGAGAAGCCAGCCAGATCAGCATAATGGCCTGTCCGCCGCGGCGCCCCCGGTCCTCTTCCGCCATCAGCCCGAAGAAAAAGAACTGCTGCACAATGAATGCCGCAATCATCGCAAAGAAGCTGGCAAGCGTGATGACAGCCACATCGTGGTTTTTGATGTGGGTCAGTTCATGCGCCAGCACGGCTTCCAGCTCTTGCTCGGGAAGCTGATCAAGCAGGCCCTGGGTGACCGTGATAGTCGCCTTCTTGGGACTGCGCCCGCTGGTGAAGGCATTGGGCATCCGGGTCGACATGATGGCGATTTTCGGCACCGGTATGTCAGCTAGCTGCGACAGGCGCTCCACCGTCGCGTAAAGCTTGGGAGCTTGCTGCGGGGTGACCACCCGGGCTCTTGTCGTCAGCATGACGAGGCTGTCAGAAAAAAAGTATTGGCTGAATGCCAGCGCTGCAATGATCATGATGAGCAGGGGCAACCCTACGCGCAATTCCCACAGCACTACAACAAACGCCAGGTACAAAGCTGCTAGCAACATCATGGTAATGAACATCCGAAGCGATAAACCAAAGTCGTGGCCATACCAGGCCGCAGTTTTTTTTGCCATGGACGGTACGCTCCTTTCCTCTTACGATATAGTCTACGTCGTTACGGCTATCCGCTCAAGTGGTAGGGAATGGCGGCGGGCCTAAAGCGGCGTCATGCAGAGGCCCAGAGCGGGTGGCGGAGCCTCGGGAAATGTTGTGCTGTAAGGGTTTCCCCTGGTTTTGTCAAACCGCCCGAGATGATGAAATTTCCTCATGTCCTAGCGGCTGGCGGCGCGGTTTTGACTCTGCAATGCGCCTCTGGATCAAGATAATGTGTGCCAGCCACCGCCTTATTATGCATAGCCGCGTGGCGGTGCGGCCTTATTTCTCACCCGATGGCGCTTTGCAAATAAAGTTCTTGCAAAAAGACAAGTGGGGGAGTACAATAGTTTTTGCTGCTGGGGGATGATGTAGCGGTAGCATAGGTGACTCTGAATCACCTCGCCTAGGTTCGAATCCTGGTCCCCCAGCCAATTTTGGCCCCATAGTCTAGAGGCCTAGGACGCCGGACCCTCATTCCGGAAACAGCGGTTCGAATCCGCTTGGGGCTACCATTTCTGTCTAAGTGTGTTATACCGCTTTTTAGCGGTTTTTTTGTTTTTGCGGAGTTATGCGCCGTTGGAGCCCCGCGGCGGAAGACACCACGGGCGAAAGCATGTTGGCCCGTGGTGTCTTGTGGCACAAAACTGTCCGTCAGGGCCGGACAGTTTCTGGTATTGTCCAGGTGAGGCCGCTCACGTCTTCCACAGTTACGGTGACGGTCTCTTTTGGACGCAGAACATCACCGGTATGCAAGCGCAGGGGCAGGGATACGGTGCCTTTGGCCGCGAGCGGGACAATCAATCCATTGGGACCCGCGGAGATTTTCTGAAAGGGTTTTAACAGTTTGCTAAAGGTATACCTATGGTTACCCATTATTGTATAATTTAGTTATGAATCGAAAACTTGT
>DAIDDL010000106.1 GCA_027309085.1 Sulfobacillus sp.
CAAACCATCAAAGGAGGGGACATCAGTCTCACACTTAAAGGACTAAAAAATTGTCTTGACAAAGGGGTCCACTTTAATAAGGCCCCCTGGGCCTTATGCAATTGTTGTAATTCTTCCGGTGTTAAGTGCTCAGAATCTAACAGAGCCTTCAGGGAACCATAGGTCTTCCCGGTGCTGTCATGCCGCGTAACACGCATATGCATCCTCCTCTTAAATAGCGAGCGGGGACGCATCAGCCTGGCGCTCGCTCCCATGCCTTATGGCAGGGCATAAAAAAAGGCCTCGCGGCAGCGGGGCGAAGCAGACAGAACAGGATAGATTAGGTGCCTTGATGTTCTAAGACGCGCCGCATACAATCCTGCGCATTGGCGACATGAACGCGGGGGACGGCGGGTGCAGAAATCAGCCAGCGCTCGGGGATCTGCCCATTGCGTAAGTCGATCTCACGAAAGGCTTGTCCGCATCCTGGACACGAAAACACGTCGCCTGCCTTAGTCATCATCGGAATTTTCATCGGCATCCCGTCCTTTCTGGCCTGTGTCATGGCACAAAAAAGACCCCGCCGCAGGGCAGGGCCGAACCAGTTAAGGTGTGTCAAACCGCACCAGCACCGCATTCGGGCAGTAAGTGGCAATCAACGCCGACACGACCGCCCATTGACCCCCGCCCAATCCGCTCCCCGGATGCGCGGCCAATCCGGCATAGCGCTGCATCTGGGTCTCCACAGCGGCCAGCTGAAACGGCGCCAGCCCTTTTAAGAGGCCGTCGCGCAAAGTCGCGCCTGCTGCCTATGGGGGATACCGTGACTTTCGTTCGACCAGAAAAGACACGGTTCGCTTCTCCGCCCGGTCCGGTGGCTGCCATGGCCACGGGAGCGGATAGCGGATAGACAAGGCACGTCCCGATGGGGCGCTAGCCGTTTCGGGACGAACCATGGTCGGTGGGTTCTTTACACAAAGAACGGCCACGCGGTAACATATGAAAATAACCTCTCCTGCATTAGCAGGAGAGGTCTTAGTGAGAGTTGTCGGTCTTTGCGCTGTATAAGGCGCATTTGCCCCCGAAAGTCCATCATTAACTCCATGAAGTAAGGCCTCTGATGATTGGGGCTGGGAGCGCCGTTAGCCAAACGCCAAACAAGCCCAACCACAGGCGGCCTATGAAACTCACGGCGTCTTTGAAATGCCCGCTCATCGCCCTAGAGAGATCGTTTATGCCGAAAAAATCGACCTCGATGCCGGCGGCTTGGGGCTGCCCGACATTCCCGGGTTATACATCCCTCGTCACGCTATGAAATGCATCTCCATTGGGTAATTTCGCGAACGTCGAAGCCCTACCTCAAGTGGTACCATAGAGCAAGCGGGAGGTAGACATGGACTACTGAGAGATAGATGATAAGAGACTGAAATGCGAGATTACCGATGGCGTGCTCAGGGCGCTGCCCGATTGGTTCGGCATTGAAGAGGCCATCGTACAGTACGTCCAAAAATATCAGGACATGAGGTTTTGGGCCGCGTACGTTGCAGGTCGCCCCGTGGGATTCCTCTCACTTGTGCGACATAATGCCTACACGTCAGAGATTTATTGTATGGGCATTCACCAAGAGTTCCACCATCATGGAATGGGAACAGCCCTGGTTGCGGCCTGCGAAGAGTGTTGTAAGGAACAAGGCACGGATTTTCTCACCGTCAAGACCCTCGATGAATCAAGATCGGACGATGGGTATGCGAAAACGAGACAGTTCTACATCGCGATGGGATTTAGGCCCCTTGAGGTGTTTGCCACACTGTGGGGAGAGGCGAACCCGTGTCTGTTCATGGCCAAGAGTTTGAAGCACGCCACCCGAGGCCAGTAAGGGCAAAGGTCACTCAATGGTCACCGAAGGAGCGCCACTGCCCTGGAGCACCTCAGAGTTTAGTGCGCGCACGCCCCCGTTTGTGCCGTAAGGATTGCCCCCACCTACAACTGTTGTCGTATCCAATCGCACACGAGGAATTGCTATAATCGACCTATCGCAAGGAGGCTGAACGATGATTCGAGCGTGGAAGGGACCCGAAGGATTTGGTCGTTTCTGGTTCGCTGCGGTCCAGATTGGATTGTCGGGCTGGATGGTCCAAGTCGGACTGTTTGTCACGCTCGTAGCGGTCCATTCCGCCGCGGTGATGGCCACCGTGATCTTGTTGGCCACACTGCCGGCACTCCTCCTGGGGCCCGTGGTTGGTGCCTGGCTCGATCAGCACGATGTGCCTGGCTTGGCCGCCACCGCATCGATCGGTCAAGCACTCCTGCTGCCCTTAATCGGCTTGTTCCTGACGCACCACGTCATCGTGATGACGGGCCTGTACGCACTGTATAATGCCTTGGGTAGTGCCGGAATGACAGCACGTCAACAGTTGCGGTACCGCGTGACGCCACCGGCCCAATGGGCCGACGTGAATGCTCGCCTGGGGAGTATCACCGGGATGACCACAATTGTCGGGGCCCTTCTCGGTGGCACGGTGGCTATTTGGGGACTGATGACCCTGCTCATCCTGGCAGCCATTCTACGCCTGCTCTCCAGCGGGCTACTCGCATCACTCGTGTCGCTGGCCCGGGCCCGTCCGGTCGAGCACACGCCCGAGCCGCACCGGTCTTTCGGTCACACCGTACGCGACGGCTTTCGAGCATTGCGGGACTTTCCAGCAGCGTCCAGCGTGCTGGTCGTCGGAATCGCTTGGGGACTTATTGGGGGCAGCTATGATGTGCTCCTCACCGATTACGGCGTGCGGCTGTTGCACGGGGGCGGGTGGGGTGTCAGTGGCTTATATGTCACGGACGGCGCGGGGGTCTTGCTCGGGACACTCGTGGCACGGTGGATCCGACCCCGTTTGCGCCCCCATGCTTATGGTTTGGCTTACTTACTACAAGGGCTCTTCTGGACGTTGTTCGCCGTCAGTCACACCTGGAACATCGCGATTCCCTGGCTCCTCGCCATGCGGATGGCCAGCGGCCTCATTATCGCATGGGATACGACCCTCCTCTTGGAGACCGTACCTCCGCAGCTTCACAGTCGGGTTTACAGTTTACACAACGCCACCTACGGCACCGTCGGCAAGCTCTCTTTGGCCCTCACAGCTCTGCTCCTGGCCTGGGCTGGCCCGGAAGGCATTGCCGTGGCCGCTGGCGTGGGTTCCATGCTGGTGGGCACGACGTGGTGGGTGGTGATTGGCCGGCGATGGCCGCCCTCCGGAGCACCGACCACGGAAGCCAGCCAACTCCCGCAGCAAATCCCATCGGCTGCCCACGAACCGTCATCCCCACACGCGGCTAATCCCCAGCCGCCGTCATCGTGTGCATCCTAATCCAAAGCATCCTGTGCGCACTGAGCTTAGCCCACCGCCGTGGAGGAGTCCTTAACCAGTAATCACACGGTATCGCAGCGAATTCCCTCCAAATCGCGAGGCGCATTCGCCCCCGACCGCACCTTAAGCGACACCCATCGTGTCCTCCGGGACGGTTTAAAGCGTTTATCCGAACACTTGCGCTGCAAGAGCGTAAAGACTCCCGTCGCGTCTGGGCAAAGAACGTCCGTCATAGGTCATAACGGGCCAATTCCACGGAAACCGCCGCATCACTCCAGGGCAGATCATGCACTTGTCGCGAATACGTGCTGTGAAAACGGGACGAGACCTGGCCACAGTGAGGGCACGGAGCACATGCAGCCGCGATCCAGAGCGTCAGAAAAAATTGATGCCCATCATCCGTGATCGTGAGGTCTTGGGTCGGCACGGCGGGCAAAATTGAGAGCGACATAGCCTACCTCCTTTGGGATTATTTGGAAAACGTGTCCTTATTATACCGCGGAATTTCGACACCGGATCACCCTTACACCAAAAGTGCGGAAGAGCCGTTTCCTATTGACGAAACACACCCCAGCGTCCGTCGAGCGCGTGGCGGCAGGGCTCTCAGTGAGACAAATGGCCGCGCGAATCGTGACAAGGGGTCCCCAAAATGGCCATCACTAGTGACGGCCTTTTCTGCGCGGCCAAAAGGGCGTGTGGTCCCCAGTGTCCGTCGAGCGCGTGGCGGCACGGGGCTCTCGCGGAGACAAATGGACGTGCGACCCGCGGCGACTGTTCCCAAAAATGGCCGTCACTAGTGATGGCCGACTCCTTCACAACCAGTAGGGTCTGTGAGCCGATGTTTGTCATATCGGTCAAAGCTGCGTGGCGTCCATATGCCGGATGCCTCTCGCCATGAATGGGGAAGGCCGAAACCTTCTTGCTCGATTGAATAGAGCACACATCGCACCACATGGCAATGGTCCAAACACGTTGAATGATTGCTGCAATACGAGACATTTGCCTGAGGCCGACCTTATTGAGGAAGGGGATCCAAACGTTCTGGGCACCAGACATGACAGCGACCGAAGAGAAGGAATCGCCCTCTAAAATTCCCTAACTACCCTAGGGAATTTTATTTGCCCAAACTAGGGATTTCCACGGCTCTTTCGCACTTTTGGTGTAACGTGACAATTCATCAGCATAAATAGCCATTAGTTTCACCGAGACATACTACATGTGGTGTC
>DAIDDL010000107.1 GCA_027309085.1 Sulfobacillus sp.
CGCCGCCGAATACGGCGGCATCGGGGTGACAACAGACAAGCACCGTAACGCGGCGGGCACCTCGTGACAAAGTGCGCTATGGTTTGACAAACCCTTGAAAGTCTTTCACCAAAAATGCGGAAGAGCCTTGCAGTTGCCCAGTTCATTTCACATATCGGCCAGTTCTAATGTCTGAGAAATGTAGGACAATTCACGGGAACCCATTGTCATAGTTACCGTCCCTGGGGCAGTCAATCGTATGGCCCAGACCGTCGGCGGCGAAACGCTCTACGTGTCTATTCGTCTACCTCGGCCTTCAGTTTCACGTCCTGAAGATTCATAAGCGCATAGTGCTTTTTATGATGTACGAGGTCTCCTAAGCACCGGACCGATTGCCGCTCATCATGAGCCCTGGTAAATACGCTATAGCTTACAGGATCAACGTGTACTATTGAAACGGTCACCGAGTGGGATTCTAGAAAAGTCTGCACGGCAACTCGGCCTACTTCGGATCGGGGCGGTCTAACCAATTGAGTAACCATGCCGATAAGTTCAAAGTGCTCAATGACATCATGATCTTGTAACCTCTCTGCGATCTCCCGTATGGTAACCGCCAACCTTCGATCGAAGATTATTGGCGGCTCAGGAGGCCGGGGCTTTAGGGGTGACCATGAGACACTGACTTCGAGCCTCTGAGCGCCTTCGTCAAGCACATCAGCTATGGCGTTACACAAATTGGAACTCAGCCCCATTGACACGATCTCTTGCATAGACGCAAAGCTATCGGCATTTATTCCCGAGTCCGACAGGTTCCTTAATTGAGAGAGCGCTTGGTTCAATATGATCAACACCTGACGCTCAAATGGCTCAGGTTCCCCAACAAAGGACATTTGTTCTAAGGAGATGGGCGATTTCATAGACACGATATAGCTACCCTTTTCCGGAACAGCCAGCCGTACATTACGTAGATACTCTTCAACTTGATTGGGTTGTTTTGGCGGATAATTGGGCCTCGGAGAAATGGCTGATGCAGCAGCGGCCTTCAACATTGTCTTCATACTTTCGTACAGCTGGACGCCCGCCTGAAGCGGTATCTGTCCTGGTTCGGTGTTATCGTTCACCCAACGAATACGGTAAGAATCCAGCGAAAAGTCCAACAGATCGCCTACAACCTCTGAGACAGACTTGCCTTCGGTCTGACTTATTAGGTCTAGAACATCCGCCATTCTTAATGTATAGTCGGCCAGGCGCTTGTCGAGTGGGAGCAGGATTTCGTGTTTCTCTTGAGAATGAGCCCATACCGAACTACGGTTGGATTCGTGCTCGACGACCCAGCCATGAGCTTGCAAGTACCGGCTAACTTGATCCGGCTTTAGGGAAGATATCATCTCTCGAGTGACCTGTTGGTCTTTCATGGTAATTCCCCGCCTTTGATCCTATCCATCATATTATTTATTGCAATAGGATCCAGAACTTGTTCACGCAGAACACGTACCGTAACCGATTCCTGGTTGCGATTGGGCAAACCCCGCAGGGAGTACCAGTATGCTACACAGCGAAGGAGTGTGCTTTCCTCGGCTACCGCTATGGTTATCCAATCTGCGATATCTTCAGGGACTACAACGACCACGAGTATGCGAGGAACCAGTAAGTCGGTTGTTCTGAGGTCATCGTAATTCTTTCGGGACAATTGGAACGGAAATTCATCTCCACCGGCGGCTCGGCTCGTACACTTGGCCTGCAGTTCCACCCGCGGTCTCGTCCGCGAACGCGAAAAAATTGCCATGTCGATACTGTCGTCATCGACACGTGGTATCAGCGTCGTCAGTCCTGCTGTGGCTGCCACGGCCTCTACATAAGCAAGCGATAGCTGCTCCATTCGTTGAGTCTTTTCCATTAACGTTTCCATATATCCACGCCCTATTCCATATTTGAGAAACGAATTTCTCCTTTGAGGTCGGTCGCAATGTTCGTCGCGAGCGACGCGTTTGTGCTGTTCTGACGACGCGCAACGTCAACCATAGGGCACGAATGATTGATCATTGATACGGGACATAACTGCCCGTTAGTCCCGTAACGATTTCCAACCATCACCAGTTTACACGACCATACAACCACGCGAGAAAATTAAACGAAACTTTCGTGGGGATGTTTGGCCAATTCTATTGCCATTTTCGTTCCATTTGCTACAGAAACCCCAGATATCCGGCGTTTACCAGAGCTCATGCCGCTCGCCCCGCAAATATTGGTAGACCGTCTCCCGGCTAATGCCAAAGAGGCGCGCCAGCTGCGCTTTCTTCTCGCCCGCCTGCGCACGGGCCCACAAATCCGCTACCTGCTCGGGTCGTAAAGACTTTTGACGGCCGCGGTAGACACCCCGCTGCTTGGCGAGCGCAATGCCTTCTCGCTGGCGTTCACGGATTAAGGCCCGCTCAAATTCCGCAAAGGCCCCCATGACCGACAGCATCAGCTGCGCCATCGGGGAGTCCTGCCCCGTAAAGACCAGGTGTTCTTTCACAAACTCGACTTGAACGCCGCGGTGCGTCAGATCCTGCACGAGCCGCCGCAGGTCATCCAAGTTGCGAGCGAGACGGTCCATACTGTGCACCACCACCGTATCCCCCTCCCGCACAAAGGCCCGCAGCTGGTCCAATTGCGGCCGCTGCACATCTTTCCCTGAGGCCTTATCCGTGAAGACGCGATCCACGGGCACCGCCTCCAGCTGACGTTCGGGATTTTGGTCAAAGCTGCTGACGCGGACATACCCGATCCGATGACCAGGCATGAGAAAGTCCCCCTTTTCTGGAAAAGTGTCAGGAATAAGTCTATGACCCTCAGGGGAAGATGTCAAGGAATGCGTTTTTAGACCCTATTCTGACGAAATTTCGACAGGCTGTCTGACGTCCGGTTAGGGTACCTAAAATACACTCAAGTGGATCCCTGCATCCATGTCCCTAGCCCGGGAGTCGGCTCCACGACCAAAGACTGGACCTCGTCGAGACGCATTAACCATGTCGTTGCCTGCGTTGGCCCACATGGACTTTGCCCCGGGCCTGCGCCCTCCTGCGCGAATGCGACCCGCTCTTGCAAACGCCCGACTAATTAGCGCATGTTATAAGTAAGGGGCGTGACGAAATGATTCCAGCATACCAAGAATTCATGCTTCCTCTATTAGAGGAGTTGGCCGACGGAAAGAACCACACGTCGAGTGCCGTGCAGAAGGTACTGGCTGACAGGTTCAAATTGTCTAGGGAAGATCGAGAACAACTGATGCCTGGCAGACAGCAACGTTTGTTGAATAATCGAATTGGGTGGGCCCAATCGTACTTGAAAAAGGCTGGTTTGCTAGAGGCTCCGAAACGCGGTACATACCGGATCACGGAGCGAGGCCGGGAGGTGATGCGGGAGCATCCTGCAGCGATCACCGCCGACTTTCTCATGCGGTATCCAGAGTTTGCTGAATTTCGAACCGGAAAAAATGGCGACAGTTCCCAAGTGGCCCGTCATGACTCGGTGCCACTTGATGACGAGTCCACACCAGAAGAACTGTTGGACCTCGGCTATCGGAGAGTACGCCAGTCATTGGCGGACGAGTTATTGGCCAAGATCAAGGCATCTTCACCGGACTTTTTTGAAAGGCTTGTCGTGGATTTGCTCGTGCGTATGGGATACGGCGGTTCGCAGGAAGACGCAGGCAAAGCCATTGGTAAGAGCGGCGACGGAGGCATCGACGGGATTATTAAAGAAGACCGACTGGGGCTCGACGTGATTTATTTGCAGGCAAAGCGGTGGGAAGGCAGCGTTGGCCGACCGGAAATCCAAAAATTCGTCGGCGCGTTACAGGGACAACGAGCGAAGAAAGGCGTCTTCCTTACCACCTCGACGTTCACCCCCGAAGCCATCGAGTATGTGCGGCTGGTAGACGCTCGGATCGTATTGGTATCGGGCAAGGAATTAGCCGAATTGATGATCGACCATGGCGTTGGCGTCATCCCCCTTGTGACATATACCATCAAAAAACTGGATCAGGACTACTTCTTAGACGATATAGTAAGGTAGTGAGGTCACGGGTTGATCGCTTTAGGGCTTACTCGAATGGTTGGGCTGCTTGCAGAGAGCAGCCTCCTTCCGAGTATATGTTCGAGTACCCTCGACGGGCCAAACGGAATGCTCAGGAGAACGGGGTCATTGGGAATCCAACACGGTTAACAGGTCGTTATTTGGGGGTTTGTGTATCATTAGAACGAAAACTGCAATAGCCACCGAAAACAGGTCTAAAACCACCTTAATCTCCCAGAAATCAACCCTTCAACTTTCAATAGGAGCGCTGTTTCACGTAAATAGTCGCCATGATGACTGAGATGACATTTTGAAGAACGCCGTACTGTGTAAGGCTTTCAGGCCCTATTGCACTTTTCGTTCGTTTACTCGTATGATGACACCATGTCAACCCGGCCGGCCTAATTTCTTTTTGGGCCAGCTTCGTTCCCAGTCAAGGTCGGCGCAGCCGCCGAAGGGTAACCTTGACTGGGAACGAAGCTGGCCTATCCTGGCCCAAGCCGGACG
>DAIDDL010000108.1 GCA_027309085.1 Sulfobacillus sp.
CGCACTTGAACGAGGAAATTCGCACGGGTTAGACTTTCACTAACAAGAACTGCAACCTGCCGGTCGCACCTTAGCACGAACCCTCACGGGCTCGCACCCAAAACTCGATTCTCCGTGGAGGGATAGTTCTTGCGAAAACCGGAATTTCACCGGCTCGAAACGGTCAGCTTTACTTGGCGCACCGAAAGTTGAGTTAGTCAAGAAGAAGAAGTTTTTTATTTACTGTTTAACCCCTTCAGTGGACTCTAGTTCGGCGTGTTTCCACCGGGGATTCGACTCCATATGGCGGAAATCCGGCTGAAAAATCAAGGCCGCGCAAAATAGGGCGATGACTAGGCCTCCCACCATCATAAGCCCCTGGGGCGACAGCAGCCGTGTACGCAGAATCAGGGCAGACAGGCCGTAGCTCACCGGCGTGAGGCCAACGGACATGAGGGTCAGCAAAGACATTACCCGTCCTATCATGCTTTTTTCCACAATGGTTTGCACATAGGTGATCACAGGAATGTTGGTGATGCTCATCGCCGCGCCCGATGCCGCCATAAAGACCACACCCCATTCCCAGTGGGTGACCACAGAAGCAGCGCTGAGGCCCAATCCGATGCCCGCCGCCGAGAAGGCAATCCAGCGGAAGTGTCCCCGCATGCCTTTCATAAGGACGGTAAATCCCCCGCCCGCCACCGCACCTAGACCGATCGCGGACTCTAAATAGCCATAGATGGTACCAGACCAGCCCCGGTCCTGCACTAGGCTGGGCAGTCCGATGTTGACGGGCCCCATGAAGAATAGGTTGATCAGCATGGAAGTCAGCATGAGAAACAGCAGAATGCGGATGCCCAACACGTAGCGCACCCCATCCCCCACTTCCGTCCAGATATTAGAGCGGACCGCTGTCTCCCCCAGTTCCGCGGGCCCTATGCGGATGAAGCTGATGGCCGCCACGCTTATCGCATACAGTCCCGCCACAATCGAGAAAATCCAGGAAAAGTGACGGAGCTGAAGGACCGCCCCGGCCAACAGAGGTCCAAGCACCATGCTCAATTGCTGAGCCGTCTGAATGAAGCTGTTGGCTACAGGCAGGGTTCCAGCCGGCAACGCATGCGGGACCAATGCGCTTTGAGTAGGCCAGTAAAATGCATCCACGACTCCGAACAGGGTCGCCACCACATACAGAGCTGTCACATGAAGGGAGACGCGAGACTGCGCCAGCCACGCTGCCAGACCCAGCAGAATGCCGGCCCGGATGGCCAGTGATGCCAGCATGAGAAGCCGCGGGCTGATCCGGTCCACCGCCACCCCTCCAATCAGCATGAACAGCAACCGGGGCAGAGAAGCGAGGAGCAGCGTTGTCGCCAGGTCGGCATCCGAATGCGTCAATCTCAGGACAAACCAGGCCAAGACAATATAGTAAGCGCTATCGGCCAGGGAAGACAATGATGAGCCTATCCATAGCGGAATGAAATTGGGCTCGTGCCATACCGGAGTCTGTTTCATCTCCCCTCCCCTGCAGGCGGGGAACGGCGGACAATTTGCCCCGGCTCTCGGTTCCCGTCCTGCTGGGCTTGGGCCTCCCCCAGGGTCTGCAATTCCGCAATCAAGTCATGGTATCTGTGTATCCAGTTTTTCAGCGCGTGCGGGTTCACTTTAAATTCAAAGGCCCCAGACAAGGGCAGCCCGGAACATTCAGGCTGCGCAAGTACTGGAAAAGCCGAAGCGGGCGTAGCATGAATCCTGGCAATAGCCATCTGCATCTGAGTCACCAGCACGTCTTGATACAACGTCGGATGGGCGGCAGCAATTCCTCATCTATCAAAAAGTCATAGACGACGGCCCGGTAAAATTTCTGGACAATCCCATTTTTCTCTTCGGTGCGCTGTACCGCAATGAGGCCGTTGTGCTCCAGCTCTTTCAGATGATAATGCACCCGGGAAGGTGAGAGGCCCAGGCGGTCCGCGATCTGCTTTCCGGTTTCTTCGCGGGAAATCAAGCCACCCAGCAGCTGCATGCGCAGAGGGTCGTTGACAACACGCAATGTCTCATGGTCATGAATGACAAAGTAGCGCCGCATGACAACCTCCCGGAATAGTTTAACGTTCAGTATGTGTTGAACGTATTATAAAGCAAAACCATGCTCGCAGTGCGTGAGACACATATTTTTTTGCACCGCTTTGGCCCACGTCTCCAGGGGAGACGTGGGCCAAAGAGCACGGGTTCCGGGCCGCTGTAGAAGGCGTGCGGCGCGGCCCGGACAAGGCCTATGGGTGGGGAAAGAGAGCCCCTTCCGGGGCGCTCACATATCATGAGGGTTCTAGAGGGTCACTGCCGCCATGCATCCACGGCAGTCTATGACCCGTATTGGCCCTCCAAAACGTCCCACATCCATGCGAAAAACCGTCCCGTATCGATATCTGTGGCCACCTGGAGAGAGCCAAGAGCTGTCCCTTTCACTATCTGCACCTGCCCTCTGCAGTGGGGGTCGCACCTCTCCACTGTCAGGTCCGCGGACAGCCAGGTGAAAAACTCCGGATGGGAAGCGGCGGCGACAGCGAGCACATCATGGATGGGCACTCCCTGGTCAGTAGCGTCGGGTTCATGGTCGGCGAAGAAAGTGAACAAGCCGTAAAGCATCTCCCCGACCTTGCCCTTGAGCTGCCGGAAACGCTGAATGCCGCTTTGGGACAGCAGTGCCTTGTGGGTGACGTCTAGTCCGACCATCCGTATGGGGATCCCAGATCCCAGCACGATAGCCGCTGCGTCGGGGTCCACATAGAAATTAAACTCTGCGCACTCAGTAATATTCCCACCTTGGAGCGCCCCGCCCATCAGCGATATCATACCAATGCGCCCGAGCAGGTCAGGGTGGCCCAAAATGAAGGATGCGACATTGGTCAAGGGGGCGGTGGCAATCCACGTCGCCGGCTCGCGATTTCCGGCCATCTGGGACCTGAGCCAGCCGAGGGCTGGCTCAGAGGATTCCTGCATGGGATGCAGGTCATGAAAATCATAGCCGTCGAGACCGGACGTGCCGTGAACAGAGCCGGCGGTGACCAGCGGCCGGAACAAGGGGTGCTCCGCTCCCTGCCGCAGGGCAAGGGCAGGGACACCGGCTGCGTCGATGACACGCCGGGCATTGCGCAACGTTTTATCCACTGTCTGGTTGCCTGCGGCCACCGTCACCCCCTGCACCGGCAGGCAGGCCAGGGCCACTAGCAAGGCCAGGGCATCATCGTGCCCGGGGTCCATATCAAGATATACTGGCTCCATGCATCACCACTCCTTGTTTTTCATATATCCGTGCCCGTCGCTCTCTGGGCGCCCAGCCGGGTTGGTCAAGGCCAGAAATGCAGTTGCCGCGGCAGCCCGTCCAATGCCGAGACGGTGATGCCCAAAAGGCGCACGGGTCTGACCTCGGCGCGCTGATTCCACAAAGTGCGGGCCGCCCGGTAAATGTCCTCTGTCTGGATGAGCGGTTCAGTCACCCTCATCTGGCGCCCGAAGGTCACAAACTCCCTTGTCCGCCATTTGATCGCTATCCGGTAGCCGACCATACACAAGGATTGCAGTCGGTGGGAGACCTCTGACGCACACTGTCTCAACAGGGCCCCGGCATCCTCACGGTCAACAATATCCCGCTCTGTAGTATGTTCCGCGCTGACAGAGCGCCGATCTTCCCGGCGCGGCACGGTCACCGGCGTGTTGTCTTCGCCCCGGGCACGCATATACAAAGCCAATCCGTGCTGTCCGAACCGCTCAAGCACTTCCGGTAGGGGCAGGGCTGCCAGGTGCCCGATGGTGCCGATTCCCATGGCAGCGAGCTTCTGGGCGCTGGATGGACCGCATCCGAATAGGTCGGAGACAGGCCGCGGCCATAAGCGCGCAGGCAGTTCCTGGGCCCGCAGCAACGTGACGCCATGCGGCTTGGACCAGTCACTCACTTGTTTTGCCAGCATTTTGTTGACAGAAATGCCGATGCTCACGAAGATTCCCACATCCCGGGCCACTGCTTCCTGCAACTCTTGCGCCACAGGCAGCGGATCCATGGTGAAGGACAAATGCGGTGACATGTCCAGCCACGCCTCATCCAGAGACAGCGGCTCGACAATCTGTGAGTGCCGGACAAATACGGCGTGCATGGCCGCAGAATATCTCCGGTAAAGATCTTTGTCCGGTTTGATCGCTACCAGGTCCGGGCATAAATCCCAAGCATCGTCCAGCCGCATGCCCGTGCGGATGCCGCACTGCCGGGCTGGGTAACTGGCTGTCACGATGATTCCGTGCCGGGCCTTGGGATCCCCTGCCACCACGAGCGGATGCCCAGCGAGCTCCTGGTTCTCCGCCATGTGGCACGATGCGTAAAAAGCATCGGCATCACAGTGAAATATCCATCCAGTGGCAGCAGAGCGAAACGGATCAAAATGGTGAGACACCCTTTTTCCCCCTCCTTCCCGTGGTCCAGACAGTTGGCTGCTATAAATCATGTGATCTTTGGTGATCTCATGATTCTTCCTGCCCCGAAGCCGCCAGCATAGAGCCAGCGGGTG
>DAIDDL010000109.1 GCA_027309085.1 Sulfobacillus sp.
GATTCCGTCTGGGTGGCTAGCCCTTAGGCGGGTCGGAATTTCACCGACTGGAAAATGCCAACTTTTCGTGGCGTACCCCCCTACTGAGCCGACCCGTTCGACGAAAGAAGAGGCTGCTACCATGCTTTAGCTTCGCGGAAGTCGAAGCGATCCTCGGTCAGATTGACACCCGGACGAATCAGGGAAAAAGGGATTATGCCATCCTTTTGCTGGCGTCCCATACCGGGCGCTCTATCGATATTGTCAATTTACGGCGGGCGCATCTCGATTGGCGCACCGATAGCATTCACATCGTTCAAAGGAAAACCGGTCAGCCGCTGGCGCTTCCTTTGGAACCAGACACCGGCAACGCGATTGCTCAGTACCTCTTAGAAGCCAGGCCCCCATCGACGGCGGATCATGTCTTTTTGAGAACACGGGCCCCCTATCGGAAATTAGCGGATAAGGGATCATTGGATAACATCCTGAACAAATATCTGCAGAGCGCTGGGATCGTGCGCCAGCCAGGCGACGGGAAGAGCTTTCATGCCCTGCGCCGATCGATGGGAACCTGGATGCTGGAATCCGGCGTCCCGTTGACGACCATTTCCCAGGTCCTGGGCCACAAGGCCCAGGATTCGGCCAAACCGTACCTGTCCATGGACTATGCGCGGCTCGCGTCGTGCGCACGGGATTTCCGAGAAATCCCGTTGGGAAGGGGGATTTTTCAATGGTAACGTCGTTCACGAGCCGCTTGGGGCCGCCAATGGAGGATTTCATTCAGTACAAAGTCGCCTTGGGCTACTCCAGGAGCAGCTATGACAAATTCCTGGCGCTCTTCGATCGGTTCTGCCTGCAGGCCTTTCCTGAAGAACGATCGTTGACGCAACCTCTTGTGATGGTGCGCCTTCGCCCCAAAGAAACTGCTAATGGAGTCAAGCGGCGCATGGTGGCCATTCGCGACTTTGGGAAATACCTCCATGCCCTCGGCGTCGAGGCCTACGTGCTCCCCCAGGCCATGATTGGCGCATACCAACCGTTTGTGCCCTACCTCTTCAGCGACGAGGAACTCACCGCCTTTTTCGCGGCGGCGGACAACCTGGCCCCGCATACGCTTTCACCATATCGGCCGTACATTGTGCCGGTGCTCTTTCGTCTCCTCTACTGCTGCGGGTTACGGCCGCATGAGGTGCGGATGATCCGCTGTGCGGATGTCCATGGGGAAACCGGCAGCATTTACATCAGCGATACCAAGGTGCACCGGGATCGCATCGTCGTGATGTCGCCCGATATGCAGGCGCTGTGCCGTCGCTACGATGCCACGATGCGCACGCTTCGGAAAGATCGGGACTATTACTTTCCCAATCCCCAGGGAGGGCCGTACTCCGCTTATTGGGTGCAGCAGCAATTCCGGCACTGCTGGAAAAAAGCCGGGTTGGACCCTGAGCGGGGAGCCACCGCACCGCGGGTGTATGATTTCCGGCATAATTACGCGACCCGGACGTTACTGCAATGGATGGATGAGGGGAGAGAGTTGTCCACGTGGCTGCCCTACCTGAGCGCTTATATGGGACATGCGCAATTTTCTCAGACGGCCTACTACATTCATCTGCTCCCGGAACGACTGGTGCAGACAGCGGCCATTGATTGGGCCCGGTTTGATGGCCTGATCCCTGAGGTGGCGCCATGAAAACCCGTCCGGCTAACAACCCCTTGTTTCGGCTCATTCGGGATTACTTCATGGTCTATCTTCCGGATCAGCGATGCTGTAGTCCCCATACCATCAAATCCTATCGCGAAACCTTGAACCAACTGTTTGATTTTGTGACGGTGGCCAAACAGATGGCACTGACCGACGTTACCTTCGACACGCTCACTAGCCAGACGATCGGTGATTATCTCCACTGGCTGGAACAGGAGCGCCACTGCAGCATCGTGACAAGAAACCAGCGGTTGGCCGCCATTCGCGCGTTTTTCAAATACGCCGGACGCATGGACCTCGCGGTCATCGCCTTCCAAACCGACGTGGAAAAAGTTCCGTTCAAGAAGACCGGCTCCAACACGGTGGATTTTATGACGGAGGAGGCCTTAAAAGCCGTTTTGGCACAGCCAGACACGGGTACGAAAGCAGGAATCCGCGACCTGTTTTTCATGATTTTACTGTACGACACGGGTGCCAGAGACCGAGAAATCCTGAATTTAAGGGTGCACGACTTTACCGCTGACGCGAAAACCCCGTGCGTGCATCTCACGGGCAAAGGCAACAAAAAACGCATCGTCCCCGTGATGGCCAAGACGGTGGAACATTTTCGGAATTATGTCACCCTCTATCATCCGGGAGACGATGCGACAGAGCGATATCTGTTCTATATCAGCCGACACGACCTCCTTCAGCCGATGTCCGATGATAACGTATCTCGTTTTATTAAAAAATACGGCCGGGAGGCCAAAGGGATCTGTCCGGAAGTGCCGGACAACCTCCACCCGCATCTTTTTCGCCACAGTAGGGCCATGCATCTTTACCGTTCGGGGATGCCTTTAGCATTGCTCGCCGAATGGCTTGGCCATGCGCAACTAGAAACCACGATGATTTATGCCTATGCCGATACCGAGATGAAACGGGATGCCATACAAAAGGCAACCGGCCCCCACAACCCACTCAGGAGTCCCGATCAAGTCCCAATATGGAAGGGAGACGATCAGATCATCCGCCAGCTTTACGGGCTGAAGTAAAACTATTATCCCGACTTTGGTCTAAGCATCGCTGGCCAAAAGCCGATGGCCAGGCAGTATTCCTACGAAAGTCGGGATAATAAAAAAATCGGGATAATCGCTCTTATTCCGATATCGGAATAAGAGCGACATCAAGTATGGACCGTATTTGCCCATCGGGCCGCACGGGGCGCCCAAGCAGGTGTATTTGGTGGTCTTTATTGATGATGCGACGCGCTTCGTGGTCGCCGGAGCCTTTTATCCGACCCTCGATCAAGTGACCGTCGAAGACAGCTTCCATCAAGGGATCCAAGCCTACGGACGGCCCGACGCCGTGTACTTTGACAGCGGGAAGCAATACCGGTCGCATCAGATGAGCCGCATCTGCGCCAAAGTGGGAACCCGGCTCCTATTCGCCCGTCCTTACACTCCGGAATCCAAGGGCAAAATTGAGAAATTTAACCAAATGGTGGATGATTTTCTGGCCGAGGTCGCCGTTGCGCATCCTGCCACCCTCGATCGCCTCAATACCCTCTTCAGTGTCTGGCTAATGGAATGCTATCAAACCCAACCGCACAGCGCCCTGCCCGACGGACAGACACCCACCCAGGCCTATCAGCAGGATCCACAGCCGCCGCACTGGGTGGATCCCGACCTCTTGGCGCAAGCGTTTCTCCATGCGGAGCGGCGCAAAGTGGACAAGGTCGGCTGCATCAGTTTTCAAGGGCGTAAATATGAGGTCGGCTTGACCTGGATCGGAAAAAAAGTCGACGTGGTGTATGATCCGCACGACACCGAGACGGTGACGATTGAATGCGACGGCCAAAAACCGTGGTCGGCGCATCCCCTGGTGATCGGCGAGTGGGCGGGCCATCGGCCCGCCTTGCCAGACACCTTGCAGCCCCAGCCCGTGGCGGGATCGCGGCTGCTCGAGGCAGCCGAGCAACGACATCAAGCCCGCGCCGTGCCCCCCGCTCCCGCCGTCGTTTATCGCACTCCGCCCACCCCCGAAGAGGATGCCCATGGTGACCATTGAGTCCTTCTACGCGCTCGAGCGCACGCCGTTTACCCGACACGTGCCACCGGAAGCCTGCTATCTGTCGCCGATGTTAGAGGAGGTCTTGGGCCGTCTCCAGTATGCGGCGGAACGACAATGGTTTGCCGTGGTGACGGGAGTGTGTTTCGTCAATAGTTTTTCCCCCGAAAAAGCATCAGAATATCCCCAATTTAGTGGGGAATTTTTTGAGGAGCGGGATCCCTCTGCAATGGGAATTTGTTCCGACCAGGATACGCGTCGTTTTGAGATCGCAGGCGATTGGCGCATCCACTCGTCGCGACGATGCTTTATGTCTGTAGCGGCACATCGGATATTGTCGTCAGACCTCTGGGGGAAGCCATATCTTACCCCCGGATGCCGCCCCGTCAAGGCAACCCCTGCGGGGCGGCCAGAGGCCGTCCTTGACGGGGCGGTATCCGGGGCTTTCAAGATTTTTGCCCCCCAGAGGATTGGGTAGACACAAAGGAACGACGGGATGACGGTGCGTGTTTCCTCATGCGTGCTCGTGCCCTCGTTCTATTGCCCTCAAGTTTTGAATCTTTATCTACGCTATTCAGCTCCTTCGGAACATCTGGCACGCAATATGTCGGGATCGGTACCGGAACAGCCAAGGCCGCCTGATGATCTTGGCTA
>DAIDDL010000010.1 GCA_027309085.1 Sulfobacillus sp.
CGCGAGGGCCGACTTGCCCCCTTTGTCAACGCCGACCATAAATATCGCCATAAACCAAATGCGCAAGGCCACTTTGGTCCGATGAAAAATCGTACCGGCGATCACCGAAGTTTGATGATGGCACTGGGTGCATTCATGCGGGAGCGGTCCGTTCGGACCGCCGAATCGTCCAGCATTTTTGCCCCTGACATTGCGGGCACAAAAACCCGTCGGGCCACCGTTGTTGGAAGAGATATTCCCGACAGGCGTCGTCGGTCGAAAACTTATCCTGCCACTCGATGATCGTCATCACAACACCCCCGAGTCGATCAATTTACCTAAATTATAACAGGTTCCCTCCACTTCAAGGGTCCAACCTGACTCATCTGGGGATGCATGTTTTATAAATCTTTATGGCCGAATATATAGATGAGTTCCCGTATGGTATTATCTACTTTTATCGCTGTATCTGGACTCTTTTTGCAAGCCAATGCCCCACAGCATTCGTGTTCCGTTTGTGTTGATTGGAACCTTTTTTGTCCAAGGCAGCAAAAAACCGCCGCGCTATATATTTGGGACGCGGAGGTTTCATGGAACTGCTGCTAGCAGGTGTTGGCCATGCATGGTCAGCAACGGTTTCTGATGGG
Source organism: Sulfobacillus sp. (assembly GCA_027309085.1). Taxonomy (GTDB): domain Bacteria; phylum Bacillota; class Sulfobacillia; order Sulfobacillales; family Sulfobacillaceae; genus Sulfobacillus. The sequence goes on from DAIDDL010000010.1 coordinate 627, forward strand.
AATCCCCGTCACTCCGAACTGTCTCCCGATGAACTGCCGCCTGATGAACTGCCGCCCGACGAACTGCCGCCCGACGAGCTGCTGCCTGACGAACTGCCGCCCGACGAGCTGCTGCCTGATGAGCTGCCGCCTGATGAGCTGCTGCCTGATGAGCTGCCGCCTGATGAGCTGCTGCCTGAGGACGAGGAAGTCGCCATTTTCATCAAGCTGGATTTTACCGCCGTGTCAATCATCTGAGTCATCGCCGGCGTCGTCATAGTCTTGCTGACATCCATTTCCAAGGTTTTCTGAAAGGTCGGGCTGCTGACCACCATGAGCAATGCCTTCTCCATAGTCGATTGGCCGGATGGTGTCATCAGCGCCTGCTGCAACTGGGAGGTGGAAATCGTCTCAGCAATCAATTTCTGCATTTTGGGCGTTTCCATTTCATCCCGCACGGCCTTTTGAATTTGCATCGGCGGTTCCTGGCCCGAGGAGGAACTGCCGGAGGCGGCTCCCGCCCCGCCCGATGATGAAGAGGCTCCGGAACTGGAGCTGGACCCGCCCGACTGCCCGCTGCTGGCAGAACTGCTCTGCGTGCCCTCTGTCTGGTTGGTGGAGGCGGTGCTGCCATGTTCTGGCGCGGGCGCCCCCATAGTAAAACTGCAACCGGCTGCTGCCCAAACCAGAACTCCGGTCGCTGTCAGTGTAATCGCTTTGCGAAGCAGATTGTGCACGAGCGGCACCTCCGAACGTATTCATGTGTTCAGAATGCCCCGCCTCCCGAAATTTACTCTCCCGCGTCCCGGGCAATATCCATGCGCTTGCAGCTAGAGGGGAAGCTGATGGCCTGGACTTGCCGGTAGCTGTTCACCCGGGCCTGTGCGACATTGCGGCCCAGGCCGACAGCAGCCAGCACCCTCCCCCCATCTGCCACAAGACGGCCGCCCGCCAGCCTTGTGGCCGCGTGGAAGACCAGGCTGTCATCTGTGGGGGTGATGGTGATGGGCTGCCCCCTCAGCGCTTGCCTGGGATATCCTTCCGACGCCAGCACGACAGCCACCGCGGCCGTGTCTGGCTGCGGCAACTGCGGCGCTGCCAGCCGGCCCTGTCCCAATTCCCACCACCAATGCGTCCAGTCGATGTCGAGAATGGGAATCAGCACTTCAGTTTCAGGGTCTCCCATGCGCACGTTGAACTCCAGCACAGAGGGACCGCTGTCTGTCATCATAATCCCCACGTACAGAACCCCCCGGTACAGCAGCCCTTCTTGCCCGATGGCCTGCATAATCGGGTCCAGAATGCGGATGCGGATGTCTTCTCTGTCCTCGGCGCTGAGCCAGTCCACCGGAGCGTAGGCCCCCATGCCTCCCGTGTTGGGACTCTGCGGGTCCTCGGTCAGCCGCTTGTAATCCTGGGCCAGGGGCAGCCAGACGTACTCGGAGCCATTGGTCAGGATATGCACGGATACTTCCCGCCCCTCAAGACAGGTCTCTGCTATGACTCCGTCCGCATAGACTTGGGCGTCGGCCGACCATTCAGCGATGCACGACAGCGCCTGGTCTGCGTCTGCGGCCACCACGACTCCCTTTCCCTGAGCCAGCCGGCTCTGCTTGAGCACCAGCGGCCACTCGCTCTGCCGGGCCACATGCGCGGCCAAGTCCTTCTCACCGTAAAAAATTTCCCAACCGGCTGTGGGGATCCCATGCCGGTCCATGAATTTTTTGGCATAGGCTTTGCTGCTCTCCAACTGCGCCGCTTCCCGGGAGGGCCCGACCACCACGTGGCCGTCCGCACGCAACAGGTCCGACAGCCCTTCCGCCAAGGGCCCCTCAGGGCCGATAACGACCAGCAGCGGACCTTTCCCGCGGGCCCAGGCCGCAATGTCCTGCGGGGATTTCAGCGGCAGACACTGGGCCAGTTCCGCCATTCCCGGATTGCCCGGCGCCGCATACAGCGGCACTTGGGGGGACCTGCGCGCTATTCCCCACAAAATCGCGTGCTCGCGGGCCCCCGAACCCACTACCAAAATTCCGCGCATCATCTGGGCGGCGCTGCTCATTGTGATTCCTCCTGTTCTCTCCCCGGATCAATGCCGGAAGTGGCGCTCACCCGTGAAAAGCAGCGGAATGCCATGCAGATTGGCCATTTCAATGGACTCATTGTCGCGCACGGACCCGCCGGGCTCGATCACCAGCCCCACGTGGTGAAGGCTGGCTTCCGCCATCACATCTCCAAACGGGAAGAAGGCATCAGAGGCCATGACGGCTCCGCGGGCCCTGTCCCCCGCCTGCGCCAAAGCCTGGCGGGCGGCATCGATACGGTTGGTCTGGCCTCCGCCAATCCCCACGGTCTGCCCCCCGTTCACCACCACAATGGCATTGGACTTGACAAACCCCACCGCAGCCCATGCCAGGGTGAGGTCCTGCCGGTAGTCCTCCACATTGACAGCCGGACCCGCCACCTGCCTCAGAGACTGCCACGGCACGGAAATGCGGTCGCGGCGCTGCACCAGGAATCCGCCCGTCACAGTCCGCACCTCATCAGAATGCTCCGGGAGCGCAAAAGCCATAGCCAGCACCCGCAGATTTTTCTTCGCCTGGAGAACGGCCAGGGCCTCTGGTGTAAATCCCTCGGCAATCACCACTTCCAGAAATATCTCTGTCAAGCGGTGCGCAAGAGCCCCGTCGACCGTGCCCTTCAATGCGACAATTCCGCCAAAAATGGACACGGGATCGGCCTGGTAAGCTTTCTCGTAAGATTCACCGAGGCTGGTTCCTACGCCCGCCCCGCACGGCGTCTGGTGCTTGACCGCGACAACCGAGAGGTCAGGCAGGGTGGACGCTAGGCGCCAGGCCGTATCGGCATCCGCCAAGTTGTTATACGACAGCGCCTTCCCCTGGTGGAGCGTGGCCGTCTGGAATCCCGTCTGCAGCGCCTGGGAGTAAAATGCCGCCGCTTGGTGAGGATTCTCCCCGTAACGCAGAGCGCCAGATTTCCGGCCTGCGAGCACATACACATCCGGGGAATCAGATTGGTGTTCCGGACCTTCCCACTGGGCAAAACTCTCGGAAATCAGGGCATCATAATAAGCGACCTGGGTAAATGCCTCATAAGCCCACGTCCGCCGTTCAGACACTGTGACATCTCTGAGCGGCTGTCGCAGCACCCGTCCGTACTGGCTTGGGTCCACCACCACCGCCACGCGGTCAAAATTTTTCGCCGCGGCGCGGATTAAGGCCACCCCCCCAATATCAATTTTCTCTATCAGGACTGCGGGGTCGGCCCCTTCCTTCTGAAACTTCTCAAAAGGGTACAAGTTGACGACCACGGCCACAATTTCCGGCGCTTGGACTGTCTTCCGGTCAGCAATATCGCCAGGCGTCTCCCGGGATAGAATCCCCGCGTAAATCCGGGGATGCAAAGTTTTCACACGCCCGCCCAAAATTTCGGTGAATCCTGTCAGATCCTCCAAAGAGGTCACAGCCACTCCCTTGTCCGCCAGAAACTGGAAAGTGCCGCCGCTGGCCAGAAGCCCAATTCCCTGAGAAAGAAAGCCCTGGGCTAATTCCAACAGCCCTGTCTTGTCGCTGACACTCAATAATGCCCATTGATCCATGATTTCGATTCCTCCCACACAACATTCTGACCGTCGAGACGGACCAGCCCTGTATCCACCGCTTCGACAATCCGCGGGTAAAGGCGGTGCTCGTGGTGCTGAATCCTCTCCCGCAAATCCTCAAGCGTATCTTCCCGGTAGCGCGGCACGGCGGCTTGCGCGATAATGGGCCCGGTATCGTGGCCGTCGTCAATAAAGTGCACCGTCACCCCTGTCCAGAAAACCCCGTGCCGGTACGCTTGCTCCACCGCACCCAAGCCAGGAAATGACGGCAGGAGGGCCGGATGCAGGTTGACGGCCCGGCCCCGGTACTGGGCAATGACGGCCGGGTCAAGCCAGCGCAGATATCCCGCCAAGGCCAACGCGTCAATATTTTCTCTCTGGAGCAGATTCAAAAGGGCCTGGTCAAAGGCTTCCCGCACCCGAAAGTCCTTGGGCAAGAGAACCGCCGCAGGAATATGGTACTTTTCAGCAACCTCCAAAGCCCGCACATTGGCCTTATGGGAGACCACCAAGTGCACAGGATTGCCATATTCCAGCATCGCTTCGAGATTGCTGCCGTACCCGCCAACAAGCGCCGCCCACTTCATTGCCATACCACTCCCTGACCTTCTTTCAGGTATCCGATGCGGTGGGAGAGCACGCCGTGCTCTCCCAGCACCTCTTGAGCCAACTTCACGTCCGCGGGGTCCACCACGACTGTGAACCCGATCCCCGCATTGAAGGTGCGCATAAACTCTGTGTCTGCCACCGGGCCCAAACCGGCCAGCCACGACATGAGGGGCGGGACTGGCCAGGACCGGCGGGCGATCACACAGGCCAGTCCCCGGGGCAGGGTGCGGGGCACATTTTCCTCCAGACCGCCCCCAGTGATATGCGCCATGGCTTTCACCGCCACCCTCTCCCACAGGGCCCTGACAGCGCGGACATAAATGCGGGTGGGAGTGAGGAGCGCCTGACCCAGAGTTTGGTCCGAGTGATCCACCATCTGGTCAAGATCGAGACCATTGTCTTCCACAATGCGCCGCACCAGCGCATACCCGTTGGAGTGGAATCCGCTGGATTCCAGGCCTAAGACCACATCCCCCACCCTAGGCTGCTCACGGGGCACATACACCTGGCGGCCTACAGCGAATCCAGCCAAATCAAAATGATCCGGCCTGTAAATATCAGGAAGTTCTGCCGTCTCCCCGCCCAACAGCGCGCAGCCAGCCTGTATGCACCCTTCCGCCACTCCCGCCACCAGCCGTTCGACCTGGTCTGGCACCACCTGGTGCACCGCGATGTAATCCAGAAAAAACAGAGGCTCCCCGCCTTGCGCCAGCAAGTCGTTGACATTCATCGCCACCAGATCAATGCCAATGGTGTCCAGGCGATTCAGCTTCTGCGCCACCAGGAGCTTGGACCCCACCCCGTCGGCACCGGCCAGCAGAACCCCTGCCTGGTCCCACGCAAATGCTCCCGCAAATCCCCCGACTCCCGCCATTACCTCAGGGCGCACCGTCTTCTCTGCCCATGGCCGGATTTTCCGCACCGCTTCATTCCCCTGCTCAATATCCACGCCCGCATCACGGTATTGGAGCGGGCGCTTTGCATCCGGCATCACTCGTCTCCCCTTTATGGTCACTGCCTTTCTTCATGCCCGGCTTGCGCCACCGGCAGTCTGTCCTTTTCCGCCAGCGGCACCGGGTAGCCGGCACCGAAGCAGGCCATGCACCATCCCGTCTGCCCGAGTCCTTCTTTGAGTCCGCCCAGAGACAGATAGGCCAAGGAGTCTGCCCCCACCATCGCGCGGATTTCTTCAATGTTCATATTTCTGGCCGCCAATTCCGTAGCCCGCGAGGTATCAATCCCGTAATGGCACGGATTCGTGTACGGAGGCGAGGCCACCCGCATATGCACCTCGGTGGCTCCAGCCTGGCGCAGCAACTGCACCAGGTGGCGGGAGGTCGTCCCCCGCACCAAACTGTCATCAACCAGGATGACCCGCTTGCCCGCCACCACGTCGCGAATCGCGGAGAGCTTCATCTGCACGGCCGATTCGCGCAGCGCCTGGCTCGGTGCAATAAATGTTCTCGCCACATAGCGGTTCTTGACCAGCCCGAAGTCAAAGGGCAGGCCGGCTGCCTCCGCGTATCCCATGGCGGCGGGAATGCTGGAGTCGGGCACCCCCACGACAATATCAGCCACAGCTGGGGCCTCTTTCGCCAGCATCTTGCCCAGCCGCCTGCGCACCACGTGTGTGCTCTGCCCTTCCATCTGTGAATCGGGACGGGCAAAATAGATCATTTCGAACGCGCACAGCGCCCGCTCCGACTGTTCTATAAAACGTGCCGATTCCACCCCTGTATCGCGGATCCTCACCAGTTCGCCTGGAACAATATCCCGGACATAGTGCGCGCCGACCACATCAAAGGCACAGGATTCCGATGCTAAAATATAGGCTCCGTCCGGAGTTTGTCCCAAGGCCAGAGGGCGGATGCCGTGCGCATCGCGGGCTCCGTACAGGGCCGTGGGGGTCAGCACAGTGAAGGCAAATCCGCCTTCCAACTGTCCCAAGGACTCTTTCAGCGCTCCGTAGAATGACTGCTGGGCACTGCGGGCAATCAGGTGAGCCAGCACTTCACTATCGGAGGTCCCCTGAAATATCGCGCCCTCGTCTTCGAGGCGCTGCCGCAGAGAATCGCCGTTGACCAGATTCCCATTGTGTCCCAAAGCCAACATGCCAAAGCGCGTCTTCATCAAGAGGGGCTGCGCGTTGACCAGAGAGGATTCCCCTGTTGTCGAATAGCGGACGTGGCCAATGGCGGCATGTCCCGGGCGGAGACTTTCGTGCTCCACCTTCAGGGCCTCAGTGACGAGCCCCATCCCTTTATCCACAGTGATCTCACCGGCATCGAGCACCGCCAGCCCAGCACTTTCCTGTCCCCGGTGCTGGAGGCTGAATGTGCCCCAATAGGACTTCAGAGCTGCCCGGCTGTCCCCATAGATCCCGAACACCCCGCATTCGTCGTGCAATTCCTGTGCCATGTTTACCCCCTGTAACCCCGTGCATACGTGCGTTCCAGTTCGACCCGGCCATAATGGACACTCTTTTTGGCCGCAATAGTCAAGGTGCCGTCTCCTGTGACACGCCCCAGGCGCATAAAGGCGCCGGGCCACTGTCCAAAGGCGCTCTCCAGGCGGCCCGCCGTTTCTGGAGGACAAAACACCAGAAACTGTCCCGCCACCTCGGTGAACAGCTGCGACGCAGCGGTGTCGGCGGAAAGTTCGACGGTCATTCCCAAGGACGGCGGGGAGGCCAGAAGCGCGCGGCTCAGAGCCACGAAGAGCCCCCCGTCTTCCACCGGCCGGATGGCCGTGAGATGGTCGGCGGACTGCGCCACGCTGCTAATCACGCGGTAGGTTTCCGCGAGCCGCGCAAGATCAGGACGGGGATACGCAGTCGTCTCCTGGCGGAGGCTCTCAAACACACTGCCGCCTAGAGCAGCATCCCCGGACGGGTTGATCCACACAATATCGAGACCACTGGTTTCCGGCGCGTCCAGCACTGGCCTTAATGGGTGGGGGTGGCGGCCCACAGCGCCTATCACCGCGGTGGGCCAGATAGGCTCGCCGTGGGTCTCATTGTGCAAAGATACATTGCCCCCTGTCACGGGCACCCCGAAAGCCCGGCTCGCATCGCCAATGCCGGCCAAAAGCGCCATGAGGTCCCGGAACACGCTCTCCTTGTCCGGGTTGCCTGCGTTAATGCCGTCAGTCAGTCCCAGAGGCACAGCGCCCTGACTCGCCAGCAGAGCAAGAACCCGGGCCACAGCCGCCATTCCCCCGCTGTAGGCATCTCTCGCCGCATAGCGCCCCGGCCCCCTCACAGCCACTGCCAGCCCTTCCTCGACGCCCTTCACAGTCAAAACCGCCAGACTGTGGTCCGGTCCCCATACGGTATGGGTCAGAATCATGGAATCATAGCGCTGGTATATGGGGGCGCGGCTCATGCAGTCAAGAGACCCCAGCACCTCCAGGCCCCACTCACGCTCCCAAGTCAGGGGTGTAAATTCGGGGGAGATCTCGGCAGTCTTGCGGACCTCAGCCGCCCAGTCCTGTGGGACCGGTTTCAGCGGACAGGCGCCCGCCAGCACATCTGGCGCCACCACGGCGGCCGCCGGGTCCTCTTCGGTGGCAATTGTCAGCACCTTCTCCCCGGTAATCACCCCGATCACCTGATACGGCAGCTCCCAGTGGGCCACAATCTGTATAATCTGCTCCATATTGCTGGGCCGCACCACAAGCAGCATCCGCTCCTGGGTTTCTGAGAGCATGATTTCATAGGGTGTCATGCCGGGCTCCCGGCAGGGTACCTGGTCCAGCCACACCGTGGCACCCACCTCTGAGCGGTAGGCTAATTCCGCAATAGCCGAAGTCAACCCCGCTGCGCCCAGGTCCTGAACTGAATCGAGAAGACCGGTGCCCACCGCTTCCAGGGTGGCTTCCATGAGCAATTTGCCCATAAAGGGATCCCCTACCTGAACCGTAGGGCGCATGTGTTCGGTTCCTTCTCCAAAATCCTGGGAAGCCAGCAAACTGGCTCCGTGAATACCGTCGCGTCCCGTCGGCTGCCCGAGCAGCACCAGATAGGATCCGGGCTTGGCGCCTCGGGCGCTTATCGGGCGCTCTGCGGGGAGCAGCCCCACAGCCATCACATTGACCAGAGGATTCTTCTCGTAGCCAGAAGCGTACGCCACTTCCCCTGTGACCGTGGGGATGCCAATGGCGTTGCCGTATGCGCCCACCCCTTCCACCACGGCATGGCGCAGGCTCTGGGACGCCGCATCCGTGCCGAAGCGCAGGGAGTCGGCTAGGGCTATAGGCCGCGCGCCCATTGCCACAATGTCCCGCAAGATGCCCCCCACACCCGTTGCGGCCCCTTGGACCGGCTCGACGTAAGAAGGATGGTTATGGCTTTCCACTTTAAAAGCAACGTGGATGGCGTCATTCAGCCTGACCACGCCAGCATTTTCCCCGGGGCCCTGCACTACGGCGCTGCCCTCGTGGGGCAGATCTGCCAGTAGATTTTTCGAGCTCTTGTAACTGCAGTGCTCTGACCACAGCACGCCGAACAGTCCCAGTTCCAGCGCATTGGGCGTCCGTCCCAGCTTGTCGCAGATCATGGCAAATTCCTGGGCAGTGAGGCCCACATCCTGATAGTTCATCGGTCGCCCTCCCCCAGCCATCCCCGTAACAATTTCCGGCCGTCGACAGATCCCAGGTAATCGGCCATAGCCCGCTCCGGATGCGGCATGAGTCCCGTAACCGAGCCCTGGCTGACTCCCGCGATATTGGCCACTGAGCCGTTGGGATTGGTTAGGGCATGCACCTGCCCCACACTGTCGCTATACTGCAAAAATACCTGCCCATTTTGGAACAGCGGGGCCAATCCCCCCGGCTCCACGGAGAAGGCCCCTTCATGATGGGCAATGGGCATGCGCAGCAGGTCGCCTGCCGCCAGCCCTTCGAACCCTAGCGGCACGGACGCCACCCGCACCGTCTCCCAGGTGCACAGGAACTCTCCTGAGGCATTAGGGCGCAAGGCGCCCGGCAGCAGGCCGCGCTCGCACAAAATCTGAAACCCGTTGCAGATTCCCAAAACCGGCATCGCCTCGTCGCGGATCGCGCGCTCGACCGTCTCCATGACAGGGGCTCTAGCCGCCAGCGCACCGCTGCGCAAGTAGTCGCCATAGGAAAACCCGCCGGGCAGAACCAGGCGGTCCACTCCCGCCAGGCTCTTCTCCCCATACCACAGAGGCACCGCTTCAACCCCCAGGGCCCCCAAGGCGCTCAGGGTGTCCTGGTCGCAATTGGACCCGGGAAAGGAAATGACGCCCACTCTCATTCGGCCACCACCCGCACCGCATAGGTCTCCATCACGGGGTTGGCCAAAAGCCGCTGCGCCATCTCACGGGCCGCCGTTTCCGCCTGTGCAACATCTGGCGCCTGAAGCTGGAAGCGAATTTGCTTGCCAATGCGCAGGTTATCCGCGGCATATCCCATCTGCTGCAGCACCTTCGCCGTCGACTGTCCTGCCGGGTCAAGAATTTCCTCTTTCCAGGCCACATCCACCACCACATTGAACGTCATGACAGGACCCTTTCCAGCACTTCGCGGTAGGCATCCTCGACGCCGCCCAAGTCACGCCGAAACCGGTCCTTGTCCATCTTGCGGAGTGTTTTTTTGTCCCACAGCCGGCAAGTGTCCGGAGAAATCTCATCGCCCAAGAGCAACTGACCCCCCTGCATGCCAAATTCGAGCTTGAAGTCCACCAAAATCAGCTGGCGGTCATCAAAAAAACCTTGCAGCAAGCGGTTCACCTCAAGGGCCTGCTTCTTGAGCTGCGCAACCAGTTCCTCCGACGCAATACCCATCGCCCGGATATGGTCCTCATTGAGCAGCGGGTCACCCAGCGCGTCATTTTTGAAATACAGCTCAACGACCGGCGCCTCGAGCACTGTCCCTTCGGCCACCCCCATCCGTTTTTCCAAAGACCCGGCCACGCGGTTTCTCACCACCACCTCCAGGGGAACCATCTGCAGGCGGGCGACCGCCAGCCGGCGCTCATCAAGCTGTTTGTGGAAGTGTGTAGGAATGCCGTGCGATGCTAGAAAATTCATCAGACGTGTCGTAATTGCGGCATTAGCCACGCCCTTTTGGGCAATCTGGCCTTTTTTTTCGCCATTGAATGCCGTGGCGTCATCTTTGAACTCGACAATCACGACATCGGGGTCGCTGGTCGCGAACACTTTCTTTGCCTTACCCTCGTAGAGCAGCTCAGTTGAAGTCATGTTCTGATATCCTCCTTATTCGCCTAGGCCTTCACTCAGGCCGATGCGGCGGTAAATGCTCCCGACTTCCTGAAGATAGGGTTCCACGGCAAACAGACCGGAAATCTCAGACGGACTGACGTAGCTGCGGATGAATGCGTCCCCCAAAATTCTGTCCCGAAAACTCGTGGAAGGGTCGGCGGCCGCCTCCATTGCGTGGCTCTGCACCCTTTTGTACGCCTCTTCCCGGGTCATGCCCGCCCCCACTAAAGCCAGCAAAATTTTCTGCGAGAAGACCAAGCCCCCCGTCAAATCGATGTTCTGGCGCATGCGGCGGGTATTCACGTTCAGGTTTTCCATAATGCGGGCCATGACATCCAGCAAGTAGTCCGCCAAAGTAGTGGCATCCGGCAAAATCACCCGTTCCACCGAGGAGTGGGAGATGTCCCGCTCGTGCCACAGGGCCATGTCTTCCAGAGCTGGCACCACATACCCGCGCAGGACCCTAGCCAAGCCGGACACCTGCTCTGCCATGACGGGGTTGCGTTTGTGCGGCATCGCCGACGATCCCCTCTGAGCATCGCCGAAAGGCTCGGCCAGCTCCCCGACCTCCGTGCGCTGCATATGGCGGACTTCCGTGGCCATTTTGTCCAGGGTCCCGGCCAAAATGGCCAAGGCTGTGATGACTTCCGCGTGCCGGTCGCGCTGCAGAACCTGGGTCGACAGGGGCGAGGGCTGCATCCCCATTTTTTTCGCCACCTGTTCCTCGATCACGGGAGGGATATTGGCGTAATTGCCCACAGCCCCCGAGATCTTGATCACACTGATAGACTCCCGGGCCCTGGCGATGCGCTCGCCATCACGTCCCAATTCCAGCCACCACAGTGCCAGCTTGAGGCCAAAACTGGTGGGCTCCGCGTGAATTCCGTGGGTCCGTCCCATAACCGGGGTGTCTTTGTGGGCGAGGGCCAAGGACCGCACAGCGTTGCTGAGGCGGTCCAGCCCGCCCTGGATCGTGTCGAGGGCGTCCCGGATTAATGATGCCAGCGCCGTGTCCACCACGTCGGTGGAGGTAAGCCCAAAGTGAATGTACTTCGCATCTTCCGGGTCGACACTCTCTCCCGCAGCGTTAATAAACGCAATCATGTCATGGTGAAAAGTTTTTTCATATTCATCAACCCTGTCGGGGTTGACCGATGCGTTGGCCAATCTGGCCGAGACCCCTGCCGGAACTTTGCCTAGGGTTTCCCATGCCTCCACCACGTACCGTTCGATATCAAGCCAGCGGTTGTACCGGTTTTGGTCAGACCACAGTTCCTGCATCACTGGGCGCGCATAACGACTAATCAATTTAGGAATCTCCTTCCCCACACAAGCCGAACATTACACGGTAATACTATAGAAATTGTTCGGAAATGTCGACCCTTCACGATCCATTTGAGGAAAAAAAGCGGCCATAGCTAATGTCTTCTATGGCCGCTTCCATTATTCCCTTGTTGTCTCTCACTCCCACTCTATCGTGCCGGGAGGTTTGGACGTGACGTCGTACACCACCCGGTTGACATTGGCGACCTCCCCGATAATGCGGTGCGCCATCTTTTCCAATAGTTCGGGGTCCAGCCTTACCCAGTCTGCCGTCATGCCGTCGTCGCTCTGCACCGCGCGCACGACCACCGGATACCCGTACGTCCTCTCGTCGCCCATGACCCCAACGGAGCGGATGTCGAGCAGCACCGCAAACGCCTGCCAGATGGAGCGCTGCAGGCCGGCTGCCGCGATTGTCTCCCGGACAATTGCATCCGCCTGCCTCACAATTTCCACTTTGCCGCGTGTCACTTCGCCCACAATCCGCACCGCCAGCCCAGGGCCGGGGAAAGGCTGGCGCCAGACGATGCTTTCAGGCAACCCCAAGGCCAGACCGACGTTGCGCACTTCGTCTTTGAAAAGCCAGCGCAGCGGCTCCACGATGTCAAATCCCACCTCTTCGGGGAGTCCTCCCACATTGTGGTGGGACTTGATGGTCCTGGCATTTTTCCCGCCCGACTCGATAACATCCGGGTACACAGTTCCTTGAATCAGCACGTTTGCGTCGCCTACGGTGTCTTTGGCATGCTCAAAAGCGGCAATAAATTCCCGGCCGATAATTTTCCGCTTGGCTTCTGGATCCGTCACCCCTTGGAGAGCGCGGAAAAACACCTCCTCGCGGTTGACCACATGCAGGTCCAGCGTGGGAAAAGCCCGGGCCACTTCTTCCACTTCTCCCGCCCGCATCAGCCCGTGGTCAATCAAAATCGCGCTCAGGCGAGGTCCCAGCGCCTCATGGGCGAGAGCTGCCGCAACCGCTGAATCCACGCCTCCCGAGAGGGCGATCAGGGCCCGCCCGTCCCCCACCCTCTCCCTAATCTGCTGAATCGCTTCGGGAATAAATTGCGCGGGCTGCCACGACGGCTCCAAACGGGTGATGTTCAATAGAAAATTTTGGAGCATCCGCACGCCATCTTCAGTGTGGCGGACTTCGGGGTGATACTGCACCGCCCACAGATTGCGGCGGGCATCCGCCATTGCCGCAATCGGAGTGGTCGGGGTGTGGGCCAGCACGGCAAACCCCGGGGGAGCGCGAAACACGTGGTCTCCATGACTCATCCACACCACGGATTCCGGCTTGATGCCTTGGAACAGCGCACTGGGCTCCAGGCTCAGTTCCATTGTCGTCCGCCCGTATTCCCGCTGCGGGGCCGGCTCAACCCCCCCCTTCAGGAGGTGGGCCATCAGCTGCATGCCGTAGCAGATGCCGAGCGTCGGCACTCCCAAGTCCAATATGCGCGGGTCCATGCTCGGCGCATCTGGAGCAAAAACGCTGGACGGCCCCCCCGAGAGGATTATCGCCGCAGGCTGTTTCGCTTGCAGGTCTTCCAAGCCGATATCGCCCGGAACGACCTCGCAGAACACATGCGCTTCCCGCACCCGGCGGGCGATAAGCTGATTGTACTGCGCGCCAAAATCGAGTACCAGAACAGTTGGACTCATCCGTTCGTCCTCACAACCTTGCAGACATCCGGCAAATTGCGGTAACGCTCGTCCACGTCCAGGCCGTAGCCCACGACAAACTCGTCGGGGATCTCAAAGCCTTTATAATGCAGCGGTACGGCCACCTGACGTCTTTCCGGCTTGTCGAGGAGCGAGCAAATCTTCACACTGAGCGCGCCCCTGGACTTCACGTGCCCATAAATGTAGTTCAAGGTCAGCCCTGTATCAACAATATCCTCCACCACCAGAATATGGTGCCCTTCAATGCTGTGGTCGAGGTCTTTGATAATCCGCACAACCCCGCTGGATTTGGTAGACGTGCCGTAAGAAGACACCGACATAAAATCCACAGAAATCGGCAGGTCCACAGCCCGGATAAGATCCGCCAAAAAGATAAAAGAACCTTTCAAAATGCCAATCATGATCAGCGGTTTGTTTTGATAATCCAGGGTAATCCGCTTGCCGAGGTTCTGAACCCGGCTTGCGATATCCTTTGCCGATACCAATACTTCCAACTTTTCTCCCTGCGCCGATTGCAACGCTTACCGGTCTCCCTTCGTGTCTCCATTGCCGTCTTTGTGATCACGGGCTAAACGGCGCATAATTTCCTGACGGTTCATCAGCGGATAAAGAGAATCACGGTGCATATCCGACCGCCTGGCAATCAGTTTTCCCTGAAAATAGCTGTCAGCATCGCGCTCCACCTCATCAAAATCATGGTGATGAGCCGCCGTGTCCTCTTGCTGCAACTGGGTTCTGACCTCTTTCAGGGTGACCCCGTGGTCCAGCAGTGTCTTGATATATTTAAGGCGGTCAATATCCGCCTGGCTATAGAGGCGCTGATTGCCCTGAGTTCTACCGGGCGCGAGCAGGCCGAGCGTCTCATAATAGCGAATGCGCCTCTCTGTCAGACCGGTGCTTTCCTTGACAACCCGTATGGAAAAAGACGGCTGGTCAGAATGGCTGCCACTCTTCATAAAACATCTCCTCGTGAAGAAATCGTCAACGCCCAATATTCCTGCCACCATCTTACCGAACTTTGACAACAAACTAAACCCGTTGACACGAATTTGGCAGGGGTCCGAAAACCCCTGCCAAATTCCTACTGCTGAACTTTTCCCTTACGCCTGCTCGAGCCGAGGCTCGGTGTGATCTTTAAGAATACGCTCCAGCCGCTCAATCTCCTGGTGGGACTGCCCCAGCTTGTAGGACAGTTCCTGCATCTCCCGGGACTGGCGGTCTACCCGCTCCTGGCGGCGCCGCATCTCTTCAGTAAACACATCGAGCAACTGGTTCATCATAGACTGCTGCGACTCCATAATCTTCATAAAGGGCGGCCATGCCTCTTCTGCGGCCGCGCGCACGGACATCTGGGCCACGGACGCTTTGGCGCCAGGTTTAGACCTCATGACCTCCCGCCCCGCCTCTAGGTCTTGCGCCAGTTGCCTGAACCCATCGCGGTCCGATTGCATCAGAGCGCTGGTGTCGACTAGATAGGGCCGGCCCGCTACACCTTCCTGCCGTTTCGCCGGCAACTTGCCGCGGCGGATATCCGTGCGCAGGGCCACTGCCAGCTCAGGGGCTGACTCGATAAGCTGAGATAATGTCACTTCCAATGGTTAGGCCTCCTTGAACATAGGGTTTCATCTACGCTCAGCCTTCCCATTTTTACCTATTTCAATCCATTGCTATCCTAAGAAACTTCAGCGCCCGAAGCGCGGTTCCTTTCCCTGAAACAGCCGCTGCCAGTTCTTGCGGTGGGCCCACAAAGCCAAAAGCACTGTAGGGACCGCAAAGAACCAGATATCGAGGTAGCGGCCAGCCACCCATAACGCTGCCAGCGCGGTCACCATTCCCGTTAATGAGGCGACCGAAACAATGCGGAACACCAGAACCACCAACGCAAAAATCAAGACCGCCGCCAGGGCAGCCGGCCAGAAGAGACTGGCCACGACGCCGAGTCCGGCCGCGATCCCCTTGCCCCCTTTGAATCCCATAAACGGCGAGAATACGTGCCCCAGGACCGCTGCAAACCCCGCCAAAGCAGCCCAAGCGGGGTGCGACGGCATCACCCAGTAGGCTATCTGCACCGCGGCCACGCCTTTGCATGCATCCAGCAGAAGCACCAGCAGTCCCGTGGTGATGCCAAAAGTTCGGGCCACATTGGTCGCCCCGATGTTTTGGCTGCCATGATTGCGGATATCCGTATGGAACCGCATCCGGGCCATAAGATAGCCAAAAGGGACCGCCCCGATGAAGAACGCAAAAACAATCATGCCAATTCCTTGCGCCGGCATCCCGTTCCCTTCCCCTCTCATCCAATCCTTTGCCCTCTATTATTCCTGTCCACGGCGCAAAAAGAAAGAGGAGAGTCCTGGGACTCTCCTCTTTCCATACAGGCGGGGAAACTTACATCATCATGTCGCCCATGCCGCCCATACCGCCCATGCCGCCCATGCCACCCGGCGCGCCGCCAGCATCCTTCTTTTCCGGCTTGTCAGCCACCAAAGCTTCGGTGGTCAGCAGCATAGCCGAAATCGATGCAGCGTTTTGCAAGGTGGACCGCGTTACTTTGGCCGGGTCGACAATTCCGGTCTTGACCATGTCGACCACTTTGTTCCGGGCCGCGTCGTATCCCATGTTGCCAGTTTCTTTCTTAATCGCGTCAACAATGACGGAGCCTTCCAGTCCAGCATTGTGGGCAATCTGCCGCACAGGCTCTTCCAAGGCGCGCCGCACGATGTTCACTCCGATGCGCTCGTCCCCTGACACATCAATCGCGTTGACTGCTGGAATGGCACGGAGCAATGCGGTGCCGCCTCCGGCCACAATGCCCTCTTCCACAGCCGCGCGGGTCGCGGACAGGGCGTCTTCGATGCGGAGTTTCTTTTCTTTCAGTTCCACTTCCGTAGCCGCTCCCACCTGAATGACCGCGACACCGCCGGAAAGCTTCGCCAGGCGCTCTTGGAGCTTCTCCCGGTCATAATCGGAGGTTGTGTCCTCAATTTGCTTGCGGATGACCGAAACGCGCTTCTTGATGTCTTCAGCTGATCCATGACCTTCGACAATGGTCGTCTCTTCCTTGGCGATCTTGATTTGCCGCGCCTGTCCCAGCATGTCCGGGGTTACATTCTCAAGCTTCAGCCCAATGTCCTCGGAAATAACCTGGCCGCCGGTCAAGATGGCAATATCCTCCAGCATTGCTTTGCGGCGGTCGCCGAATCCTGGCGCCTTTACGGCCACCGCTGTCAGGGTGCCGCGCAGCTTGTTGACTACGAGGGTCGCCAGGGCTTCGCCTTCGACATCTTCGGCAATAATCACAAGGGGCTTGCCGCGCTGAACAATCTTCTCCAGCACGGGGAGCAAGTCCTGGATGGCCGAAATCTTGCGGTCGGTAATCAGGATGTAAGGGTCAGAAAGCACCGCTTCCATTTTCTCAGTGTCCGTGACCATGTAAGGCGAAATATAGCCGCGGTCGAACTGCATGCCTTCCACTGTTTCCAAGGTAGTGCCCGTCGTCTTGGACTCTTCGACAGTAATAACGCCGTCTGCTCCGACTTTTTCCATCGCTTCCGCAATCAAGCGGCCGATTTCTTCATCGTTGGCGGAAATCGAAGCAACCTGGGTGATGGCTTCCTTGCCTTCAATAGGGGTAGCGATCTTGCGGATCTCTTCGACTGCCACCGTCACCGCACGCTCAATGCCGCGCTTGATGCCCATTGGGTTCGCGCCCGCGGTCACGTTCTTGAGACCTTCTTTAATCATTGCCTGGGCGAGCACGGTTGCCGTGGTGGTGCCGTCTCCGGCCACGTCCTGGGTCTTGGTCGCCACTTCTTTGACCAGTTGCGCTCCCATTGCTTCAAATGGGTCTTCCAGTTCGATTTCCCGCGCAATCGTCACGCCGTCGTTGGTGATTAATGGAGCGCCAAATTTCTTTTCCAAGACCACATTGCGGCCTTTCGGTCCCAAAGTGACCTTGACTGCATTGGCCAATTTGTCGACGCCCCGCTCCAGCGCGCGGCGTGCTTCCTCTTCGTAAATGATTTGCTTCGCCATTGATTGTTACCCTCCTAAGACAGTTATGTTGCCTTGTATCTGTTAGGCCTGAACCATTGCTGGAGTGATGACAGCCAGTACATCGGATTCTTCCATCAGCCAGTAATCATGGTTGTCCAGTCTAACTTTCTTCGCAGATTCCAAGTCGAACAGCACGACATCTTCGGGTCCGACTTCCAAAGGTGCCCGGGCACCGTTGCTGAGCCGCCGGCCTGGGCCGACAGCCAGCACACGGCCCCGCTGCGGATTGTCCTTCGCGGTGTCGGGCAGCACAATCCCCGAAGGCAGTGAATCGTCGCCTGCCAATTGGACCACCAGGTGGTCAGCCAGAGGACGAAGCTCCACAGATGTTTCCCTCCTTGCAATAGCCTTGTATGTTTTCTTGTTAGCACTCACACGCGGCGAGTGCTAACTTACCCATAGAGAAGTTTACTCAAAAGGCCGAAACCCGTCAAATAATTCTCATCGTGGAAGCAAGCGGAAAAACAGCCATTTTAGGCCATAAATATCACATTATCTCCCTTATTCTACCCATCACGTCATTTTTCATGCTGCGTTTGCCCGTGAATAAGGCGCAGGGCATGGTCCAAAATTGGCCGGATCACGGGTAGCAGTTCACGGACAGCTTTGGGAGATCCGGGCATGTTGATCACCAGCGTCTGCCCGGATTGCCCCGCAACCGCCCGGGACAGCATCCCCATCTGTGTGTGCTTCAGAGATTCCTGGCGCATGGCCTCCGCAATCCCGGGAATTTCCCGGGTGATGACGCGCCTGGTAGCTTCGGGGGTGACATCCCGCGGCCCGAGACCTGTCCCGCCGGTCGTGACGATAAGGTCCATGCCCTGCTCGACCCACTCGCGCATCTGCGCCGCCAGCTGCTCTTCTTCATCCGGCAGGATGCGGCGGTCCCTGACCTCGCCAAACCCGGCTAGAGACTCTTGCAGCAACGCCCCGGACTCATCTGCCCGCAATCCCATGGCGCCCTGGTCACTGCTCGTCAATATGGCGACTGTCCACATCTGGATCTCCTTCCCGCAGAAAATGCCCGGAACGTCCCCCGGACTTTTCCTGCAGCGCGATATGGGAAATCTCCATGCTGCGGTCCATGCCTTTAAGCATGTCGTAAAGGGTGAGCAAGCTGGCTGTCACGGCGGTCAGCGCCTCCATTTCGACGCCTGTCGGCCCCGTAGTTTCAACCTGCGCTTCCACCAAAAACCCTGTAGGCTGGATCTCAATGGCAATCTCCACACGCGTGAGGGGCAGCGGGTGGCACAGAGGTATCCATTCACTGGTTCTCTTTGCGGCCATAATACCTGCGACCCGGCTGACGGCCAGCACGTCCCCCTTCGGAACCCTGCCCTCGCGGACGGCCTGGCAAATCTCAGCACGTGCATAGAGGTGCCCCGACGCCCGCGCAAAGCGGAGCGTCGGGGGTTTATGCCCCACTTCCACCATGTGCACTTCCCCACGCTCATTCAGATGGCTCGGCTGGGTATCCACTCTCAATCCTCCCTTGATGCTTCCCTGTCAAACCACAGGCTACAGGGTCATGGCGATAGCCGCAAAGGCTTCGGCTCCTGTCCTCAAGGCGCGCTCATCCGGGTTGAAACCGGCAGAGTGGATGCCCGTCACAAAATTCGGGCCGACAACCCCGACGTGCAAATTGGTGGCAGGCACCCGCTCGGCAATATATGCGAAATCTTCAGCGCCCATGGAGGGGCGCGCCAGCATCACCACCGACCCTTGTCCCAGCTGCTCCGCCAGAACCGTCTCCACCTGGGCGGTGAAAGCCGGATCAGCCACCAAAGGCGGGTAGCCCCTCTGCATTCGGATATCCACCTGGGCCCGGTAGGCCTGGGCAATCTGGCTGACAAAACTGTCAAAGCGCGCCAGCGTCTTCTCCAAGTGCTCTGGCGACAGTATCCGGATGGTTCCCGTCAGTTCGACCGTGTCCGCAATGACATTCTCCCTGTATCCTCCACAGATTGTCCCGAAGGTGACCACCAGCGGGTCTGTGGGATCTTCCTCACGGCTCACCAAGGTCTGGCACGCCTGCACGATGGCGCAAGCAGCCACAATGGCGTCCACGGTCTTGTCAGGATGCGCGCCGTGGCCGCCCCGGCCCCGCACGGTAATGGCAAAGTCATTGGGGGACGCCATCGCCGGCCCGCTGAACAAGCCTATCACCCCGGCTGGCAGGTCACTGTCCACGTGCACCATCACCGCCCGGCTGACGGGAGGGTCATCCAAAATCCCCGCCTCAATCATGGGCAGCGCGCCACCCGGCCCTTCTTCCCCGGGCTGGAACATCAGGACCACGGGATGCTGCAACTGGCTCTCGTGCTGTTTGAGATAGTAGGCCGCTCCCAGCAGCATAGCGGTATGGGTATCGTGGCCGCAGGCGTGCATGCGGCCGGGGATTTCAGAACTGAAGGGGAGCTGGGTGGTTTCAAGAATCGGGAGGGCATCCATATCCGCCCGCAGCAGCATCGCCGGCCCCTGGGCGTCTTCACCGATAATGCCGGCCACCCCGGTCGTGATGAGGCGGCGGTGCCGGATATTCAAAAAGTCGAGCGCCTCTTCAATAATACCCTGAGTGTGGGGCGTTTCCAGCCCCAGTTCTGGAAACCGGTGGATTTTACGGCGTATTTCTTGCATCCACGGCTCGATCTGTTGCCACATGTCCTGTTCCACAGTGCTGTGTCTCCCCCTTTTGGTCTTTTACTTTGCGCCCGCATATCGGCTGGCGGCAGCGCGTACATATCACAAGAACGGCCGGACGGGCACCGCGAGGTCTAAATGATCTATTGATCTAAGGAGATGATTTCCCATGAATGGTTGGCGCTGGCTCGTCATCAGCCCCTTTGTCCTCATCGCGTTGGCATTTGTGCTGGCCAGTCAACCGGTTTCGCAAAGCATTTTGACTCACGTCCCCATAGAGAAGAAGGCTGTCGCCATTACTTTCGATGACGGGCCCTCACCGAAATACACCCCGCTCATCCTCAAAACTCTGTCCCAGTACCACGCCCACGCCACATTTTTTGTGCTCGGCAGTGAAGCCCAGCGGTATCCCGACCTGGTCCGGGCCATCTCCCGGCAGGGGTCAGCCGTGGCCAGCCACGGCTGGCAGCACCTCAACCTGCGAAGGGTGGGCGCATCCGCTCTGTGGCTCGACGCCAGCAAGTCGCAGGACTATGTGCGCTCTTTGGGAGTCGACCCCTCGCCGTTTTACCGCCCTCCCTACGGGCTGGTTAGCCAGCCGATGCTGCAAATCTTCGCCGATCATGGCTACACGGTCGTATTGTGGTCGATTGACACCCGGGACTGGTCCCGTCCCGGTGTTGCCTCTATTATTAATAAAGTAGCCACCGAGGTAAAGCCCGGCTCCATCATTTTGCTGCATGACGGCGGAGGCAACCGCTCCCAGACGGCAACCGCCCTGAACGCGATTTTGGAACAGCTGACACAGATGGGCTACCAGGCCGTCACCCTGCCCCAGCTCGTCCAGTACCGCTCGGCCCCGCACTCCGCCCGGGTATAAAAAAAAAAACGGAGACCCGCCTCTTGGCCACCGTCACGCATAACGGTAAAACCCTTCCCCACTCTTGCGGCCTAAAAGCCCCGCATCCACCATTTTTCGCAGCAAAGGGGCGGGACGGTACTTGGAGTCCGCAAACCCTTGGTACAGCACTTCCATAATCGACAGGCAGGTGTCCAGGCCAATAAAGTCCGCCAGCGTCAAAGGCCCCATAGGGTGGTTCATTCCCAGTTTCATCACGGTGTCAATCGCCTCGCGGCTGGCGACCCCTTCTTGCAGGGCAAACACCGCCTCGTTAATCATGGGCATCAGAATGCGGTTGGAGACAAACCCCGGATAATCCTGCACCAGCACAGGAGTTTTGCCCATGCTCTCGGCGTCCGCCATCACGCGCTGGGTGACTTCTTTGTCCGTCACCGCTCCCTCCACCACCTCCACCAAACTCATCACCGGCACCGGATTCATAAAGTGCATGCCGATAACGCGAGAGGGGTGGGGCGTCCGGCGGGCAATGCGGGAGATGGAAATCGAGGACGTGTTGGACGCCAGCACCGTCTCCGGGCCGAAGTACTCGCCCAAGGCGCCGAACAGCGCAACCTTGTCCGCTTCGTTCTCAATAATCGCTTCCACGCAGAGGTCCACGGGCGGCACCTCGCCGACCGCCCCCGCTTCGTGGATTCGGGATAAGATATCTTGCATCTGGGCCGGGCTCCGCTTCCCTTTTTCCACGGCCCGGGCCAGCCTCGCGCCCATAGCCCTTAAAGCTGCCGCGGCCTGGCCCCCGACACTGTCCATCAGCCACACCTCAAATCCGTGGCTCGACGCAGCTTCCGCTATGCCGGTCCCCATTTGCCCGGCCCCCACGACCAAAAGACGCTTGTCCGCCATCACTGTGCCTCCTAGCCGACCTTAACCAGAGTCGCCTCGCCTTGCCCGCCGCCGCTGCAGATCGCAGCCACCCCGTACCCGCCCCCGCGCTCTTGGAGCTCCACAATCAGAGTCATCAGAATGCGCGCGCCGGAGGCGCCAATCGGGTGGCCCAAGGCTACCGCCCCGCCATTGACATTGACAATCTCGGGGTCAAATTCCCCAACCTTGATGCTCGTCAGCGTGACGGCTGCAAAGGCTTCGTTGATTTCAATCAGCTTGAGCTGAGATTTATCCAGGCCGGCTTTGGCCAGCGCCATTTCCGCCGCATATGCCGGCACCGTGTGCAAGTATTTCGGGGCGCGGGACACATACCCTGAACTGACAATCGTCGCCAAAATCGGCAGTCCCAAACTTTCCGCCTGGCGGCGTTCCATCAGCACGAGCGCCGTGGCGCCGTCGGTCAGCCCCGGCGCATTGCCGGCCGTGACCGTTCCGTCAGCCACAAACACCGGGCGCAGCGCCTGCAATTTCTGCAAAGACGTATCCCGCCTCGGCCCCATGTCCTGGTCAATCACCGTCTGCTCGCCGCGGCGCCCAGTCAAGGTCAAAGGCGCAATCTCTTTGGCGAAGCGGCCAGTATCTGTCGCCTGAATGGCCCGCACATGGCTGCGGTAAGCCCACTCGTCCTGCGCTTCGCGGCTGATTCCGAACTCCTGAGCCACCTCACTGCCGTACACGCCCATGTGGCACTGGCCGAAACTGCACCACAGGCCGTCGTTGACCGCTGAATCCACCAGGGCGCTGTCCCCCATGCGCAAGCCGAAACGGGCCCCGTCCACCAGATACGGCGCGCGGCTCATAGATTCCATCCCGCCTGCCACCGCCGACTGAATTTCCCCTGCCCGGATCGCCATATCGGCCAGATTCACCGCGCGCAAGCTTGACGCACAGACTTTGTTAATAGTGTCTGATGGCACCGTGTCCGGCATTCCCGCGCCAATGGTCGCCTGACGCGACGGAATCTGACCAGCCCCGGCCTGGATTACCTGACCCATAAACGCATAATCAATCGCATCTCCCGATATTCCCGCACGGCTCAGCGCCTCCCGAATGGCATGGGCGCCCAGATCGGTGGCCCGAACATCTTTAAACGCCCCTCCAAAAGGCACGAAAGCCGTCCGCGCTAAACTGACTACCACGGTTTCTGGCATCTATCGTCATCTCCTCATCCTTCCCGGAAAATCCGGGCCCCTAACCTGCTCAGTTTGTATTCCAGGGCGTGGTATCCTCTGTCAATGTATTCCAGCCCATCCACCACTGTGGTGCCGAGCGCTCCCAGCCCAGCCAAAACCAAGGCCGCGCCCCCTCTGATATCTTGAGCTTGCACGGGGGCTCCCGTCAACTGGTCGACCCCCCGCACAATGGCGGTTTCCCGCTCCAGTTTGATATCCGCGCCCAGGCGCACCAAGTCGTTGGTATAGCCAAAACGGTTTTCGAAAACCGTTTCCTGCACCACCGCAATGCCGTCGGCCAAGCTGAGCAGGCTGACCATTTGCGGATGCAGGTCTGTGGGAAATCCGGGATACGGCAGTGTTTCGATGTCCACCGACTTGAGGCGGCCATCCACCGAAACCCGGATCCAGTCCGAGTCTTCCTCAATCTGGCAGCCAGCCTGTTCCAGTTTCAGAAGCACTGTGCGCAGGTGTTCAGGGATGACATTGGTGACGGTCACCACACCCCCTGCCACCCCGGCTGCCAGCAGGTACGTCCCGGCTTCCAACCGGTCCGGGATAATTTCGTGGCGGGTGCCGTGCAGACTCTCTACCCCCTCAATCCGGATGAGGCTGGTGCCGGCGCCGCGCACCACCGCTCCCATGGCGTTGAGGAAATTGGCCAGGTCCACGGTTTCCGGCTCCATCGCGGCATTTTCCAGGGTTGTGGTGCCACGGGCGAGACTTGCGGCAATCATAAGGTTGATCGTCGTGCCAAAAGATGCCCGTTCAATATAAATGCGGGTTCCCTGCAATCTCCCCTCGCCCACTTCCCCGTGGATCGAGCCGTGTTCCAGCCACATCCGGGCCCCCAGCGCCTCAAATCCGCGCACATGGAAATTCACCGGGCGGGAACCAATTTGACAGCCCCCGGGGAAAGCCACATCCGCCTGCCCCAGGCGGCTCAACAGCAGTCCCACCACATACGTGGAGCCGCGCAGTTTCTTGGCCAGCTCATAGGGGGCCCGGAATCCCGAAAGAGTTGATGCATCAATTTCGAGCTGAGCTTCCCCCGTCCAGTCAACCCGCGCCCCCAGCTCGCGCAAAATCTGGCATAAATCCATAATATCCGTATACCGGGGAACATTGTCTAAAATAGTGGAGCCCCTTGCCGCCAGCGCCGCTGCCGCAATGATAGGCAGCGCACTGTTTTTGGAACCCTCCACACCCACTTCGCCTGCCAGCGCCTGCTGGCCTTCAATCACAAGCCGTGCCACATTAAATCCGCCTTTCATTCATTTGCGCGGGAAACCCCGGTCTTGAGGCCGGGAGGGATAGCGCCTCTCCGCTCCTCGTTATGTTTATCCACGAATATCCATACCCGTGGCTTTTGTCTCAGGACCCCGCTTGCGGCGGGCCGGCTGCTAGGCAGACCATCAGCCGGTCGGTGAAGGGCGCCAACCAATGCGCCGGCGCCCGTTCTTGCGAGCGCGGCATCAGCGGTCCTTGCGTTGGTTGGCCGGGGACAAATACCGCCGGGTGATCCCTTCCTATTCTCTTACGGGTCTTGCAACGCCGCCTGGCGAGCTGCGGTCTCTCCTTTTGGTGGCAGGGGAGACACCAGCCGTCCAAGCTTAGGCCCTGAGCCCCCTTACAAACTGTAATTGGGCGCTTCTTTGGTAATTTGGATGTCATGCGGGTGGCTCTCGAGCAGACCCGCATTCGTAATCTTGATAAAATGTCCCCGGTGCCATAACTCGCCAATTGTCGGGGTGCCGCAATACCCCATTCCTGAGCGGATGCCGCCTACCAGTTGGTACACGGTATCCGCTGTGGACCCCCGGTAAGGCACACGTCCCTCGATCCCTTCCGGCACCAGCTTGTCAACGTCCTGATCTTCCTGGAAGTACCGGTCCCGGGACCCTTCTTTCATCGCCGCCAGCGACCCCATGCCCCTGTACACTTTGAAAGAACGGCCTTTGAAAATCTCCATGTCTCCCGGACTCTCTTCAGTTCCGGCAAACAAAGACCCAATCATCACACTGGACGCACCAGCCGCTAGCGCCTTGACGACATCGCCCGACCAGCGCACTCCCCCGTCCGCAATCACAGGGACTCCATGGGGCTCCGCCACCTGAGACACTGTCCAAACTGCAGTGACCTGGGGTACACCGATGCCGGCGACGACACGCGTGGTGCAAATCGAGCCAGGACCCACGCCGACCTTGACTGCGTCCGCCCCCGCTTCAATCAGGGCCAGAGCCCCTTCCGGCGTCGCAATGTTGCCGCCCACCACGTCCACGTGCGCAAACAGCTCCTTAATCTGCCGCACCGTGTCGATCACACTCTGGGAATGGCCGTGAGCCGTGTCGACCACAATCACGTCCACCCGGGCCGCCACCAAAGCTTCCACCCGGGCGATCGTCTCCGGGCCCACAGAGACCGCAGCGGCCACCAGCAGGCGGCCGTTGTGGTCCTTGGACGAGTTGGGGAATTTCTTGGCCTTCTCAATGTCCTTAATTGTGATGAGGCCGCGCAGCCTCCCCATGCGGTCCACCAGCGGCAGCTTCTCAATGCGGTGGCGGCCGAGAATGGCCTTCGCCTCCTCTAGTGTCGTCCCTTCAGGGGCCGTCACCAGACTGTCTTTGGTCATCACGTCCTGGATAGGGCGGTCAAATTCCGTCTCAAAGCGCAGGTCGCGGTTCGTCAGAATTCCCACCAGGTAGCCCCCGTCGCGGACAATTGGCACCCCGGAAATGCGGTAGTGACGCATCATTTCCAAAGCTTCACGCACAAAATTGTCCGGTCCCAGAAAGATCGGGTCAATGATGACGCCATGCTCCGAGCGCTTGACTTTGTCCACTTCGGCGGCTTGGCGTTCAATCGACATGTTTTTGTGAATGACGCCGATGCCCCCTTCGCGGGCCATCGCAATAGCCATGCGGGCTTCCGTCACGGTATCCATCCCCGCCGATATCAAGGGGATATTCAGTGTTACATTGCGTGTGAGACGCGTTGACAGGTTCACATCTTTCGGCAGGACGGTTGAGTGCCCCGGAACCAGCAACACATCGTCGAAAGTCAAGGCCTCCGGCCCGAACTTTTCATGAAACTCCACTCGTAATCTCTCCTTTGTGTTGTCTAACCACCCCAGGTGCCCAGGGAATTTCTCATCAGTCTATCACAACCCTGCTCCGGCGGCATCGCTTGCGCCTAATTTCTTCGCGACCGCCTGCCCGACCAGATAGACGTTGCCCGCGCCCATAGTGATGAATGTATCTCCGGGTTCAAGACGGTCCAGGACTTCGCCTGCCACAGCAAACATGTCCGGCCGGAAATGCACCGGCTGGCCCTGCCGGGCGATGTCCTGGGCCAGCCGCTCTCCCGAGACTCCCGCAATCGGCGCTTCCCCTGGAGGGGCGTAAATTTCTGTGAGATAGAGTTCATCAGCGTCATGAAATGCCGTGACAAACTCCGTCCAAAGGTTTTTGGTCCGCATATAGCGCTGGGGCTGGAATAGGGCGTAAATCCGGCCGGGGGTTCGCTGGCGGCACGCTTGCAGGGTGGACCGGATTTCAGTGGGATGGTGCGCGTAATCGTCCACCACCATGATGGGACCTGCGAAAATCACCTGAAATCTGCGCTGCGCATTAGAGAATTTGGCCAGCGCGCCGATGGCGGCCTCCCAGCTGACCCCGACATGATGGGCACAGGCCATCGCCGCCAGACTGTTGACCACATTATGCACTCCAGGCACTGGCAGCGTTGCCGTGCCCAGCTCCTGCCCCTGCCACACCACCTGAAATCGGGTCAGATTCTGGTCCAACTGCACATCTTTCGCCTGCAGCATGGCGTCTTGGCGCAGCCCGTAGGTCAGGCAGGGCACCGCCAGCGTCCGCTGAATTGCCCGCAGCTCAGAGTTGTCTGTGCCGATCACGGCAAGCCCGGTTGGCGGCACTTTAGACAGATACTCGGCAAAAGCCGCTGTCAGCGCCTCGAAGGCCCCCCCGTAATGGTCGAGGTGCTCCGCCTCAATATTGGTGGCGACGGCTATAAAAGGTTGGTAGCGCAGGAAAGTGCCGTCACTCTCATCGGCTTCGGCCACCGCGTAGCGCCCGTGCCCGACGCGGACGTTGCCGTTGAATTGGGCGACCTCCCCGCCCACCAGGACAGACGGGTCCAATCCGGCCTCTTGCAAAATCGTGCCAATCATGGTCGTTGTGGTCGTCTTGCCGTGGGTCCCACTGATGGTGATCGCATCGTAGGCGGCCAGCACCTTGGCCAGAATTTCTGAACGGTGGTACAGGGGCAGCCCCAGCCGCCTGGCTTCGGCGCGCTCAGGATTGTCCTCCGCCACATCCGTGTTGTAGACTACCCAGTCAGCGCCGGAAACATTTTCCGCACGGTGGACAAACTGTACGGCAATGCCCTGGCTTTGCACCCGCTCGGTCCGGCTCGACGGGTTCACATCGGATCCCGTCACCCAGTAGCCCTGATGGTGAAGCAGAAGAGCCAGGCCACTCATGCTGTACCCGCCAATCCCAATAAAGTGAACGTGCGTCACATTTGTCCCTCCAGCCATTTATGGGTAGGATTTGCCAATCCCCAGGGTTTCATCCGCCGTCAGCGGAACTGCCAGCCCTGGTCGATCCATAATTTCTGGTAGTGCTCTGCGGAGCGGCGTATGTTTTCCCTCTCGTCCGGGCTCAACGCGCGGACCACCCGGGCAGGAGCGCCCATCACCAGCACGCCTTGAGGAATTTCCATGCCCTCTGGCACCAAGCACCCGGCCGCAATGATGGTCTGCTGGTTTATCCGGGCGCCGTTCATAATGATGGCACCCATCCCAATCAACACAGCATCTCCAATCCAGGCTCCGTGCACGATAGCGCCGTGCCCCACAGTCACATCCTCGCCGATGCGGCACGGGAACCCGGGATCTGCATGGAGGGTGGCATTATCTTGCACATTCGACCCGGCGCCCACTGCAATGGGCGCCGCGTCCGCCCGGATCACGGCATTAAACCACACCGATGCCCTATCGCCCAAAGTGACCTGGCCAATAAGGTAGGAACCCGGCGCCACGAAAACAGGACGCCCCACGGCCGGGTAATGTTCTCCAAATTTCAACAACATGCGTCAGTCCCCCTCCTGTCCAAGCGGAAAGAGCACCTTGGGCCCCTCAAAGGGCCCCATCCGGTCTCCCGCCTGCCACTTGTAATAGCCCAAGGCCGCCACCATGGCGGCGTTGTCGGTGCAGTAAGACACAGGGGGTATATGAATGCTTATGCCCAAAGAGTCCCCTAAATGCGCGAATGCCTCGCGTATGGCGCCATTGGCCGTCACCCCGCCGGCCAGGTAGAGATCCTTCACCGGGTGCTGCTGCCAAGCGCGCCGGACCGTGGCGATCAAGGCCCGCACCACCGCATCTTGCAGTGCATAGGCCACCTCTTCGGGCTCTTGGATATGCTTGTCATACAGAGCTTGGGTCGCCGTTTTCACCCCACTGAAACTGAAGTCCAGCCGCCCGTGCATGTCGGCGACCGGCAGCCGCAGATTTTTTCTCTGGGCCAGACCTGCCAGCTTTTCTATTTGCGGACCGCCTGGATAAGTCATGTGGAGAATCCTTGCGCCCTTGTCGAAAGCCTCCCCGGCAGCGTCATCTTGGGTCTGCCCCAGCTGGCGCAGCGCCAGGTGGCCTTCCCACAAAAACAGGCTGGTGTGGCCTCCAGACACCAGCAAGGCGAGGGAAGGAAAGCGAATCGGCTCCTCCAAGGCGTTGGCGTACAAGTGCGCTTCCAGATGGTGCACCCCGATGACAGGCAGGTGCAGGGCCGACCCCAGGGTCCTGGCAAATGTCACCCCCACCAGCAGCGACCCTAAAAGCCCCGGTCCTTGGGTCACGGCAATGGCATCGAGGTCCCCAAGTCCCACTTTGGCCTCTCTCAGCACCCAATCCACCACCGGCAGAATTGCCATCGCATGTTCGCGGGCAGCCACTTCCGGAACCACGCCTCCATACTGGGCCTGAATGGCGGCAGAAGACAGAAGGCTCGTCGCCAAGAGTCTAGATCCGTCTTCGACGACAGCGGCCGCCGTCTCGTCGCAGGAAGACTCTATTCCAAGGATTTTCGTGTTCCGCCCTCCCCCAACCGCAGTGTTTGGCATATCTTTAGCCCATCAGGAAAAACTACCCCCATGCCACAACAACCGGGGGTCTCGCACATGGGGTTTTCTGTTCTACTGTATTTTTTGGCGCTGCTGGCGGTCTTCGCCGGCCCTTCCGCACTGGCCTTGTCACCCGCCACTTATTCCTTTATGACACTCGGGCACCTGCTGACATTTTTAGCCAGTGTCGTGCTCTTTGTCCTGACCGGGCGCATGCTCAGGAAACGGGGCCGCAGGCCATTTTGGCCTGCATGCTGGATGGGCGCTGCAGCGGCTTTTTCCGGCACCCTTATCAGCCAGTATGTCATCCGGCTGCCACTGGCCGAGCGGGCGTTCATAGCCCAGCTGCATGGAGTCCCAGCCGCCGCGGCCGAAACCATGCTGCACCTGCATGTCATCTCCGGCGCGCTGCTGACAGGGCTGTACGCCGCCCTTTTTTATGCAGTGCTGGGCGGATTTGCCGCCTGGTGGGGCGCCCGCCCCGTAGGCAAGACCCCTCCGGCGAAAGGCGGCGCGCTGCCTCGAAAAGACCCCCAGGCCAGCTAGCGTCACATCGGGTCTTTCCACATGATAAACGCATCTTCATGCGTATCCGTGTAATAGCCCCGGCGCACTCCCAACTGGACAAATCCCAGTTTGTTGTACAGATTCTGCGCCACCTGGTTGCCCCGTCGCACCTCGAGGGTCATCCGCACGACCCCGAGCACCCGGGCCCTGGCCATCAAGCCCATCATGATGGTTTCCCCCAGGTGGTGGCCGCGGTAGTCAGGATGCACGGCAATGTTGGTCACGTGCGCTTCATCGAGAATGATCCACATCCCGCCGTAGGCCGCCACCTGCCCGTGAAACTCGACCACCAGATACGTCGCGAATGTATTCTCGAGGAGCTCAGTCTGAAAGGCATTGCGCGACCACGGCGTGGGAAAGGAATGCGCTTCAATTCCCATGACCGCATCCAGGTCAGCCATATACATGTCCCGCACAATGACGTCGGGCGACCCTGAAGGGCTGGTGCCGGCGCTCTCATCACTCACTGCCATGCCTGCTCTCTTCCTTTCCATGCGCCAAGCTCCCGGACCGGCCGGAAGTCGAAATCGCTGGCGCCCTGATATAGGCGGGAGATAGGTTCAGGGCATCCTCCCATTCCCCACATTGTACCCTGCTTTGCGCCAACCGGGCCACCTGGCTACCCAACAAGGGAAAATTCAGAGCCGTAGCCTCCGGGCCGATGGCTGCCAGCCACTCGGAATCCAGGCCGAGCGGACCCAACACTCCAACGGGCCCCCGCCAGGGAAATGCCTCTGGAAGATTTCCGCTGGCCGCCCAGTCAGGGATAATCGCTTCAGGCACGCCTGCCCCGCAGAAGTACAGCCCTGCGTAAAACGCAGGGCCGCGCTTCTCACTCGTGACGAGCACGTGGCTTAGAGGATTGGGCACAGAATACGCCCACGCCTGCAGAGAGGATATTCCCAAGACAGGCACATTCCAGGCATAGGCCAACGCCTTGGCGGCCGTCACCGCAATCCGCACTCCCGTAAAAGACCCGGGGCCAACCCCGACCGCCACCGCGTCCGGCTCACCAAATTCGCGGGCTAGCATGTCCAGCCACGGGACAAGGTGCGAACCCGCCGTTTTGGGAAGGCGCCAAGTGAAATCCGCGGCGGCTTCGCCACCGATTAGGTAACCGGCCGACAATCCTGGTCCGGATGCATCAAATCCCAAGATCTTCAGACTCATATCGTGTGGTCCCGCCAGAGGTCCAGGCGCGACTGGCACCCTTGGCCCTGGGCGCCGAGGTCAAAGGCCCGGCACTGTTCGCCACACACGCTTAAAGACAGATAGAAATATTCTGGATACACCGCCGTCAGGGCATCGCCCCACTCCGCAATGATCACGCTGCTTGGATCCTCGGGAGCAGGCAAGTCCAGAACCTCCAGGGATTGTCCCCTTTGCATCCGGTAAAGATCCACATGGTACACGGTAAGGCCTTCCGCATTATACACATGCACCAAATCAAAAGTCGGGGATTTCACCGCCCCCGTATAGCCCCAAACCCGGAGCAAATGCTGCGTCAGTGTGGTCTTCCCGGATCCCAGGTCCCCAGACAGCACGACCAATCCCGCCGGTGCAAATAGCGGGGCGAGTTCCGCTGCCGCGTCCGCCGTCTCCCCGGGACTTTGGCTAATCCGGGTCCACTGCGAAGTGATGATACGATTTTCGCTCATCCACTGCAATCTCCTCTCCACCGCGCATGACCCGAATTCCCAGGGTGTCCGTCACGACCCCTATCTCCGTCACTGGCACCCCACACTGCAGGCACAAGAGCGCGGCTGCCCCTGCTTTTGACGGGGGGACCGCTGCCAACAGTTCATAGTCCTCCCCGCCGTACAGCGCGAAGCCCAGAGGGTCATGGCCGTATTCTGCCGCAACACTGCGGGTGGCCGCATCCACCGGTATCCGCTCCGCATCAATCTGCACGCCAATGCCGCCAAACCGGGTCATCGTCCGCAACTCGCAATACAAGCCATCAGAAATATCCGTCATAGCGTGAGCCAGGCTCCCCAGTTGCTGCCCGGCTTCCACCCGGGCCACAGGGGCAAGGTGCGCCTGCAGCACGCTGCGGTGCTGAATCGAGGTGCTGGGCCAGCGTACCCCGTGAGAGAGCAGGATGTACCCTGCATAAGCCGCTCCCAGCCGGCCCGTCACAAACAGCCGGTCCCCCGGTTTGGCGCCATTCAGCAGCACAGGGCCATGAGGACCGGGCTGCCCGAATACCGACACATCCAGCGACAGGCCGTTCGGGGAATGGACAGTGTCCCCGCCCAGAAGCACAGACCCGTAGCGGTCGAGCGCCTTGGCCATCCCCCGGTACAGCCGCTCCACAGTCTCCACTTCCATCGAACCGGGCAAGGCAATGCTGGTCAGAATAGCTTTCGGCACACCACCCATTGCCGCAATGTCACTGATGTTGACCGCAACCGCCTTCTCCCCCAGCTGTTCTGGAGTCATCCACTCCCAGCGGAAATGTACCCCCTCCACCAGCATATCCTGACTCACCAGCCAGCCCGCGGCGGAAGGCGGGAGATAAGCCGCATCATCGCCAATTCCCAGGTAGCCCATCGGCACGATGGCCTGCAGTCGGTGGATGACGGAAATGAGCGCCCGCTCACCGACATCCCCCACCTTCACCGCACGACTTTCTTCACGCACCGTAGACGTCCGTCTCGTCTTCTGTTTCGTAACGTTCTTCCTTCCCTTGGCCTGCGCCCGCGACAAGTTTACAATAACGACAGTATACGTTAGGAGGCGACAGCCATTCCCACAGATATTATACGCCAGCACAGCATGTGGCGAGGAAAACAGTTCAGCTGGTTTGAATCCGGGCAAGGGTTCCCGTTGGTCCTGCTTCATGGTGGCGGCGGAACCGGCAAAGCGTGGTGGTACCAGCTCGAATGCTTGGCTGCGGACTACCGCGTCATTGCCCCGGACATGCCAGGCTTCGGCCAGTCTGAGGAAATCCCTGGCATCGACAATGTCGGCGCCATCTTCGAGGCGCTTCAAGGATGGCTCGACATCTGGAATATCCAAAATTTCGCTGTCGGGGGCAACTCTATGGGCGGGCGGGTTGCGCTGTCTTTGGCAGCCCACATGCCCGGACGCGTCAAAGCTTTAATCCTTCTAGACGCCGTTGGCGTCAGCCTGCCCGACGTCCCGATTCTCAATCCTCTGACCCTGCCGCCCGACCAGTTTATGTCAGGGCTTGTCAAACATCCTGACCGGTACCGGAAGCTTACCCCCTACCGTACGCTGTCCGATGCCCAAGAATTAAACCATGGGCGGCGGATATTTGCCAAATATCTGGGAACTGAGGGCATTGCGCCGGATCCGGACCAGGACCTCACGCAGGTCACCATGCCCACGCTCTTGCTGTGGGGGCGTGACGACCAAATTGTTCCGGTCGAATATGGCCGCGCCCTGGAAAAGGCTCTCAGCAATGCAGAACTTCTGGTGATTGATGATGTGGGCCACTTGCCGCACATTGAGGAGCCTCAGTTGACCTGCCGCACCATCAGCAACTTTCTTGCCGCTCATCCAGACATTTTCACCAAGTGACGCGCTGCCTGCTGTCCCTCAAAAAGGGGGAGCAGGCTTTTTCATGGACCCAAAGGATCTGGCCCAATTCATCCCGGGACCGCCCGCCAGTCTCACGGGCGTTGGCGCGCGTAGTCAGCGACCCGGTCCCGTTCTCCTTCCGGGGTAATCATGTAGACGGCCATTAAGCCTTCCTCCAGCCGCAGTTCCACCATGCATACCGCACAGTAAAACCACCCGGGACCTCTAAGACGCCCGAGCCAGTGATTTCCGCATTGCGGACAAACTGGGTATGTCACCAAAAGCGCCCGCTGGAATCCCGAAAGCCCCAGCTCCGGGGAGGAAAGCGGGCTTCCCTCCTTTCTTCTAGACCAAAATGCCACGCTCCGCAGACGTCTTCCGCCTAAATGGCGCGCTCCCATGCCCAGCGCGGCTGATTCCACCAGTTTACCCTAAAATTGCCGGAATCACACCAAAAACGTCTGCCGTCTGTACCATACTGCTCCCGCGAGGCGCTCCACATGGGCAGGCGTCCCCGGCCTTGCGACTAGTCTACAGGCCGGGCTTGGGCTTGTCTACCGTTCCCCGGGCGACTCTTTCCGGCCCGGGCCGGATCTCCAGAGATTGTTCCCGTCAGTTCTCCGATTCACACCAAGACCGATTGCCAGTCGCGCGGGGAATCTGCCAGAAATCCAGCAGCTGCCCCAACTGGAGCAAATCCCGGCACACTGTCTTTACGGAGGCTGGGCGGTAAATAAGGTATGCGGGGTGGAACATGGGAAACGCCACGGTCCGTTCCGTCATCTCCACAATGCTGCCCCGGACCTGAGAAAAGTCCAGGCGGCCTGTCAGCGCCTGGTAAGCGACGCGCCCCAGCGGCACGATCACCCGCGGCGAGACGTTGGCGACATCGCGCATGAGCCAAGGACGGCATGCAGCAATTTCATCACGGCGAGGCGCCCGGTTGCGGTTCATCTCCACGGGGCGGCAGCGCACGGCGTTGTTCAGCCAAACCGCCTCCCGGGGCAGACCCAGATACTCTAGCATCCTGTCAAACTTGCGCCCCGCCTGACCTTGAAATCCGGTGCCCGTCCGGTCTTCCATCCGGCCCGGAGCTTCTCCGGTAAACATCACGGACGCCTGCAGGAAACCCGACCCCATTACCACCTGGGACCGGGTCTCATGCAAGCGGCAACGCTGGCATTGAGCTTCTTCAGCACTATCATGGAATGAAATCCGAGGCCGCCCCCTTTGTTTTTTCTGTGTATTTCCGGCGGCTGTCCTGTCAGTGAATCAGGTCAGCCAAGAGAGAGGCCTTGGCATCCGCGGACACCGCCGTGTGAAAATCATAGCCGGGATGGTGGACCGCCAGGGATACCGTGGGAGACAGCGCCAGCAAGTTTATCTGGTCGAGCGTGAACATAAAGGTCAGGTAGTGCACTGCACTGGTCTTCTCCTCCGTCGACCGCCCGGGCTCCGCCTGAGCATGCACCCGAAATCCTTCTCCGTCCAAAAACACATGCTCTTCCACTCCCGAGAGCCTCTGCAGGATTTGCGGCATGTCATCCTCCTGATTCAGCGCAATCAGCAGGGTGGCCCCAATGCTGCGCCCTGCAGGGAGCAAGTCATTATACACATCGATCTCCTGCTGTATCAGAACCGGATCCTCGATATGTTCGATGCGGCACATTTCTTGCACCTGAAACCGCATGGTGTCCCGATTTTCGAACACGATGGAAATGCGCGGGCCGACCTCGACCCGGCGGATTCTTTTCAAGGCGATGATGCGGCGGCGAAACTCTTCGCGCTCTTTGGCATAATCTTCGGGAGAAACAATATCGGACAGCGTCAATGGCCTCACACCCCGTCACTCCTTTCCAAACCGTATGCCTGCCACAAAAGCTCCACGGGGTGGCTCGGGGGCCGGTCGCTGGCTGTTTCGATCTGCAGCCCAGCCAGTGCGCAGTCGGAACAGGCCTGGGTCCCGCGAGCCTCATGAAACGCTTTCGTCAGTTTGGCAGCAACTTTCTGCGACGCGTCATAAAATTCCGCTTTGAGCCCCCAAGTGCCGTCAATTCCGGCACAGTGGTCAACGACATTCACCGTGGTGCCGTCCACATAACTCAGCACATCGCGGGCCGAGCGTTTCAGTCCTTCTGCTTTGGTATGGCATGAGAGATGGTATGTGACTGTGCCCAAGGAACGGCGAAAGCCCTTTTTCAGTTCGCCCTTGCGCGCTTTCTGAGCCAGATACTCTGTGACATCTACCGTCTGCTCGCTGACTAGGCGGGCCTCGTCGGTGTCCAGAAGCAGTGGGTACTCCTTCTTAAGAACGTAAGCGCATGTCGGCTGCAGGGCCAGGATCTTTTTCCCCTCCCGCGCGTAGCGGACCAGAACGGCCACGTTCTGCTTGGCGCGGAGAGTGGCCCCTGCAATGTCCCCTCCGTCCAGGGCAGGCATGCCGCAACAGCGCTGAAAGGCTGGCACCGCGGCCTGAATGCCGTTATGAGCGAGCACTTTGACAGCAGCCTGCCCGATCCCCGGTTCGTGATACTCCACCGTGCACGTGGAAAAAATGGCCACATCAGCGGCACCGGGTTTCTCATGGTTTTTTTCCACCCACTGGGAGAAGCGCAGGGGGGCGAAACGGGGAAGGTGCCGGCGCCTGTCAATTCCCACCGCCTTCTCCATGACCTGGCGCATGACGGCATTTTCATTGCTCCAGTTGGACAGGGCAGGCGCCGCCGTACCGAGCCGCCCCACCCTCTCCGGATCCCCTAAAAATCGGTCGGCCGGCTTTATCCCGTGTTTTTTTGCGCGCACCGCCTTGGAGCGCAGCATCAGCCGGGGAAAGTCCAGATCAAAGCGGTGCGGGGGAATATAAGGACACTTGAGATAGCAGAGTTTGCACTGATAGCACAAATCCGCGGTCAGGGACAATTCATCCTCAGTCAGCAGATCCGCATCGTCATCGTGCGACTCCACCGCTTTAAACAGTTCCGGAAAAGATGGGCACAGGCTGTAGCATAGCCGGCAGCCGTTGCAGATGTCAAAAGCTTTCTTCATATCCTGGCTCAACGCCGTTTCGTCCCAGTAACGGTCCGTATTCGGATTGTATTCCAACCCCGTTCCCCCTTTGCCCAGCCATCATGGCGGGGGCCTGAGGCCCCCTGTGGTTTACTCGTCGAGAGCTGCCAGCCCTTTTGTGAACCGTCCCGCATGGCTCTTTTCCGCTCGCGCCAGCGTTTCAAACCATTCAGCGACATCATCAAAGCCCTCTTCACGGGCGACTTTCGCAAACCCTGGGTACATTTGGGTGTATTCATAGGTCTCGCCTTCAATAGCGCTCTTGAGATTGTCCTCGGTGGCGCCGACCGGCACGCCCGTCACTGGGTCTCCGACCTCTTCTAGAAATTCAAAGTGGCCGAAAGCATGGCCTGTCTCCCCTTCAGCCACGTCCCGAAACAGTCCGGCCACATCTGGGCGACCCTCGATGTCGGCCTTCTGCGCGAAGTACAGATACCGCCGGTTGGCTTGAGACTCTCCGGCGAACGCCTCTTTAAGATTGCCATGAGTCTTGGTGTTGGACAATGCTGGCATGAAAAAACCCCCTCTGTTTTTTGGTAAACGAAATTACCTAAGAATTATTCTAATCAGAGAGGGGTTCGTTTTCAAGATGTTCCGTACTTTTTTTCAGCAAATCTCACACGAAGACTCTTCGTTCGCGGCGGGATGTTGGTGAGCCAAGACTCAGAGCTTCCCCTGGTGAAGGTGGAAAACCGGCTCGATCCTCCCGACTTCCAGCCCGCGGTGGTTGCGCAAAACGGGGGACATCGCGTCCGCCAACTGTGCCATCTCCCCATCAGACAGCACCCCCATATCCCGCAGGGACTGAATGACTACACTCGCAACGGTGCGGGACATGCCGTCATCCACCTTCACCGCGAGACCTAGTCCCTTTTCCGGAATGCCAAGGCAGAAAACCGCCTCGGCACCCCCTTTAGCCACAAACCGGTTGCCGGTCGCATCGGCCAGTGTCACCTCCAGGCGCCCGGTCCCCGACACCAGGTACGGGTGAGCCCTCATGGCTTCTGCAATGATTGTCGCCCCGACCTGGACATTTTCGTCCAGGCCGCGGGGGTCCACCAAACGCGCAAACGCAAAAGCCATGCGGGCCAGCGGAAGGTAAAAGGTCGGCACGCTGCACCCGTCCGTCCCGGTGACCAGGTCAGCTTCCGGCACCCCCGTCATCAGGGCCACACTCTCCCGGATTTTCTGCTGCACTGGGTGGCTAGGGTTTTCGTAGCCCTGCAGGGGCGCGCCCAATGCCCGGGCCAGCGTCAGCATCCCGGTGTGCTTCCCGCTGCAGTTGTTGTGCAGCGTTGTCGGCTCAATGCCTTGCTGCTGCATTTCCCGCGCCGCCGGCTGGTAGCTCGGAGGGTGTATGCCGCAGGCCAGGTCCTGAGCATCGGCGCCGATGCGGTTCAGGAGGCCAGACACGGTCCGCACGTGTTCCGCCTCCCCGCCGTGGGAAGCGCAGATCATCGCGACTTCCTCCGAGGTAAAGTGATACTGGCTGGCAGCGCCGGAAAGCAGCACAGGCAGTGCCTGGAAGGGCTTGGCGCTGGAGCGCCAGAAAGCCTGGCGTCCAGGGTCTCCCAGCCAGTAACGGATGTGGCCCAGGCTGTCCACCACGGCCACATCGGCAAAAGCGCGGCTCTCCACCATCCCGCCACGCGTGATTTTCACACAGAGTTCAGACATTGCCATCCTCCTCTTCCCTGTAATGGCGCGCCGCTGAGACAAACGCCGCGAATAGGCGGCGGGCTTCCTCCTGGGAGTCCACCAGGTCTTCCGGATGCCACTGCACACCAATCCCCCACGCGTATCCGGGATATTCAATGGCCTCGATAATCCCGTCTTCGGCCTGTGCAGACACCTGCCATCCCGCAGGAATTTGCTCAAGAGCCTGGTGGTGAAACGAATTTACCCGCAGCGCCGTCTGCTCCGTGATGGCTTGCAACTGGCTCGCGGCAGCGACGCTGACCGGGTGGGTCGCCTCGCTCCGCGCCTGCGTCTGGTTATGATGGATCAAAGAATCCGGGTAAACGCGGGAAATATCCTGGACCAAGCTCCCCTGGCCAGCCACCGCAATCGCCTGCACACCCCGGCAAATCCCAAATACCGGCATATTATGGCTCAGCGCCGTGCGCACCAGGGAAATCTCCGTCTGGTCGCGGTCTGCCGATACTCCCTTCAAGTGGGTACCGGCGTCATCGGCGCCGTAGCTTGAAGGGGAAAAGTCCCCGCCCCCGGTCAGGAGCAGTCCGTCACAACGCAAAAGCGCCTCGGCGCTTTCGGGAATATTGGGCAGCATCACGGGGATTCCCCCTGCCTGGACCACCGCGTGCAAGTAGGGGGAGCGCAAAAAATCCCGGTACACGTTATCCGGGCCAAGCTCTCGGGAAATAGAAATCGCTATGAGGGGTTTTCTCTCCAACGCTATATCGCTCCTTATGCAAGATGCAAGACTAAAAAAAGTGAGCTCCACGGCGGAACTCACGGGCGCTACAGATCGGTTAGCCCCAAACTGATGACAATCGCCTGATTGACGCGGTTCATGATCTCTGGATTCAAGTGGGCAATGCGCTCCTTCAATCGTCTTTTGTCAATCGTGCGAATTTGTTCAAGAAGAATGACTGAATCCCGGTCAAGATTAGACTCGTGGGATTTGACATCAACATGAATGGGCAGACGCGTCTTAAAGATTTGGGATGTCACGGCGCAAATCACTGTAGTGGGACTATAGCGATTGCCAATATCGTTCTGCAGAATCAAAACCGGGCGAATTCCTCCTTGCTCGGAACCCACGACCGGCGATAAATCCGCAAAAAAAATGTCACCGCGCTTCACAACCACATCTGATATAGCCACCATTCACTCCTGAGGATGACCGGCATACTCCCAAGAATCCTCGACGAGGGCCGCATTCAGCGCGCCCAATTCCTGGTATCCCTGAATCAGTTCCTGCCGGAGCTGGCGCTTTCGCTGTTCAGCGATATAAAATTCCACACTCTCCCGAATGACCTCGCTCCGGTGACGCCCTTCGCCATCCGCCATTTTGTCTAATGCATCCACCAGGTGGTGGGGCATGCGCACGATAACGCGACGGTTTTCTTCCAAACTGCCCACCTCTTTCCCTCTGCTCCTCATTATAGTCTCCGCAAAAAATTGCTGTCAATCATCATAAACGCGGGGAACCCGGGATGAGATGCCCGTCACGATTTCATACCCGATAGTGTCCATCTCCCGGGCCAGGCCATCCGCCGTCACCGCTGCTCCCCTGTTCTCTCCAATCAGTGTGACCCTGTCACCTACAGCCACAGGGTCATCAAGCGGCGCCCCTACCGTCAGCTGATCCATCGAGATCCTCCCAACGACAGGATAGCGGCGCCCCATGATGAGCACCTGAGCCCGGTTGGACAGACTGCGGCGGTATCCGTCCGCATACCCTATGGGCACGGTCACTATCTTCATAGGCTGGGGTGTGGTGAAGGTGCTGCCATACCCCACGGGAAAGTCCGCGCCAACCTCCTTGACGTAGGTGACTTCGCTCTGCAGCTCCATCACCGGTCTGAGCTCCTCGGGCAGAGGCTGATAGGCTTCCAGCCCGTACATGGCAATCCCCACCCGGACCAAGTTGAACTGGGTTCCGGGAAATTTGAGTGTAGCCGCCGAATTGGCCGCGTGCACAAACCGCGGCTTGAATCCGGCCAGGCGCAGAGTCTCTAGCGCATTCAGGAAAATTTCCGCCTGCCGCCGGGTGGGAGCAGGGTCTGGGGAGTCAGCGTTGGCCAAATGCGTCATCACGCCCTGAAAATCCACCCATGGACTGCGCAGGCGCATGAACCATTCGCCTCCGATGTCTCCGGGCAGGAGCCCAATGCGCCCCATGCCGGTATCCAGTTTGAGATGCACCCTAGCGGGCGCGCGGCGCTGTTCAGCCAAGGCAGCGATATGCGCGAACATCTGCGGGGTGAACACCACCAGGTCAAGATCCCAGGCCAGAGCCTCGCCAATCTCAGACGCCGCTGTCTGCCCGAGCACTAAAATGGGGGCGCCAATGCCTTCCCGGCGCAGCGCCGCCCCCTCGCTGACCAGCGCCACACCGATCCATGACGCCCCTGCGCCGAGCGCTGCGTGCGCTACGGCCACGGCACCGTGGCCGTAGCCATTGGCTTTCACCACCGCCATCAGCGCCACATGGGGATTCAGCCCCCCCTTGATCCAGGCCAGATTGTCCCGCAACCGGTCTAAGTGAATTCTGGCCACTGTCGGTCTCACCAGATCGCTTCCTCTCCTGTTCTGATCGTCACCGCTAAATGAGCCGGGGCAGCCCCGGCGGCTCCTCTTCATTTTTCACACTGGTCCAGGCCTGGCCCAAAGCCTCGATAAGGTCCGTCGCCACCACGCTCGGACCATGAATCCGGCCAGCATGAATGCCAGTCCACCCGTGCACATACGAGGCCAGAGCCGCTGCCCGCCCGCCTGTTTCCCCCGGCATGGAGGCCAGCACTGCCGCTGTGATGCCGCTGAGCACATCCCCCGAACCCGCTGTCGCCAAGGCTGTGGTGTTGGCGGTGTTGATGAACAGCTCGGAATCCCCCGCGATCGTGTAGATTCCCTTGAGAACCACCGCCGCCTGGTAGCGGTCTCGGGCCCTGCGGAAAGCTTGCAGGCGGTTGCTGTCCACCTCTCCCGCTCCCATTCCCAACAGCCGTCCCATTTCCCCGCTGTGAGGGGTCAGGACAGATCCCAAAGGCAGGGTCCGGGCGGGCAGTTGGGCCAGGAGATTCAATCCGTCGGCATCCACAACCATCGGCTTGCCCAGAGCGATCACCTGGTCGAGAGCTCCCGCGCCCATCTTGGACCCCATTCCCGGGCCAAACACAATCACGTCAGCACGGGCCATCTGGGCCAGGTCGCCCGCCGTAAAAGCGCCACGCCCGGCTGACCTCCAGATCATCAAGGGTTCAGGCGCGCTGAGGCGCCTGGCCGCTGGTTCGGGAATAATCAGCTGCACGATCCCCGCTCCGGCCCGCAACGCAGCCATGCCGGACATTACAGGCGCCCCCGTCATCGACACGGAGCCGCCCGCTACAGCCACCCGGCCCCGCCGGTACTTGTAAGTCATAGGGTCCGGGTCTTGGGTCCGGCTCTTGGCCCACTGGGGAGTGATCCAGGAGCCCGGTCCCTTGCCGCCGGCTCCCAGGCCAATGTCGGCCACGGCCAACTGTCCGCAGTAGCGCACCCCGGGATACCCAAAATGTCCCCATTTGGCTGCGCCAAAAGTCACCGTGCTGGCGACAGACATCCCGGGCCCGCTGTAGCTGCCGCTGTCAGCATCCACTCCCGAGAGAATATCGAGCGCATAGATTTCAGTTCCTGCGTCTGCCGCAGCGCGAAACAGAGACTGGATAGACGCGGCCAGGCTGCCGTGAAATCCCGTGCCAAAAATCCCGTCCACCACCCACCGGTACCCAGCCATGGATTCCATAGCCCTGGGCACGTCCACCAGGCGGGCTCCGTAATTCTCAGCGGCCCTTTTGAGTCCAGCCGCTCCATCGAAGGTGGGTGCGCCGAGGGGAAAGCAGAGATCCGTGGGCCGGAACCGGCTCACATAGCGGGCCACCACCAGAGCATCCCCCCCGTTGTGTCCCGGCCCCGCCAAAACCAGACCTTTTCCCTCAGGTAGCTGGGGCAGCCAAAAAGCGGCTGCTTTAGCGCCGGCCACCTCCATCAAAGACAGGAAAGGAACCCCCACTTCCTGAGCCCTGCCATCATGGAGGCGGGACTCTTCCACCGTCCAGACCTGGCTGCGGCGCATAACCGTCCCTCCTTTCCAGAACCACCATCGCAATAGCATACAACCGCTCGTGCGTAAACGACATCCAGACATGCAGCTCCCTGTCCTGCAGCCACTGCCCCAAGGGCCCTCCCACTGTCACCAGGGGTTCATGGTGGTACTGGCGGACAATTTCAATATCAACCCACCGGCTTCCCCTAATTCCCCCGCACGCTTTGATCAGCGCCTCTTTGGCGGCAAACCGGGCCGCCCACCGCCGCACCGCTTCAGGTCCGTGGCCCACACTGGCAGCCTCCGCCGGGGTGAAGATCCGGCCAACAAAGCGGGGATTGTCCAGCGCCTTGGCAATGCGGGCAATTTCTGTCGCATCCACACCGATTCCGTAAATCATCTCTGCCCCGCCCCGTTCATTTCAGGCTCCATTCCAGAACCTGCGCCATAGACAGATGCGGCTGCTGCAGGTAATAGCGGGCGGTATCCAGCAAAGCCTGAACCGGCATCATCCCCACCAGTTCGGTGCGGGATACGCTGACGCCGTACTGGAGCGCTTCTTGGCGCACCATTTCCACCGCCCGGGGCAGGGCCGTCCGCGGATAGTCCACCAAGTTCAATGACACCTGCACCTGCCCTTGGGACACCGTATCCATAGCCAGGGCCTTAACCCCGGAGAGTCCGCCGCCCGAGTGCCTCACATTCTTTGCGACAGCCTGAGCCACCCGGATATCGGCGGTGTTTAGGAAGACATTGAAGGCAATGAGAGGGAGGCGGGCTCCTATCGCCACAGCGCCTGCGCTTACATGGGGGACAGCAGGTCCGTAATCCGGCAAGTCGGCCGCCAGTCGCTCCGCCAGTCCCTCGAACTGCCCCCGCCGCACATCCGCCAAATTGCGGTGAGCAGGATTCGAGGCGGCTCTTTCATACAGGTAGACGGGAATCCCCAGCTCTTCCCCCACCCGGCGCCCGAGCTGGCGGGCAGCGCCCACCGCGTCGTCCATCGTCGCGCCTTCCAGGGGAATAAAAGGCACCACATCGACGGCACCCATCCGGGGATGGGTGCCCGCGTGCCTGCGCAAGTCAATTTGCGCAGCCGCTGTGGCCGCGGCCTGAAACACCGCTTCTACCAAGACCCCGCTTTCCCCGGCCAGCGTCAGGACGGAGCGGTTGTGGTCCCGGTCCCCTTCCATTCCCAGCACCTTCACCCCGGGAATTTGGGCCGCCGACGCAATCGCCCTCATGACATCCTCACGCCTGCCTTCAGAAAAATTCGGAACAGATTCCAACCACATGGCTAATCTTCCCCGCTTTCCATACCTGTGATGCTGACCCACGTGCTGTAAAACGTCGACCCGCCCCCAACATCCGACAAGCTCTGCGAGGTCAGCTGATTGACATTGCGCCCGCCGCCATCACTGTTCCAACGCACGGCGTAACTGACTGCCACGCCGGGGCGCGCCCTGGCGCTGACCCAAAGCCGCATTTCCACAAATCCCTCGGGACTCTCCACCCTCACCATGTCCCCTGGCCTCACACCCAATCTGTCCGCGTCACCCTGGTGCATGTAAATCGCGGGTTCCGGCTCGCGGCTGAGCAGGCCCGGAATATTCCCAAAACTGGACTTTATAGTGTTTTTCCTCGCAGGGGTGATAAGTGCCCAAGGATATTCAGCGGGTGCGGGCACCGGGAAATATTCCGGCACCGGCAAAGGGTCCAGACAAAAGGGGCGTTCGCTGCTTCGGGCCACGTCGAGAAATGGGCGTGCCCGTGAGTCAATGCGCACCTTTTGCACAGGCTCCCGCTGCAGGGTCCCGAGGGTAATGCCCTGCAGCCATGGGTGATCCGTGTCCAGCGCCTGCCTGACCAGTTCTTCGTCGCTGTCTTCGCACCATGACGCCCCCGAAAACCCGGAGGCTCTCGCCAGGCGGCGGAAGAACTCAGTGTTGGACACCGCTTCCCCAGGCGGCTCGACGGCTTTCTCACTCAACTGGATATAACGGTGCCAGTAGGACGTGTGGAGGTCAAGGGTTTCGAACGCCATCGCAGCCGGAAGAACCCAGTCCGCATAGCAGGCCGTATCCGTCATCATCTGCTCATGGACCACCGTCAGCAGGTCCTCCCGCATCAGCCCGGCCAGGACTTGCCCCTGATCCGGCGCGGTGGCCGCAGGATTGCTGTTGTACACCACAAGAGCTCGAACTGGTTGGCTGCCCTCCTGATTCAGGGCATTGCCCAGCTGCAGCATGTTGATGGTTCTGGGAGAGGACACCAGCAGATCCGGGCGGGTCAACCGGTCCCAGTTGAGGGGGAAGGCGCCGCCGTTGCCTAAAAGATGGCCGCCGCCGGGATGGCGGTGGGAGCCGGTAAGAACGGACAGAACCGAAATCGCCCACACACTCTCCCCGGAGTGCACCTGCCTCTGCACGCCGTAGCCGGTCCGCAGCAACAGCGGGGCCCGCCGCGCCATGCCTTGGGCCAGATGCTCAATGGCCCGCCCCGGGATTCCAGTGGCTTCGGCAGTCCGCTCCAGTGTCCACGGCCAGGCGCGCTGC
The DNA here is from genome assembly GCA_027309085.1 of Sulfobacillus sp. Classification (GTDB taxonomy): domain Bacteria; phylum Bacillota; class Sulfobacillia; order Sulfobacillales; family Sulfobacillaceae; genus Sulfobacillus. The sequence goes on from DAIDDL010000010.1 coordinate 45,414, forward strand.
CGGTAGTGTTCAAATCCCCGGGCATATAGGCGGACAAAGTCGGCATCATACTGCCCTGACTCCACGAGATGCCGGCCGATCCCCAAAGCCAGCGCCGCGTCGCTGCCCGGGTTGATGGCCAGGTGGCCGCCGTAGCGGTCCGCCGTCTCGGTGCCTAGAGGGTCTATCACCACAATCTCGGCTCCTTGCCTCACCGCCTTGTCCAACAGCGGCACTTCATGAATATTCGTCACCGCCGGATTGCTTCCCCACAGGATAACCATCCCCGCCTCAGGAATCGTTTCCGGATCGGGTCCCAGACCCATTCCGTATACCCATCTCAGGGCATGGTCCGCCGACGCCGTGCAGATCGTGCGGGCGAGCCGGGAGGCGCCTAGGGCATGAAAAAATCGGCGGTCCATAGAGGCTTCGCTCAACACTCCCATATTGCCGGAAAAACTGTAAGGGAGCACCGCCTCACCACCGTGTGCGCGCAAGATGTCCTGAAGTTTCCCGCCAATGTCAGCCAGGGCATCTGCCCAGCTGGCTTGCGCGAACTGCCCGGACCCCTTGGGTCCGGTGCGCCTGAGCGGGTGCACAATGCGTCCCGGATGATTCAGGCGTTCAAGATAGCGGTTGACCTTCAGGCATGCAAAACCCTGGGTAATAGGGTGTCCCTTTTCCCCGGCGATGCGCACAATACGGCCGTGCTCCTGCTCGACTGTCAGACCGCACGTGTCGTAGCAGTCATGAGGACACACCTGGTGCATAGATATCCTCTCATCCCCCGCCACGGTTTCCTTCCTCACAGCCGCAGCGATGGCGCCCCTGCCGCAGTCACGGTAAAGTGCGCCCACATTCCCGAGGCCTCATGACCGGGAACTAAGCTGACCATGCGAAAGGTCCCGGGCCTGGCGGCCACAAACTTCAGCGTCCGTGTCTGGCCCTCGGCGATCCCCTCCTGCAGGGGCGGTGTGCCCGCCCCCGGGAAGACCTGCCGGGTGCTGCGCCCGCTTGACACGACCGCCAGAGAATTGTTCAGACCGCTGGCATTGGTGAAGTCGATCACAACGTTCCAGCCCTCAGGGACACGGACATCCATCGCCCCGTTAGCCGTCCCGTCGAGATTGAAGCCATGGCTGGCGTACCCCGCAATTACCTTCAAATCCACTGTCCGCGTTTCGGCATCGACATGCATCCAGGCCGCGCTCGAATGACTCGGGGAGGGCACCACGAGAGCCGGGACATTCTCATGGGGAGGGCCGGCAAACAATCCGCAACCGGATAACGCCACCGCTAGCATGGCCCCGCTGAATAAAAACACAAATTTTTTCACTTAATTGTCCTCTCCCGTCCCGCCTTGTCCAATCCCTTGTGTCCATCGTATTCTTTAGCCCGGAAAATGACAAGAAATGCGGATCCGGGAAATTTTAGGGCTGCGCCCCGTGGCGAAAAATAATTTGTGACAGCCCTTTACAAACGCGGTGGGCTATGTCTATACTTTCACAAACGGCCAATGAATGGGAAGAGCCGGGCGGCTCTCTAGAAAGTCGGTAGGATGGAACCCGATGTGCTGCCCGAACCCGATTCCACCCAGGAGGACATCAGCGAAGAGTTGATCGCGGAGCTGCGTTAAAAGCCATAGAGCGGACAGAATCTCATTTCTGTCAAATAGGGTGGCACCGCGGTGACTACCGTCCCTAATAATCTAGGGGCGTTTTTTGTTTTGCGCTATTCAATCCATTTGACACTTCAAGGAGGAATTTGTCCATGATATACCCCCCACAAATCCTGTTGCCAGGCCCTACCCCAGTCCCGCCCAGCGTGGATCTGGCCATGCAGCGCGCCATGTCAGACCACCGGGGAGCCGTTTTCACCCAGGTTAAGGACCATGTCACCAACCAGCTAGAGGCCCTCTTCCAGGTTGGGACCCAAGGCGGGGTCGCAGTCATTCCCACCACCGGCACTGGAGCCTTGGAGGCCGCCATTCAGAACTTCTTCAATCCCGGAGACCACATCATTGGCGTCAGCACCGGAGCGTTCGGAGAACGCTTTGTGGCGGTAGCCGAGAAAATGGGCGTCGTAGTGCGCCATATCCGGGTGCCGTACGGACAGTCTTTCGACCCGCGCCACATTGTGGAAACTGTGGAAGAAGAAACAGATATCAAAGGGATCCTGGTGACCCACAACGAAACCTCGACTGGTGTTCTGAATCCTGTCGGAGAGCTGGCCCGTCTGCTCAAGACCATGCCTGCACATCCGGTGCTGATCGTGGACAGCATCAGCGGGGTGCCTTCGGTTCCCCTCACGATTGAAAAAGACGGTGTCGATGTCATTATCGCCGCTTCCCAAAAGGGCTTCATGTGCCCTCCCGGATTGGGCATCTTGGCGGTGTCAGCCCGCGCCCGCGAACTCATTCTCAAAGAACGGCCGGGCCGCCTGTTCTTCGATCTGCAGCCCTACCTCGCGGGCCAGTTTCCTTACACCCCGGCGGTATCGTTGTGGAACGGTCTGGAAGAAGCTTTGAATTTGTTGGAGGCGGAAGGCGTGGAACCACGCCTAGCGCGGCACCGCCTGCTCTCCCGCATGACACGGGCCTTCGGCGCCGCGGCCGGAATGGAGCCAGCCGTCGAGCCGGCTATCGCCTCCCCCACCGTGACCGCCCTGCACGTCGCTCAGGGATTCACGCCCCTGGATTTCAAGAATCAGGCTGCCCAGTTGGGGTTGCAGATCGCGGGAGGCATGGGCCCGTGGCATCACGAAATGGTGCGCATCGGCCACGTGGGAGCTGTCATGCCCAACCAATTGCTTGAAGGTCTGGCCACCCTGGCTCACTTGCTGCCCCAAGGCCTCGACGGAGTGCAGGCCTCGTGGAACGTCTGGCACGAAGACATCGCTGTTCAAAAGGAGGCGTACCGCGCATGACCCGTCCCCGGATCCTCATTACGGAAACACTGGGCCAAGAAGGCATTGACTTGCTGCGGGAAGTAGCTGACGTCGACGCATTTGACTTACTGCCCAAAGAACAGCTTCCCGAAATTATCGGCAATTACGATGCAGTCATTATCCGCAGCGCCCACCGTCTGCCGCGCGAAACGCTCGTCGGCCACCCCCGTCTCAAAGTAGTGGCCCGGGCTGGCTCGGGAGTAGACAACGTAGACATTAAAACCTGCACGGAACTGGGCATCGCCGTCATTAATGCGCCGGGAGCCAACGCGGTGGCTGCTGCTGAGCAGGCCTTTGGCCACATGCTGGCCATCTTGCGCAATATCCACTTGGGAGATGCGCACGTCCGCCGGGGGGAGTGGAGCCGCAAGAAATACCTGGGCGGCGAACTGCATGACCGGAGGCTGGGAATTATCGGCTTTGGCAAGGTCGGCCGCGAAGCCGCCCGCATGGGTCACGGATTCAGGATGCCCGTCTATGCCTATGACCCCTTTGTGGCGGAAGAAATCTTCCAAGCCCACAATGTCATCCGGATGGAGACGCTGGAAGAGCTCCTCGCAGTCTCGGATATTTTGACCCTGCACACGCCGAAGTCTGGTCCCCGGATCGGCATCGACCTTCTGTCCACCCTGCCTGCCGGCGCCATTGTCATCAATGTCGCCCGCGGCGGCATGATCGATGAGGAGGCCTTGGCGACGCTGATGGACACCGGCCATTTACTGGGGGTAGGACTCGATGTTTACAGCCAGGAGCCGCCGCCTCCAGATTTCCCGCTCTTCCGCCACCCCCGCGCTGTGCTTACCCCGCATCTTGGCGGGAGCACCCAGGAAGCCATGACAGGGGTCGCCGTGATGACCGCCCAAGGAGTCATCGCCGCTCTCGAGGGCCAGACCCCGCCTAATATTGTCAACGTGCCCGTGCCTCCCTTGACTCCCGACGAGTTCGGGATGCTGGACGATGGCGCGCGGATTGTGGGCCGCATCTTTGCTCAAATGAACCGAGCCCAGACAGCTCCTGTCGTGCTCACACTCAAAGGGCCGATTGCCAAAAATGCACTGCCCTGGCTCAAGCAAAGCGTCCTGGCGGCCATCTTGAATGAGCAGCTGGATGACCGGGTCAATGCCGTCAATGCCCTCATCAAAGCGGAGGAGCAAGGGCTCAAGCTGCTGGTCGAAGAACGGGATCCCCACGGCCTTCCGGCCTTGAGTCTGCGTCTGGAAGGACACCCGGAAACGACCACCGAAGTATCTTTGGAAAACCATGTTCCCCGCCTCCGGCGCATCAATGGCGTGGCCGTAGACCTGCCGTGGCCTGACATTGCGCTGATGACGGTGCACGACGACGCCCCCGGCGTCGTGGGCAAAGTGGGCACCCTGGTCGGGCAATACGGCATCAACATCGGCAACCTGCATCTCGGCCGCCAAGGCGAGAGTCATGAGGCCCTGATGATTCTCTCCCTGGACCAGATGGCCCCGGATGAACTGATGGCCGCTTTGAACCAAATCACCGACATCCGCCGGGTCTACGTCTTTTAGAGAGGGGTGCGCACTGACACACAGGGATGTTCTGCAATCCAAAAGCGCCAGGGGTAGTGCGCCGCCTCTTGTGCGTATCCCACATTGATCCGTGGACCCGCTGCCAGTTTTTCTGCAGGCAGCGGGTCCAGATCATGATAGAGGCGCAGAGGCGGCACGTCCAGCCGCAGCCCGTATTGGGCTTTGGTAATCGCCATCGCCTGGGCCAGCTTGCCGGGACCATTAGTTAAATGGCAGACCTGGCGAGGGGTCCGCAGGCCAGCCAGCCCCCTGCGCTGCGCCATCAGGTCCAGCCCATCGAGGGGCTCCAGAGCCCTGATGAGAATAGCTTCCGGACATCCGGGGGGGCCTGACACGACATTTAGGCAGTGATGCATTCCGTAGATGAAATACACATAGGCTCTCCCCGCCTCTTCATACATCACCCGGGTCCTGTCCGTGATGCGCCCGCCAAAACTATGGGCAGCGCGGTCTTTGGGGCCCTGGTACATTTCCACCTCCACAATGCGTCCCGCCGTCCTCCCTTCGGCGGTGTCGTGCAGCAGCACCGTCCCTAAAAGAGATTTAGCCAAGTATTCCGTGGGCTGCAGAAAAAATCTGCTGCTGACGGGACCATTCCACGGGTATGGCATCTCGTGCCTCCTTCCTGACCTAGCATGCGCGTCTTGCTGGGCTAGCTGGTACAATAGGAACGGGTGATATTATATGCCGAAAATGGGAAGCGCCGTATCTCCTTTGCACGGCGGGCACTGCCCGCCTTGGCTGTTTGAAAAGATGACTTATCTCAGCGCGGCTATCATCGAAGCGGTGGCACAGGAGTTCGGCACCGCTGAAGCCCTGCGCCGGATGGCGGACCCCGTGTGGTTTCAGGCTTTCGGCAGCGTGATTGGGTTTGACTGGCATTCATCCGGACTGACCACTGTCGGTTTGGGCGCGCTTAAAGAAGGTCTGGCTCTGAAACAGAGAGAGCTGGGATTGTTTGTGGTGGGCGGCAAGGGGAAAGCGTCGCGCAAAACTCCGGATGAAATCGACCAGATTGGCGGCGAACTGGGTCTGCCTAATACCATCATCCCCTTAAAAGACGTGAGCCGCATGGTCGCCAAGGTTGACAGCGCTCTGGTTCAAGATGGCTACCAGCTGTATCACCACGTCATGCTCTTTAACCGGGAGGGACAGTGGGCCGTCATTCAGCAGGGTATGAATGACCAAAGCCAGACAGCCCGGCGCTATCACTGGCTGAGTGAAACGGTCACCAGCTATATTTGCGAGCCCCACCAGGGAATCGCAGGACGCACTGTGCCCCATGTTCTCGACCTGACAGACCGCCACAACGAAGACATTCAGAAACGCTCTGTGGAACTGGCCAGGCATCCTGAAGACGTCCTCCTCGCCCTGCGCAGCCTGCATGCCCAAGAAGGCCAGACCGAACTGGTCATGCCCCGGCACCATGACATTCCGTCTGCCCCCCACCTCAATAAAATCTTGTACCAGGTATACGACCGGTCCCCGGAGAACTATCAGGACCTCGTCAGCACACCCGGCGTGGGCGCCAGCACCATGCGGGCCCTGGCCATGGTGTCGGAAATTATATTCGGCTCGCCGCTGACCTATCACGACCCTGTCCGCTACAGCTTTGCTCACGGGGGCAAAGATTCCATCCCCTTCCCTGTCAACCGCGATGATTACACCACGTCTCTTCGTGTTCTCGAAGATGCTCTGCGCCGGGCCAAAGTCGATGACCGCACCAAAATGGACAGTCTGCGCCGGCTGGCACAGATTGACCCCTAGCCGGCCGATCGTAAAAAATCCCGTCTTGTGCTATGATTCGCCGTATATCGACGGTTATCGCCTGCCCGTGCGCGCGCGCGGGCGCTGGCCGACCGGAATGTCAAAGGAGAGATCAGCTTGCGCATTGTGGTTAGCGGGGGTTCAGGGTTTATCGGGCACGCAATCGTGGCCCGGCTAATGGATATGGGAATGGACGTCGTGGTCGCCGATCTGGTGCCGTCCCGGCATGCCCATGTCAATCAGGTGGTGGGTGATCTGCTTGACCGCACAACGGTGGAAAACAGTCTGACGCCAGGAACCGACGCCGTAATTCATTTGGCGGGATTCACGTCGGTCCTCAAATCTATCCCGATCCCCTATCAAGTCTATGAAACCAATTTGAAAATGACAGCGGACCTTTTGGAACGGTCCCGGCAGATTGGGGTCAAGCATTTTGTGTTCGCCTCATCCAATGCCGTCGTCGGCAATGTCGGTTCGCAGTTCATTAATGAAGACATGGCACTCCACCCCCTCACACCCTATGGGGCGACCAAGGCGGCGGCCGAAATGCTCATATCCGCCTACACCGCGGCTTATGGCATTCAAGGCTGTGCTGTGCGCCTGACCAATGTCTACGGAACGGGCATGAACCACAAGGACAGCATGATCCCGCGTCTGATGCGCGCGGCATTGGGACAGGCTCCCGTACACATTTACGGGGACGGCGAACAGGTGCGCGACTACATTTATCTGGGTGACGTGGTAGAGGCGTTTGTCACCGCCCTCACAGACGGCATCACCGGGCCTCTAACCACAGGGTTTGGCCGGTCGGTCAGCGTGAACAACCTGTGTGACCTAGCGTCCCAAGCCGTGGGCCGCCCGATTCCCCTGGATCACGTCCCCGCTGTTCCCGGAGAGATGCCCGCCGTGATTGTCGACATCGCCAAACTCCGGAGCCTCGGCCTCCAACCTAAAGTCGACTTGCCAGAAGGTCTCAAAGCCGTATGGGAAGACTTTCAGGCTTTCCAGTGAAACCTAGCTTGCCAAAAAAACCGCCTGCCCCTGGCCGTCAGGGACGGGCGGTTCTCTGTGCCTGTACGGCGCGTGTGATAAAACCCGCCATCCAAAAGAGTTGCGACCGCTGCGTCGAAGGGTATTTTTGGCTCAATCCCCATTCCCACCGTGGCGGGACTGCCTTAGGGCTGCCTCCGCTTCCATGCCCACAGCCCCGCAAAAGCCGCCAGCACTGCCGCCACACCCACAGCAGAGCCCTCAAGCCCGACCATCACACTGCCCGGCCGGTACCGGAACACGACTTGGTACCGGCCCCTGGGCACTGCAATTTCCTGAATCACGCCTGCCGCTGAAACCGGCACCGTCCAAGACCTTCTTGGCCCCGACAGCGTGGCGGTCCAACCTGGCTGGTAGGCCTCACTCCGCATGAGAAGGGTGGGGCGCGACGCGTCCACGAGGACCGTATCCTGACCTTGCAGAGTCGTCCGGGTCACGGTTGCGGACCCGGCAGATTTTCCTCCGGCCAGCCAGAACCTACCCAGCCGGGCACTATTGTGAAAGACCCCGAATTCCCCTACGGTTCCCGAAAACTTCCACTGCGGAAATGCCATTTGCTGCTGGAGCGCACCCTGGAGCCGGTAGACCTTTCCGCTTCCGGCCACAATCACGGCAGCCCCAATCAGCCCCGGCGTTCTCCCGGTCGCCTGCACAGCGATTCCCGCCAAAGGAACCGGCGGCAAGGACAGCGTCACAGCCTTTCCCGACACGGACATTTTAGCTGTGTACCACTTTTCCTGACCCGATCCGACCACAATTCCCCCCACACGCCACCCGGACGCCCTGCCCGCTAATGGCGCCGCCAGGTACACGCGGACTGCCTGAACTTCCAGAGTGCGGCCGAAAAACCACGGATGCCGGGCGCTCCCCCATGCTTCCGTGTGGGAGGACTTGGGCTGCCATGAAGGCGGCACGCTCTGAATAAAGGAAGATGGCACCGTAAACAGTGTGCTCACATTGAGCTGGTTTACCGTGGGCCGGGACAGGACGGCGGGGGCAAAGGTTACTTGAAGGTGTGCTGACGTGGCCTGTTGGTAACGGCTGGAGACCAGCGAGCCGTATCCCTGAAAGCTTGGAAGACCTGTAAGAATGTTTAAATCCGGCTGTCCTAAGGAATCCACCTGGCCATATCCGTCCAGCGCGGGGTCATATAGGGCAAAGCGTGTGCCCGCCGGAATTTGCCTTCGCGCCGTCCCCGCCAGATATCCGGTGCCCGTGGCCACGGAGTTCTTGGGGACGTTCAGCCAATACTGGCCCGCGTCATAAAGCCCCAGGTCCACCACCGTAAAGAGCACCACCGCCAGCATCCGGTAGCGCCCGGGCATCTTGGTCAAAACCGCGGCCAGCACGGTCACCCCTGCACCCAGCAGCACCGTGATCACAAGGTAGGGCACCATGTAGGCGATAACCGCGTGGCTTGCCTCCCACAGAGCCAGTGCCAGTGTGACAAGAAAAATGGACCCAAAAATAGCCAGCGGCGCCTTCTCCTGCGTCTGGGAATGGGAAACAGCGCGCACATGATCCACCCAAAAGGCAAACACTGCGGCCAGAGCGAAGTCCAGCATAAACAGATTGCGGTTCTGAGCGCGAATCCCGTTAAACACGGGGATATGGTACAACAGGTGGCTCAGGGGAGTGTACTTGCCCAAGGCCAGCACAGCCCCGACCAGCCCCAGTGTGTAGAACATCCACAGGACTCGCTTAACAGGGCCCGGGGCCCACCGGGGAAACATGCGCACCGCCGCAAAAATGGGCAGAAGACCCACGTAACTGCTGACTTCAGGCAGGTTGAAACGTCCGGAGTAATAGACCATCGCCAGAAAACGGTGGTACCCCCCCAGGATATAGGGAAACAGCAGCAGCACTCCATCCGACGGAGAGACAGACATGGAGCTAAAAAACTGAAAAGTGGCATGGGATCGCTGGGAAAGATGAATGAAGGCTTCGCCCGGAATCCACTGCGCCGCGCCAATCATCAGGCCAATGACAGCAGCCAGCCCATATCCGGCGAGAACTGCGGGTTTATTCGGAGCATCCGCCACGAAGAACAGCCCCAGCACGGCAGCAAATATAGCGCCGTAGGCCATGGGCTCAGGGCTGCCTATCAGAATCACCAGACCTGCAAAGACACCCAGGCCAAGCGTCCAGCCCAGCCGTCGGCGCCGGGTTCTGGAACGGGACACCTGATAGAGAGCAACCGCGACCCAGCTCAGCCAGCCCACCCCCTGCAACGTCTCCAGGTGGACCATCTGCGACGCCATGAATCCGGCGAAGGCAAATGTCACCGCTCCCAGCCAGCTCGCCCAGACTGAACGGCCTAAGGTCCGCAAAAACGTATAAAAACCCGTGCTGGCCACCGCATAGCTTGCTGCAATGGTCACGGTCCATGCCCATGGTCCGGACAGCAGGGCGAAAATCCATGTCAGGGGGTAGGCCGCGCCGGCATTGAATCCAGCCAGCAGCGGCGTGCCGCTCCAGATGTACGGGTCCCATAAAGGCAGGTGGCCTTCGCGGAGAATCTTCCCCACAAGAATGCGCAGCGGGTAGTTCTGTATCAGATTATCCCCATGCAGGGTGACAAGGCCTGGCTCAAGAAGCACTGCGGCCAGAACAGGAATCCCGATCAGAGACGCCAGGGCCCAGCCGTCAAGACGGCGTGACAGCGTCCGGCGCTCCGGGGGATTCGGCATCATATGGCACGGAGCCAGCTTTTGAAGATCACCCGCGCATAATGGTAAGCGTAGGTCAGGTTATGCCCTTTTTTGGTCTGGCCCGAACTGCGGGGATACATGGAAGCCGGACGCTCGATAACCCGGTAGTGTTTTCGCATGGACAAAATCAGAAGTTCCGCCGCATGATATTGGTCCTCGCTGAGCGCGAGATCTTTGAGCACGCGGGCTTTAATGGCCCGGAAGCCGTTGGACGAGTCGGTGATCTTCTGTTTAATCAGCAGTCCGATGAGCCAATTGAACCAATACACGCCGAGAACTCTGATCATGTCATCAGTAACGTAATTTCCCATGCGCCGCGAACCCTGAACGTAGTCTGCCTCATCGTTCAACACTGGCTCCACCAGGTCTCGCATTTCTTCGGGGTCATACTGGCCGTCGGCATCCAATGTGACAATGTATTGCGCTCCGTGCTCAATGGCCAGGTGGTAGCCCACGCGGAGCGCGGCGCCTTGGCCGCGGTTGACACGGACATAGGAAGCAAAGTCCCCGTGGCTTTTGACGATCTTGTCGGTGCCGTCGGGACTGCCGTCCACCACTACCAAGACTGACACGTCCGTGTCATGCACCCGGCGCGGAATGCTTTCGAGCACCTTCCCAATGTTTTCCGCCTCGTAGTAGGCGGGAATCACCACCGTGATGGGATTGAACTGCTGGGCCTTGTACTCTCGGTGAAAATCGTCAAAAGCCTGTTCATCCACCAGTTGGTTGATGATGTGCAGCGACTTCGCGGACTTGGCGTTGGCCGCCTGCAAAGCGCCAAACAGCGCCAGCACCGTCAGGACGAGAAGCAGAGCCAGCCCGTCAATAATGGTCAAATTATGATTTCGGAGCAGTCTCCCCACCGGAACCACCAAGGCCGGTTCAACCGCAATCAGTCCAAAAACAACAGCCAAACCCCAAGCAACTTTACTGCGCCAGTTCTCTAAAAATCCCATCAATCCCAACGTCATCACCAGAAAGGCCGCAAAAACCACCCGGACAGCAACCATAAAGACGAACCCTCCTATTTAACTTTAGCATTTCTGCGGACCATCCATGACACAGGCCGGAGCCGCGCAAGCATGTACACTCCGCCCAGTGCGGACACGTACAGGAGATTCAGCACATGGAAGGTCAGCGCCATGACAATGGCCCCCTTCAGCGGCAGTCCCACCAAAGTCAGCGCCAAAATCCACCAGGCCTCCGTGGTGCCGAACCCCGCGACCCCCTGCAAAGGAACGACCATGAAAAGTGAAAAGAACATCATGGCTGCCCCTATGTGGAAAAACCCGACAGAATACCCAAGCCCATGCGCAATCACTTCGTAAAACAGCGTGCTGGACAGCTTCATGCCAATGGTCATCAGGGACAGAACGGCCATATCACGCCACGACAGCCGCTTGAGAACCGCCTGGGCCCGAAATCCCGCGGCAATCCCCCGGCGCGCCCAGTGCGGCACCTTGCGCCTCTCCAGCACGGCCATAATGCGGCCGCCGTCAATCAGCCGGATGGCCAGGATGATCAGAATCATCGCCGCCGCCCCCACCACAAGGGAGAGGCGCACGGTTGTCCACCCTTGATGGGGAATGATCCACAGGCTGAACACAAAGGCCAGCACAACCGACCACCCCACATCAAACAGGCGTCCCCCGACCGCCAGCCCTAAGCTAGCGCTGCTCGCAACCCCATAGGGCCTCAGGTACACGGGCAAGAGCAACTCGCCGATCCCGCCGGGGAAGACGCTGCAGGTCATTGAATACGCTGCTGTCGGGCCAAACCACTGGTAAGGCCGGGCCGAAAGGTCCTTCGCTGTGGAGTCAAGAGGTCCCGCCATAGATGCAAAGCGAATGGCGCGCAGCTCCACAAAAGCAATCTGGCAGCCAAGCGCCCACAACAGCACTGGCGCGGATAGCCGGCCCCAAGCATCCTCAATCGCATGAATGGGTATCTTGTGGAAGAAAAGCACCACGGCAATCCCTGTCAGAACAAGAACGGCTATGGCTCCGGCCCACTTTTTAGAGTAGCGGCTCCACAATCCCAGCTGTCTGGCGGCTTGCATGCGTGTCCCTCCTTCCCGGCGTCTCAGTGATTTTTGGGGGCTAGCCTTCCCCAACCTGCGTTGCACGCAGATCAAACTATACCTATCATAGCTGATTCATATGAAAGCAAGCTGAAGCATAGCTGAACTTTCAATCAGCCGCAAGAGGACGCGGGGCCGCCCTGCGCTGGTTCTGGCCTGCCGGGAGCCGTCCGGCCGTAGGGTCGCCTCCGTCATCAGGTTCGAAACTGGCGGGAAAGCATCCGCTTCCCGCCCATAGTTTACCCATCAACTTTTGGCTCTGTAGAGACAGTACGCGCTGACAGCCTGCCAGAACCCTTTCCCTCTTTTCAATTCAGCGCCTGCACGGGAGCTTGAAAGCCCGCAAGGAGTGTCGCTCCCAACTTGTACAGCCTTCTCGCCTGCAGCCCGGTGTAAAGACGGGCAGCGCATCTCCCCCGCGCTGTCCGGAATAAGGGGATGCGCCCGGTCACCCACCAATTGTTGCCAGTGCGCGGCCAATTTAACGAAGAGTTTTCTGCGAATCAATGCACATGGACACCAAGTCTCCCGCGTTTTCGATGAGTTTGCACGCCGTGTCTCAGATCCGCGCATAGGGGCAAAGAGCCGCTCAACCTGGGATCTGCCCAAGTGGCGAATTTTGCTGACCGCTCATGGTTTTTCGCCGCTGGGTAACGGCTAGGATTTTTTCCAACGGCTCAACAGCCTCCGGCGCTGCCCCTGACCCGTATGGAGCCCCCAGGCACCAGTGTGGTTTGGCGGACGCCTCGCATATGGCACAATCCGCCTGGCCCGTCTTTGATACAGTCAGGCAGCGGAGATTATCCTCCAATGGGGATATAATAGCAGGAGCGGTAGGGTTGTTCTTTTGACATTGACCCGCTGACGATATAATGTCCACGAGGGAGGTGTGCCTATGTGGCCAGCAGTGCCCGAGGCTTTGAACAACCACGCGACGGTTCCTATTATTATCGTGGCTATTATTGTGACGACTGTCGTCTTTGGCCTATTCGGCAAATGGTTTCTGCGCATTACCGGGATGAACCAGGACGATCAGTAAACTGCCGTCCTGGCATCTCCTTCCCTTGGCAGCACCGCGTGAACAGTGTATATTTTTCTGAACACCTCTGCATAAAGCAATCAGGTGTCTCCCCTGCGGTTGCCAGCCTTTTTTCTGGGCAGACCGTGCGCTAGCCCTCAAGTGCACCGGGGGAAGCGGACCGAGGGATCAATGCCTCTTAAACAACGCAGGCCCGTGTCCATTACTTATAGAGAAGGTGATGCAATGCCGCCATTGACGTTATTTGAAAAAATCTGGCAAGATCATGTTGTCATGCAAGAGACGGGACAGCCCGCACTGATTTACATCGATCTCCATCTCGTCCACGAAGTGACTTCCCCTCAGGCTTTCGAAGGTCTGCGCATGCATGGGCGCACCGTGAGACGCCCTGAGCGGACGTTCGCGGTCATGGACCACAACGTCCCGACGACCGACCGCACAGTCCCTGTCGCTGACCCCATAGCCCGCCGCCAGATGGATCTGTTGGAAGAAAACTGTGTCGCCGCTGGCATCCCTCTATTCAATTTGCATCACCCTGACCAAGGCATTGTGCATATTATTGGACCGGAGCAGGGATTGACCCAGCCAGGGATGACCATTGTCTGCGGCGACAGCCATACCGCGACGCACGGAGCGTTTGGCGCCTTGGCTTTTGGCATAGGCACCAGTGAGGTGGAGCATGTGCTCGCCACCCAGTGCCTTGTCCAGTCACGTCCCAAAACCATGGCTGTGCACTTTTCCGGGCAGCGCCCTCAAGGGGTAACCCCCAAGGACATGATTCTGGCCTTGATTGGAAAAATCGGCACCTCTGGCGCTACCGGCTACGTTATCGAGTACACCGGGGATGCGGTCCACGAACTGAGCATGGAAGAGCGCATGACCCTGTGCAACATGTCCATCGAGGCGGGAGCTCGGGCCGGGATGGTCTCTCCTGACCAAATCACCGTCGATTATCTGAAAGGCCGCCCCCACGTCCCGCAAGGAGACCAGTTTGCCGAGACGTCCGCCCGCTGGCTCAGTTATGCGACGGATCCGGGCGCTTCCTATGACCGCACCGTTACCATCGAGCTAGAGGATATGATTCCGATGGTCACTTGGGGCACGAGCCCCGGGATGGTCCTCCGAATCGACGAGGAAATTCCTCACCCGGACGCCTTCTCAGATCCGGCGGCTAGGGAATCCGCGCAGTATGCGCTGGAGTATATGGGCCTTGAACCTGGCACCGCGCTGACGGACATCCCCATTGAACGGGTGTTCATCGGGTCATGCACCAACGGCCGTCTGGAAGATCTGCAGAGCGCGGCGAACATCGTGCGCGGTCAGCACGTCCACCCTGGTGTGCACGCGATGGTCGTGCCAGGCTCGGGCCAGGTGAAGCGCGCAGCCGAGGCTCTAGGGCTGGACACGGTATTCAAAGAAGCAGGGTTTGAGTGGCGGGAGCCCGGATGCAGCATGTGCCTCGGAATGAATCCCGATATTCTCGAGCCGGGTGAGCGCTGCGCCTCCACGTCCAACCGCAATTTCGAGGGGCGCCAAGGTAAAGGCGGGCGCACTCACTTAGTCAGTCCGGAAATGGCCGCGGCCGCCGCGCTGTACGGCCACTTTGTGGATGTACGCACCTTGTCAAAGGAGGTTTCCCGATGACCCCACTGCGCCAGCACCGCGGCCTAGCCGCTCCGCTGCACCGTTCCAACGTAGACACCGACCAGATCATTCCCAAACAGTTTCTCAAAAGGGTCGAGCGCACAGGATTTGGAGAATTTCTCTTTTTCGACTGGCGCTACGATGAAAATGGACAGCCCAATCCGGATTTTGTGCTCAATCACCCACAGTATGTTGGGTCGAGCATCCTTATCGCCGGGAGCAATTTTGGATGCGGCTCGTCTCGTGAACATGCCCCGTGGGCTTTGGCCGACTATGGCTTTCGCGTCATTATCGCCTCATCCTATGCGGACATTTTCTACAACAACTGTTTCAAAAATGGCATGCTGCCGCTGATCCTACCTGAAAGCGATGTCGCCCGGCTGATGGCCCAAGCGGAGGGAACCGAGCCCTTTATCCTGACAGTCGACGTGGAAAACCTGAACGTCGCCACGGACGACGGCTCCACATATCCCTTCACGCTCGACCCATATCTCCAGCAGACCCTGGTGGAGGGTCTCGATGACATTGCACGCACCCTCCAGCATGATGACCGCATCGCACTCTTTGAATCCCAGCATGCCTGAGACAAAGGGTGCCCAAAAGAAAAGGCCTCCAGCAAAAATGCTTGCTGGAGGCCTTTTTTATTCTCCCCGTCCTGTGCCGTGTCCCTGCTACGGCACAGCCGCAGTCCGGCGGTCACGCCCCATGTACAGCGCCAGCAAAATGGCGGCAGAGCCCAAGTAAAACGGCAGGGAAAGGGGGGCCGGAGTGATCCACGCCGACAGCACTACCCCCAGCACAGGCTGAAGATAGAGGAACAGGGCCATGATCGCCACCGGAATTCTGGATGCCGTCACCATCCACAAAAAATATGCCAGCGCCGTCCCTAGCAGTCCCAGATACAAGCTCGCCCACAAGGCCGGGCCGGTCCAGTGCTGAGGCCAATGCGCCCCCGTCAGCAGCCACAGCGGAATGGCGCCGAGAAATCCGGCGGCAAAAGTGCCCGCTGTGGCCTGCTGCGGGGACAGGTGGCGGCTTAAGGAGGAGGAGTAGACATTGTAGACGGCAAAGCAGCCCAACGCCGATAGCAGCAAGATATCCCCCAGCCCGTAGCCGCGGACACCGGGGCGGGGAAAACCCGCGACTGCCCACGCTCCCAGCGCCGCCACGCCCAATGCCCACCGCCGGGATACCGGCAGCCGCTCTTTCAGCAGCAAGCTGGCCATGAGAGCCGTCAGCAGTGGTTCCAGCGCGATAGATATCGCAGCCATCGCGGGGGTGGAAGCTTTCAGTCCCTGGGTCTGCAGGACCAGAGGCAGGGAAAACCCGATAATTCCCAGAAACAGCGTGCGCACCACAGCCTTGGGAGTCCAGTTGGCGCGTCCCCGGATAATGAATGGGGCAAAGAGGACAGTCCCTGCGAAGAGGCGAAACATAGTCAGAAAGGTCGCATCCATTGATGTCATGGCCAGTGCGGTGGCCGGATACGTTCCTGCCCATATCAAATTCATCGCCAGCAGCGAGAAAAGGTCTGGGAGCTTGGTCCGCGACATATTGGTTCCCATGTTTTTTTCCTCCTGCGTCTCGGTTTAGGCGATGACGAGCCGGATACCGGCGAAGGCAAGAACCACTAGGACCAGGATTTGAAACTTTTTGGCATCAATGCGGAAATGCAGGAAATTTCCCCCCACAAGCCCGATGGCGACAGCCGGCAGCAGCCACAGCGAGGTGACAGCGGTCTCAGCGCTCAAAAGCCCGAGAACAAAATACAATGACCCGCGCACCACGGTGTCCGTCACCGCAATAAACTGAAAGGTCGCCCGGAAGGCGCGTTTGTCCATGTGCCGCATTTGGAAATAGGCCACAATCGACGGCCCCCCGCCGCCATAGAGGCTGCCGATGACCCCGCCCAGAAATCCCAAGGGCGCCCCCCACTGCCTAGCCGCCTTGGGCAGGCGCTCGGGCCGGGTCACAGCCGCATAGAGCACATACAGAAGGATGAAAACTCCCAGCAGCAGCGTCACACTTTGCGCGGAGACTGCCTTTAAAATCCATGCCCCCACAATCAGCCCCAGAATCGTGAAAGGCCACAGCCACGGTATCTCCGTCCAGCGGATTTCCTTAAAATCATAGGATCCCAACGCCAGCGACGCGACACCGTCAAGTAGAAAGACTACCGGCACCACCTGTTTAATCGGCAGAAAAAATATCAGCAAAGACACCGAAATAAGGCCGGAACCGAATCCCAGCATGCCCCGGATGGCAAAGGCAGCCAGCACAATCAGAAAGGCCCACAGGTAAGGGTCGGCAGCAAAATATCCAAAATGCATCAGAACCCTCCCATGTCTTCCAAGCGCTTAAGAAGATGATGAAATTCTACGCGACCAGCGATTATCTGACAAGGTCAGCAGCACCTCTCTGTCCGTTAATATAACCAAAAGTTTACTTTCCTATAGAAAACAGTCATTAGCCATAATAGGAAGGGACCAGTATAGTTAGAGGCGAATAAGGGGCGGTGATCAGCACTGCCTCCTGGAAGATTTTTGGGTGGCGAGGATATTTTTGTGGGTTCGGGTTATCCTCACATATGGTAAGAAGGAGATGGAAATTATGGCAGCTCGCGTGCACTACACGTCATGGCAAGATTTTTACGGGCCAAACGCTGGCTATATTATCGAGTTGTATGAAAATTACCTGCGCGACCCGCAGTCGGTTGACACCGCAACGCGCAGCCTCTTTGAAGAGTGGGGACCGCCGCCTATGGAATTGCCGTCAGCCGACACCGTTCCCACGGGCGTGGATGGGGAGACGCTGAATATCATCAGCCAAGGAACCGAATTAGCCCGCAACATCCGGGATTTGGGCCACTTGCAGGCTCACCTCAATCCCTTGGCGCAAACGGTTTCCACTTCGCCCCTGCTGCAGTTGGAGACCTACGGACTGACTGCCGAAAAGCTCCAGCAAATACCGGCGCAAAGCCTGTGGCCAGATTGCGGTCCCGAACTGCACACGGGATGGGACGTGATTCAGCACCTGTTCGCTCTCTATACGGGAACTTTAGCTTACGAATTCAGCCATGTTCACAATCCTGAGGAGCGGCAGTGGCTGGACAACTACGTGGATTCGAACCGGGTCCGCCCTAATTTGTCTGTCGTGGAAAAGCGCTCCCTCCTGCGCCGCCTGATCGGGGTGGACCAATTCGAAAAGTTTTTGCACCACACATTTGTGGGTCAAAAACGGTTTTCCATTGAAGGCACCGACGCCATGGTGCCGATGCTCGACCAGCTGATTCACCTGGCTGCCTCGGGTACGGCGATACGGGACGTGGTCATCGGCATGGCGCACCGCGGCCGCCTGAATGTGCTCGCGCACATTCTCGGAAAACCCTATGCGGACATTTTTGCCGAATTTCACAGCGCGCCCAACAAAGACTTGGTCCCCTCAGCAGGGTCCTCAGGCATCACATTTGGCTGGACGGGCGACGTGAAATATCACTTGGGCGCCCGCAAAATCATGCAGGACTCGAATATGGTCGAAATGCATTTGACCCTCGCTGACAATCCCAGCCACCTGGAGTTCGTGGACCCCGTGGTGGAGGGGATGGCCCGCGCCGTCCAGGATTCCCGCGAACGTCCCGGACTGCCAGTGCAGGATGCTGACCGCGCTTTGGCCGTGCTGATCCACGGAGACGCCTCCTTTCCCGGAGAGGGCGTGGTCTCGGAAACTCTTAACCTGTCCCGTCTGGAAGCCTATAACACGGGCGGCACGGTGCACATTATCGCCAACAATGTCCTTGGGTTCACGACAGAACCCGACCAGGGCCGCAGCACACTGTATGCCAGCGACCTGGCCAAAGGCTTCGAGATCCCCATTGTGCACGTCAACGCCGATGATGCCGAAGCCTGCCTGGGTGTAACCAAGATGGCCCATATTTACCGGCAGACATTCCACAAGGACTTCCTGATTGACCTGGTGGGTTACCGGCGGTGGGGCCACAATGAAGGCGATGACCCCAGCGTAACCCAGCCTGTACTGTATGAAGCCGTGCAGGCCCACCCGGTCCCCGCTGAAGTCTATGCCCAGCAGCTCGAACAGGAAAACCTGGTCACCCGCGAGTCGGTCGACCAAATTATTGAAGCCGTTCAGGAGGAATTCCGCAGCACATACCAGTCTCTCATCCGCGGCGAGGCTCTCTTGACGGAACGCGGCGTCATGGCGGAGGATGCTGCCAACCCGCTGCCGGCCCCGGTGTCCGAGAACACGCTAAAAGACCTCAACCAGGCGCTGCTGGCGAGGCCTGACGGGTTCCAGGTATATCCCAAACTGGACCGCATCCTCTCTAAGCGCAAAGATGCTTTCACCGTCCCCCAAGGTGTGGACTGGTCGCTGGCTGAGACCTTGGCGATGGCCACCATTTTGGCAGATGGCACGCCGATCCGCTTTACCGGCCAGGATTCTGAACGCGGCACATTCAGCCAGCGCCACCTCGTTCTTCACGACGCGAATACCGGTACGAAATATTGTCCGCTCGACAACTTGCCTCAAGCCAGAGCGTCCTTTATCATTTCCAACAGCCCGCTCTCGGAGACGGCCGTACTGGGGTTTGAATACGGATACAGCACACAGGCGACAGAGGCCCTTGTCCTGTGGGAAGCGCAATACGGAGACTTTGCCAACGTGGCCCAGGTCCTTTTTGACCAGTTCATTGGCCCGGGCCGCGCCAAATGGCTGCAGTCTTCCGCGTTGGTGATGCTCTTGCCCCACGGTTATGAAGGCATGGGACCGGAACATTCCAGTGCCCGTCTGGAAAGGTTCCTGCAGCTGTCCGCCGATGAAAACTGGCGGGTGGCCATCCCCACCTCCGCAGCCCAGTATTTCCACCTCCTGCGGTCGCAGGCGGCATGGGTAGCGTCAAGGCCCCGCCCGCTGGTGGTGATGGCGCCCAAGAGCCTGCTGCGCAACCCCCTGGCAGCGTCTGCCGCGTCAGAATTGGTCAATGGAACATTTCAGCCGCTTTGGCGCATGCCCGTAAACCATCCGGAGAAAGTGACACGCCTCGTGCTCAGCTCTGGTAAAATCGGGATAGAAATCGCCCAGGCTGCGCACGACGCGGAGGGAGACTCGGACTGGCTGGCCATGGCCCGTCTCGAACAGTTGTACCCATTCCCCGCCGCGGAGTTAACGGAGTTTGCCGACTCTCTTCCAAATCTCAAAGAAATTTTCTGGGTACAGGAAGAGCCACGAAACATGGGCGCATGGACCTATGTGGCTACCACCTTGACCCAATTGCACGGCCTGCCCTTAAGGTATGTGGGCAGAACCTATCACTCGGCGCCGGCGGAAGGCTATGCTCAGCGCCACGCGACCGAACAGCACCGCATTATTGTAGAAGCGATAAGCCGTTAGGAGGATACAACTCATGACACAGATTACGGTGCCGGAAGTAGGAGAGTCCGTAACTGAGGCGACTGTAGGAGAATGGTTGAAGAAACCGGGTGATGTGGTAAAAGCCGGTGATGCAGTAGTCGAACTGGAAACAGACAAGGTCAATCTGGAGATCACCGCCAATGAAGACGGGATTCTTGGCGAAATACTGAAGCCCAGCGGGGAGACAGTAACAGTCGGCGACGTGCTGGCCACTTTGTCCCCGCAGAGCGCTCAAACCTCCGCCCCCGCGTCTGCCCCGGTTCTGGCGCAAGAACCTGCCGCACCGGCAGCCGCCATCCCCGCCCCGGCCGCTGTCAGGGCCACCCCTGACGTCCGCCGGATCGCCGGTGAGAGGGGCATTAATATCAATCACGTGCCGACAGCGGGCAATAAGGGACGGGTAACGCACAGCGATGTGGAATCGTATGCGCAGGCTCAGGCCCCAGCGCCGCTTGCTCCTACCCCTGCGCCAGCAGCCGCCCCGGCACCCGCTGCCCTCCCCCGAGCTCCCGAGGCCGCCTTGCAGCCTCATGAGACCAGCGATCGGGGAACAGACCGGGTCAGGATGTCCCGGCGCCGGATCACCATCGCCAACCGCCTGGTCAGTGCCCAGCACACAGCTGCCATGCTGACCACGTTCAACGAAGTCGATATGAGCCGCATTCTCGATGTCCGCCAAAGGCGGCGGGAATCCTTTGAAAAACGGCACGGCGTGCGGCTGGGATTCATGTCCTTTTTCACCAAAGCTTCCATTGCTGCCCTCAAAGCTTATCCGCGCATCAATGCGGAGATTGACGGCGATGACATGCTGCTCAAGCACTACTACGACATAGGAGTCGCCGTCTCCACTGACAACGGCCTCGTCGTGCCGGTCGTCCGCAATGCCGACGCGCTCAACTTTGCGGCCTTAGAAAAAGAAGTAGCCGCGCTAGCTGCCAAGGCGCGGGATAACAAGCTCTCTATCACGGATTTGCAGGGAGGCACTTTCACCATTACCAATGGCGGCACTTTCGGGTCGCTGCTCTCCACGCCAATCCTGAATGCTCCCCAGGTAGCCATTTTGGGAATGCACAAAATTGAAGAGCGGGCGGTCGTCGTCAATAAGGAGATTGTCATCCGCCCCATGATGTATCTAGCGCTCTCGTATGACCACCGGATTGTCGACGGCAGCGAAGCCGTCCGCTTTCTCGCTCTCATCAAAGAATTGCTGGAAGATCCAGAATCACTGCTGCTGGAAGGTTAAAATAAGAGGGACTCTCCGGAGTCCCTCTTATTTATTTTGCGCAAGTCCCTTTCTCTATTCAGAGGACTCTCCGAAAGGATGGTGGTCACGCACATGTCAGTTGACGACAGAATGAGGCAGATGAGCGGACAGTGGTTTCACGCTCTCGGAATATCCCAAGAAGATTTCGCCGCCAACCCTTACGCCGTCTACCGCCGTTGGCAGGATCAGAGCCCCGTCAGGGAAATTGCCCCGGGGAGGGGGAGGTGGATGGTTCTGGGATATCAGCAAGTCCGCACCGCTCTGACGGACCCGCGCTTTATCAAGAGCACGCCGCCATCCTATCCCATTCCTGAGTCGTACCAGCACCTTCCCGAGATGGCTCCGAGCATGCTGGTGGTCAATCCCCCCGCGCATACCCGCCTGCGCTCCCTGGTCACCCGCGCCTTTCAACCGCGCCACCTTGAACGGCTGCGGCCTTTCATATCTGCTCTGGCCGACGATCTGCTGGACGAGATGAGCCGCCAGTCTTCAAGCGACCTCGTCGAGGACTATGCCTTGCCCCTGCCCGCGCTGGTCATAGCCGAACTGCTGGGAGTTCCCCAACAGGACCGGCCGCTGTTTCGCCGCCTCTCACAAAAAATCGCCCTGATGGTCGACCCCACTCAGTCGGCGGACGTCCGCCAAGCTGGCGCCACGGCCCGGTGGCAGCTTCTCGACTATTTCCACACCCTGGTGCAGCGCAAACAGGACGAGCCCTGTGACGATTTGCTGAGCGACCTTGCTGCTGGCAGGGACCACGAAGGCAGCGCTTTAAGCGCTGGCGAGCTGCTGACCATGGCCCTGCTCTTGCTGGTCGCAGGACACGAGACCACTGCCAACCTTATCAGTCTGGGAGCATACCGAATTTTGAGCACGCCCGACGCGCTGTATGAACTCCGGGGACACCAGGCATCCTACTCGGACGCTGTCGAAGAATGTTTGCGGTTTGAGTCGCCGGTGCAGCTAGACGGGCGCATGGCTCAAGACGATGCCGTCCTGGGGCCAACCCTCATTCCTCAAGGCGCCTCGGTGACGCTCGTGCTGGCACAGGCGAACCGGGACCCTGTGGCTTTTGCCAATCCCGATTCTTTCGATATTCACCGCAATCCCAATCCTCACCTTGCCTTTGGCCGCGGCATCCATATGTGCCTGGGCTCGTCTCTGGCCCGTATGGAAGGCGCCATCGCTCTAGAACACCTGCTCAGCCGCCAGGTACAGGTAGCGGGCCCCGCGCTCTATCAACCCAATGTACTGCTGCGCGGACTGCGCCACTTGCCTGTCAAAATCAGCTGATTTCCACCGTTTTTTTCCATCAAGACAGCGATCGACAGACCATCCTTCCCTGTTGGCGTATGATGTCGCTGAGTCATTTATGCATATCGCAATTGCTCAGGAAGGGGTCCGAAGAGATATTGTCGTCGAATGCATCCCGAACCCATTCAGCCCCCCTGCCGCGCAGTGTTGTTCGGCTGATTATCGCTCAGACCTTTTCTATTTTTGGTGATGACTTTACAGAAGTGGCCATAGCGATCTTTGCCCTTGACGTTTCCCGCCACAATCCTGCGGCACTGGGTCTTGTGCTTTCCATGGTTTTCTGGCCGGGCGTGGTGTGGAGCGGGCTGGTTGCGGGTTTCATCGACCGGCTGAACAAGAAAGTGGTCCTGATCGCTGGGGATCTGGGCCGCGCGGCGCTCGTCATCAGCATCCCCTTCATTCACACCCTGGTATGGGCCACCGTGGCCATGTTTCTCATGTATTCTCTGGCCACATTCTACCGCCCCGTCGTGCGCTCTGTGCAGCCCTCCCTGGCCGGCGACCCCGACGTTAACGACCGGGCCAATGCCCAGATGGAACTGTGGGCATCCGTTGCCCAGGTGGTGTCCTATATCGCCGCGGGATTTCTCATACTGAAATTTGGTGTCGTGTTCGGGTTCAGCGTGGACGCCGTCACCTTCGTGATTTCAGCGTTGGCTATCATGGGCATTCATGCCGGGCGGGACTTCTGGGCTCCAACTGTGGAGGCTATGCAAGGAAGATTTCTGACCAAAATCCAGGAGGCCGTCCAATACTACCGGACGAGCCCAACCCTGCTCATTCTCACGGCGATTTCCATTCTCGCCATGATGGCCCTGGGCGGCGCCAACGTGCTCACAGCGCCGGCTATGAGGAGCTTGTGGAACCAGCCCACAGCGCATTACTCCTGGGCTTTGGTGGCCATCGCCCTGGGAGCCATGGTGGGCAGCCGGGGACTGCAGCGCTGGCTGCGTCCGAAGAATTACCGGAACCTGATGATCATCGGCTTCTTCGGCCTCGCCCTGACCATGTTCGCCGTGTCCCATGTGCACACCATTACCGCGGCCCTTATCATCCTCTTTTTCGGCGGGATGCTGAATGTCTTCTTCAATGGGTCCATCATCACCTGGATCCAGCGCACCACGCCAGAAGCCATCCGGCCCCGGGTATTGACCCTGCGCGGCCTGATTCTCGGCATTGGCGGCGGCCTCGGAGCATTTGGGGCAGGGGTTGTCGCGCGGACCGTGGGGCTCGTCCCAGCCTTTACCACTATCGGCGTATTGCTGCTGTTAGGCGTCGTGGGCGCCTTGCGGCTCAAGCCGTACCCCAAAGCTCCGGGACCTGGGTAAGCATGCAGCGAAAACTAGGGAGGGGACTGCCGCGAATCCGGCAGTCCCCTCCCTAGTTCTTTAACAGGCCGGCAGTTAGCGAGCCGCCGCGCCCTCCACAGGTTCTGTCGTGTAATCCTCAGCAGCGGTGTCGTCCTGTCCATTTGACACGCGCATGCCGTTGAATATGAGACTCAGCACTACGGTCACCACGATATTGGCGATGATGGCCCAGATCCCGGCATAGGCCAAGATCACGGAATGTCCAAAATGCAGAGGGTAGAGCGAGGTCTTGAAAGACTCGGCCGCCGCCATGCCGGTGCCCACCACCATGCCCACGAGCCATCCCAGCAACAGCGCCCACCGGTGGAACCACCGGGTGTAAAGGCCGAACATAATGGCTGGCACTGTCTGCAGAATCCAGATGCCTCCCAGAGTCTGAAAGTAAATCGCGTACTGCAGAGGGATCACGACAATAAAGAACAGGGCCCCGATAATTACGATCATCCCCACAATTTTCGCGACCTGAGCCTCGCGGTTTCGCCCCGTTTTAGCTGCGAAGTACTCCCGGTAAATGTTGCGGGTGAACAAGTTGGCCGCAGCGATCGCCATAATGGCGGCAGGAACAAGCGCGCCAATGGCGATGGCGCCGAAGGCGAATCCAGCAAACCAAGTGGGGAGAGTCTTCAGAAACAGCAGCGGCACCACCAAGTTCGTGTCTGTCGTGTGAATGCCGGCGGCGATGGCCATGTATCCCAGCAAGGCAATAAAAGTCAGCGCCAGGGAATACAACGGCAAGAGTGCTGCGTTGCGCTGAATGGTGCGCCCGCTCTTAGCCCCCAAACTTCCAGTCACGGCGTGCGGATAGAGGAGAAGAGCGAAAGCAGAGCCTAAAGCCAGCGTGGCGAAAGCGCTGAACAGTTTGGGCGACAAGATCAATGACCCTTTTTTGGCTGGCAGGGCGGCCGCCGCCACATGAAAAATATGGCCGTAGCCGCCAAGCTGCATCGGAATGGCAATGCAGGCCACGATGACTGTCACGTATATGAGCAAGTCCTTTAATATGGCCGTCAGGGCTGGAGCCCGCAACCCGCTGGTATAGGTGTAGGCCGCCAGAATCACGAAGGCGATAATCAGCGGCAAATCTTTCATGAGCCCGTGTCCTGACAGTCCCATGGCGGTGAGCACCGCCTGTATGCCCGTCAACTGCAGCGCGATATAGGGCATTGTCGCGAGAATTCCCGTCACGGCTACAGCCAATGCCAAAAGCGAACTGTCAAAACGGCCGCGCACGAAGTCCGCCGCGGTCACGTAGTTGCGCTGCTTGGACACACGCCAGAGCCGCGGCATCACAATATACATAATGGGAAATACCACAATAGTGTACGGCACCGCAAAGAAACCAAAAGCCCCAGCCCCGTAAACCAAGGCTGGAACCGCAATAAATGTGTACGCGGTGTACAAGTCTCCGCCTAGCAGAAACCATGTCACGAAGGTCCCAAAGCGCCTGCCCGCCAGACCCCATTCCTCGATAAGGTCCATGTCCCCGTGATGCCAGCGCGCCGCGTAAAATCCTAGGACCGTCACCAGAACAAAGAGGATAAGAAAAACAATAAATGCTGACCAGTACATAGTACTCCCCTTTCTCCTCCGCCAGTTCTAATGCGTGTCAATGAAATAAATAATGCCGCTTAAGATAGCGACAAGGAAAATCCATAGAATAAGATACCAGTACATAAAGGGAAATCCCGCCAATGTCGGCCTGTACGAAGCAAATAGCGGCGGCCACAGGGTGCCGATGAATGGCAGGAGAAACAGCCAGTACCATCCCGTTTTAGAATGAATTTGCAAAATGCCCACCTCCCTTCTGTTCGCTAGTGAGAGAATTGTGCCATTAAAGGGAATAGACGTCAATGAGTAGAATTGATACAACCGAAACCTTTTTAAGATCCTTGCGTCCACGCCCGGGGGTTCACTGCACAATCATCCGGAAAGTCTTCACCAGCGACGTCCGGAAGTCGCCATTAATGCCACTCACAGCAAATGAAGAATCCAGAACGAGCCCATCCCCACCACAATGCTCACAGCCATAGAGCGGAATCTCCAGGAGGCCAGCACCGTAGCTGCACTTGCCGCCAGCACGCGCCATGCCGTTTCTGTCGGGGCGGCAGACCAAACCGAGGAGAGCAAGAGCGCCATCACAACCGCCGGCGCAAAAGCCCGCACAAAAGGGTCGAGACGGCTCAATGCGCGGGACTGCTTGGCATGGGCCCTAATGGCCCATGTCCATGGCAGGACGCGCTCCGCCCATGTCCCTAAAGCAGCCAGGACCACCACTATCCCAAAGCCCCCCAGCAAATTATTCATGGGGCCCTCCGGCGACGCCTGGCCATACGGGCTCCTGCGGTGTCGGCTCCAGCGGCTCCTGCCGCGGCCAGAGGCACCGCCATCGTCCCAAGCCCTGACAGGCGGGCCACGGCATACAGCCCCGCCGTCAGCGCGAGCACGGCGAGAACCCGGCGGTCCCACCGGCCGGGTTCCGGCTGTATCCAGTGCCACAGGATGGCGATGAACAGCGCTGGCAGGACAAAAGTCAGCGCACTGCCCGCAGATGGGAGGGTGTGGAGAATGACCCCTCCAAAAGCGGCGCCGGCTGCCGTGCCCAGAATCCAGGCGCTATACGCCACCAGCGTCACACCCCCGTGATAAAGCAAGGTGCTGTGCGGGTGCCTGACAGACACCGCGAACACCTCATCCGTCAGGCCCCACCCCGTCATGATTGGGAGGTTCGGGTCGGACAGGCGCTGGCGTGCTGTCAGTGCCGGCCCGTAACCCATGTGGCGCATATTGATAAGCCAGACCGTCACAATATCCAGCCAGGCCGGAGCATGCCCCGCCCACAGACTCGCCAGGGCAAATTGACTGGTGCCTGCATAAATCAACGCGGACATTGCCATGGTGCCCCACGGCGAAAATCCCATGTGGCGCGCGGCCATGCCAAATGCCATGGAGGCCGGCAGGTATCCGGCAAATAGTGGCAGGCCGTCAACCCATACTGGGCGGAATCCTTCATGTGTGCTAGGCGGCGTCACGGCTTCATCTCCTCTTGGCGAATTGAACACAGTGCCCGCTTCCCCTTCTGAAGCGGTAGCCAGGAGGGGGGCAAGCGGGTAAGCCCGAAGGGCTAGACATCCGTCTGGTGCCTCATGGCCAGCGCAACAATCCCGACAGGGTTAGGTGGCGGGAGCGTTCATTTCAAAGACAAAAACATGACGGCCGGCGCTCCACTCCGACGTCGAGACAAATCCCTCTGCGCGGCGGTGGCGGATCACCGCAAAACCCGCCGCCATCGCCATTTCCATCACACGGGGGCCGTCAGGGAGCCAGGGGCGGCTCGACCACTGGCCAGAAAACTTTGCGGAACCGAGGGCGGTTTCGTCCCATTGCCAGGCCCGGACGAACGTCTCCACCCATTCCTGCGATTCCGACGCCTGCAGCATCACCGTCCCGTCCGGCCAGCGGCTTAACCACTCAGAAGCAGCGAACAGAGCGGCCTGCCGAATGTAACTCATCCGGCCCCGGTACGGGTCCAGCAAAGAAGCACAGACAATCAGGCGTCCCTTGGGCGCCAAGTGCGCCGCTGCCGCGCGGAACAGCTCGCGCCCTGCTGGCACACCGCTGGCAACTATCCACGACAGCACCCCGGCGTCCCTGAGGAGTTCCTCTGCCCCGCCGCTTGCATCCTGAGTGCTCCCAGACAGGGTGAGCCCGGGCCCAGCCAGCATCCTGCGCTCCTCTTCCAGGATTGCCTCCTCAAGCGGAGGCAGGCGCCTCCCGCCTGGAATCAGCACATAGTGCAGCCGGTCCGGTTCAGGAGCAGCCTCGAGGAACGTGCGGCACCACCAGTTCAGGCGGTTGGATTCCCACACCTCGGGGGCGCGCAGCGCCGCGATCTCCCCCTCATACACGCCAGGCATCTCCTGGCAAGCCCGCAGCGCCTCGTCCCATGAATGGCCCGGGGCCCCGCTCGGGGGATAGAAAACAAAGACGGCGAGAACGCAAGAGCCGTCAACCGGCGTGTAAAAATGATCCTCATCCGCTGGAAATACCGTACTGTCCCCGCGCTTCAGCATGTGTCTCGAGCGGGCCGTTCCCACTTCCGCCCACCCCTCCAGCGCCACCACAACCTCGCTGACTCCCGCTGGGTGGGCCATGGCATTGCGGCGGCCGCCCTGGCGGATTTCCATCCGGTACACTTCCGTCACGGGGTCCTGGCCATACACCGCGATTAGCGCCGTGGAGGAGTGGCTGTCAGAGACTGCTGCCGAGACCGGCAAAGGCGCCCGTCCCGGTTCCAGCAAAGCGCTGAAGGGCACCTCCAGCGCCTGCGCCAAAGCCCACAGCGTCTCAAGCGTGGGGTTGGCCAGACCGCGCTCAAGCTGGGACACCGTAGCTTTGGCTACGGAAGCCTTATTCGCCAGTTCGGCGCTGCTCCAGTGCCGGGTGAACCGCAGAGAGCGCAGATTGTGCGCAATCACTTCCCGGAAGTCCTTATTGTCCATGGGTTCACTATAACATGCTTATAGATATTATATTGAACGCCAGAGAGATTTCCGGCACCATTCGCGAAAGAATTGCTCTATTGCGCTCTTTGACCGCAGCAGCTACTTGCGTTAAAGGGATAAATGGTATTTACTGGTATTGCTGGCACAAAATGTAAGGAGGGTATCATGGACACGCTGACAATCGCAGAAATTGCTTCACGGCTGGAATTGCCCGAAAGCACGGTGCGCTATTACCGTGACCGCTTCACTGTTTATGTTCCGGTAACTGGAAAGGGACGGGGACGCCGCTACCCCGAGGAAGCGGTGGAGGTCTTCAGGACTATCGCGGATGGACTGCGCAGCGGCCAGACAGCGACAATGGTCGACGACACCCTGTCCCGGCTTTTCCCACGCAATATCGACACCGGCACAGACCTGGCCCAGCAATCCGCAACAGCAGCCCCGCAACAGGTGGCCCAAGCTATGGTGCAGGTGCTCTACCAGCAGTCGGAGGAAATCCAGGCGATGCGCCTGTCCCTTGAGCAGATCAAAGCGGAACTAGACGAACATCACACCCAAAATGCCGCCGTGCTGACCGAAGCTTTCGAATCCCTCAAATCGCACCTTGACACGCAAGACACCAAGAATACCCGGCTGGCTCGCGAACGCGACCAATTTATCATGTCGCAAATGCGGGACATGGTAAAACCCCGCCCCGCCGAGAAATCCTGGTGGCAAAAATGGTGGAACAAGACGCCTCCCCACGCTTCCGTCAACAGCTGAGCAACAGAAGAGCCCGGCGGATTCACTCCGGGCCTTTTCTATTTTAAAGCATGGTCTCGGGCACAAACCACCCGCCCAGTGACGCCCCCGCCATCTGCGCCATCGTATCCCCCATAATCATCATGCCCTGATGTGAATGCATCGGGTAAGACCACGCCACAGCCAGCGCCATAATCAGCAGTGCGCCCACGATTCCCCCGGCAGTCGCCCCGCTCATGGCCGCCATGACATCATAGCGCCGGAAACGAAGCGCGAACAACCCCATCAGCAGCCCCGTTCCCACTGCCAGCAATACAAACTCCACCATTAAATTGGGCGTCCACCAGGAGAGCGTCAAAGTGGTGGCGGCAGCGGCGCTAAACGAGCCGTACAGGGTCATGTAGCGTGTAGATCCGGAAGGTGCTGAAGAGTTGTCCTTCACTGGCCGGCCTCCTTAGTACTTCGTGCATCTGTACGCGAAAGCGCTGCCGTTTATGCGGAGCCCGGACTTACAGTGGGGCCAAGAAATTGATTCAGCCAGAGCCTATATTTGACACCTGCGGCGCCAAGCTCCGATTCTAGAACTCGACGCGGTTTGGCCTTTCCCTTGCAGTGTCTCCGGCGCTGGAGCACCCAAAGACGGCAACCGTCAAAATCCGATATTCATGGTGTCGGCTTTTGACGCTAGGGGAAGCTCTCGCGAGCAGGAACAAAATGGCGCCTACTCCCATGACAGTTGGCATGTTCCCATAGTGTGCGCTGAACGGCAAGAGAGTCCATGGCAGTAATACCAAGTCCACCGCAGTCAGCACGTCTAGGCGTGGCGCCCAAACCGGGCGAACGGCCTTCTTGGTCCTAGCGCGTCGCAACCGCAGCGGGCGTGGCACCACAGATGGCCAAAGCGCTCGCGGTCAGAGGACTTAAATCAGGGGCAGCTGGGCGCCGCCATTTTATAAGCTTTTCCATGCGCTCGCGCCAATTGACTCCTAACTATTCCACTCATATAATTAGGTTGCCTAACAAAAACATAATTGCGAGGTATCTATGGCTATCAGTGAAAACCCTTTAAGCCAGCAGCTGTTCGAGTCTTTTATGCGGGTGCGAAAGCTGAACTGGCTGAATTGGCACGGCGCGGGGCCGAGACCTAGTGACGTGCGGGCTTTATTCTGCATTAAGAAGGACAGCGCAGTCGACGGGACGGGGATCACCGTGACGGCGCTCAGCAACCAACTCCGGGTGAGCACCCCCACGGTCACCCAGCTGATGAATGATCTAGAGTTGCAGGGTTTGGTGGAACGCAGCACCGACGCCACTGACCGCCGGGTAATCCGCGTCCGCCTGACCGAGGAAGGCGACAGAGCTTTCAAGCGCGCCCAGTCGGCCGTCGCCGATGCCTTTAACGGCCTGATTGATTATTTGGGACCGGACCAGACGGCAGAACTGGCCGGATTGCTGGGGAAAGTTCTAGCCTATTATCACGATCACCAAGTCCTGCCCACAGGGGGCAGAAAACTATGAGGCGCATTCTCCAATTCTTGCAGCCCTACCGCACCTCCATCGTATGGATCCTGGTGTTGCTGTTCCTTCAGTCTATTACATCACTGTACCTGCCGGAGCTCATGTCGAATATCGTGGACACCGGGGTGATCAAGGGCAACATCCCCTATATCATCAAAATTGGCGAATTCATGATGGCCGTGACAGTGTTCAGCGTCATCTGCTCGGTCGCTGCCGGTTTCTTGTCATCTAAGGCCGCGGCGGGGTTTGGCCAAATTGCACGGCGCAAAGTCTTTGCCCATGTCGAGACGTTCATGCTTAAGGAATTTGACACTCTGGGCACCTCATCCTTGATAGTGAGGACAACCAACGACATCATGCAGGTCCAGCAGTTCGTCAATATGCTGCTGCGAATGATGGTGCTGGCCCCTCTCATGGCCTTGGGAGGCATCATCATGGCCATCTACACCGATGCCCGCCTGTCCTTGATTTTGCTGGTGATTATGCCCGTTTTAGGCATTGCCGTCTATGCGGTGCTTGGCCGGAGCGTCGGCCTCTTCCGGGCGATGCAGGGCAAAGTGGATAATCTGAACCGCGTCTTGCGGGAACACCTCACCGGAGCGCGCGTCATCCGGTCCTTCCAGCGAGTCGGTTATGAGGTCGGGCGTTTCAACGAGGCCAACGTTGAGCTGACCGATATTTCCGTCAAAGTCTACCAGATCATGGCGGCATTGATGCCGCTGTTAATGCTTATTATCAACTTCTCCACCCTGGCCATCATCTGGTTCGGTGGGAAACTCATCAATGTCAACGCCATGCAGGTTGGCAGTTTGATGGCCTTCATCCAGTACGTCACGCAGATCATGTTTTCTGTGATGATGGTGTCCGCCATGTTCTTCATGGTGCCCAGGGCACAGGCCTCAGCACGCCGGATCAACGAAGTGCTCGACATTCATCCCACCATCCTCGACCCTGCCGCCCCTGCAGCGCCTGCTGTGTCTACCGGCGAGGTGCAGTTTGACGACGTCAGCTTCCGGTATGCAGGGGCTGAAACGACTGTGCTGTCTCATATATCTTTCACCCTCCGCCCCGGCCAGGTGACCGCTGTCATCGGCGGCACTGGCGCGGGAAAAACCACTCTGATCAGTTTGATTCCCCGCTTTGACGATGTCACCAGCGGGCGCTTGCTGATAGATGGAGTCGATGTGCGGGCCATGAACCAGCATACCCTGCGGGCAAAAATCGGATTCGTACCGCAACAGGCCGTGTTGTTTTCTGGCACGATTGCGGAAAATATCCGGTACGGCAATGAAGATGCATCGGACTGGGCTGTCCGGCACGCCGCGGACGTGGCACAGGCCACGGAATTCATCTCCCAAATGCCCCAAGGATTTGATTCCGTCATCTCCCAGGGTGGCGCCGACCTTTCCGGAGGGCAGAAACAACGGCTGTCTATTGCCCGGGCGCTGGTCCGCAAACCTGAAATCTATATTTTTGATGACAGTTTCTCCGCTTTGGATTTCAAGACGGACGCCCAGCTCCGCCGCGCCCTGCATGATGAGGTGGAGCAGTCCACCGTGCTGATTGTGGCGCAGCGGGTGAGCACTGTGATGGATGCCGACCAGATTATCGTGCTGGATGAAGGTAAGCTGGTAGGTCTCGGAACCCATGACGAACTCATGGCCACCTCACCGATTTACCGGGAGATTGTCGTATCCCAGCACGCAGAGGAGGTCATCGCATGAGTTCTGACGATAAGCCCCGCAGCGATTCCTCGACAGGTCGGGGCCCGGGAGTGTTCGGGGGCGGGCCTCAGGGAATGGCCATGATCGTGCAGAAGCCTAAAAACTTCAAAGGCACGTTCATGCGCCTCTTGCGCTATTTCCGGCCCTATGCATTCCGCCTCGCACTCGTGCTCGTGGCAACAATTCTCGGCACGATATTCTCCATTCTCAGCCCCAAAATTATGGGCAACGCCACGACTGATTTGTTTGACGGTATTAGCCGGAAGCTCCGCGGACTTCCCGGGGGCGGAGTCAACTTTCACCAAATCGGTCACCTGGTGATGATCCTGGCGGGGCTGTATCTTTTCAGCTCGCTGTTCAATTATTTTCAGCAGTACGTGATGGCGGGCGTAGCCCAAAGAGCCGTTTACGATTTGCGCAAACAGGTCAACGACAAGCTGACCCGGTTGCCCATCAGCTATTTTGACACACATCCCCACGGCGAAATCATGAGCCGTTTCGTGAATGACTTTGACAACATCAGCAGCACACTGCAGCAGAGCCTCACGCAGTTGATTCAATCCGTGGTCACATTTCTTGGGGTAATCGTGATGATGCTGACGATAAGCCCGCTGATGACCCTCACGGTTGTGATTACCCTGCCCCTGAGCATCTATGCCACCAAGACCATCGCGGTGCGGTCCCAGACCTACTTTTTAAGCCGCCAGCGCCGGCTCGGAGAACTTAATGGCCACATTGAGGAGATGTATACAGGCCATCAGATCGTCAAGGCCTATGGGCACGAAGATGAAGCCCTGGCCAAGTTTGATGAAATCAATGAGCGCTTGTATGAATCCACCTGGAAGGCGCAGTTCATCACGGGCATCATCATGCCGGTCATGAATTTTATCAGCAACATCGGCTACGTCCTCGTCAGCGTCATCGGGGGCATTCTGGTCATCCGCAAACGGATCCAAATCGGCGATATCCTCGCCTTCATCCAGTACGCCCGGCAGTTCTCACAGCCCATCACACAGCTCTCTAGCATTTCCAACGTGATTCAGTCCACGATGGCGTCGTCGGAACGTGTATTTGAAATTCTTGATGAGCCGGAACAGGAACCCGACGCAGCCAATGCCGTCACACTCACGGCACCAGCCGGGCGGATACAGTTCGAGCATGTCACTTTTCGCTATCAGCCGGACACACCCCTTATCGAAGATATGAACCTCGACGTGCAGCCCGGGCAAATGGCGGCTATCGTAGGTCCAACCGGGGCCGGCAAGACCACTTTGGTCAATCTGATGATGCGATTTTACGAACTGAGCGGCGGGCGCATCCTGATCGATGGCACCGACATCACCCAGCTATCCCGGGACTACCTGCATCATCTATTTGGCATGGTCCTCCAAGACACTTGGCTCTTCAATGGAACCATCCGCGCCAATATTGCGTACGGGCGCGAAGGAGCAACAGAGGACGAAGTGGTGGAGGCGGCCCGGGCCGCACAGGCCGACCACTTTATCCGCACACTTCCAGAAGGGTACGATACCGTGCTTAACGAAGAGGCTTCCAATATTTCCCAGGGACAAAAGCAGCTGCTCACCATTGCCCGCGCTATTTTGGCAGACCCGGCCATCCTGATTTTGGATGAGGCCACCAGCAGCGTAGACACCCGCACCGAGATCCTGATCCAACAGGCCATGGACCACCTGATGAAGGGAAGGACCAGCTTTGTCATCGCGCACCGGCTCTCGACCATTCAGGATGCGGACGTGATTCTCGTCATGAACCACGGGAAAGTCGTCGAACAAGGCACCCACCAACAGCTTCTTGACCTAGGGGGCTTTTATGCAGATCTCTATAACAGTCAGTTCAAGACGGGAGCCGTAGCCGTTTAGAAGTACCGACCCATGAGTGCCGACACCAGCAGGTTGCCTGTCATATGGCATGGCAACCTGCATCTTTCTCTACTTTCGCTTATGAAACTCACCATACTTGGATAAGTCAAACATGCACGTGTTCGAGTCTGACCGATATCTGTCTGCCAAGGCGCCTTCGGCGAAACATGGGTCGCCCACAGTACACCCTCGTTCCTGCGAGTCTCAACAAAAAAAGGCAGGACACTTCGGCAGTTGTTGACAAGCCATATCCAACAACAGCAACCGATTCGGTTGGATTTTCAGCATGTTGATGTCATGACGAGCGCGTTTGCAGATGAGTGCTTCGGAAAGCTATGGGACTCCATCTCTCATAGCATGATTAAGCAAACGATCCATATCAAGGGCCTCAGTGGCAATAATAAGGCAGTTTTCCGTTTCGTCTTGGTTCATCGCAACTAACCTTTTATTCTGTATTGGGAACTTGGGGAAAAAGCAGACCACACGGTCAAACGTACTAACTCTTCTTATCTATCCCTTCTCTGACGGAGGGGAAGCACCACGGCTTCCCCTCCATCGGCGTCCCAAGACCGTTCTGCGAGAATGACTTCATTTGTGCTGCAACGATGTCTCAATTTGCATGCTAACAGTGGTTGGCCGGCCTCGCCAGTTTCGGAGAACTCTAAATAGCAGATGCGTCCACAATTACGGGCAGACAGGCGAGGCGCCGGAAATTCCCGGCGCCTCGCAGAAGAATGTTGTTACGAAAACATCACTACCGTCTAAAGACCTTGGCCCGCTATTCCACCGTCACGGATTTGGCCAGATTTCGGGGCTGGTCGACATCCTCGCCCCTTGCCACCGCCGTGTAATAAGCCAACAGCTGCAGAGGGATCGCGGCCAGAACTGGCGCCAGTTCCGGCAGGTCGACCCGGATGCCGATCCTGTGGTCAATGGGAAGGCCCGCCGGCAGAGCGTCGTCGACAATGCCCCAGACTTCCGCTCCCCGCGCCTTGACCTCCAAAATGTTGGAGACGGTTTTGTCTGCCACCTCCCGCTCCGTCATAACCGCTACCACCGGGGTATTGTCTTCGATGAGCGCCAGAGTTCCGTGCTTCAGCTCACCCGCCGGGTAAGCTTCCGCATGCAGATAGGAAATTTCCTTGATTTTCAGCTGTCCTTCCATAGCCAGTGCATAGTCCATCCCGCGGCCAATGTAAAACACGTCGTGTCCTTTCGCAAGCCTCTGGGCCATTTCCTGCACCGGCTCCATCACTTCCAGCACCTGGTGGCCCAAAAGTGGCAGCTGCAAAAGCCCGCTGACCAAATCTGGCCGGGGCGCACCCGCTATGTCAGCGAGGGCCAGGGCAATGAGGGTGAGCACCAGAATCTGAGTGGTATACGCCTTGGTCGATGCCACCGCAATTTCAGGACCTGCCAAGGTATAGGCCACAGCGTCCGACTCGCGGGCGGCTGTCGACCCCACCGTGTTGGTGATGCTGAAGGTGAAGTGGCCAAGCTCCCGAGCCATCCGCAAGCACGCCAAGGTATCGGCCGTCTCCCCCGACTGGGAAATCGCAATCACCATGGTGTCCGGGGCAAGAACAGGGTGGGCATAGCGGAATTCCGACGCGACATCGACATTGACAGGAATGCGCGCCAGACGTTCAATCAAAATCTTGCCAACCAGGCCGGCGTGGTACGCCGTGCCTGCGGCGACAATCTGGATATGCTGCACCCTTTTCAGGTATTCCTGCTCAAGGCCAATCTGCTCTGGCACCACCGACCCTTGTTGGGTTCGCCCCAAAAGGCAGTCCCCCCAGACATCCGGCTGTTCCATGATCTCTTTCAGCATGAAATGAGGGTACCCTCCGCGCTCAGCCTGGCGAATGTCCCAGTCTACGGTCATCACAGGTCTGCTCACCGGCTCCCCGGCCAGATTCATTATCCGCACGGACCGCGGTGTCACTACCGCCATATCCCCGTTTTCCAAAATCTGGGCTGTTCTGGTGGCAGACAGAAAGGCGCTGAAGTCCGAGGCCAGATAATTCTCTCCATCCCCCAATCCGATAATCAAAGGACTCGTCCGCCGCACCGCGACAATCTGGTCCGGCTGGCGGGAGGAGATGGCCAAAAACGCATACGCGCCCTTGAGGCGGGCTTCCGCCTTCCGCACAGCGGCCTCCAAATCCTGAGCTCCCCCGTATTCCTCCAAGAGATGCGGGATGACCTCGGTATCGGTATCCGAAAGAAACTGGTGGCCGCGGTCAATCAGTTCCGCCCGCAGCTCCTGAAAGTTCTCAATGATGCCGTTGTGCACCGTGGCAATCTCCCGGTGGCAATCCGTATGGGGATGGGCATTGACATCAGTGGGGCGGCCGTGAGTGGCCCAACGGGTATGGCCAATGCCGCAGGGCACTCCAGAAGGCATAGCGCCCAGCAATTCCCCCAAAGCCGCCAGTTTGCCCCGGGCCTTTTGAATCGCAATGCCTGACTCTGCGGCCAGGGCAATGCCCGCAGAATCATAGCCCCGGTATTCCAGCCGCTTCAGCCCAGCAAAAATAAAAGGGAGAGCGTCATTCTTTTCTCCCACAAATCCTACAATTCCACACATCCGTCTATCGCCTCCACAGTCTGGAGCCGGTCCCGGCCACACGTCTTTGTGCTGTCCTTGCGAACAGCCTTTGTTCGTGATTTAACGACTGCCGGGAAGCCGGGGGTCACCCGCCGAGTGATTCGAGATCCCCCACCTCGTCAACCTCTTGCCCACAGCAACAGGTCCTGGCGCTTAAGGGCTCTGTGCATTATGCCTTGGCCGACTCCAAAGCACTGTGCACGACCGCAGTCAGGCGGTCGGCCCACAATTCAATTTCCTGACGGTCACGGCCCTCAATCATAATTCTCAGGAGGGGTTCAGTCCCGGACGGGCGGATAAAAACCCGGCCCTCCCGTCCCAAACTCCATTCCGCTTCCTGGACCAGCGCCGGCAGTCCTGGAATACTTTCCCAGTGCACCGCGGCCTTGTCAATGTGCACATTGCGCAAAATCTGCGGATAGCGCTCCACCGGTGCCGCCAGCTCGGCCAGAGAGCGCCCGGTGCGGCGAACCTCGGCCAATAGGGCGAGGGCAGTCAAAAGCCCGTCTCCAGTGGCGGCATACTGGGCTAAAATCACATGCCCAGACTGTTCTCCGCCTATTGAAGCGTCCAATTCCCGCATCCTGTCAGCAACCCAGCGGTCTCCAACCGGGGTGCGCTCAAGAGCAATGCCCCGCTGTTCCAATGCGCGCTCTAGCCCCAGATTAGACATCACCGTCGCGACCACTGTGTGCCCAGCCAGCATCCCCTGCGCGTCCATTCCCGATGCCAGCACATACAAAATTTCGTCCCCGTCAATAATGTGCCCGGTATGGTCTACAACAATGAGACGGTCCGCATCGCCATCAAAAGCGAGCCCCAAGTCCCAGTGCTGGGCCAAAACCTGCTCGCGGAGAGTGCCGGGGTCTGTGGCGCCGCAGCGCACGTTAATCAGGTCGCCTTGCGGTTCGGCAAACAGAGGGTGCACATCGAGCCCCAAGGTGCGCAACACTGTGTCCGCCGTGGAAATGGCCGCGCCGTGAGCCAAGTCAATCCCGATGTGCAAATCCGGCATGAGTCCGGCAAAGAGCTCCTGCAAATACCGGTGGTAGTGGGCAATGGCCGTGTCCTCATAATGGAACAGCCGCCCGATCTTAGAAGCCTGCCCGGGGACAAATCTGTGGGACACGACCATGTGCTCCACCTCTTCTTCTTGCCCCACAGGCCACTTGCGTCCCAAATGGTCCAGCAGCTTGATGCCGTTGTACTGGGGGGGATTGTGCGAAGCGGAAATCATGACCCCGGCTTGAGCCCCCATCTTGACAATGAGATAGGCCAGCGCGGGCGTCGGCACCATCCCTGCCAAAATCACATCCACCCCGGAAGCCATGAATCCTGCGCTGAGCGCCGCTTCCAACATGGGCCCGGACACACGTGTATCCCGCCCTATCAAGACTTTCGCGCCCCGGGGCATCTGCAGCGCTGCGGCTTGCGCAATTTCCATCGCCAGTTTGCCCGTCAATTCCTCATTAGCCACGCCACGGGCTCCATCGGTACCAAACAGTGACATCGACAACATTCCCTCCAAGCCTTTGTGTCCTCAGTTCTTGCTTTTAGTCTATTACCCTGCCTTGGTAATGGTGACGCTTACGCTCACATCCTGATTCGTTACCCCGCTCACCCCCGAGGGAAAGGCTAGCGGCACAGCTGAACTCACCGGTGCGCTGTCTCCTGAGACAGAAATAGGCACAGTATAAATTACCGACAGAGAAGACAAAGCGGACTTGGTTCCTGTGACTACGACCGAAGCGGGGTGGACCGCAATCGTCGACACCGCAAACCCTTTGGCGGGGTATCCAGAGATTTTAGCGACCACTCCCACCGTTTTCTCGGGCGGGCGCTTTTTAATGGATGCGGTCGCTGTCACCATGGTGGGCGAGACCTGAACATTGTGCACCACTCCGTCACGGGCATTCAAGGGCATCAAAATCACCTGCTCCTGGAATCCGCCGGTGCGTCCCCCCACCGGCATTTCTGCCATCAGTTCCCGGATCTTGTCCAAATCCGCAGTAGGCCCGGATACCGTGGCGGTCTGCGCAGTCGCCGTCAACTGGGTCAACTCATAGCCAGGCGCGGGAGAGCCTACGGCCTTGAGGCTGATATTCATGCGGCGGGTGCCAAGCTGGTCCACGACCACGGTTACAAGGGGCGGCGCCACACTCACAAAACTGGTTCCCACCGGCACAGACACCCGCACGGGAAGGGTATAAGTGCCGCTATGGGTCAGACTCTTCATGTCCACGAAAGCAGAGATGGACTGGGGAACCGTCTTGGTCACCGTGGCCACGGGCCCCTTGATCTGCACCTCCACGTCGGTCGGGCTCATCGACATCACGGTCAGGTCCGACTTGGAGGGTGGATTGTATTCCACGGGCACCGGGCCGATTGGGCGGTCCCCCACCACATGCGCATTGGTGGTCGTCACATCGACCCACAGAAAGAGCGCGACCACCAAGGAGAGGATTTTCAGTATGGTGTTGTTCTCCAGCAGCCGGTCCATCATGAATTCACGCCCCTTCGCCAGATTTTGAGCGAGGTATGGGGTTTAGCCACGAGCAGGCTGGTCAGCATCTCGCGCAGGGCCCGGTCTTCCAGCCGGCGGTACAGGTGCCCCTCAAGAGCGACGGAAATCCATCCAGTTTCTTCCGATACGGCCACGACGACCGCGTCGGACTGCTCACTAATCCCAATAGCCGCCCGGTGCCGGCTCCCGAGTTCGCTGCCTGGCTGGGCACTGTCGGTTAGAGGAAGAAAAGCCGCCGCCGCTATCACCCGGTCGCCGCGGATAATGCAGGCTCCGTCATGCAGAGGCGTGTTGGGCACAAAAATATTTTCCAGGAGCGGTGCAGAAACCAAGGCCCCGATGGGCGTGCCGGTAGCGGCATACTCATTCAGGCCAGTCGTTCTCTCCCAGACCAGCAGAGCGCCGGTGCGGCTCCGGGACAGGTGGTCGCAGGCGCGGGCCACCTCATCGATGGCGTGCGCCACATCGGCCTCTTCATGCATCAGGATGCCTTCGGAAAAAAAACGGCCCTGCCCGATATGCTCGAGAGCCCGCCGCAATTCAGGCTGAAACACAATGGGCAGCGCAACCACCAGCATCACCTGGATTTCCTGCAGAAGAAAGTGGGTGGTATACAGATGAAGCCAGCTTGACACTGGCACCGCCACTAGAAGAATGATAATGCCCTTGATGAGCTGAACAGCGCGCGTACCCCGGATCAGCAAAAAAAAGCGGTAGAGTCCGTAGGCGACGATAGAAATGTCGACTAAGGACAGGAGCCACGACGACCATGACATATTCTGAAAAAATGACAACACCGGTTCCACCCCGCTTACCAGACCCCAAATATCCTATCCACCCTACATAAGCGTACCATATTCTCAGTCCAACGCCACGCCTCTCGGGACAATACCAAAATTCGGATTCACATCCGGAGCGCCTATGGTAGACTAGCCGCGAGGGGGGAATATCTTTGCCACCGAAGTCGCCGGGTCACAAACGTTCTTTGCCTGCCGCCAGCCTCAGCGCTTTCACGGTCGCGCACCGCGTCTACCGCGTGGTCGGCATGTTCGTCGGCATCCTCCTAAGCATCAGTTGGGCCGCCCTGTGGCAGAAGGGCCGCCCCGACACAGCAGAAAAAGAAGCCTTCTGGCACGATCTCTACACACGCCAGGCGATTAAGTTCCGCCAGACGGCCGAGCAGCAGGGAGGGCTCCTGATCAAGGTGGGCCAGTTTCTCTCCAGCCGCGTCGACTTGCTGCCACAGCCGTTTATTGAACAGCTCCAGTCACTCCAGGATAATGTGAAGTCCGCGCCTTGGGCTGATGTCCGCCCTATTGTAGAACAGGAACTGGGCCCTTTGCATGAATCCTTTCTCATCTTTGATGAAGTGCCCCTCGCCGCGGCGTCTCTCGGACAAGTGTACCGGGCCGTGCTGCTTGACGGCACCCAGGTTGCCGTCAAGGTCCAGCGGCCGTATATCGAGAGCACGGTCCAGGCCGATCTCAAGGCTCTCGCCATCGTCGTCACGCTGTCCACCCGCCTGACCCGCTTTGGCCGGTCTTTTGACCTGTATACCGTCCTCAAGGAATTCCGCCGGATGGTAACCGAAGAGCTGAACTACCAGCAAGAGCTGAACAATACGGAGCTCATCCGGCAAGATATCCGCCACCTGTCCTGGGTGGTGGTCCCTAAAACGTATCCCGAGTTTTCGACACTGCGGGTGCTGACCATGGAATACTGCGACGGCACCAAGATCAATCAGCGTGACCAACTGATAGCGCAAGGACTCAGCCCTACCCTGATTGCCGAACACGCGATCCACCTGTATTTGCACATGGTCATGGAGTCGGGAATATTTCATGCTGACCCGCATCCCGGTAATATTCTGGTGGATAAAAATGGGGACTTGGTGCTGCTCGACTACGGCATGGTCGGCATCTTGGACGCACCGACACGCAAGCAGCTCCGCCGCCTGTTCGTCGCTGTATCCAAACGCGACCCGGCCGAGCTGGCGGCCAGCATGGAAGCTCTGGGAATGGTCCGGCCCGAGGCGGACAGCTTGCAGCTCCGGCGCCAGATCCAGTACCTGCTCGACCGCTATTACGCAGAAACCTTGGACGAGCTGACCTCTTTAGACCTGGTGGCCTTGCTCCGCGACTTCGAAAATCTGCTGCGCACGCAGCCCATTCAGGTTCCGGGCCATTTCGCATTTTTGGGCCGGGCTATCGCCATTCTCGTAGGACTGGCTGAAATGCTCGACTCAGACATCAATCTGGTCGAACTATTCGCCCCCTACGCCAAGCGTTTCGTCACGGAAGACCAAGGCGGCAGCCTGGGATTTGCCAAGCGGACCGTAACGCATTTTGCGGCCACTCTGGCAGATTTGCCCGACCTGTCCCACCGCGTGCTGAAACAGGTGGAAAACGGGGAAATTGAAGCGCGAGTTGACTGGAAACAGGGCACGGCCCAGCTGCACCGCCTGCACCGCAGCGTCCAGAGCCTCGTGCAGGCCGTGTACGTCGTGGGCTTTGCGCTCACTGCAAGTCTCCTCCTCATCCACCACCAAGTCCTGGCGGCCGAGACCTTTTATGTGCTAGGCGCATTGGCGTTCCTATACGGCATGGTGCGCCAGTGGCGTTAATCCGGAACAGTCTTTTCTGACAGCCGCGCTGCTCCCTCTCCCGCAACGCACTAAGTATTTTTTCCCGCCGCGCTCATATTTTTGCTTTACAGTGGCATTCTAACAGCGCAAATCTGTTAGAGGGGCTGAGATAAGTGTTCTGGCAAATACTTGGCGCATCACTTCTGGCTCTGGCGATCTTCAGTGTGGCCGCTGCCCTTTTGATGCCGGTATTAGAAACTTCGTTGTTCAATGCGCTTTCCGACCACTTTCTTGCCAAGGCGCTCAACACGCGTTATATGACAAGCCTCACGTCGGCCTGGTCGCTGATGCGCCGGGCCAACCCGCAGGTCTTTCTTGAAAATTCCCTGCGCGCCTCTCAGGACACGGCCATCGGCCGGCCCATGGGCACCCCGCTGACCTTTTCGCACTGGGAACAACTGGTCTTCAACCCCGCCCAGATTGCGCGGATGCCTACCCGCCGGCGCGAAGATGTGTCTCTACAGACCGTGATCGGCCCTAAAGCTCTGCATCCGCTGACCACTGATATTCCGGTTCTGATTGCTGGCATGAGCTACGGCGGCGCTCTGTCCCTCAAGACCAAGATCGCCCTCGCCCTGGGAGCCAACGGGGCCGGCACAGCAACCAACACTGGAGAAGCCTACCTGCCGGAGGAGCGCGATGCCGCGAAGCATTTGATTGTGCAATATCACCGGGGCACGTGGCCTCTGTCAGCCCAAAATCATCACGAGTACCTAAACAGCGCCGACGCGATTGAGATTCAGATTGGCCAGGGAGCGCAGGCGGCGGCCGCAATGGTCACCGCCCCCGCCGACAAAGAAATGCAAAAGTATTTCGGGCTCAAAGACGGGGACCGGGCAGTCATCGCCGCACGCCTGCAAGGCGTCGAGTCACCCCGCGACTTTGTTCAGTTGGTGCATACCCTGAAAGGCCGTTACGGGGTGCCGGTCGGCGTCAAAATCGCTCCATCGGGGTGGCTGGAAGAGGACCTTGAGGTCCTCATGGATGCCCATATCGACTTTCTGGTTGTGGATGGCGGAGAAGGCGGCACGCACAGTGGCCCGCCTATTCTGCAGGACGACTTTGGCCTGCCGACAATGGCGGCCGTCTCCTGGGCGGATGAGTACCTGAGGGCTCAGAGCGCTCGCGACAAGCTCACCCTGATTGCAGCTGGGGGGCTGCGCACACCGGGAGACTATCTTAAAGCGATGGCGCTCGGCGCAGACGCGGTCTACATCGGCTATGCGGCCCTCATGGCGCTGTCCGCCTCCCAAGCCGCCACAGTCCTGCCCTTCGCCCCTCCCGAGGACCTCCTGTACCACAAAGGCCACCACCGCCACGCCCTTGACGTTGACCGTGCCGCTGGCCACCTCACCCACTTTCTGCGTTCCTCCTGTGACGAAATGCGTTACGGGGTGCAGTCTCTCGGCAAGCTGAACGTCCATGATGTCAGCCGCGATGACCTCATCGCTCTCGACCCGTGGACTGCGCAAATGGCCAGAGTGGACAGCCTCATCCGGCCTTGGCTCGGCGAGCCCGGGCTTTTTCCGGAACCCCCGCCCTTTCACTTTCGCGGACGCGGCAACCATCCAGATGTTCACTAAACCTCTACGCGGCGTGACCATGCAACGGGATCTGTTCAGTGCGTATCTCGCCCGCTTTGTCGAAAATGATGCCCTCCAAATCGCCGGGCCAGGTGCGGAACCGCTTCTGCGGAATCACTGGGTAAACCGGGGCTTTTCGGCCACAGTGGCTTTGTCAACACTATTTTTCGGATCAAAACCTTGAAAAATGGCCATGGTGGTCCGTCATCACATGTCTCCCAAGGGGCATAAGACTGGCTGGGACAAGATTGCCGTCTAAACGAGGACATCTGACACCGTCAGTCTATGGACAGGATGGCTGAGTCGCGACAATCAGCTGCAGCGAGCGAGTGCGCTCAACATCCTCGTCAACGCCATCAGTGTGTGGAATACGGTGTATCTCACGGAAGCCGTGAAGGTGCTGGAGGCCCAGGGGACTCTGGATGAGAGCTTACTCGCACACATTTACCCGCTGGGGTGAGACCACAGTAATTTTCTTGGAGAATACCAATTCGACGACCAGCAGGTCCCGACATTAGACCATTTACCAAAACAGGGCGTAAAGCCCCGGCCTTTAGGCCTGGGGATATAAGCCCATGGCCCGACAGGGCCAATATTTGCGCTCTCGATGAAGATTAGACACCGCATCGTGGTATAATAATCATATGGACTACAAATCGAATCACAATGTCGTCTATTCGTGCAAATATCATGTGGTGTGGTGCCCCAAATACCGTCGATCCGTGTTGGTGCGCGGAGTAGATGAACGGTTGAAGATTCTCATCCATGATGTCGCGAACGAGCGTCACGTCGAGGTGATTGAGCTCGAAGTCATGCCGGATCATGTGCATCTATTGTGCGAGGTCGATCCGCAGTTTGGCATCCATAAATTCATCAAACAGGTGAAAGGCCGATCTTCCCGCGTGCTCCGTCAGGAATTCCCGTGGCTGAAGAGTCGATTGCCTAGTTTATGGACAAATTCCT
Organism: Sulfobacillus sp.; assembly: GCA_027309085.1. GTDB lineage: Bacteria > Bacillota > Sulfobacillia > Sulfobacillales > Sulfobacillaceae > Sulfobacillus. The sequence goes on from DAIDDL010000010.1 coordinate 90,254, forward strand.
ACTTTGTTTCCACTGTGGGAGGGGCGCCCCTTGCCGTTATTAAGCAATATATCGAAAACCAAAAAACTGTCTAAGCACGGCAAAAACACGACGCCTTCTTTCGTTTGCGAGGTTCCTTTGCACGTGCTGCCGTCTCAAGAGCACGTCTTGCAGACCCGCTTCGAGGCGGCCCGCCAGTGCTACAATACCTTGCTAGGGGAAGCGTTGCGCCGGATGTGGCTCATGAAACAATCGCAAGCCTATCAGGCGGCACGCAAGATCCCCCGGGGCATCGCCCATCTCGCAGAACGCAAGGCGGCCTTTCAGCAAGTCCGCCAGTCCATGGAGTTCACGGAGTCTGCCTTGTCTCGCTATGCCACCGGCGCCACGAGATCCGCGGCATATTCGAAAGCCCTCCACCTATTTAGCGCTCAGGGGCCATGTCCTCTTGGGCGG
>DAIDDL010000110.1 GCA_027309085.1 Sulfobacillus sp.
CGTGGACCCAGATAGCGTCGACAGAAAAGGAGGATGCGGGAATGGGGCAGGCTACGCCTGCCGCGCTATCCCTCCCCGCCTGAATGCCGGGGTTTCCCGCGCAATTGGATGAAAGCGATTGCCACTGGGGTCATTGCCGCTCTGTTTTTTGCCAGTACGTTTGTCTTGAACCAGACCATGGCCATTCATGGCGGAAGCTGGCTGTGGAGCAGTTCGCTGCGGTACTTCTTCACCGTGCCAATCCTGCTGGGGTGGGTGGTGTGGCAGGGGCAGTCCCGCAAATTATGGCACCTGCTCCGCCAGAGTCCCGGACCATGGCTTTTATGGGGAACGGTGGGATTTGGCCTGTTTTACGCGCCGCTGACGTTTGCCGCGGCATACGGGCCCTCATGGGCAGTAGCCAGCACATTTCAGCTGACGATCATTATCGGCAGTCTGCTGGTTCCCTTTACCACGCACCACAAGATTCCGTGGCGCCATCTGTGGCCGTCCGTCCCGATCATTGCGGGGGTCGGGCTGGTGCAGTGGAGAAATCATGTGGATCTGAATCAGGCTCTCCTGATTAGTATTTTCGCGGTGATCATCTCTGCCACGGCTTACCCTCTTGGCAACCGCAAGATGATGGCGCTGACTGGCGGGGAAATTTCGGCGCCTGCGCGTATTTTGGGAATGACCCTTGGCAGCCTCCCGTTTTGGGCTGTCTTGGCCGTGATTGGGCAGCACACGGCCGGAATGCCACCCCTGTGGCAGTGGCGGGAGACATTCTTGGTGGCGCTCTCGTCCGGCGTGATTGCGACCGCACTGTTCTTCAAAGCCACGGATCAGGCCCATGGCCGGCCGGCGATGCTCGCCAAAGTGGAAGCCACCCAGTCCATGGAGATTGTGTTTACCCTGGTGCTGGCGCTGCTGTTCCGGCTGCCGGGCAGGGTAAGCTGGGCCAGTGAAGCGGGCATGGGACTGGTGATGGCGGGGATGGTGTGGCATGCTTTGGGAGCGCCCGGGGGAAAGAAGGGGGAACAGCTTCCCGTTTCTGAAATGGCCGAGTGATAGACTTCACGGCTAAAGCCGGCGGCTTCTCGCGGGCGTTTGGTGAAATGGATGCTCCCGGTGGTCAAGGCTGGCAGATAATTTCTATCCGTGGTGAGAATCGCTACACTGAGGAGCGGGGGGGATGTTGTGTGAGCAAGGTGGCTGCCCGGAGCGCGGTCAAGACGGCGGTGCAGATGGCGCACAGGCTGAAGCCGGGAACGCGTCTCGAGATACTGAACTTCAAAAAAGACCGGTGGGTGCATGTGGCGCGCGGCAGTGCCGGAATGTTGGAGGTAACCGAGGCGGGATTTTTCCAAAACGTATGGCGCGTGCCGGATGAAGAAGCCCCGGCCATTTTGAAAGAGGTGATTCCGCGGGAATTTCCGCGGAGTCACGAGCTCCGCTTTACTGTCAAGAATCTTGTCAAATAGCATGTGTGGGAGGGATTGGCGCTGGCTGTCGTAATTTTTGATTTGGATGGTACGCTGATAGACACGGTTCCACTGATTACCCGCTGTTTTCAGGAGGTGTTTCAAAAATACGCCGGGAAAACCCTTTCGGACGAAGCGGTTCATGCCATGTTCGGTCCCGGCGAGTCGGTGATTTTCTCCCGGGAATTCAAAGACCGGTGGCAAGAGGTGCTCCAGGATTACCTGGCGAGATACACCGCCGGACAGACTAGCCTACAGGTCTCTCCCGACATCATGGCCTTGCTGAATGGGCTGAAAAATCTCCATGTCACTATGGCTATCGTGACGAATAAAGAGCGGGACACGACTGCCATCACATTGGACCACTTTGACCTGCGGGGATATTTTGCTCAGATTGTGACCGCCCAGGACATTGTCCACCCCAAACCATCCCCAGAAGGCATTAACCTGGTGCTTCAAGAGTGCGGTGAAAACTCTGCGGATGCCGTCATGATTGGCGACACCGAACATGACCGTGAAGCGGCAATGGCGGGGCAGGTGCCCTTTGTCCGGGCCCTGTGGTTTGTTCCTGCGGATGCCCGCCCGGCTCCCGGTTCCGAACTGTGCGCTTTGTCCGTGGCGGATTTGAAAGAGATCTTGCCTTACGAACTGTAGCGGCTCTGGGACCAGGAGCACTGCCGCAGGACCCACCCGGAAAATATTTCCGAAAGGGCGCTCAACGTGAAACCCACAGGCCATCCACGGCGTTACCTCTTATAGAAGGGGGGGAGTCTCATGTCGCTCGTGGCGTTGTTGAGTGGAGTATTGATAGCTGGGGCCGCCTCTGTGGCGGGGGCAGCTATGGTAATTGTGTGGACGGTGGCATACGGATCCGGGCATTACTGCCTCCGCCAGATTCACCAGGGAATCCGGTCTGAGCAGCCAGGCCAGCCAGAACAGGCATTGCGCCAGCGAGTGTCCTGACGGCGGGCATAAACGATCTTTGGAGTGGGAACGTTATGGCTCGCTCCTTGGTTGGGATTGGGGCTTAGCGCGATTGAGGCGTGCCGAGAAATTGATCAGCGGTTATGGGACGAATTCTTAACCTGCACCCGTTGCTGACAAAGACCTTCCATGATGGGTTCATGCTGCTGCGTTGGAAGACAACGGTGGCGGGACGACGGCCGGTGCTGCTCCGGGAGGATTCCGTGATGAAAATAACCTTGCTGAAGAAATGCGCGAGAATCAGCCGCATCCGGTGATTCGGTGGGATCTCATGGGCGCTGTTCTTACCGGAGTCTCCCGGCGGGTGACGGGAAGCAGGTCGAGCCCTTAGCCCGCTGGTTTTGGGGGCCGTTTGCGCCAGAACTCTCCTGAGACCATCTGGTGCGTCGTGCCGCACTTATGAAAGCGGCCCAAGACTTTGCTATTCGCCTTGCATCGTTTTGGTCCGGTGAGGTCTACACGCTGTGGGCTGCGGATCCCTCCGAAAATGTCTGGCGGCCACCGGTTGTTGACATGTTTTCTGATTCCGCTGGGGACGGTGCAGCAAGCCCAGCTGCTTGAGAATTACGGTCCCAACGAAGAAGCTCGCTACGCGATGGCGCTGTTAGGCGGGGGACGGGCTTTTATGAGGGGGGAGGCGATTCCTCCAGGCACCGCCACGGCGCGGTTGCACAGCCATTCCACTGTTGAGACCCGATTCTTGCAGGCAAAGGCCGTTTTAGCGGATGGGCACGCATGTGACTCAAGTCGGTCCGGGCAGTCATATCGGCAAGCCCACCGGGCCGGATCTCAACAGCCACTTAGTGGCCAGTCTCGGCGAAAGTCTCACCCTGCTGGATATCGAGATCTCGCCGGATTCGAGCCTGAAAGCGAAAGATCTGGTACATTGCCCAGACATCCGGGAATTGTTCTGGCGCGGTTGGCGAGTTTATTCGCCGCTGTTTGCAGTACTGCTATCCGCAACCATTTCGATGACGGCTATATCAGCCAAGCTTCCCTGGAGCAATGCCCAGGCTCCCTTCGGATACCGGCGGAAGCCCGTAGCGGGGGATAGTGAAAGCCTGTCTGCGTGGGAGCGGCAGGATAGGTTCTTTTGTCAGAGGGGTAGTGTGGATTCCGTTTTTTATGCCGCGTCCACAGTTATGCCGAGCGGGGCAAAGGAGGGCAGTGGCAAAAGCACCTGCGACGGCAGGTGCTCGGCATAACTATAACGATTCCAGGAAGGCCAAGAGCGTGTCAGGCGGGCGATAGCGTCCTGGCTTCACGTCCATCGGCGCCGTGCGGGCGATGGCTTGCTCTTTGATCGCCATGTCAGCGTGAATATAGATTTGGGTCGCTTGGAGGCTTTCATGCCCCAGCCACAAGGCAATGACGGTAATATCTACCCCGCTACTGAGGAGATTCATAGCGCAGGTGTGGCGCAGTACGTGGGGGGTCAGATGTTTTCGGGCGAGGGATGGACACGCGACACGAGCTCGCTTCTCATATTTTGTGAGCAGCCACTGCACTGCGTCGGTACTGAGGCGATTACCCCGCACGGTGGGAAAGAGGGGTTGGCGATCCGCCCCGCGCCATTCCGTGAGCCACGCTTTCAGCGTGGCTACCGTGGCCGTCGTCAGCGGTGTGGCCCGCTGTTTACGCCCCTTCCCGGTACATCGCACGACGGCACTCGATCCTAAATCGACGTCAGCGATGGTCAGACCCGTCAGTTCGCTCACGCGTAATCCCGTTTGCACTAACACCGTGAGCAAGGCATAGTCTCGTCGTCCGACCCAGGTTTCCTGATCGACCGCGCTCAACAAGGCAACCGATTCGGCAGTCGTTAA
>DAIDDL010000111.1 GCA_027309085.1 Sulfobacillus sp.
AACCCCCTGGATTTGACTCTTCTTACCCTATCAAAATAAGGCCTCTCGTGTCATTGTTTATTAGGGGGCGTAAAAGGACTCGCGGAACATCGTCCTATTGAGGTTGCGGCCCGGGCCTATATTCTGGACACCCGGGTTCGGCGGTATTTCGGTATTCTGTATGTCCAAAAATAGTTTGTAACTGTCGATGATCTGGCCGACCAAACCAGTCAGGACCCGTTAGGACAGAGGTTGGCCGAGGGACCGAATATCTATCAAAAAACCGGGAGGGGGACACGAAATGTCTAACCTGGAAGTATTGTTTTCGCCAGTGACTATCGGAACGACAGAACTAAAAAACAGGATTTTAAGTACCGCCCACCAAACTAATCATGTGCATGATGGTATTCCTACATCGGCCATGACCGCCTACCACGAAGCGCGGGCCAAAGGCGGGGTCGGGCTCATTATTCTGGAGGCGGCTGCAGTGCATCCCTCCGGCATGCTTACCACTCATACCATTGCCGGATATGATGAACGAGTGATTTCCGCCTATCGCCGGATTGCTGATACCGTCCATCGCTATCAGACTCGGGTTTTTTCCCAACTGTTTCACGGTGGGCGAGAGGTCGCGTCCAGTACTTATCGAAATGCCGCTTGGGCACCGTCGGCTGTGCCCAGCCTTCGATTCTCCGTCATGCCCCGGCCTATGAGTGTGTCCAATATTCACGATGTCATCCAAGGATTTGCCTTGTCGGCCCGGTTGGCCAAAGAGGCGGGTCTTGATGGGGTCGAGATTTGCTGTTCACATGGCTATTTGCCGGCCCAGTTTTGGTCGGAACACGTAAATCAGCGGACCGACCAGTACGGCGGGAGTTTTGAAAACCGCATGCGGTTCATCGTTGAGGTATGCCAAGCGGTCTGGGCTTCGGTTGGAGAAGACTTTACAGTGGGGATCCGCATGAGTGCAGATGAAAAGACGATGGACGGCACCACTGTCGCCGATGCCGTCAAGATTGTCGAATATCTGGTGGAACAGGTGCACCTCGATTTCATTAACGTAACCGCTGGCGATTCGAGCACTTATTCCGGCTCCACGCATATTGTACCTCCCTCTCCCATAGAGCACGCGTATGTGGCCTCTGACGGTTTTCGCGTTCGCATGGCGGGCGCAGTTCCCGTTTTTGTGGGATCCAGGATTGTTGATCCGGTTGAAGCTGACCGTATCGTAGCGACTGGCCAGGCTGACGTGGTGGGCATGACGCGAGCGCTGATTGTGGATCCGAACATGCCGAATAAAGCACAGAGGGGCGAAATGCGCTCGGTCAATTATTGCATTGGTTGTCTGCAAGCTTGCATTGGGCACTATCATCGTGATTTGCCGATTGGCTGTGTACAGAACCCCGTGGCCGGCAAGGAGGAAGAGTTAGAGCGAAAGCTTTCAGAGCGACCCCGTCAGGGGCGGCGCGTAGTCGTCGTCGGAGCAGGCCCTGCAGGACTTAAGGCTGCTCTCACAGCGGCTGAACGTGGTGAGGATGTAACCCTCATTGAAGAGCAGCCAAGAATTGGCGGGTTACTGACTTTAATGCGACGAGCGCCCATGCGACAGGAGTTGGCGGATACGATGCTCGATAATTTCGCGCGCAACTTGGATCGGGTGCAGATTGATTTGAAGTTAGGTCAGCGGGCCTCGGTTGACAGTGTGAGGCAGCTTAAGCCCGACTTAATCATTGTCGCGACGGGAGCAACGCCATACCGACCTAGAATTCCGGGGATAGACGATCCGCGCGTATTCGACGTCGACGACGTATTTACGCGGTCTGACGCGATGGGTGATCGTGTGATCGTGATGGATTTATTTGGGGACTGGTCGGGAGTTGAGGCTGCAATATTTATGGCCCGATTGGGAAAAAACGTGACCCTTTATACGGCTAGACTGTACATTGCCGAAACGGTTCATCAATATTTACGCAATGAGTATCTTAAGGCTCTATATGCCGTGGGCGTCGCCATGCACGCGCATTATGACATGGGTTCACTTGTTGGTGATGTGCTGACCATCCGGAATCTATTTACCTACGAACCTGTGGCACTGCGGGAATGGGACTCTGTGGTACTCGCCATGGGACGAGTTCCCAGAACACATTTATCGGAAGTATTAGGCGGAGTAGGTGTTCCTGTGGTGTCCATCGGAGATTGCCTTGCACCTCGGACCTTAGAAGAGGCCACGTTCGAGGGCCTCTCATCTGTTTTATAGGGGGTTATCGGCTAAAAGAGAATGGGTAACGACAGGGAGAGGCAGGCGCTGGAACTATTTCAGCGCCTGCTAACTCCGCGCTGCAGGATACTTCCATGTACCACCAGTTCCTCTGGTATGCCACTCTGCTTGATGGACATCGCCTGCCCTTCGGGCAGGCCGCGTGTGCGACTGGCAGGTACAGAAGCTTGCAGGTGAAAGTCCTGCTCCTGCAAATTACCCCATTCAAGTGGGATAGCCAAGATGGGGTCCCGCCAACAAAACGCGGATTTCTCCCGGTAGAATTGGATCAATCTGGCAGTTAAGTCGCATCCTCTATTCGCAACGGTCGTAAATGGTCTAACGTTGGGACCTGGTGGTCGTCGAATTGATAGTCTCCGAGAAAATTAATATGTTCCCATCCGAGCGGGAAAATATGTGCGAGTAAACTCTCGTCCAGAGTCCCTTGTGCCTTTAGCACCTTCAGGGCCTCCATAAGATATACAGTATTCCAGACACTAATGGCGTTGATGAGGATGTTCAGCGCACTCGCTCGTTGTAACTGGTCGTGCAGGGCCCGCTCGCGAAATTCCCCATGTTTGCCGAAAAAAATGGCGCGCGATAACGCATTCATCGACTCTCCCTTGTTGAGCCCCGTGTGGATGCGACGGCGCAGGGTTTTCTGAGAGAGATACTCCACCAAGAAAATCGTCTTCTCGATCCGGCCCATTTCGCGGAGGGCCGTATCCACACTGTTTTGCCGCGCATAGGATCCCAGTTTGCCCATGATGAGGGCCCCCGGGACAACGCCGGTTCGGATGGAGTAGGCGACACGCAAGACGACATCATAGTTCTCCCGAATGACTTTCTCATTGAGCGGACCGCGCAAGAGCGCCTGGATTTCCGGGAAGTCCTTCGGGTGCCCACTGGTGTAAAGTCGGGCGTCCCCGACATCGCGTAAACGGGGTGCGAAGCGGAAGCCTAACAAGTGCGTGAGTCCAAAAATCTGATCGGTGTACCCCGCCGTATCGGTGTAGTGCTCGTGCAGGGTCAGATCCGTTTCATGGTGCAACAGCCCATCAATGACATGCAGGGCATCCCGCGAATTGGTCGGCACGACTTGCACGGCAAACGCGGTGCCTTGGTCGCTGGTGAACCGATAAATGGTTGCCCCTTTGCCAAATCCATAGTGCGGATTAGCGTCCGCGTAGAGCGATGGGACCCTCAACGCTATCCGCATCCCGTCGGAAGAGGACGTGGTCCCCTCACCCCAAGTCGAGGCGAGCGGCAACCGATGGTGAAAATTGACCAGGGTGGCTTGGGCCCGCCGCACGGTGTCGTCATCCATCCGCCATTGAGCGGCATGGGCCATTTGCCGATAGCTGATGCCCGGGGTCGCGTCAGCCATCTTCGTGAGGCCAATATTCATTCCCAGGGCCAGAAGGGTCGCCATCATGACGGGCTTTTCGGCCGGGCTCGGCGCTTGGCCGGTCGCACTATGCACCAGTTGCTGATCAAAGGCCGTCCACTGCGAGACTTCGAGCAGTAAATCCGTCAGTTTGATGCGAAGCAAGGCATAGAGAGTGCGACTCAGAGTTTTAGCAGCGTCCGGCACGACCGGCTCTAACCGATCGACATGTACATCGCCATGGTCGAATGTGACCCCTTCCAGTGCATCTCGATGGGTGTTCAGGAAGTTCAAATGCTCGGTGAGCAGGGCTGTGCGTTCAGCAAGGTACTGATCCACCGAATGGCTGACCGCCAGTCCCGTATTCCCCGTCTCCTTAGCGCGGTCCCATCCCGTTTTGGACACCAAGTATTCCTCAAAATCCTGGTGCTGTCGACTGCCCGTAATGGAGATATTCCCGGCGCGGACGGCGTTGCGTAATTCGGTCAACGCGGCCATCTCGTAGTACGCCCGGTGAATCGTGCCCTCTTTTACGCCCCCTAATAAACAATGACACGAGAGGCCTTATTTTGATAGGGTAAGAAGAGTCAAATCCAGGGGGT
>DAIDDL010000112.1 GCA_027309085.1 Sulfobacillus sp.
TTTTGATGCTCCAGTTTTAATCCCAAAGAAAACGCGCCGAGCGCATTGTTGCCATCGCCCACGGCATACAGGGTGTTCCCGAGAAGCGACAGATCCTTGGCAATAATCAAGTTGTCGGTGTTGGTCCAGCCCCCGCCGCTATACATAGCGGAAAGGGAGCCCGTGTTCACATTAAAGCCGTACAACGTCCCGTACGCGTCCTGGACATAGAGTGTGTGGGTACTGGCGTCATACAATGTCGCGTCCCAAATCTTCGTGCCGATTTCCCCCACGCCGATGGCCTTATATTTCCCTGTGGCAACATTCCACAAAATGACGCGAGGATGCGCCCCGGCCACACCAAAGGCCACAACCGAGGAACCGAGGCCAGAGACGGACCCGATCCACGTCGGGTCGGAAGTGAGAGCGGCGGTGGAGTGAGGGTATTGTTGAGTGTTAATACCTGTCAAGCTTTGAGATGTTGTATAGCGGTAGTTATTAGGAATTACGCCAGGCGGAATATAGATAGGCGTAGCCACAGCACCTCCATCCCACGATTCTGCTACTGCAATCGGAGATTGCCATGTTGTTTGAGTGCCTGTGGACATATTCAATCCTGTCTCGGTCATTGGCGGCGTAATTAAGGGGCTCACATCGACTTGATAATCCGTATTACCTGTGTTACCCAAAATGTAGGTGGGGTTGGCGGGAGGAGTCCCACTGGTGGGATAGCGAGACCATGCATAAAGATATTTTCCTACGGCAATCGCTTGATAGGCTGTCCCTCCATCCACTGTGCCCGATCCGCCAATGCTTGTGTAAGGCCCGTTCGACAGCGAATCTTGCCCGGCAGCTTCATTTTGGCCGGATGGAGCGGTGCCTACGGAGAATTGCACCACCGGATGCGCATATTGCGCCGTTTGAATCCAGTACCCTTTCCCGTAGGCATTTTTGGTCACTGCAGTCGCCGTGAGAGTGGGGATGGTCAACGCCGAGAGATAGCCGTCGCCGCCGTTGTCAAAGCTGTATTGGTAGGCGGTGGAGCCAATGACATTGGGAGTGGAATCGGAGGTCGTGCCCGAGGAAATTTGCAGATAGACGGGATAGGGTGAATAGAACTGCTGCGCGGTCGCAGAGCCCGCCGCAATATCGCGGGTGCGGTTCAGCGTAATATCATAAAGCGGAGCCGTCGCCGCCCACACCGGAGCGGTGGTCATGAACATGATGCCTGCCGCAATCAACGCGCTCCACTGAAGAGACCGTCGCACGATAGCGTGCCTCCTTTTTCGAATAGAATGAGTCTCTAGCAAAAAAAGACTGGCGGAGGTCCGCCAGCTTTCAGCCTTACATCCTATGAAATCCCCGAGAATTAGTGACCCCAGCGCTGCCACGCCCACCACCCGCCGCTTCCGATGAGTCCAACCGCTACAATACCTGCGGCTACAGGAACCCACGGCATACTCGGGGTCGAAGCATGGTGCGCGGCGTCCGCCGCCAAAATTGTTCGGTCATGATGAATAATCCGGTGATAGACGGGCACCGGCGTTTCCTTTTTGACTCCCGGCGGCTGGGCCAAAACACTGGCTTTAGCGGTTGGCTGTGTCGTGGGGGATGCCGAAGCCGTCACACGCGGTGCGATGGAGGCCGCAGACGAGGGGGAATCCTTGGTTGGCTGGGTCACGGGCGTCGTATTCTCGGAAGCAGAAGCCACGGGCGCTGCGGCAGCCGATGCAGGAGCCGAGGAATGGCTCGTCGTGGGGGCTGCCTGTTTCGTTACGGGGGCCGTCGAAGTTACGGGAACTGTGGAATGCGTCACTACCGGACTAACACTGGTCGTTTTACTCGGTGCCGTCGTCCCCGAAGAAGCACTGGGGGGTGTCGCAGTTGTGCTGCTCGTCATTCCAGACGGATTCACGCCGCCGACCATTGATGGAGAAAAGCTTTCGGCAGCCATCTTGGTAATGAGAGTGGAGCTGTACTGAACTCCGGCTCCAAACACCGTATTCCCTAGCCATGTTTTCGAAACGTTGTTGTAATACCATTCCAAGGGAGCGGGGTTGTCGATAGGATCCTGAGACCATTGCTGGGCTAAGGATGCGGGAACATTTGGAAAAGGAAACCCTTCTGCTTGCCCATTAAAATCAAAAGTAATGCCGTTTGAACTTGAAAACCACGCCCACGCCACCATCGGCCCCAGCCCCGTAGCAGGATTCGCGGGTTGTCCCGCCGCGAACACGGGAGTCGCCAGCCCTCCGATCAGGCCAGCCAGACTGATGGTCACCGCACTGATAAGCGTCATGCCTGGACGCCGCATATTGCCTCACTCCTTGTTGTTGGTGAATGAATCGGGGACCACACGGGCCGTTAGGCTCGTGTATGGACTAGTAGTGCCCAGAGATGAAATCCTCCGCCTTCCCTTGTGCTTTTAGAGAAAGTATTCGAGACAGGGATTCCGGATTCCTGCTTTCCTCCCCAGCAATCGCTGAGCGCATGGTTCGCGCGATCTCCAGTACCGGGGACCACAATAGCCCGCCTCCGAAGAGACGGGCTATAATGGTGGTGAGGGCATGCCCTGATGGCATCCTCCTAGATAGGAGGTGAAGGGCAATGCACATTCAGGTCACGGTGTCCGTGTCGTTCTCCAGCGGCTTGGCACTGTATCTCTGGTGGCGTACTACACGATCAAAATCCAAGGATAAAGACCGGTAGGCCCTCACTTCGCTTCCCCTGTAACCGCAGGGGAAGTTTCTTAATGAGAGTATACGAAAGTTCCCGACATTATGCAAACGCCACCATTCAGGCGTCTCCATGCTCTGTGCGATGCCACACCGTCGTGGCCACCGCAATCCCATTCGTCTGCGGCCAGGCCATCTTCCCGCGCCAGACGACATGCCAGGGGCCGGTGACTGTTACGGAGTGCCAGCCGTGCGGCGTCCAGACCCGGTCCGGCCAAACCATCCAGCGGCTGGACGGATCCCACCGGGCCGCAAACACAGCCGGAGACGTCTGGCCAATCACCGTCCGGACCCAGGCGGGCCACCATGGCTGGTCCGCATCCATCTGCACCTGCCCATCCACCCACGGCTTGACGCCCCAGGTCGTCAGCGTGTCTCCTTCCGGAGCCAGCACATTGCGGGCATGGTGCTGGACTAACGCGGTCGTCAGACGGGATGGCCACGGGCTGACAAACCCGCCCGCCTGGATCACCTTGAGACCCCCTAACAGACACAGGCCCGCGCCGATAACGGCATAGAGCCGGTTCCATGTCTTCCACGTTCCTCTCTGAGATCGCTCCCGCGCAGGCGGAGCCCACGGCAGTTCGGCCGCTAAGGCCCCAAGCCCCAAAGCGGCATAGGGCACCAGGCGGACCGCAAACACACTGGCGGCGATGGCCCCGACCAGCCAGCCCAGATCGCGCACGGGGTATTGACGGTGCCGCAGCCGGGGAGCGAGCTTCCACAGCAGCACCGCGGCAAATGCCAGGACCGCCCAGCCATACAGCCCGGTATAGGCGAGGCCCCGCCATTCCGCAATGTGGTGGCGCAAGTGCGGATTAAACACCGCCGCCATAAACCGCAGGCCATTCAGCCCTCCGGCGGGGGGCAGATTCACCAGCACCAACGCCATGAGGAACGGGAGCCACAACCCCCGGCGACGCTCTGCGGGACCCGTCAGCAGCTCCCAGCCCCATAATGCGGGCACGAGCCAGACACTGCGGTGCCACGTCGCCCACACCGCGACAAGGCCGGTCATGCCCCAGAGCCAGCAGGTCTGTCCGCTGTTCCGGTAGCGCCGCAGGGTTTCACACGCCGCCCACCAGCCGAGATAACTGCCGATTTCGGGCCGGGGCGGGATAAAGAAAGAGAGCACCAAGGCCCCGTTGATCAAGAGCATGCCGCGCCACCGCTCGGGCCATTCTGCGGCCCAGCCGGTCACGCCCCAGGCCAAAGCCGCCAAGAGCGCGGCATTGAGCCCCCAGGTTCCGGTACGGCCTAAGAGCGCCACCAGGACCGCATAGCCCCACTCCGTAGGCGTAAAGGGCTGGTCGGCCGTGGCGGTGGTCCAATAATCCCGGTGGGGCCACGC
>DAIDDL010000113.1 GCA_027309085.1 Sulfobacillus sp.
AACACCCTGTATGCCGTGGGCGATGGCAACAATGCGCTCGGCGCGTTTTCTTTGGGATTAAAACTGGAGCATCAAAATAGTGGCTATGGGCCGAATGTGTCCTCGCCCACCACGCTCACGGACAGCAGCGGCCAGACGCTGGTGGTCATCAACAATGCCCAAGGCGGCTTGTGGCTCGTCGCGCCGGAAAATCTGTGGTCGCTCAACGGGGGCACGTTCCAGCAAACCGCATTGGTGCCGACCGGCTCCACCTATATTGGCTTTCTCCCGGATGTCGGCAGCGGCCATGACCTCATCGGCTGGACGAATAGTGATCCGGATGGGCATCCGGCGCTCGTGATCTATGTGCCGCAGCCCTACCAGATGCAGTTTGACGTCTCGCAAAACACCGTCGCCTCTGGAAAAGCCGTGACGCTTACCGCCTGGCTGGACCCGCCCGGCGTGACCTATGATGAGGATAAGAATCCCAATGACGCCGACCGCAGCGGCGCTCCGGTAGCCGTTCAAATTATTGGCCCGACGGGCTATTTGTATCAGCCAGGGGAACCGTTGCAACACGCGAAAGAAGGCGCCTGGTCCTTGTCCTGGCTGCCGCCGGCGAATACCAGCAGCCAGCCCGAGACGTATGCCCTCACGGTGACGGCCATAGATGAACTCGGCCAATCCGTGAAAGCCACCCAAGACGTCACGGTCGAACCGGCCCCGCCGTCTGGGCCGCAGACCACCACCAATGATGGGACCCTGACGCTGACGTGCGGCTATGGCCACGGCTCGGATACAATTACCGTGCCGCATACCTGCACGATTCCGGGATGGGCCGTGGGCAATCCCGCGCCGTGGTTCGCGGCCAACTTGCAGTATGGGGCAAAGTTCGGCGACACGATTCAACTGGCGCTGCAAGTGCCGCCGTCCAAATTGCCGTCTTTACCCGGCATCGGCATTGATTCGGTGCAGCTCACGGCCCAGATGCCCTATACACAAGGTATTCCCAATGCCCCCGGTTATCCGCTGTACGTGCCCGGCACGGGCAATCTGTACAATTACCGGCCCCAGACGCTCCACCTGACGCCCACGGGCTGTATACCGCGACAGGCTATGTGAATGAGTCGTGGGCCGGGTATCCCCCGCATCCCAACAGTGCCAATGTGGGGCAGACGTTTACGTTGGCCGCCGCCTGGCACGCTGCTGTCGATTATCACTACACCACCTATCATGCGTGCGGCACGGCGAAAGATCCCAAAACCTGTGCGAGCACCGCCTATGGGTCGCTCACGTATTCCGGCAGTGCCTCCGCCCCCGTGACGGTCAATGGCACCGATTACTACGTAGTCATGACGCCGATGGGCTATTAAGCTCCGGCGTCTGACCCTCGCAAGGAGACAAGTTTTACCTACGACGAAAGGTGGTATCCATCATGTCAACAGACACGCATAACAAAGATCTGACCCTGGAGCAGTTATTTTCCCAAGCGCTCAACAATCACCCCGACCGGCTCGTTATCGGGGTGATTCCGAGCCACGATGTCAAGGAAATGGCGGCCATTTATAGCGACTTCGCGACAGATAAAGGAAATGAGGGAGGATTATGATCGGTGGCGCGAGAACCGGCCCACCCTCGTAGCCATCACCGGTGGTGCATTGCTGCCGCGCAACGCGGCACCCTGGGTTCTCTCGGTTACTCATCGGTATCACCACACGCCGTCACGTCTCTAACAGAAAGGAACCTCTGCTCATGCCCACCTATGTCATTCTGACGATTACGTCGCTGCTTACAATTGGTCTGACCGGCTACTTTACCGCGCTCCACAGTGTCCAGGTCGCCCGGGCCTCCATGAGCCGCTACGCGCAAATTGCCCTGCAACAGGTGGGCGATTCTGCGGTGACCCTGGATGCCGCCCAGGGCACACAATGGACCAAATCGACGGGACCGGCCACCGGCGCCGCTTTAGCGTTTCAGCAAGACCTCCAGCAAACGCTGCAAGGCACGCCGTGGACAACCATCCCGGTGACCTTGCAGACCTTTACCGTCTATACGCCCCAGGACGTAGGAGACGCCGCGCCTTGGGGCTATCCCGGGGCCTCGATTAGTGCCCCCGGCTATTATGTCGATCTGAGTTTCCCTTGGAAGGTGGGCTGGGGCCTGCCGCGGGTGACGGTGACGGTCGCCGAAGTGATGCAGGCCAACAGTGTGGCCCAGCCCGGTCAGGGCGCTCCCACCTGGAATCCGGGAGTCTAATGCACAGATAAGGAGGAGTCATGATGCATCGTTGGACCAAACGTGCGTTAAGCGGTCTCGCGGTCTTGACCGTCGGCTTATGGGGCACGGCGTGGGCCCTCTCTCAACCTGCGGCTCCCGTACCCTGACCTTTTGCGTTTTAGCGAAAGGCTTCCGGTAATTTATCCCAGACCTTGCCGATCCAGCGCATCATCGCAGTCGATGACACGCGAAATTCGTCCCATTCACTATCGATTTCTTGAAAAATGTCCGGATCCATGACAACGTGAACAATTCGTTCTTCTGGAATCCATGATGTACATGCCTGAACAATCCGTTGAGTTTGAGGACCCGTTCCCTCGGCATCGTAAACGGCATCAGTTGTGGTAACACTGACGTGTCTCAAGATGTACCCGACAGGATGGGCAAATCCTTCAACTGGATTCAAGATCAATGCCCAGTCGTGGGTCATTTCTGTCATTGTCTCTTGAGGGAGTTGGATATCGATGACACAATGGACACGCTCGCGAAACAGTCGACATAACGCACACCATTCTTCCTCGGCAAACGAACCCATGAGGGGAATTAAGATGTTAGGTGTCACTACGCAAAGAGCACCTCCGCTTTTCTTAGTTTCTTAGATCATTCGCCAAACATGCTACGAATTCCTTTCAATACAGGAGGCTAAAAAGATGAACAATGATGTGACCGACGCGATTTGGACCAATCTGTTTCAGCACACTCCCTCTCAATGGATTGTGCAAGGGCGATTGACGGACGCGCCTACGGCGTTGCAGACGGCAGGCGGCGTGTTGCGCCTTCTAACAGCCTTAAATCGGTATCCCCGCCGGGCTCTGCTATCGTCCCATCCAACGCCGGCGGCGCTGGTGGATGACGCGACTTATCCCGGTGAACCGTTAATGCAGGCGGCGATTCCTCATGATCGGAATTTTTTGCACACGCCTTGGCCGGTACCCGCTTGCGAGGACGCCCTCCTCATCGTGGATCACCTCGACCCGCGGTTATGGGCGGCGTTCCAAGAATGGCGCGGCCAGCGGGCGGCGTTGGTCGTGATGCTGACGAACAACCCGCGTTGGTGGATTCCCCCGATGGCCGAAGCCTGGGTGCTCAACGTGACGCATTTTCCTCGGCCCCGATACGTCGCGCCGAAGTTTGAAGAATGGGATCGTCTGTGTGCTGCCGAAGAATCCAAGGCGACACAGCGATAAACGGGACGCTTTGGCCGAGAGATGTTGGAGCAGAAAATGTTGTCTGGCATCCGATTCCTCTGATGGATTTGCCGACGTAGTGTGGCCCAGCCGGGACAAGGCGCCCCACATGGAATCCTGGGGTGTAACGAGCCTCTTTACGCTATATGACGAAAGGATGATTGTCTCATGCACAAGTGGACCAAACGGGCCCTGACAGGGCTGGCGGTGGTCACGGCGGGCCTGTGGAGCACAGCTTGGATGCTCTCGCAGCCGGTCGCCGCCGCTCACTCTCTTGATAAAGCGGCCACTTCCCATTCGGCGTCGCGAATCGCCTCGCCCTTTCATACAGGGCGCACCGTGGATTGGCGGCAGCCGGTGCTGACGCTCGCAGGCCACCGCGCCACGTTAGCCCGCGGGGCCCGGGCCACGATCATTATCGGAATGGCCAGCTGGTGTCTGTATTGCGGGTACGAGGATCGTTGGGTGCTCCCCACCTTAGCTCGCGAACCCGGCGTGGTGGTGGATATCGT
>DAIDDL010000114.1 GCA_027309085.1 Sulfobacillus sp.
GTGACCAAATGTTCTCGATTCGCATTCGAAACCAACACCGAAGTATCGATCACCGCAACGGGTAAGGGCATGCTCTCGTCATTTCTCCCACGGCAAATGACCCATACGACGATCCGACGTTGCTTGCAGATCGTCGTTGGTCACGGGAAAGTCCAGATCCGTCAGGTCGTCCAGGCTCTTCTTCAGCCTCCGGAAGGCCTGAACGTTTTCATCCCCCGACCGCAGGAGGCGCCTAATCGAATCCATCGAAATGCGCATCCAATTGTTTGCTCCCACCTTCTGAGCCTCCAACTTCCCTTCAGCGGCCCAGCGCTTCACCGTGTTGACAGAGCTGACACCGAGCAATTTCTTAGCCTGTCCCGTCGTGACCCAATCGCCTTCCACCGGAACATTTATACGATCCCTCACAGCGGGTTGTCCCATCGTTTTATCACCACCTAAATGATTTTCCACTCGATGATCATCATACTCCATCCGTCAAAAGTGTCCATACCGTCCATTTTATCACCTCGTGAACAGTATAATCACCGGGGTGGGGTTTTAATCCATACCTCTGGACCGTTCGGTTTGGGGGTGACTGTATACGATCGGCGATAGCCATCGCGGGTGCGGGGGAGGAGAAGTTGGCGCAAAGTGCCGATGAGGGGGGGGAAGCCACTGCTCCAAAAACCGGAATCAGCTCGAATCCATTGACCCATGACGGGTGTTTTAGAATGGCCCGGACGTTGGAAAGATCGGTCCGCATCGTGTCAATCCATGGGTTGATACTAGATGAGTATCCCATAACCCCGCCAAGAATTCTGACACATGGAGCACATCTTGGGCCAGTCTGACTAAACTCCCGCGATGTCCATGAGGGCGTGAACGGCGACTCACGGTGTGTGAAAACGGCCAGTTCCAGGCGCCATGCGCTAGGGAAGGTCGCCATGCGACGCCTCCATCCTGGTTCCTGGCCCTATTCGGGGAGAGTGTTCACGGAGAAGATGGGAGCCATAGACGGGATGGCATGGTGATGGAATGTCAGTAGTTGACGAGGGCTGTCCACCTGACAGGGACTGGGTTCCAGGGATCTCATTGACATTTCGGGGTTTTAGTCAAACTTACCCAGAATGCCCCGACGGCGCAGACCAGGACAGCCCAGATCAGAAACTGGTAAATAATAGGGTAAAAGTTGAGGGCTCCTAAGAGGCTTGGTGAGGTCAGGATGAGGTGGGTTCTTGCGGCGAATGTTTCGCACCGCTCCATCCTTGTTCGATCGATTCCAGCGAGCGTCCCTTGGTTTCTGGCACGAGCTTATAAATAAATACCCAGGTGCCAATCCCAATGACCCCATAAATCCAGAAGGTGTTCCCCCGGCCCGCCCATTGAATCAATGAAAGAAATGTGAGAGTGACGAGTAAATTGGCAGCCCAGTTCATAATCGTAGCTAAACTCATTGCCCGGCCCCGCACAATTAACGGGTAAATTTCAGAAATCAGCAGCCAGAATACCGGCCCTAGACCTATTGCAAACGATGCCACATAGACCATGAGGCTGCCAAGGGTAATCCATGCCAGCGCCCCGCTGATGTTGTGCAAGTGAAAGACCAAACCCAACGCTCCCAAACTGATGACCATGCCGGCGGTTCCGATCAGCAATAGCGGACGGCGTCCTGCCTTGTCGATCAGACGGATCGCGACGATGGTCATTACCACATTCACTATGCCCACCCCAAACGTCGCCAGAATTGCCACCGCGGCAGAATGTATCCCAGCCATTTCGAAGATGGTAGGGGCATAATAAATAATCGTATTGATGCCCGTAATCTGCTGGAAAATGGCCAGTCCTATTCCCACGATGAGGGCGAGACGCAGCACGGGCGACCATAGCTTTACGATACCGGTGGGTTTTGACGCAAGATCCTGTGCAACCTCAGTAACTTCTTTGTCCGCATTCTCATGCAGCCGTTCCATTGCTTTATCGGCCTCTTCCTGCAATCCCCGACTCATTAACCAGCGGGGAGATTTTGGCATGAACAGCATGCCGATCAGCAAGATGGCGGCAGGAATTACCGCAAAACCAAACATGGCCCGCCAATCCCCGCTTTTGGCAAAAAGAAAGTCGACTAAATAGGCAACCACAATGCCTGACGTTATCGCCAGCTGATTGAGTGAGACTAAAGCGCCGCGAATGCGGGCGGGAGCTATTTCAGAAATATAGAGCGGGGCGGTAAAGGATGCGCTGCCGATAGCGAGTCCTATGCCAATTCGTCCTGCGATTAAAATCCCCATATTTGGGGTGATTGCGGTCACAATAGCGGCGGCGGCGAAGACCATAGCCGCCACAATCAGCATCTTGCGCCGGCCAAAGCGGTCAGCCAGCGAACCTCCTGCCATCGCTCCTAACACCGCACCCACCAAGACTGAGGCGACGACAAACTCCTCACCGGTGGCGGAAAGATGAAAGTCTGTTTTGAGAAACAAAATGGCTCCTGAGATTACTCCCGTGTCATAACCGAATAATAGACCGGCCACAGCAGCGACAATGGCAATGGGGATAGTCGCCCGGATGTTCGCCCGTGAAGAAGGAACGGTTGTACCGTGTTCTTGAGTATGGTTGTTCACCGTAATCCTCCTTGTTGTGATCGTCGTTGAAAATGATGATTGCTGTTCCTTTGACTATCCCCGTCAAGGATAATGGTGTGTAGCCAATATCAGGACGTATGGGTGTATTGAGGCGGATTATGCCCTCAGCCGTGTTGTCGGCAGCCTGTCCATTGTCGGAGTGAAATTTGAGGGCGAGACGATTTGCGTTGTTTGCATTGCTCCCCTCAAACCGGCGAGAATATTTGCTCGGCGGATAACGTCAAAATGAAACAGAACACGCTAGTGCATTTGGGATAGCGGAGTGTCTGTGTGTCCACATGTTTCTCATCCCCGAGACGCTTCCGAGACTTTGCGTTCGGAATAGGGTGCCCCGGATCTAGCGGGGGAATTAAGAGGGACGATGGCAGACATGATCCCTTTGCCGATGCCTCATCCGAGGAGATGTTCGGTCGCCTTGAACGCAACACACCTAAGATCCAGTTGGCCCAATGAATTATGAGGAAGTTATGGCTGACCATCTAAACCTCTTGTGGGAGGATTAGGGTCCAACGCTGTTATCTTCCTATTACTGTATCACGCCCGAGACTCCGCATGTGAGGATACAAAAAATAAGCTATTTACGCCTGCGGGCCGTTAGCCGGACGAATCCCATTGAAATCGGTGTTGAATGGGAATCTGCAGCATTTCTAAGATCCGCCAGACTTGCGGCTTCACGTGGCTCCATTGATACCACTCCGCCTCCTTGTCTTCCCTTCGTTCGACCCACAATGTGCGGAGCGCATCTAGCTGGTGATTAATACGAACGTGGCCCGCCGCGCCCGCTCCTGTTCCACGGTAAGCGTCAAAGTACATATTCGGTAAACCCGTGGGGCTTCCCCATTATGGCTCGGTCCGAAGGGCATAGCAAAGCCTCCGAGAGAAGGCTAATCGTTACCCACTATGGGCTTTGTAGCCGTTGATGACATTTATTAACAGATGCGATGCGATGAAGATATTATGCCTCCGCCTCTCTTTTTATCACGGCAGGAGTGATGATCAGGTAATTTTGGGCA
>DAIDDL010000115.1 GCA_027309085.1 Sulfobacillus sp.
GACCCAGACTGTGCCGACAATCCCTTTCGCGCCCTCTCCCTCCGGAGAGGGCTTTTTGCTGTGTGCCAGCGGTGTCAAGGAATAGCAGATCCTTCGCCTTGTGGGCGCTCTTTAGATCGCAACCGGATCACAGTAAAAATATTTACTTGTCGACTTCTTTGTCACAGCTTGTGGCCCCTGACCGTCTGATTGGCGGCTTCTGCAGGCGGCCCAGTCGCCCTCTTCCTGTGGAAAGCGGCAAGCCGTCTAAGCACCAGGAGTTTTGCCCGATATTTGTTGGTGGAAGAGGCTTCATAGATATGCAACAATAGGATTTGAGGACTGGCGAGAAGATATCAGGCATGGGCGAAAGGTCGCCGCATAATCTGTACTTTAGGGATTTTTTAGAAAGACCGGCATACAATACCAAATAACCTCAAGTGGGTGCATGGGCGGGCACCGCGTGCTTGTCTGCTCTTACTGTTCATCATAAACTGGTACTCGTGGCTGAATTCTATTCATGATAGATTCATGATACATGGGGACAATCATTGTAGGTAGAAAAACGGGGGAATCATTCTAATGGACCAGCAGCTGAGCATAACCGAATCCGGTTGGGTAATTGGCCCTGCTGTCAGGGGAATTCGCATGGACTCCCGGTTGGTTGAGCCGGGTGACATCTTTGTTGCGGTGACGGGATCGTCCCAGGACGGCCATCAGTTTATACGGCAGGCTATCGCCAGGGGAGCCGTGGCCATCGTAGGAGAAAAGGGCATGGAACCGCTGGCCATCCCTTATATTCAGGTGGTGTCGAGCCGGGAAGCTGCGGCCGATCTTGCCACCCAATTTTACGGGCATCCGTCGCGGCGCCTGACAACCATCGCAGTTACGGGAACCAACGGCAAGACCTCCGTGGTCTATTGGCTGAGCGCGCTGCTCAACGCGGCTGGAATTCGGTCCGGGCTCATTTCCAGCGTTGTCAATGACGTGGTCTGCTCCCAAACGCCAGCTGCCCTGACGACGCCCGAAAGTCCCGACCTGCAAGCGTCCTTGGCAGAGATTGCCCGCTGTGGAGGGGTGGCGGCGGTCGTAGAAGTATCCTCGCACGGTATCGTTCAGCAACGGGTGAGGGGCACTCTATTCCAGATCGCGATTCTCACTAACATTACACGGGAACATCTCGACTTTCACGGGACCATGGAGCGTTATGTGGATGCCAAGGCGGCGCTGTTCCGGATGCTGCTCTCTAGCAGCCTAGGGGCGGTCTTGAACGCGGACGATGAGCATTTTGGCATCATCGCCCAGCAAACGGAGGCAGCCGTGACCAGTTACGGAATTGCCAGAGGAATGCTGCGGGGACGAGTTTTGGAGGAGTCGCCGTGGTTTAGCGAAATAGAAATTACGGGGTTAGGGGTGGATTTTCACACCCGGCTCAATCATCCCGGCCGCTACAATATCTATAATGTCCTGGCCGCGTCTGCAGCAGCCCTCAGACTGGGTGTCCCGGCGAGCATCCTGGAGCAGGAAATTCCGCAGCTGCCTCAGGTCCCCGGCCGCATGCAAGTGGCATCCAGCCACAATGGGCCGATGGCCATAGTGGACTATGCCCACACGCCTGACGGACTCTATCAGTCGCTCCTGACTGTGCGAAAGTTGGCCAAAGGGAAGATTTGGCTGGTGTTTGGCGCCAGGGGAGGGCGTGACCGCGGCAAGCGGCCAGAAATGGGCCGGATAGCTGCCCAGTACGCGGACCGTGTGGTGGTGACCACGGACAGCCCGAATTACGAGAATGTGCAGACCATCGCCGACGCCTTGGTGTCCGGGATCCGGGAGGTTGGGGCAGGAAAGCTGGCAGCCGTTGAACTCGACCGCGCAGAGGCGATCCGCTACGCTATTTCCCATGCCAGTCAGGCTGATGTGGTGCTCATCACTGGCCGGGGCCCAGAGACCGTGCAGCACTTTGGTGATAAGGACGTGCGCTTGGTGGACGCGGAAGCGGCGGAAGAAGCGCTTCAGGAACGCGTCCGGCGGGAGGGACCCGATGCCCCAGGAATTAGTTAGCGTCATTATTCCCGCCTACAATGCCCAAGACACGATCTGCGAGGCCTTGCAGTCGGTTTTCGACCAAACATACCCGCACCTCCAAGTGATCGTGGTGGACGACGGGTCTGAGGATGCGACCTGCCAGATTGTTGAGGAACAATTTCCCCATGCGGTCTTAAAGCGGTGTGAAAATCAAGGGCCATCGCATGCGCGCAATGTCGGCATCGCCGCGGCCGAAGGGCGCTGGATAGCTTTCCTTGATGCGGATGACACGTGGCACGCGCACAAAATCGCCCAGCAGCTTGACGTGGCGATAACTGATCCCCGCATAGGCCTAGTGGCGACCGACTGGATTAGGGGAGCGGCCTTTGAGCCAGTGCCCCGGGCGATGCCGGTCTCCGAAGTTACATACGAAGAACTCTTGGTGCTCAACCGATTTCAAACGTCCACAGTCATGGTGCTTCGCGAAATAGTGGACGGCCTTAAAGGCTTCGACCGGTCAGTGGATGGTGCGGAAGACTGGGATCTATGGCTGCGCGTGGCTCAAGCCGCGCGTGTGGTAAAAATTGATTGGGGCTTGGTGATGTACCGTGATGTCCCGACTGGCTACAGCAAAAACGTGTGGAGAGTGTATGAAACCATGCTGCCGATGCTTGATAAGCACCGGACGACGCATTCGGTCAGCCGCAGGGATTTTTGCATTATCGAATCATGGCACCACTTGCGCTTTGGAGTGGCCTTCGTCTTGATGAAACAATACCGCCGCGCATACACGGCCACGAGACCCGCACTGTCTGGGCGCCTGTTGTGGTGCACGGGTCCCGCGGTGACACGGTACCTTGTGCCATTTTTGTGGGGCCGCCACAAGAAAAAAAGATCGTTCCAGTGACTAGACATTTATCCGTTAACGCGGTATAATAAGTTTTGCTGTCCGAGAGGGCAGTGCGACACCGCTTCTCGTCACGCGGTCCGATGCCGGATTGGCGCGGCGGTTACCGGAGGG
>DAIDDL010000116.1 GCA_027309085.1 Sulfobacillus sp.
TAGGGATCTGGGAGACCCAGACTGTGCCGACAATCCCTTTCGCGCCCTCTCCCTCCGGAGAGGGCTTTTTGCTGTGTACATAAAAGGGCAGGCGGCATGTGTCCACAGTGCCAGTCAAAGTGGTTGGAGGAGTAGGGCTTGTGAATTTCCGAAAAAAGCCCCATCATTAATCTATCTGCAACCCAATTATGCCAGGAGGCCTGTCCCCGTGCCGATTAATATTCCTGACCATCTCCCCGCTATAGATATCCTGCACCGCGAGAATATCTTTGTGATGGGAGACCAAAAGGCTGGTCACCAGGACATCCGTCCGCTAAGAATTGTTATCTTGAATCTCATGCCGTTAAAAGAGACGACCGAAACGCAACTGCTAAGGCTGCTCGGGAATTCGCCCCTGCAATTGGATGTGTGTTTGCTCCGCATCAAAAACCACCAGTCCAAGAATACTTCGCAAGAGCACCTAATGGCTTTTTACAACACCTTTGACGAGATTGCCGACCAGTATTTTGACGGCATGATTATTACGGGGGCTCCCATTGAGCACCTGGCGTTTGAAGAGGTGAGCTACTGGCCGGAGCTGCAGCGTATATTCGACTGGAAGCTCTTGCATGTCACATCGACCTTGCATATCTGCTGGGGAGCCCAAGCAGCGCTTTACCATCATTTCGCGATCCCCAAATATCCTCTGAAGCGCAAGATGTTTGGAGTGTTTGCCCACCGCCTGCGTTGTCTGACGCCATTGGTCCGCGGTTTTGATGACCAATTTGCTGTGCCGCACTCGCGCCATACGGAAATTCGCCAGGCGGACATCGAGAAAGTCCCCGGATTGACCATCCTGGCAGATTCTCCCGAAGCCGGAATCTACCTATTGGCTACCGATGACGGACGCCAGATTTTTGCGACAGGACACGCGGAATATGATAGCGACAGCCTGCGTAAAGAATATGAGCGGGACCGTGAACGGGGGCTGGAGATTGGCCTGCCCCTGCATTATTTTCCCGGCGACAATCCTGAGAACCCGCCGGTGCAGACATGGCGGGCTCATGCTCATCTGCTCATCAGCAACTGGTTGAACTACTACGTCTATCAAGAAACTCCCTATGAATGGCAAGGCGGGACCCGCTGACAATGTGCGAATTAGTTCGGGTGGGTGGGTTACAGTTTGGTAGTTTGGCCAGGGATTGGGAAGGCGGCCCAAGTGGTTGGGAACGCGAGGTTCACTGGAACCAGTTTTGTGCGCGCGACATCTCATGCGTGTGAACAAACTCGCTCAGCAACCTAGGTTGCCTTGGTACATCTCCGCATCCATCGTTCCTTGCAGCAGTGGCGCACGCGAGACTCCACCCGCATTGCCCTGCCGAGAGCCCCGGTGCCGTAGACGGCCATCCTAGTAATCCATTGAACCGATTTTCCTTATCCGCCCGAGGCAAGTCAGTCAGGGGGGTCCCAGACGGCTTTGCCTTGTCATGGTGCTTCGCCAATGGTGTGCCGTTTATCTTCGTATTCCTCGAGAGTAATGGTTCCGCTTTTGCGCATCGCCCGCAGGGGTTCTAAACGGTCAAGGAAACGGCTGTTGTAGCGGTCATCGAATTGATCGTCTGTCAGGGAGAATATCTGCACGGCTTCAATAAATGATGCAATCATTGGCACAAATGTCCAGCAAAATATCACATAGAGGATGCCCTGGCCGGGTTTGCGCAGATAAAATTTTTGAATGCCGAATGCTCCCAAAAAAAGGGCCAACAGACCAGCGTTGACTTTGTCTTTCATTATTTCCCACCCTTTGCCGGTACTCGGTACTCATCATCGTTAATAATCCAGTGAATCACGCAGATGCTAAACGGTCCGGGCCAGAATACGGCTATGCTGGGTTTTGATTGCATCGCGGGCGAAGGATAAAACTACAGGGCCCGCCCACTGCAGTCCGAAGGAGTGCGGTAGACGGGCAACCATCATCTTGCCGTAGACGTCACGCGCAAGGTCGCAAACGAGCCAGAGGCTTGGCAACGGGTCAGGGCGTAAACAACCGCAGGTAGTCTCCATACCCTTCGGACTCTAACCGGTCTTTAGGAATAAACCGCAATGCCGCGGAATTGATGCAGTAGCGCAATCCGCCAGCTTCTTTTGGCCCATCCTCAAACACGTGTCCCAAATGGGAATCGGCATCCTTGCTGCGCACTTCTGTGCGGCGCATGCCGTGGCTGACGTCGATATTCTCCTGCACGTCACCGGGAGCAAGCGGACGGGTGAAGCTGGGCCAGCCGCAGTCGGAGTCGAACTTATCCAGCGACGAAAACAGCGGCTGGCCCGACACAACATCAACATAAAGACCCTCTTGCCGGTTATCCCAGTAGGCGTTGCGAAAAGGGGGCTCCGTCCCGTTGTTTTGAGTGACGTCGAACTGCAGTGCAGTCAGCTTGTTTCTTAGTGATTCTTTGTCCACCGCAGGCACCTGCCTTTCCAAATATGTGAAAATATGTTAACCTTCCGGAACTTTCGCTCAGCACATCGTCCCTTGCGGGATATGGCCCCAGCCGGGAAAAAATGGCGCGGACCGACTTTTCGTCGCGACCGGTCACTAGCCCACACTGCGGACAGGTGTACGTGCGCTTCCGCAACGGCATCTCTAGGCCATAGCCCTCTTTTGAGGTGGATTGATCGTGGATGACGTAGACCTTTTTGGCTAGCCCTAGCCGGCTTCCTCAAAGTTAGCATCCTCCCCAGATAATCATATATCACTATGTACGCAAACTCACGAAAAAAACCATGGACAGAGCAGGGTGATTGGTGGTATGATAGCAAAGCTGTCCGAGAGGGCAGTGCGACACCGCTTCTCGTCACGCAGTCCGATG
>DAIDDL010000117.1 GCA_027309085.1 Sulfobacillus sp.
TGGCGAGCGGCATACGGGTATAATCTGGACTTTTATTTTACTGTTATCTTTTGAACCATCTGTGGCAAGAAAGACAATCGGCATCCGCTCTCAGTCGGCGGGTGTTTGGTTGGAGGGCTCAAAGGCGGGATACCGGAAAGATCCCTGCCCCAATCCCTAGTGCCGCGCCCTTGCCTGCCGAGCCGGGAAGATTGGCAGGTAAGGGGAAATTTTCTGGGTGAAGAAGAGCCATGCGGCCGCATCATCATTTACGATGCCCGGTGGGAGCCTCCCGGAAAATGGTATGGCCGGTGGGCGGTGAGATCGACAGGAGCCTTCAGACTGGCTGGCTTCCGGTCGGCGGGAGTAGCATGATCTCTATGCATTCCCCAGTAGCTCCAGGTGACAACCAGACTGACCGTCCACAGAATGTACGCAAACACCAGTGAGAGAAGGACAAAGGCCACAAAATTATGCGGAATTAGGGTATGCAGGCGAAACACCGCTGCGGTAATGACCGCGCCTGCCACCAATGAACTAAAACTCCTGCCCAAAAGATGCATCTCAACCGCCCCCTTCCCTATCATTTTCGCGCATTTCGCTGAACATGAAATCGTTCGAATGGGCTAGTGAAAAGGGGCCCGGCAACCTGGGTTTTTATGGCTAACGGTATGCGGGTTTATAGGAGTCTGGGGGCGTGAAAACATCAGGCGAAAAGTACATTGCTGAAGTGGTTCGCGTCAGCGAATCCAACCGAAACAGGAAATTTTCCGAGTCCGTTCCAAGGATGGCCCTTCCTGCAGCCGGAGTATTCTCTTTCTTCAAAAATCCTCTAAGAGATGGCGTTGGGGAGGAGGAACCAAGAGGTATGATGGAGAAGGCGCAAGCTGCCGTCGGGGTCTGTTTGGCGGTGGGCGACCGCCTGGTGGGTTGTGACGACAGATTCTACGGAGGGTGAAGGAATGGCGAACTTTGGATTGTTGCGCCAGTTTCAAATTTATGGCAAAGGGAAACCTGTTGGACATATTACGGCCGAACAGTGGGCTGCGGCGGCCGAGGAGGTGATGGAGCCGGGGCCTTTTGGGTACCTGCATGGCAATGCAGGAGATCACAGTACAACTCAGGCCAACGCAGAGGCCTTTGCGCGCTGGCAGATCCGGCCGCGGATGCTCCGCAATGTTGGGGTCCGGGACTGGTCGTGCGAATTGTTCGGGGCTAAGATAGCTATGCCGCTGCTGCTGGCTCCGATAGGCGTCCAGTCTATCATTCACCCGGACGGTGAGTTGGCGACCGCGCAAGCCGCTAAGGATACGGGGACGCCTTTTGTGCTCAGCACGGTATCGTCATACAGTATGGAAAAAATTGCCGAAATACTGCCGGATGCCTTGCGTTGGTTTCAGGTCTATCCCGGACGTGACTGGGACGTGATGGCGAGCATGATTGCAAGGGCCGAAGCTCTGGGATTCGCGGCTCTGGTCATAACTGTGGATACGCCGCTTTTGGCATGGCGCCCGATGGATTTGAACAGTGCCTACCTGCCTTTCCTGCAGGGTCATGGGATGGCGAATTACTTGACAGACCCAGTTTTTCGCAGCCGTCTGAAAGAGACGCCAGAGGAAAACCCGGAAGCCGCGATCCAGCTCTTTCTGTCCACGTATGTGAATCCCGAATTCGACTGGAGTGACTTAAAGCGCCTGCGCGCGATGACGCGGCTGCCTGTCCTGGTCAAAGGACTGACCCATCCGGATGATGCCCGGCTCGCGCTGGAAGCGCGGATGGATGGCATTATTGTTTCCAATCATGGCGGGAGGCAGGTGGACGGAGCAGTCGCGGCGCTCGACATGCTGCCGCAGATTGTTTCAGCGGTGGGTGCGGATGTTCCGGTGCTATTCGACTCGGGAATCCGCAGCGGAGCCCATATTGCCAAGGCCCTGGCCCTGGGCGCTCGCGCAGTGCTCGTGGGCAGGCCATATGCTTATGCGCTGGCAGCAGCTGGGCAGGACGGTGTCCGGCAGTGCATTGAAGATCTGCGTGCAGACTTTGACCTGCAAATGGCTTTGTCGGGTGCGGCGAATCTTGAACACTGGGACAGGTCCTGCCTGAACGAATCTCATCCCTGACAAATCTGGTCAGCTGCCGACAGGCCCTCCGTGACTGGTATCAAGAGATTCATCGTGGGGCAATGGTCTTGACGGCCTTTCTTGCCAATGTCCCACCGCTTTTCTGGCCGCACGCACGCCTTACGCCTCAGATCAAGGATGAGTCTCCCTGAGGGAGTCAGCAGGGGGTGAATTAAGAGGCCCGGGCTGACAGGTCAAGCACGTCCGCGCTGCAAAGAAATCTGCCACGGGGCTGAGCATACAACGCCTGTTTCCTGTCCCTTCGCGGAGCAGCTTCTTGAAACGAATCGCAGGCGTTGACTCGCAGGTGTCGCTGCATATCATGGGCTGCGGGATGGAATAGATCGCTTGGTGCGGACTCGAAAAAGCTAGGATTTTTGCTTGTGTTCACCGCATCATTGGGAGGCGCCGCGGAGTTACTATGTAGCTTGCGATAAGATGAACAATGATGCATAATAGTGGTATGGATAAGACCTACACGATTACGGATGTCGCCAGGTTGTTGGGCGTCAAAGTTAA
>DAIDDL010000118.1 GCA_027309085.1 Sulfobacillus sp.
TCCGGTAACCGCCGCGCCAATCCGGCATCGGACTGCGTGACGAGAAGCGGTGTCGCACTGCCCTCTCGGACAGCTTTAATATCATACCACCAATCACCCTGCTCTGTCCATGGTTTTTTACGTAATCTTTTTTCGCCTCGGAGATATACTATGCGCACAATTGTCTACGCCGTTGTGCGCGGTGATAAAACGGTCCTGGACAAAGATGGAGCCAGCATTTCCCCAAATGGATAAGCACTTCTGGAGAAATGCCGTTGCGCGTAAATCGCGAGTGATCTTAGGCCGGCACCACATGGGTTTATGCCGGGGGAGGGAAGGCGATGTCGCCAGCGATTTATTCCATGCCCTCACCGCCCAGAACACGAATTAGGAACAGAGTAGCCGAATCCCGTGCGCTTTTCAGACCAGGCTGTATGGAGCCGCATCCGCTATCCATCGCTGGATCCGTGAGAGGCAATGTGAACCCCAAACAGCCCACAGACTCCCACAGAGAAACACTTGCCTCAAGTCTCTCAGGTAAAAACTGAGGCTGTGCTGCTTATGCCAGGGGGCGGTCTTAATTTCTAGAGGCCATCGATCCGAGCGCGGAGTAGGGCCGGGAGTGTTCGCAGAAGCGCTGGATAGAGAACCTTCAGCTCGGGAGATGTCGTGCAGCGCCGTCTCGAAGGCCATGATCTGGTCTTAGATCATGGCCCATGTCAATTAGACCCGTTCATCCGCGAGGGTAAGAAGCCAGGATCCGGCAGTGCGCAGATCCTGTTCCGCGTCGTTCCTCGATTAAAGGGAGATACCGCCAAACAGCCGTCCGACCAACGCTGCTTTGTCACCATTGGCGGCTGGATTCAGCATCTGAGCATGGAGCCAAGCCGTCACGCCTAGTGCAATCGCCACCGGTAGCAAAAGTCCCAGGGATATTCGACGACCATGGTAAGCGGCCAGTGCATCGCACGGGGCACGTGATCGGGCAAGTCGATGTGGACCTCAAACCGAACGGAAATCAACGGAAAGGTCTGCTCGAGCCCCCCGCCATGGCGTAGGCCATTGTGGCCGTCAATGCCCTGCAGACGCAACCGGAAATCGGTAACGGACAAACAGGGCCATTATGTAATGGGAGCGGCAGAGGCCACGCGCACGGTCCGCGCCTCAGCAGTCTGTACGTCTGTCACCGGCCCAGTTGCAGGCCAGGTGCTTCGCATTGATCGGCACATCACAGACCCGGTTAAAAAACCCCGTAAGCCGTCATTCGAGGTCAGGATCTCACGGGGGGCTGTTCTCGCACAATTGAAAGGGGAAATGACGGGGCGGCCCGGTCCATTCTTACCACCAAGAATCCTTCAAAGAGAATGGCTGTGGGTCCCGCCCCTGTCTGCCACGTGGTGCCCCCGGCCCGGGTGTTCCCCGGCTCCTGATGCAGATGCCCCGCCGCACCTTTTACGGTCACGGCGGGGATCATAGGATTCTCGTAGATGCTGGCAAATCCGGTGACCTGATCGAGCCATGCGTTCAAATATTGATGATTTTTCCGCAGCACTGTCTATTTCTTGCGTAATTTGTTCCACGCGCTCCAATCCGTACGGCATAGGTCGGGTCATTCCACTTTCCCCGCCGTTGCATTCATCCGGGCAAGGATTTTGGCACATTCTCCTGCCACACCTTCAGTCCCCTCGCCGTCCAACCACCAACGCGGCAGCGTGATGGACGCTGATCCCAAATTGCGGCTGATACTTGAACCGCCCAATCAGGGACGTGTAAGCGGGCTGGACTTTGTGCTTGGCCCCCTCGCCAGCGGCTTGGCGCTCTAACGCCATTAAGAATGCCCGGTAGGTACAGGATCCTGCTATTCCTTGAGACCGCTGGCACACAGCAAAAAGCCCTCTCCGGAGGGAGAGGGCGCGAAAGGGATTGTCGGCACAGTCTGGGTCTCCC
>DAIDDL010000119.1:0-726 GCA_027309085.1 Sulfobacillus sp.
CGCATCGCATCTAAATGTCATTAACGGCTACAAAGCCCATAGTGGGTAACGATTAGCCCCTTTGCGCCGATGCGGCGCACCGGCCATGGAGCCGATTTTGGCACACCCACGAATCTGAGGCGGGGCCGACTCCCAGTCGGGTACGGCGGCAGCGGCGTTTGACGGCCCCTTGCAGACGGTAGGACGCGCAAACTGGCTCAAACTGCGAGCTTCCGCCACGAGCGTGGCGTCGATAACCCGCAACGTGTGACGCGAGAAGAAAGTGGTAGAGCAGATGGGACGGCATGCCACACTGGATGACGGCACAGCGTCACTGAAGGCGCGTGTTGCGTTCCTATCATGGGCTTAACCAACTCAGTCCACGTAGTCTCCGGCAGGGCCGTGTATGGTTTTAGCAGCCGAATTGACTTAAGGTCACGGTGGTGCTAGGCCAACATCCACGGATATCACAAACACGGCAGATCGTGCATCAATACGTCCGATATGAATGTTATGCCGCCAGTATCTATCACTGCCGTATCGGACAGAAGCGACTTCTGTCCGATACGCCCAAAGCCGCCTCACGGGGCGGAAACCCGCATGGGCTCTGGGGTGGCCCGATCCTCCAGAGCGGCCGGAGAGGTCTCCGCAGCGGACAGGCGGGCGGGAATCCGCTATAATAGGACTCACACAACGACTGTGTGAGATGCCGTCACAGAAGATGGCGGACGGGAGACAAGGAGAGGA
>DAIDDL010000119.1:736-1858 GCA_027309085.1 Sulfobacillus sp.
AACGCCACATCGAGGCGATCCGCAAAATCCTGGCGGCTCAGAACCTCCGCGATGCCGCCTGGTTTACGTTGGGGATCAATAGCGGTTTACGGATTGGAGACCTCTTACGCCTGACGGTGGGGGATGTGCGCGAAGCGCCCGCACGCTGGCGGGATCGCTTGCGGATTACCGAACAGAAGACCGGGAAGACGAAGGACTTCCCTCTAAGTGACCGGGCCAAGAAGGCGCTCGCGGCGTATTTGGCCACACGGCCGGAGGCCCAGCCCGCCGATCCCTTATTTCCCTCACGCAAACACGGGCGGCCGTTGCAGCGGGGTCAAGCCAGGCACGACGCTGGCGTATATCGGCATTCGCCGGGAAGATCGGGATGCGGTGTATTTGGGTCTCAATTTGTAGGATGCGATTATTCCTGAAAAATATCGGCGTGGGTGCCGGTCCGTAGCAAAATAAATTCGCGTCTGTCGTGGTCAATTCGATAGATCAGTAACCAATCGGGTTCCACGTGAAGATCGCGCATCTTGTGTAGCACACCTTTTAAGGCGTGATCGTGATAACAGGGTGGAAGCGGCTGTTGCGTGACGAGCATCTGGATGACGTGTTGCAATTGGGTCAGATCTTTGCGTCGCCGTGTCATTTTCTGCACATCGCGCTTAAAGCGTGTGGCGACGCGAATCGTTAATGGCATGATCGTGCGTTAGTTCCCGAGGTGTTTAAACAGATCATCCACGGTGGCAAAGGTGTCTCCTCCTCCTAATTCGATTTCGTGGAGAGCTTGCGTGGTGGCTTTATTGGGGACTTCCACCGCAAACGGCAACCGTTCTTCTTCGGCCACTCGGAGAAAGGTGAGACGAATGAGATCCGAAGCGGTCAGTCCCATTTTATCTAACACTGCAATAGCGCGATCTTTGGTGTCCGCAGGAATACGCGCACGCACAACAGCATCAGACTTCATCATCGTTCCCTCCTATCATCCTTTTCTTTTATCATAATAGCTACAATGTAGCTATGTCAAGAGATGCGCGTTGGAGAATTTTGAG
This sequence comes from Sulfobacillus sp., assembly GCA_027309085.1. GTDB lineage: Bacteria > Bacillota > Sulfobacillia > Sulfobacillales > Sulfobacillaceae > Sulfobacillus. Next base: position 1,774 of record DAIDDL010000119.1, read on the forward strand.
CGGTTCTTATCCGCACTATGCTCAAGCCAAAAAAGAAGAAATAGCAGCCAGATGACGCTATTACTCCCACGATTTCCTTGGGGTT
>DAIDDL010000011.1 GCA_027309085.1 Sulfobacillus sp.
GGAACCAGGAACCTCTCGGAGTGATCCGAGAAACCCCCACCTCAACCCGACAGGGTTAGGTGGCGGGAGAGTTCATTCAGGCGCTATTTTGGGAGACGAACCCGGGACCGCTGAAAACGGCGCTCTCCTTGATGGGAAAAATTGAGCCCGCCATCTGCCTGCCGCTCACTCTGATGGGCGAAGACAAAACGCAGGCCTTGCGCCGTGTGCTGTCAAGCTACCGCCTGCTGCCAAACATGGAGGAACTTTCATGAAGACCTTGCGGTTTGCGGCTTCGGGACGCATTTTTGAGGGAACTTGGGAAGGCGGCCAGATTTTTGACAGCCAGCGCCGTCCGTGGGCTGGGGACGCCATCCAGTTTTTGCCCCCGATCGTCGCGCGCCAAGTCATTGGGCTCGCCCTGAATTACCAGAGTCACGCGGCGGAACTGAATCTGGCCGAGCCCGAAGATCCCGTGCTGTTTTTCAAGCCCCTGACGACGCTCACCGGGCATGGCGGGAATATTGTGTACCCGCACGGAGCTCAATATTGTCACTACGAAACCGAACTGGCGGTGGTGATTGGCCGCGCGGGACGGAAAATTCGCGAGGACTCGGCGTGGGACTACATCTTGGGATATACGGTGGCGAATGACTTAAAGCAAGGGGATTCGACACGTTTCTGCCTTTAGGACCCTGGCTGGTGAGTGCCGATGAAGTTTCAGACCCCGGTCATCTCAACTTGCGCACAGAAGTCAACGGGCAGGTGCGCCAGGACGGCAACACCCAGTTTCTCACCTATTCCATTCCCCAGATCATTGCCTACCTGTCGGACTTCATGACGCTGCAACCCTACGATGTCATTCTCACCGGCACTCCCACGGGAATTGCACCCGTGCATCCGGGGGATGTGATCCACTGCACAGTGGAGGGGATCGGCACGCTGGAAAATCAGGTGACGGCTGAGGACTAACAGGAACAGACCCAAGGAGGCAGACGACCGTGATAGAAGAACAGCACACCGAAACCATTCCCGCCTTGATTTCCCATTTCATTCAGGGGGAGTTTGTCGAGTCACTGGGCGGCGGGCGTTTCGAGACATTGAATCCCGACACCAATGCCCCGCTGGCGATGGTTGCCTCGGGAGAGCCGGAGGATATTGACCGGGCCGTTGCCAGTGCCCATGAAGGATGGCAGAATTACTGGCGGGATATGGCGCCCAAGGAGCGCGCCCGCTACTTGAACCGCATAGCCGACGGACTCGAATCCGCGACTGACGTGATGGCGACGTGGGACTCGGTGGATACGGGGATTCCCATCCATCAAACCCGCGGGCAGATCAGCCGGGCAGCGGACAATTTTCGGTTTTTTGCCGAGATGGCGACTCGGATGACCGGGGAATCTTTTCCCAATGCCCCGCACTTTATGAATTATTCCGTACGCCAGCCCATCGGGGTGGCTGGCTTGATTACTCCCTGGAATACGCCCTTGATGCTGGAGACATGGAAAATCGCACCGTGCCTGGCGGCCGGAGACACGGCGGTGCTCAAGCCCGCCGAATGGTCTCCCCTCACCGCTTACCGCCTGGCGCGCATTATCCAGGAGGCGGATCTCCCACCCGGGGTCTTCAACATGGTGCAGGGATTTGGAGAGAGTGCCGGGGCGGCACTCGTGCGCCACCCCCGGGTGCCCCTCATTTCCTTCATCGGCGAGACCACGACGGGGCAAGAAATTATGCGCACCGGGTCCGATTTTCTCAAACGGTTTTCCATGGAACTGGGCGGGAAATCTCCGGTGGTGGTGTTTGGCGATGCGGACCTTGACCGGGCACTGGATGCGGTGCTGTACGGCATTTACACTCTGAACGGCGAACGCTGCACCGCTGGCTCGCGGCTATTTGTGGAAGACCGGGTGTATGACCGGTTTGTCGCCGACCTCTCCCACCGCATCCAGCGCATCAAAGTCGGCCATCCCCTCGACCCCGAGACCGACATCGGCCAGCTGATCCATCCTGAGCACTGGGCCCGCGTGAAGTCGTATGTGGATTTAGCGCCTGTGGAAGGCTTTACGGTGGTGGCTGGGGGGCGGCGTCCTCCGGATTTCCCGCAGGGCAATTACCTCGAGCCCACATTGCTGACAGGGGTCCGCAATGACATGCGGGTGGCGCAGGAAGAAATTTTCGGTCCCGTGCTGACCGTCATGCCATTTCATACGGAAGAGGAGGCCATGCTGTGGGCCAATGATGTCCGCTATGGACTGGCCAGTTATGTGTGGACCGGCGATGTCGCCCGGTCTCAGCGATTTGCCCAGGGCATTGAAGCGGGTATGGTGTGGGTCAACTCGCAGAATGTCCGGGATCTTCGCACGCCCTTCGGAGGCTCAAAATGGTCAGGATTTGGCCGCGAGGGTGGACATTACTCGTTCGACTTCTATACAGAAACCAAGACAGTGCACGTCGCAGCTGGATCGCATCCGATTCCCCGTCTGGGGATATAGAGGAAAGGAGACCACCATGTCCGAGGAAGAGGCAGCGCGGCAGCAATTGCGAGCTTTTCGGCAAGCTTGCGGACAATTCGTGACCGGGGTGACGGTGCTCACCGCCCAGGAAGGCGACCATGTGCACGCCATGACAGCGAACGCTTTTATGTCCGTGTCCCTGGAGCCCCTCCTGGTGGCCACCGCCCTCAACCGGTCGGCAAAAATGCGCCAAGTTCTCCAACACCAGCCAAACTTCGCCATCAGCATCCTCAATCATGACCAGCAGTACTGGTCTGACAAATTCGGAGGGCGTCCCGCGACTCAGGCTGAGCCAGTGCCTGTGCCCGTTCCTTTTCATGGCGTGGACGGCCGCTATGCCGTGGTGGACGAAGCGGCCGCATGGTTTTTGTGCACCGCCGTGCAGGAAGTGGAGGCAGGTGACCACATCCTCATTATTGCCCGGGTTTCCCGGTTTGGAGTTGGCTACGACGGGCCCCAACCCTTAGTATTTTTCGGTGGCCGCTACTATCATCATCTCGATGAGGAACGGGAGACCGAATGGCTCGTGTTGGAGAGGTAGCAAATAGTTGGAACACGTTAGACCAGCGCAGTCAGCGGAGAGACGGCACAGAGTCATGTGGTGCCGCCTCTCCCCTTTTTTGCCGTCTGCTGATTTCCCGCGATATTTGGGGAAGACAACTGGGGACGAATGGACATACGTTGTGCGGGCAAATAGGAATAGTATCGTATCAGTAAATTTGTGCGAACACCTGCTTGGCTCTTGGGCTCGGGGCGGGGACCAGCCTGAAGTGGACCCGGGACAGCACGGTGGTAGGGTACATTGTGCACTCTTGCGGGGACAACCTGAGGGCTACACTGAGAATGAACGCATAGAGGAATTGACACGGACATTGGGGAGCGGGGGGCTTCTGCAGCACTATGGGTCGGAACTTGCCTTGGCTTTACACGAATCGCGCATTACGCAGTTTTTCCACGGCATTTTGACGGTGGTTTTCCCTCTGTATTTGGCGGTATCGGGGTACAGCGCGGCTAAAATCGGTCTGGTGCTGTCGCTGACGAGGATTGTCAGCGTGGTGCTGCTGGCCACGGTGGGGGTGCTGGCTGACAGCGGGCGCAAGCGCTCACTCATCGGTCTCGGCGTGCTAGCTGTGCTTGGCGGCTTGGCCATGGCCCTCTCCCCCGCCATGTGGGTAGTCGTACTGGCCTCCGGATTGGGTGGCGCGGGCAGCGGAGGGTCATGGGGCCCCTTTCTGCCCGCCGAACAACCGCTGCTGGCCGATTCTGTTACATCCGCAAACCGCACTAAGGTGTTTGGACAGATTTCTTTTGTCGGCGTGATCACGGGCGCCGCTGGATCCCTGGTCGCTGCCGTGCCGTCTGTCCTGCACAATCGGGGCTGGTCTTGGATTGCTGCAGTGGGCCACCAAGTTGGGCAACACGCGGCGGCCAAATGCGCGCTAGCGTGAAAAATCCGGGCGCCACTGTGGATCTGTGCGCTGATTGCCGATAAAATGAGTCAAGAACAAGTTGCGGGTGGCTATGGTCTGGGCGGTTTGGGAAGGGGGCGTAATTCGTGACATCTAAGAATCCTGAGGATATTTGGAATGCGGTTTGCGCCATGAACCAGATGGCTGCGCCGGACAGTGTGGAAGGTGGGCGGATGGTCTGGACCGCGGCGACCACCCCAGGGCAGCTTCATGCACAGATTCCCCGTCTGCAGAAAATGGTCAATGAGCTTTTGGCTCAGATGCCCTTGCCGGTTTACGCGGTGTTCGGGAACGCGGTTGCAGTGGATCTCCGCCCATCGGCAATTGCCCTGACATGGGCCGGATTCGGAGTGTCGGTCCCCCATCCCCTCGGCGCACGACAGGATGCCGAGGATTTGCGGCGGACGATGTGGCAGAGCCCTTTTGAGTGGCGGTGGACCTGGCACTTTGATGATGCCCGCCACCTGCGGATGATTGGCATCACCGTGCAAGATGGCCGGTGTCACGTGTACCCTGTAGCTGACTGGACCCTGGGTGCAAATCCCGTGACCGTCTCAAGCCAGTGGTCGGACCAATGCGTCGACGACGTTGTTATAACCTCCGACCAGAGCAACCAGTGCCTGAGTGTTACGCTGATACCCTTATTCGAATTGATCCTGGATTCACAAGACCAGTGGGTCAGTGGCCGCGAACAGCGCTTGATGGTCCGCCGCCTGGCGAATGCTGCGAGCCATGGATGGCTTTACCGTTGGCCCGTGTTCTTCATCCCAGGCCTCTGGGTCCTCTTCATGGTGTTGATGCTAGTGGGGACTGACGCTGCGGCTTTGCCGAGGTGGATGTGGCTGGCTCTAGCCACGGGCCCTGGCCTTCTGGGCGGGGTCAGCTATTCCCTACTCCAGACACATGCGTGGAGGCGCATCTGCCGAGGGGCGGGAAGGCCGTCAAGACACTTGCAGGGACATCTTTTCCGCTAAGGCTTGCGGCAGCTGAGAACGCGACCCATCCCATGGTGCTGATGCAGCGCTCACCCGCCACCCCTGAGCGGTCTCTTGGTAAAGAACCCACGCCGCGCCCTTTGCCTCCAGTTCCCGCTGATATCCAGTCCAGCGCCCCGCCTTCCAGTGAAAGCTGCTGTCCCATTCGGGATGGCGCTGGAGATACCGTGCGAGAGTATAGTAACTGGATGCATTCCGTATGCGGTAGAACACTACAGGAGCCATTCCGACGCGGCCCGTCCACAGTACCCCGTATTCAGGAAATTTGCTGGCCATGATAATTTCTCCTCCTTTTTGCTTGTGATTTCATTCACAATGTAACTCTTCTACCTCAATTTGTCAATAAGTCGGTGAGAATTTTGGTCTGTCCCAAGGATGAGCACTCTGTCTTTAGCGGGGAAACAGGCAGCATTTCACGAGATCGACTCCCCGGTCCGTCCCTGTGCCGGAAACCAGCCCACCGATGTGAAAAATCTGGAAACAAGTGGTAAGCTGAAAGAGTTCGCCGATGGTCAGGCCGCGCAGTCTGAGGGGATAATCAGGCGTTGCCGGAGGTTGCGATGCATCTGTCCGGCCCTCGAGACCCAACACCCGGCTTGATATCGCGGACAATTAGAAAGAAGGCAAGCGCCTTGCGGCGCGAATGACGCCCCTTACGGAGGGATACAATGGCAGAACACGCCCCATACCGGCTGCCGCACACAGTGGTGCCCCGACGCTATGAGTTGGAAATTGCGCCAGACTTGCCGGCTGCCGTGTTCACGGGAAGAGCTTCGGTGGAAATTCAGGTGGTGGACGGCGTCAGGGAGTTCATCCTCAATGCTGTCAATTTGACTCTGGAGGACGTCGTGCTCAGATCTGCGGGAGCCCGTGCGCTGTCCGGAAGGATATCGTACCGTGAGGCCGATGAGCAGGTCGTTCTTAGCTGGCCCGAGATGGTTAAGCCGGGCCTCTATACCCTGTCGCTGCGGTTTGATGGAAGGCTGGGCAGCGACCTGCGCGGATTTTATCGGACGACAGTGACCGATCCTGGCAAGACGCCTGTGACCATCGCGTCGACCCAGTGCGAGGCGACCGATGCGCGCCGGGTATTTCCCTGCTGGGATGAACCGGACTTCAAGGCGGTCTTTGCGGTCACCCTGGTGATCGACCCCGCACTGACCGGATTGTCCAATGCCCGCGAAGTCGCGAGCGAACTTGACGACGCAGGCAGGCGGCGGCTGACGTTCGCTGACACCATGCCGATGTCCACGTATCTGGTGGCGCTCGTGGTCGGGCCCTTTGAGCTGACTCCTCCTGTCATGATGGACCAGGTGCCCGTGAGGATCGCCGCCCGGGCTGCATTCCGGCACTTGACCGATTTCGCGGAAGAGACGGCGGTTGATACTCTCCGGTTTTTTCAAAACTACTTTGGAATTCCCTGCCCGGCCGATAAGATGGACCATGTCGCCATCCCCGAATTCGCCGCTGGCGCTATGGAGAACTTAGGCTGCGTGACCTACCGCGAAGAGGCTCTGCTCATTGACCGGGACCACGCCTCGCAAATGGAGCTGCTGCAGGTGGCCGGGGTCATCGCCCATGAAACGGCTCACATGTGGTTTGGCGATCTGGTGACCATGCGGTGGTGGAACGGTCTGTGGCTGAATGAAGCGTTTGCCACATTCATGCAAATTTTGGCCAGTGATGCGCTGCATCCCGAGTGGGATGTGTGGACCTCCTTTGGTTCCGGGCGCGCCTATGCTTTGGCGGTAGATGGTTTGGCCTCCACCCGGCCCATTGAGTACCCAGTCGGCCCCCCCAGTGAGTCATGGGGAATGTTTGACGTACTGACCTATGAGAAAGGCGCCGCGGTCCTGCGGATGATGGAACAGTATTTGGGACCGGAAATTTTTCGGAACGGCATTCGGGAGTATCTTCAGCGCCACCGCTACGGCAACACCGAGACGGGTGACTTGTGGGACGCTCTAGAGGCGTCGTCTGGACAGCCCGTGCGGGAAGTGATGGATTCCTGGGTCCTGCAAGGCGGATATCCTTTGGTGCGGGCTGAGTGGAACATCCAGCGCCACGAAATTGAACTCAGCCAGAGGCCGTTCCGCTACCAGGGAGAAGGCAGCGGCAACTGGCAGGTACCCATCGTGCTAGGAGTCCGCAGGAACGGTGGGACCTCCGAATCGGTCCATGTCATGCTCGGCCAGCAGCCCCTCCGAATCTCAGTGCCCGCCGATACAGCATGGGTGACCGCTAACCAGGGAAGCTGGGGATTCTACCGTGTGGCTTATAGCCAGACTCTCTGGGACCGGCTGGTGGAGGCTCTGGGTGAGATGACTGCTCTCGAGCGTCTCGGTCTCGCGGAAGATGTGTGGGCGGCAGTGCTGGCCCGCGAAGCGCCACTAGCTATGGCCGTGGCTCTGTGGCGCACATTCGTCACGGAGCGCGACCCGGATGTGTGGAGCGCCGTGTCCCGCCACCTCGCCGTCATCGACAAGGTGGCGGACCCTCAAGGGCAAATTGCGCTGCAGGCCCTTATTCAGGAGATCGGGCGGCCTGTGTTCGATGCCGTGGGGTGGGAAGCGGTTCCCGGCGAAGATGGTCGGCAAGGCCGCTTGCGGGCCATTCTGGTGCGGCTGTTAGGAACAGCAGGAGCGGACCAAAAAGTGCGCCGGGAAGCTGGCGAGCGTTTTGCCGCCCATGTCAGCCATGGCGCTGCCATCGCCCCGGACCTCTTGACGGCGGTCGTAAGCGTGGTGGCGTCAACGGGATCCCTGGCGGAATGGGATATGATTTACCAGGAATTCAAGACAGCGTCAACGCCCCAGGACGAGAAGCGCTATCTGTATGCACTGGCTGACTTTGTCACACCGGACCTGGTGGCCCGCACTTTAAAGCTCTACCGTTCGGATGAAGTAAGAATTCAGGACGGAACCTATGTGTTGGGACGGTGCCTGGCAAACCGCCATGCCGCTTCGGAGACATGGGCAATGATTGAGCGCGACTGGAATGAGATCCTCGAAAAGTATCCCCAGTTCATGATGCCGGCCCTAATTGAGCCGGTCGCTACGATTGTCGAAGAGGCACTGGCCGACCGTACAGCATCGTGGCTGCAAGGGCACCCGATGGAGGACGTGGCGCGGCAGGTGGCGCAAACTTTAGAATTCCAGGCAATCCACCGGGGATTTGCTCATCGCGTTGCGGGCGACTTGAGCTCGGTGTTAGGCGGTGCCTCTTAATCAACGAGGCTTAAGCTTAACGAACGGCAGCCGCGCTCTCCGGGCTGCCGTTCTAGCTTTCGTCAGGCGGCGGAGTATATACGGTGGAGGAGAGCCAGGGTTTCGGCTGCTGCCGCCCTGTCACGGAGAAGGCTGTGGTGTTGTTCCGAGGAGCAGGGCAGCGCCAGACATTCCCCACTATCGGTAAAATTTTGCCAGGCGCGGTCCATCTCTCCGGCAAACGGGGCAATCAAGGGGGACACGTCAAAGCGCCTCATGGCCCGGGCCAGTGCCCGGAGCAGGACAACATTGAACCAGGGGGTGCACGGATAATGACCATCGGAGAGGAATTGGGGCAGCGCGTCCAGGATGGACTGCGCCCGGCTTCTCCATACATCAGCGGGTGGGGCCCATTCGGCCAGCCGGACGTACACTTCGAGCGGGGTGCCAGCATTATAGGTATAGATGTGAGGGTCTACCAGGCCTGTGCGCAAGTCTTGATGGTCATGAAATAGCCCGCGGGAATTCCGCATAGCCCACAGCCATTCCTGCATAGCTGTTAGCTCGCCCGGCAGTGTTGTCTCCGAAGGCGCCTGCACCTCGAGGCCGAGCAGCAAGGTGGGACCCGTCGAGCAGACATTCACCGTGGCCTTGGGGTTATCTCTCCAGAACACGGCCCCGCTGTTGGGCTCCCAGCCCTTCGCCCGTATGCCGTCATAGAGGGACTGCGCCAGTGCCATCCACCGGTCTGTGCCGAGCCCCCGGGAAAGATCAACCGCAGCCAGCCCTACCCAGGCATTGTCATCGAAATAGACTCCTCCCGGGAATTGCGGGGAGAAGCGAGGGACGCTGTCCTGCAGTCCGGAATTGGTCTGGTATACGTGGGTTGCGGCCCACAAATCTTCTTCAAAGCGGCCGATCAGCGCCTTGGCATCCGGTAGCAGGGAAAACTTACCGGCGGCCGATAGCAGTGCGCCAAAACTCCAGTTGTAGGCCCAAAAAGGCCGGTGCCCAAGCTGCAGAGATTCCATAAATCCCTGTTGGCCCGGAACCTTGTACCGCTCCCATAACCGGGTCCACACCGCGACCAGGGCTGCTGGCTCGAGCCATTCGTGCTGGAACGCCATGACGTAGTCTCCTTTGCCAAGGATTTCTGCCTGTTGACAGTGCCTCTTCCCGCCCAGTATCCCTCATGCGCTGCCTATTATTATGACCAAGGCGAAGCGGGCTGTGGCCGCTTCGCCAAAAGCGCATCTACCTGGCCCATGGCGTCTCTCTCGCTTGTCCCCTTCGCAGTTGTGCAATGGCCCAGCGCTCTCTGGCAGGACTGCAGCGAAATGGCTGGGTTGCCACGAGGCCCTCAACGGGGCTTGATGGCATCGACAAGAAGGGACGTGTAGCCTAGGTCCCCAGTTCTGTTGCGGTGGTCAAACCGCAGCGAACGGTAGATGAGCCCTTGCTTCTCGTCCCACGGATTGGCGTGAAATGCGCCCGATTCATCACAGTACTCTAGGAGATTGACCGTAAATCCAGCCGTCTGAAACATCGCGGCAATGGTGTGGTAGTCAAAGACAAATTGGTGGCTGGCGGCTGGGTGGTCTTGGGGTCCGGGGCCGCCCACTTGGGCATCTCTCTGGTATGCCTCGCCCGGAAAGAACCCGTCAGGCACGGCACAGCGTATATACCCACCGGGCTCAAGAAAATCGAAGCATGTCTCCGCCGCGTGGAGGCCTTGCTCATAAGACAGGTGTTCCCATACGTGCTCAGCCAGAATAGCGGCAATGCTCGAGGGCCCGAAAGATCTTTGCCAGTCCTGCCTGTTCAGCAGATTTAATTGGCTGGCCTGTGTTTGAATCCAGTCAGGGTTATTGTTGTAAGGGCCCGCGCCAATCACCACTCTTAAAGGCTTTTGATGCATACGTGCCCCCCGTTTTGATAGACTTGTCCATACGTGCTCAATACGGACGCAATCTGGGCCGCCTTCATGGTTCATCGCTCGACGGCGGTGGGGGGTTTCCCGCAAGGGCACCCGCCACCCGAGTCTCGGCTGGGCTGAAGCCCGGTGTAGACTGGCGATGCCTCCATCGCCGAAGTTCTCCCGAAGATGCATCCCTGTACGGACAGCATATTCCAAGAAATTGCGGCGGAAGATGTCTCCAGGTATGGACGGGTATCACATCACTGTTGTTCCGCCAGGCTGAACCCTTCTTTGCTCGCAACCTCCGAGGGGTTTGACGCTGATTGGCAATATCCGGAAGCGATTGGAACAGACCGCTACCCTTTCACGGATCCTGCCAACAGTCCCCGCACAAAATACTTGCCAAGGAAAATGTACACGACAAGGGTGGGAATGGATGCCATTAGGGCACTGGCCATCTGCACGTTCCACTGAATGGTCTGACTGCCGGCAATATTTACCACGGCCACCGTTACTGGCTGGTGAGGGGGAACCGTGATGGCCACGGCAAACAGAAAGTTATTCCAAATCTGCGTAAACTGCCAGATACCGGCTACCACAAATCCGGCCGCGGACAGGGGTAAGATAATTCTCCGAAAAATACCCCAATACCCGGCTCCGTCAATCTTGGCGGCTTCGATCATCTCGTCCGGAATCGCGGCGTAATAGTTGCGGAAAATCAACGTGGTGATAGGGATGCCGTACACGACATTGACGAGAATCAGCCCCGGAATTGTCCCGTACAGACCGATCGTATCCAACACCCGGAGCACCGGAATGAGCACGGCTTGATAAGGGATAAACATCCCCATAAGAATGAGAAAAAAGACGGCATTGGCTCCTTTAAACTTCCATTTGGAGAGGGAATAACCGTTAGCCGCCCCAATCAACGCTGAAAGAATTGTGGCGGGAACCGTCAGGTAGACGCTATTGAGAAAGTTGGGACCTAGTTTTTGCCACGAGGCAGCCAGACTGGAAAAACTGAACTGCGTGGGCAAATCCCACATCTGGGCCAAGTTGATGCTGGCCCCTGATTTCAGGCTCGTCGTCACCACCAGGTAAACCGGCATCAGGTACAGGCCGGCAAAAATGATTAACACCACATACAGCAATGACCGGTTAAGTTGTCTGAGGGCCATTATGAATTTTCCTCCCTGTTCTCGCCGCGCAAGACGGATAGCAGATAAGGCACGCTGAATGCGGCCATCAGCAGGAACAAAATGGTGGCAATCGCGGCCCCTTCTGCAAATTGGCTGCCTTGGAAGGTGGTGTCAAACATGTTCAGTGTGGGCATATCCGTTGTAAAGTCCTGACCGGGTCCTGTCATGGCGTACACCAAGCCAAAAACCTTCAGTGAAGCGGCCGTCAGAATAATCACGGCAGTGACGGTGGAGGATTTCAACTGAGGATAGATGACTGACCAGAACAGGCGCCAGGCACCTGCACCGTCAATGCGCGCCGCCTCTTTGATTTCATCCGGCACAGCCCGCAGTCCAGCGAGGTAGATGGCCATGGCAAAACCGGACATCTGCCATACGGCAGCAATGGCCACGGCGACCAGGGCCAGCGGTATTCCGACTTTGATCAGCCCCAGCCCAATGGACGGAATGATAATCGGGCTTAAAAACCAGGTCGGGGGATGGCTGTCTCCCAGCGCCCGCAAAATCAGATTGATTCCCGCATTAGGCTGTGGATTGAGAACCCATGACCAAATCACCCCAGTTGCCACAAAGGAGATCGCCATGGGGAATATGAAAATGCTGCGGAAAAAACTTTCAAAGCGGATTTTCTGATCGATCAGCACGGCCAAAAACAGACCTAAGCTGAGACAGCCTAGAATGAACAGTGCGGTGAACACAATGATATTCCGGATGTCCGCCTGAAACCGGAACGTTTCGAACACCGCGGCATAGTTTTTCAATCCAGCGAACGAAAAATTTGGAATGTAACTATTCCAATTGGTCAGCGAGATGTAGCCGTTCCAGAAAATGAACCCGTAAACGAAGATGCCCAAGGCTATTAGCGAAGGGATGAGCACCAGGACCGGGGAAGCCTTGTCCCACGAAAACCGCCACTTGGGGCGCCGCGCCATAAGTGGCGCCCGGTCAGGCTCTTTCACCGCGTTCTTAATCAAATCCGACCCTCCTTGAGAAAGAAGGCAGCAAGTGTGAAGACTTGCTGCCGTGTGCATTACGACAAAGGACTAGACTGCGCTGCGCTTGCCACAGCGGTGACGAATTGGGATACGTTGTGATTGCTGATCAAGATGTCCATGGCGTTGTTCACGGCGGTAGTAAAGGCAGGATTCACAGCACCTTGACCGATGACCAAAACCAGTTGGTCCTTTTTATAGGACTGCATTGCCGAACGGGAGTAGGCGTCGTAATCGGCGGGATTTGCGTCCAGGCGCGGTGAGAATGTGCCTTTCAGCGGGTTGAAAATATCCTGGCCCTTCTTAGAACCCAGGACTTTAAGGTAGTCCAATGTGGCTGTCTGGTTCTTCAAATGTGAAGGCAGTCCGAAAACGTCTGATACCACGGCAAAGGTGCCGGCGCTGCCCGGAGTTGGAGCCCATCCGAATCCCGTGCCGGGAGTGAGGTGAAGGTCCGTGGTGAAGTAGCCCTGCGCCCAGTCCCCCATCACGTTCATCGCTGCGGACCCCTGTGCGACGAGTTGGTCAGCCTGCTGCCAGTGCAGTGCCGTGTAGTCGCTATTGGTATAGGCCAGCATTTTCACAAAGGTCTTGGTAGACTGAGTGACACCGGGAGCGCTCCAAGAGGTTTTACCCGTGAGGAGTGCATCATATTCCTGGGGGCCAACGGTGCCTAGCAGGACATCGCTCCACAGCAGGGTTGCCTCCCAGTCGCCATGGTTGGCTAGCGCGAGCGGCGTAATATTATGCGATTTGAGGACCGCAGCATCGCTGAAAAACTGGGAAAATGTCGTAGGAGCCGTCAAGTTGTATTTTTTAAATATCGTAGGATTGTACCACAGCACATTTCCCCGCTGCATGTCGACGGGAACCGCGTAGATTTTGCCGTTAAAAGTCAAAAGATTCAGTAATGATTGAGGATAGTCCTTGTACCATCCTTCTTCTTTATACAGCGAGTTCAGGGGAGCCATGTCGCTCGCCTGTACCCAGGAGTACAGCGACCCGCGTCCCGCATGCACTTGGAACGTCCCGGGCGGATTGTTGGCTTCCATGCGGCTGGCCAACACCGCCTTGGCATTGGATCCCGCCCCTCCCGCCACCGCTTCGTTGATGACTTTAATACTGGGATATTCCTTGTTGAACTGTGCGTCCAAAGCCGCCAAAGCCTTGCTGCTGGCCACTCCAGTCCACCAACTGAATATTTGCAGCTGTTTTGGCGAGTTGTTTGACTTGGCTGGAGCCGCCGCGCTCTGCGTCCCGCACCCTGCCAGCGCCAAAGTACTAGCGGCAAGCAGCGTGGCAAATCCTATCCCTACACTACGCTTCACCATCATTTATCCTCCTCAAACTTGTCTGAATTAATGGTAAGTTCCACATGTTGACAACCGGTAAAATTTACTGCGGCTATAATGTAACAAATAAACAAAGGTAACACAACCCGTTCTGTAAATTCCTGAATAAGTGTATAACTGCAGAAAAAATCTGTTGCGCTGTGTTTTATTTCAGGATCTTAATTGATGTGTTATATTAACTTTATCCTATCAGCGATGGAGCGATACGTGTGCGGACAAACATTGATGCCCAGACGATGCGCCAGCTTAACAAATACACGGTGTTGCAGTGGATTTATGCGCACGAAAACGTGTCGCGTGCCGACATAGCCAAACTTACGGGACTGAACCGGGCGACGGTGTCTTCGTTGGTCGACGAATTGCTGTCCGAGGATTACATTGTGGAGATAGGCCATGGCAGTTCGTCGGGTGGCAGACGGCCTATTATCCTGCAATTTAACGCGAGAACCGGTTTCAGTATTGGGGTGGATGTCCAGATCTCGGCCATCAAGACCCTGTTGACCGATGCCCGCGGCCAGGTGGTCGACCGCCGCTTTTCGTCTCTGCGGCCGGCTACTGACGGGGCGTTTCGTGAAATGATGCTGCAAGTCATCACCGAGCATGTTCGTGATATTTCCGCTTCATGCCCGCCCAGCACCCATGGAGTCTTTGGGGTCGGTATCGCTTTGCCGGGGATGGTCAACTACCAGACGGGGCATGTGCACTACCTCCCCAATGTCGATGTGCAGGACTGGAACTTCACCCATGCCTTGGCCAGCCGGATTCAGTTGCCTGTGGTGATCGACAACGACGCCAACTGTGGAGCTTGGGCGGAATTTTTGCGGCGCCCTGTCGAGAGTCTGGTCTTTATCAATGCGGGCATAGGGGTGGGGGCCGGACTCATTTTGGGCGGCCAGCTGGTTCGGGGGCACCACGGACTGGCTGGCGAGTGGGGGCATACCACTATTGCGGCCATGGGGCTGCTCTGTGCCTGCGGCAATTACGGCTGTTGGGAATTATACGCCTCGGAACGCGCGCTGGCCCGCTATCTGCGTGAAGAGGGCATCGCGGGAGGCGATCCTTTTGCCCCCTCATTCATGGATATCGCCATGCAGAACGCCCAAAGTGACCCGCGCTTTCAGCGCGCGTTTGCCCAAGTGGGATCCTATCTAGGGATTGGCATGGCTAATATTCTGAACGCGCTGAACCCCCGCTATATCATCGTAGGAGGGACAATCGCGCGGGGATCGCACTGGATTCTGCCGGAAATCGAGGTGGTGCTCCGGAAAAGGGCGATAGGGGTGAACAAGAGCGTTGAAGTGTTTGCCGCGGACCCGGATATGGTCGCCATCGGTGCGGCGGGTCTGGCTTTGTCGAGGGCCCTGCCGCTTACCCCCTTGCCCGCCCTGAGCCGTCTGAGAGTCGACCCCGAGGATGGGCAGCGGCGGGCGCGCTCCCTGCATGATGCGCCGGCCCCACCGCTTGCGCCGTGACATTCTGACTCCCGCGGGTTCCGGGGGGCGGTGTCCTGTTGGCGCTCCTCTCTGGGGTTGTCTGCCCCACCCTGGACCTCACAAAACAGGCTAATCAAATGCTTGCCGTCCCGGCCACAGATGAGCCGCTCCGACCATCATGCGTTCTTGCGAGGCAAGACTCTCGGGGCTTCTGCGTGATTGCAGGACCGTGTGCAGAACAGGATCCCCTGCCGGTTTTGCAAAAAATACGGTTGGGCTCTTCAAGATTTTGGCTTGGGGCTATCGGGCTGATATTGTAAACGCTGGTGACTTTGGTAAACTCAGGGCGGGCAGGTTTCCTGCGCTTTGTAGTCAGAATTATCGAATAGAAGTAATAATGATTGATATTTCTAATCCCTCCTTACATACTAGTATCTATTAAAGAGAAGAGGAGGAATAAGCCATGACCCGTCGCCATTGTGCAAATTGCGGTCAGTGGATCAATGAACCTGAATGGACCCAAGCAGGACAAAAGACACCTGCGCCGTCTGTGTACTGGTGCAGTCCGTGCCGAATGCAGGTCCAGCAAGAGTGTCAGTTGCAATTGTGGGATCAGCTAGGGACGAATCGCTCAACGGATTCCCTGTTGCAGCATGTCGTGCGGGAATGGCTGATTTCCTGAGACTGGGAGTATGAGGAACAGGGCATTTATTGGAGAACTGGCCGCAAGCAGGGCCAGTTCTCATGAATGTTCGGCGCTGATTAATCCGGGGCCGCTTGGTTTTGAAGCCGGTACCAGCCGAACTTTTCCCCTGTGATAAATGCTTCGCTCACCTGATCCAGTTCCTGCATGCCGTCTTGTCTGACAGGGGTGTTCACCGCCCGCATATTGTCGAGCGCCTGCGTTACGGAAGTTGCTCCGACAATGGCGCTTGACACACCCGGACGCTGTGTCAGCCACTGCAGAGAGAGGGCCGCTGGGGTGGCGCCATGCCGCATGGCTATATCTGAGACCTGTTCGGCGAGCGCCAGATACGATTTTTGCAAACGTGCGGCAAAGCGCCGGTCCCGGTCTGCCCGGGATCCGGCGGGTACTTCTCCCTTTAAGTACTTTCCTGAAAGAATTCCTCCGGCAATAGGGTAGTATGCCACCAGACCCACCCCTTGATCATGGCATAGGGGCAGCAATTCCGCTTCTGGGGTGCGGTCAGCCAGTGAGTACGATGTCTGAATGCCTGCGAAACGCACGAGACCTCTGAGTTCGCTGACATGCAGGGCTTTCATCAGTTCCCAGGCAAAATAATTAGAGGCTGCCACATAACGCACTTTTCCGGACTGCACCATGTCATCAAGAGTACGCAGAGTTTCCTCCAGAGGGGTCGTCGGATCAAATGTATGCACGTAAAAGAGGTCGAGGTAATCTGTATTCAGCGCCGTTAAGCTTTTTTCCAACTGCTCTATCAGGTGGCGGCGGGAGGCTCCTTGCCCATATGGACCGGCAGCGACCGGAAGCCCAGCCTTGGTGGCTAGGACGGCTCCAGATCTTCGTCCGCGAAGAGCCTCGCCCGTGATTTTTTCGGATTCCCCTGCGCAATACACATTAGCGGTGTCGATGAGAGTCACCCCCTCGTCAAGCGCTGTGTGAATGATACGAATGGAGGTCGACTTGTCAGCGCGGCCGCCAAAAGCGTTGGTTCCCAATCCCAGAACCGAGACTATTAATCCGCTGCGGCCAAGATGCCGGTATTCCATAGAGTGTCCCCTTTCTTTTTCTGATGGCCACTGCGTGGCACCTCAGTGCAGGCCTTTCCCACTATAGCGATCTAAACCGTTCTGCTTTTCAACCCGCATGCGGGATCATGCGACACTGGCGAAAATCCCCCGAAACTCTCATGACAGCGAAACCCGCTCACTTTAATTATGCGGTCAGCCCTATCATGAATCAAGGGACGCACATGTCTAGCCGAAGAATGCGGCGAAAGTCCTCCTGACATATGGCAGTTCTTTGGCAGTTGCATCGTGTCCCGCTCTTGCGGGAAGCTGGCAAAGGTTGTCTTTACGAAGCTGGGGGCTACAGCCCGTAGAAAATTGCACACGATATGTTCCGTCTCTCATACTTGGACCCTTCTCAAGCTCATGCCTACCGCGTCCTCCCTGAACGTACTGCCGGTGGGATCGTGAAATGGGATCGAGCCGCAATAAGGTTATAGAAGTTATGCTCATTATCTTCCGGATCCAAATTTATACCGCATGTGCGGCGGCGTGGAACACGGTGAGCGGACAAATTGCACGTCACTATGGTATAATTACTATAAGTATGGTTCGGTTTTAACAAATGCTGAACGGTTTCGCATATGAATAACTTCAATTAGGTTATAACCGTTCTTGGCTAACAGTCACGCGCCATTGTGCCTAACGTCTGCCAAGTGAATACCCGCTGTTGTTTCCATGCATGGCACGCCGTCGCGGCAATAACGTACAAGGTGGATAGAGGATAGATAATGTGGAGTAACGGAGCCTGCTTTATAGTAAACAGCGAGTTGGTCATAGAGCATTGGAACCAATCCGTCAGTCAGATGACGGGCTTGGCTGAGGAGAAAGTTTTAGGCCGTCGCTGTTATGATGTGATTCGCGGCACACTTCTCGACGGCAGTCAGTTCTGTGACCCTTCATGCCGGCTTCTGCAGACAATTGATGGAACCCCGGCCAGCATTCTTATTCCAACCCGTTACACGGGTCACCGCATTGCCCAACTGCACGTGACTTTGGTTGAGAACCCTGTGATGCTTGTCCATTGGCTTACTCTCTCCGACCAGACAGTATCTCCCACTTGGCATTTAACGCCGCGCCAGCAAGCGATTTTTGCCTTGCGATCCCAAGGAATGTCGCGTGCGGCCATTGCCCGCAAACTGCACATTCAGTTGAGCACCGTGAATACCCATATTAAACGGGTTCGAGAAATTCTTGGAGTACGCACAGAGCAGGAAGCCCTTGCCCAAATCGCGGAACGCTCTACCAGGCTGGCAGCGGTTGAAGACCGGACTGCCGGGAACTAAACAGCCTCTTAAAGCTTAACGTCCTATCGCGCACAGCGCTTAGGCCGATCCTATATGGCTCTGGCGGCGCAACAGGATTTTGGGTCTGCCGTGCGCTCACCCATATGCGTCGGACCGATTTGGTCTCTTGCTGGATACCATGATCCTGATCCTCTAAAAACTATCGCTGTCCGCGCCCACTCATTGCTGCTCGTGGCTGAATGCACACTGGTCCGGAATGTGCGTTGCCCTTATTTATGCTCCCGGTACCATGTCACTAGCTCCCGGTCCGAATGGCAGTCCAGCATATAACGCATGCGCTTGAGGTGGGTTTCCACTGTGCTGGCGGCAATATGACACTGTTCGGCGATTTGGCCATGCGAGAATCCCCGCTCCAGCTTCGCAATAATATCAGACTGCCGCCGCGTCAAAATGCTGTGAAATGATTCTTGCTCCTCTACGGGCGCCATGCTATGGAGGATGCGAAGGGGACGGTCCAAAATCGCATAATGCACTTTGACACGCAACTCTTTGCGGGAGCACGGCCCTAACCGCACGACCGCATCCACTATCTCTTTATCAGCGAACGCTGCCAGCAAGGGACACTCTGGACGACAAAAAGGTGAACCGTCAAGATTGTGGGCGTCTATGGCTTCATAGCAGAGTTGCTCCGTAGCATTTGGGACACTCATTCCGAGCCAATCCGCGATCTGCGTGTCGATACTGACGATCCGCCAGTCACTGCCGACAAGAAATGTCGGGAGATTGCTCCGCACCAGTCCTCCACCTCCCCTTTCTGGTATGCACCACATGCCCTATTCCCTGCTTGCCACAGCGTTAGGAGCGCTTGCATGTTCCTGACAGTTCTGGCCAACAACGTCAAGTCAGGGCCACCTGCAGGCTTAAATCTCTCTGGTGCCGCTCGCCGGGACCGCTATGCCCTCCAACCAGTGCGTAATGGATCCCGACGCGCTATCCAACAGCATATGCAGCTTCACACGGTCGGTCTTGCCCAGTCCCTTCATTGTCAGCACTGGGACTCTCGCTCCCATACCCTCTTGGCGCACCGGGCACGGCGCAGCACAATAGGGCTTGCCGTTAAGCCGGTATGTCCGAACAATGTCAGAACATAATTGACCTTCCGCCTGGTCGCGACTCAGCCCGGTTAAATGAGAGAGCGAGTCGCTCCAATATTGAATATATCCGTTTTTTCCTACCACAAAACACGGCGAATTGCTTTGCGAGGCCCTGTGGAACGCCAGCCCATGCTGTGCCTTGCGGATAGCAAAACGGCGTCCAAAAGGCAAACCAGCATCACGGCGGGTCCAGTGGACAACTGCGCCGAGCTGAGAGGTGGCTTTAGCCCAGATCCACACGGCGTGCCATGGGACGGGCACCTCCCCGCTTTCAAAGGATTTTACCAAAAACAGCGGCCACTGTATAGATTTTGCGAGTTCGGCTGCGGTCCAACCCCGTCTTTCCCTCAGGTGTCGCAACCGGCTTGCCACATCCTCGTGGCGTAGTTCTGGAGCTGATCCCAATTCATTGGATAGGGTTGCAAGATTGCCGAATGCGTCATTGATGGCATGCGACAGGCGTGGATGATAGAACATGGCGTCCTTGACGGTAAAGCCATGGCTCAAATAGGTTATGACAAGAGCTTCAATTCTTTCCCGACTCCAGCGCTCTGCATGCGTGCGGTCGCTGCCGGTGGCGGCAGCGACCGCACTGCTCCATGATCCGAACTGTTCGCAAGCAGCCCGGTAAAGCGGTCGGTTCCAAAAGCGTGCGGAGCTGTCTTTGAGGTCAGCGCCCGAGGACTGGGCGTCGATGATGAGCGACAGCACACGTTCTTTGGTCCATGGAACGGAGGCGCGCACTGCATGGGGATTAAATCCAGCGGCTTCCAGTGCCCGGCTCCAGGAACCGAAATAATACGTTGCGGCAGACACCAGTTTGTTGTTTTGAGAGCGCATATGGTGAGCATACAAGGGCTCCGGGCCATCGGCGTATTCTTGGATCTCTTCAATGATGCGCTCGCGCGACCAGCGCTCCTGCTTGGAGGCCGCCTTGCGTCCGTCCTGGACGGTGAGGTGTGCGGCTTTTACGGCATCAGCCCAGCTTCCGTAATAACGGCGTGCAGCTGCCCACAATGGCCCGTCTTCCAGCCGCACCTGTTCCGAGGAGATAGAGAGTCCCGCTTGGTGGCGACCGTTGATTTTCTGGACGACGATTTGCTCGTCCCACCGATTCTTGTTACTTCCGAGTGAGTCCACCGTGTTTTCCTGTTTCATTGCGGATTTCTTCGATCCTCCCCATGATGAGCGGCATGCGTCGCCGCATGCCGCTCTCTTTGTGGTCTACCTTCAGCGGGGAGATTGCGGCGAACGTTTTTCCCCTCGCTCACGGTCGATATCCAGTGCGACTTTGCGTAAGGTAATGAGTAATGTTGTCATCACGACAATTTGGAAAACCCACCACATGGGGTCCCACCAGTGAGCGATTCCCGGACTATAGGGGATGTTGAGAGGAAGGTGGGGCCAAAAATTATTCGCCATGATTATACGCGCTCCTTCATCATTTTATAGCAGGTAAAGAACTGCATAGGTGACGATCCAGATGACAGAGACTCCGGCCCATAACAGCGCGACGGCTTCCATGTGCCAATAGTTGTCACTCGAGGATTTCACAAGCCGGACGCGTGAGATATACGATAAGAGTCCCACCAAGCCCACGATAAGATAAAACACGGCGAATCCCGTCATCGTATAGAACACCTCGCCATAGCGCGTGCCAGGCGACATGAACCGGACGGACCACTGGTACAGGACACCCAGCAGGGCACCGGCGCCCAGCAGCACCATCCACTTCACCCGGGCTACCTGGTCACGTCCCTGGGTCGCCGAATTGCGGACAGTCCACGCCATTGCCCCGCTGACGGCCATCAAGAGGGCCACGAAAAGGGCGACCGGTTGGTTGGCCTGTGCTGACACATAGCTGCCGACAAACAGGTAGCGTACATCAACGAGCACAACCACCGGCACAAGTTGACTGCAGATGAACATGATCATTCCAAACCGTCCCATCCGGCGGGCAGGGTCTGGCCTTCCCTTCCGGTTGGTTGTGCTCATGCTGACCGGTTGATTAGTCATTGAACAGGTCCTCCTTCTCCGTCCGGATCCTTGGCTGCGGCTAATTCCTGTTCGGCAGGAAACTGGACCGACACCGGCTGAGAAGATCCATAGATATAAAGACTTGAAACGATCTCGGGTTCAACTGGGAAGTTGTTGCGAGGAGGCGGCGATGTGGTAAACCACTCGGGGGTGCGGGCATTCCATGGATTTTCTGACGCTTTCGGACCTTTTGCCCAAGCCCAGAATATGTGAATGAAATGGCCCAGAAAAGAAGCACCGAGAAAGAAGGCAAAAATCGACACCTCGAAGTTCATGGGTTGCAGGTACTGGGGATACGCTGGCACCCACCGGTTCATGCCGTGCAGACCCAACAGAAAGAATTGACTGAACGTGATGTTAAAGGTCAAAAACAAGACAATGGACAAGAACTTCCCCCAGAATTCATTGTACATGCGCCCAGACATTTTAGGCAGCCAGTAATAGACCCCAGCCAGCCCAGTAAACACGAGACTGCCGATCACCGTGTAGTGAAAGTGTCCAACCACATAAAATGTGTCGTGCAGTTGGAGGTTCACCATGGGATCGGCCAACAGTACTCCCGTTAAACCTCCGATAAGAAAATTGAACATGCTCATTAAGATTAAGAGCATGGGGGTATTCAGCCGGATCTTGCCCTTCCACATCGTGCCGATCCCAGCCATGTAAGCAAACCCGGTCGGGATGGAAATCATTTCGGTGAAAAAGGAAAAGGGTAGCAACTCGCTGTTCCGGATGTTGGTGAACATGTGATGCGCCCAGACTAGGCCGCTGAGCATCATAACGAACACCAGGCCAATGACGGCCCAGTCGCGCGCAAATAGAGACTTTTGGGACATAACGGGTATGATTTCATTCCACAGCGCAAATGCCGGAACAGCAATCATGTACACTTCTGGATGGCCGAACAGCCAGAATAATTCCAAGTAGCTCATAACACTGCCGGTGGCTGCAAAGAAATTGAACGGAATGAGTTTTTCCAGCAGTGCCAGCACAAACGTGGTTTGAATTTCCGGAATCCAGATGAGGACGAGCAGGCCGACGGTCAACTGTCCCCATGCGAACAGCGGCAACCGGTTCCACGTCATTCCGCGGGCGCGCCTAAACATTATTGTGGTCACCATATTCAGAGCCACGATAAATGTGGACATGGTCAGTGCGGCCACTCCCAAATAGTAGAACAGAATGCCGTTGGCATCCTGGCTGGCCAGCGGTTCATAGCCTCGCCACCCCGTAGTCCACGCGCCCAGCAGAGGGCTAAACAAAACGGTCAGGATGCCAGCTGGCACCAGCCACACGCTGATCCCAGAGAGTTTAGGGAAGGCCGTGCCCCGCGAGCCAATCATCATGGGCACCATGTAGTTGCCAAAACCGCCCAACAAGGCAACGTTGGCGACCGAGAACATCATAATGGTTCCATGGATGCCTACCGCCGTCAGGTAATTGGTGGGATAGCGGAAGATCGTCAGGTGATTGCTCATCAGTTGAACACGCATGAGCATGGCCACTGCCCCCGCGATTAAAAATCCTCCCATCGCAGATCCTAAATACTGCAGCCCGATCACTTTGTGGTCCGTGCTGTATTCAAAGTAACGGCGCCATCCTGCGGACTTCTCGCGCCACGTGTCGGGATACCCGAACAGCGGCAGTGCCACTGACTCCCAAACACCTACCCCGAGCAGCCAGCCAATAACGGCTGCAACCCAGCCAAACGTGGCTGACGGGCCCGTTACAAAGGGGTGGCCGCGAAAAGGGTCTACGACGTCGACAAACGTATTGACCACCACAAAGGCGATCCCTGACCATAAAAATGCTCGCAGTACCGGCGGCATGACCCTGCGTTTTCCCCCTTGGGCAGCGCGGGTTGATGTCGGCGCCACATTAGTTTGTGCCATCATAATCCCTCCTTACGTCACTTACGTCGCTTCTGCCATCTGTGGTACACCAGGAAAGAGCCACTTAGCTTAATCCATTTTGGAGATTCTTCTGGTATTGAATCCATTTCTGAAATTGCCCCGTTGAAACGACATTGAGGGGAGCTTCCATCCATGGGTGTCCCGGGCCGCATACTTCAGCGCACTGAACTCGGGACATGGGATTTTGGGCAAACGAGGTGAGCTTGGTGGGAGTAATGTAAATGGACCGAATTTCTCCCGGAATGACGTCTTCTTTGATTCCCCATGACGGCACCCAAAAACTGTGAATCACGTCAACATATTGGTCGTAGGTATGATACGGATCATACGAGCGCAGGACGAATTTGACTGAACGGCCTACGGGGAGCTCCAATTGGTCCTGTCCGTTGGCATTCAGTGTTTCCTTCAAACCATACTGCGGGTAGCTGAAAATCCATTCCCACTGCCGCGCTGTGACGTCGACTATGACCGCCTGCTGGTTTTGAGGGGATTGAGGATTTTCCATCGCAAAAAACTGTTCCGTAGCTGACGCCGTAGGATGTAAAAAAAAGAGCAAATTAATGGCTATGCTCCCTATTACCCAGCTTCCGACAAACCACTTATTGTTCCGGACGAATTTTTCGGGCAGTATCGGATTTTCTCCCCGTTTGACACGGAACCGGATCATGGACCAAATCAGAGTCAGTCCCACAAAAATAAAAATGGGAACCAGCACCACCAAGAGAAAATCCATAGCGTTTTCTACCATCAATCCAATATTTGACGCTGTATAGTAGAGCGGATCATTGTGGATGATGACCCTAACACCTAGTTCTCCTAAAATGGACAGCACGACCCACAGTATTCCAAAACCGACGACATCCATGGACATTCTCCTCCCTTCCACCTTGCCCTTTAGGACGGCAAAATCATTAGTTTGCCCCGCATGCCGGTACGGTAGTGGATGTACTGTTGCACAAAACACCCGTAATCCCACAAACCTGGCTTGTTCGGGACCTGAAACGAGAGTGTGAGGCTGCCGCCTGGTTTGAGCGTCGGACTGAAGTCGCCGCCGCTTTCGATGTTGAACTGATATTTCGGACCGTCATAAGTCACGATCGCCTTGTTAGGCACAAAGTTGTCAATGTTGTACGGATTGCTCAATGTTACTGGGACATTGTCCCAGAAGTCCGTCTGCCATGCGTCGGCGCTCATTTCGCCAAAGGCCTGGAAATACGCTTCATTCACGTGGCGTCCTATAGTCCATTCGTGCCAGTGCGTATGACTTTGGTTTTGAAAGGTCACCCGCATGTAATCCCCTACGCGCCATGTCATATAGTTGGGGACGAAATAATAATCATAGGCGTAAAACTTAATACTTCCGGAATCGACTGGTGAACCAAAGATTCCCCGCGCTGCGGTGACGATATCGCGACGCCCGAACAAAGTGACGGCGCCGGCCGCGGCAATCCCGCCCACACCCCACAGAAACTGCCGTCTGCTCCACGTCGATTCTTCAGACAATTCTGGTTCTTCAGCCGTCTTGTGATCCATCGTTCCACCTCCTTCGGTGCATTCGGGCAACTGTTGTTTCCCTACCAGTTCCTATCGGACTAGTGCTTTCAACAGGCGCCAATTTGTACTGACAATGCTTAAAGTAATAAAAAAGACTAGGTGCGACAATCCTTTAGAAAGGGGGAATTTGTCCCCTCCTTTGGTACCCCTTCAAATAGACTGCCTATAAGGGATGGCATTAAAGATCACGGACGTCGGCTCGTACGAACTGGCGGGAGCGTCGTGTTGCGTCTGGAAATTGGATGAGAGACCAGTTTTGCGGCCGCTGCATGCTAAAGCGAGTTCGGAGGATGCGCGGGCGGCTGGTGCAGACTGTTGTGGCGGTGAATCAACTGCCATAAACTGCTTTGCTTGCCGGTCTTCAAGATTCCTTGAGGGTTGCCGTAGGGAATACGGAGGGAAACAGCGCTGGTAAAAAGGACGAACGTAACCACCGTAAGAAACACGTGCGCACCTAGAAAACGCAGCGGAAGGCGGCGTCCCCTGAGGTCGAAACGTAAGAAAAATGCCAGTCCCAGAATAAACGTCAACATGTAAGTCAGCACTGTCCATCCGAGGATGCTCGCAATTCGGGTGTGCTGGATGCCGAACGCTATCAACAAGATCAGCATGGTGGCCGTGGCGAGGACAAGATGCCCGATAAGGGTCGTCAGGGGAAACCTCTTTCCGGGCAAAACGTACACAAAAAACAAAATACCGCCACCTATCGATGTGGCTAAAAACATCAGATAGGCCCATGTCATTAGAGTCATGATTATCCTCCGCGCGTCCGAAAATCTTACCAAATATGTGACCACTTAACCGTAGTTATTAAGAAGCGTCAATTACTGTACCGATCCCTGGTTAACTATAAAGTAAGGGAAGATCGCCGGCCATACTTTACGCAGGGGTTATTTGTCCCTGCTTTTGTCCCCCGTCGGCAAACGTTTTGCCGCGAGACGGTGGCCTGTGGGAGTATCTTATCTAAAAGGGGAGCGGGAAAGACTGAATGGCCCAGCAAAAGGTGGGAGCCAGCCCTAATCCGTTATGGGCACGGGCAAGTCGCGGCGTCTGCTAACCTCACGGACTAGAGTTTAATTTGACCCCGGAGCGCTATGCCTAATATGACAAACAAAAACCAAAGGGCGTAATGCACCCATATAGGAACACTGCGCCGACTGAGTTCGATGGCTCGGTCGAGCTTTTGGTCCATATTGGCGATTAGTTGTTTGGTGTCTTTAATGTCCATCTGCAATGCCTGAATCCTCTTATCCAGACTGTCCGAGCGTTCCTCAAGTCTGGCTACCCGGACATCGACAGATTCCTTTGTATCTCCCAATGTCACCGCCCCCTTACCAAAACAACCCTGTTAAGGAATACTATGGAATTTGTTGGACGATCGTTCCTCAGTGCGTTGCGCTTTTGCGAGATCTGGAGTTTGGGAGTTCCAAGAGGCTGCAAACCGACGGTACTGTCCTGATATTCACTCAGCGGGCTGGCCGCAAGAATGGCCAGTTTCATCATAAAACAATTTGGGCTCCCCTTTAGGGGAGCCCAGCGCGGACAGTCGGCATACTGGCGGGCCTAGCGGGGCGCAGACTCCGAAGGCCACCGGATGAGGTCGGGCTGCAACGCCCGGTAAAGCCTTGGGTACTGATTTTCCATGTATTTTACAACCTCATGGCTGCCTAATGGGAAAGGGGCATCAGGCCGTTCCTGCAATACTTCATCAAGGGCGGCAGAGCTCAGATTGGCGTGAAGTTTTCCGTAATTCTCAGTGAGGTATGATACAAAAGCATTGGACAGAGAGAAATCAGAAAGGGCACCAACCAGCTGCCGGAGAATGATGGCGCCGTCCATGTACCGCCGCCGGGCTGTCCGCAATGCGTGGTTTGACGGATCGAGAGTTAGCAGCAGGTCTGTGTAGGTGACAGCATCGGGCCAGTCTTTGCGTGTGGTTGCCTCATTGCGCCGCAAGTCCAGTTCGGCCGTGACCTCCGCCATATAGGGTTGGCCGGATGAGCGGAGCAAGGCTGGCTTCACTCTCTTGGCGATCGTTGTGGACAGTTCAGCGTCGAGGCCCGCATACATCATCGCATCGATCCACTGCAGGTACACCTCCCAGTCATGTCGCGTGGGGATTTTCCGGCGGGAGATCAAGCGGCTGAAGGATTTCATCGCATCTTTGGGGCGGTCCACGTCAAGGTAGAGATCAAACAGTTCCTGCGCGATCGCGGTCGATTTAATGGCGGAATAGTCCTGAGCAATCTCCTCAATTTGCCGGATGCACTCATAGAGATCTGGTGTGGAATAGGCGTGGTTGATCAGCAGTTCTATTTTTTTTGCGTCGTCCGGAGCTAGTTCCAAGGCCATGGCGAAGGCTGTATCAGACGCTTCCACATGGCCTAACTGGCTGTGTGCCTGAGCAATTTTAAGGTAGGTAGCGGCAGACGGCTGGATTGCTGAAATTTTCTCCAAGATGGATAGCGCGTCCTGCACGCGCTCTTTGGCCATCAGCATCTGCGCTTGAGCAGACAGGTCCTGCAGTGAGGCTCCATAAAATCTTTCCAAGTCATATTGGCGGCGTGTTTGCGCATTGCTTAAGACCTCGTAGGCACCCCGGATGACTTGGAACTTCTCCGGCTCTCCTTCCGGGGAAAATAGCTTGACCAGATCTAAATAGCGCTGGCGAATCGTCTCGGCATCAGCCTTGACATCCACTCCAAGCACCTGATAGTGGGTGCTCGCCTTCACAGGCGCTGGCGGGTTTGAAGGGCGGCGCTGCGGTTTTTTGGTCTTGTGGTGCTGTTTTGGTTTTTTGGCCATCAGGGAACGTCCTCCATTTACACGGGATTTGTGGACGGATGCAGCAATCAAAACGAAGCTTCCCACTCAAAGAGCAGATCCGTCGCCTCGTCCAAGGCGTCTTGCAGCGCTGCCAAGTTGCCTTGGTTGGCTGCTGCCTCGAGATTCTTGACTAGGAGTTTAGCCTTGCCTGATATTTTTGGGGATCGATGCGACAAGTACGGTGCCAGGTCGGCCAGCGTAATTTCTGCTTCTTGGTGAAGGTCATTCGCCGCATCAGACTGGTTTCCCGCTGGGACGACGCCTGCCAGCATATCGCCTTCCCCACCGAATTCATCCTCCATGGTGTCGAATGCGTCCAGCGCGTCCTCTTGTTCGGTGACTTCTGGACCGTGTGCCCACAGGCTCTCGAGCCGGGCCTGGCTGGCTTGGAAACTTGCCGCAGATTGCCTCTCAAGGCCATCGTGCACCACAATTTTCTGGGTTTTCTTGGTCGAAATGATTTGTGCGGAGGCCTCTAAAATCCCATTGAGATTATATCGGAATGTGACTTGAATAGGTTCTTCACCGGCCATGGCCGGTGGGATCCCCGTCAGGCGAAAAGAACCGAGCGCAAAGTTGTTGGCGACCATGCGGTCTTCTCCCTGAAATACTTCAACTTCCACTTCGGTTTGACCGTTGTCCACCGTCGTCACCGTTGTGGTGCGGGTACAGGGAATCGTGGTGTTGCGTGAAATTATCGGGCTGAAAAAGCCGGGGCCCCAGCGGCCGGCCGATAAGGGTTCGGCTACCGCAATTCCCATGGAAAATGGGGCGACGTCGGTCACCACCAGCCCTGATTCCGACAGGGCTCCCGATTTGAGGCCGGCCTCTACAGCGGCACCGAGGGCTACCGCCAAATCCGGGTCAATTTCACTGTGAACCGTCTGCTGGAAATATTCAGAAATCATTGACTGGACTTGGGGAATACGGGTTGAGCCGCCGACCATGAGGATATCGTGTATGTCTTGCGGGGTCAGGTTGGCCTGGCTCAGAACATCCGACACCAACGCCATCGTCTCGTTGAGCCAAGGCTGAATCAGTTGGACGAATTCCTTGCGGGTGATCTCAGTGCTCAGCATGATGGGTGTGCCGTTATCTACAAGCAGGACCGGAGATTCCACGGTGGCGGTATTTTCCGATGACAGGGTCCATTTAATATGTTCTGCCAGGTCTTTGAGCAGAGCCCGCGCGCGCAGGTTGTCCCTAGGGTCTACCCCAAACTGGGACTGCACGCGCTCAGCCATCCAGTCGACGAGGCGCCAATCAAAATCCTCACCGCCTAGCTGGCGGTTGCCGTTTGAAGACCGGACTTCCAGAACCCCCTGGTCCACCGTCACCACCGATACATCGAAAGTGCCACCGCCAAGATCATAGACCAGGATATTTTTGTGCCCTTGACTATGATTCAACCCATAGGCCAGAGCCGCTGCTGTCGGTTCATTGATGATGCGCTCCACAATAAATCCGGCAAGCTCCCCGGCCCGCTTGGTCGCCCGCCTCTGAGCATCGCTGAAATAGGCCGGGACCGTAATGACGGCCTCTATATCTTCCTCACCGAATATGGGAATCAGATATGAGCGCAGTTCTTTGAGAATCAAGGCGGAAATTTCTTCTGGCAAGAATTTTTTGCCAGCCAGCGTGACCGGAGCGGTACTACCCATGCTCCGCTTGATAGCCGCTACTGAGCGGTCGGGCATCGCCACCAAACCGTCACGCGCATGTTTACCTATAATCACCCGGTCTTGAGTGTCAATGAGTACGCATGACGGAAGGAGAACATCGCCCTCAGGAGAGGGGATGACATAGGGAGTTCCTTCCCGGATATATGCGACTGAGGAATTGGTCGTGCCTAAATCAATTCCGACGACTGGGCGAAAGCCTGCGCCTTCGGCATCTTTACTCATTCTCCTCGCCCTCCTTGTAGACAATGACCTGGGCTTTGCGGTAGAGTCGGCCGTCCTTCGTCAATCCACGTCGGAGAAGGCGGACAACCTGATAAGGGGCAGGGTGACTGCCCGTACGGTCGCACTCGTGGGTGGTCCCCAAGGCTTCCGCTTGCCGGGGGTCATAGATTTTTCCTAAAATGTCCATATCGTGAAACCCGTATTGTGATAGCGCATCTTGAAGGTTGCCGGCCCACTTGCTGAACAGCGAGCTCCACTCTGCCGGTGGTCCCGCCGGGGTTGCACAGAGGGCGTCAAGGTCATCGAGCCAGGCGATAAGCCGCAAGGCCGTGTTGTCGGACTGTTGCGCCGCAACTTCCCTCTGCCTTTCCGCTTCGCTGCTGACGTTAGCCAAGCCCTGCTCAATATTATGAAGCGACTCTGCCAATGTCTTTTGATTGCGGTAGCTCCAGCGGATGAATTTACTTAGTTGCTCGGTCAGTGCCGACAAGGATGCGCCCGCATCGCTTGTCTCTGCAGACGGGTTGTCCGGCGCGGCACTCCCTTGTTTTCGAAAATGGAACGGCCACATACAGCAAACTCCCTTTAAAAATCGCATGATGAATCGTAAGCATTTTACCATGAGCAGATTTTTTTTGTGTAAATTTTTGGTGATGCAAGGTCAGCGATACCGACTTTCGACACCGCAAGGCAGTACCGGTGTCATGAGGGAAGATACAGCCAGAGTCTGCCCTGCCAGGTGGACATGCATCCCCAGATCCATCCCCTCAGGTGAGACTGCGCGCGGAGCAAAAAAGAGTAAAACTGGTGGATACAGCTCGATAATGCGCCAAAACTCACAGGAAGTACCGTCGCGTTTTTTTTGCTGGAGGGTAAGAATCCGGCAATGACGGGTTTCCGGATGCTTACCCTCTGGGCCGTAGTACAGCTCCCAGTGTACTACGGCGCCCGATTGACTGACGCTCTCCCCAGAAGGTTTTCTTCTCAAACGCGCGAGCAATGCGCCAGTATGCAAAGACTCTCTACAATGTCGGATGGTATTCGATTCGGCCATACCATTTTCTCGAAGGCCGGTACTTGCGCTACGAATCTAACTATCACACCGTCAAGGTCAGCAAATTCTCAAAATCGTGGATCGTGCATTTCGGTCACGATTCTATGATGTGAAAGTTCCTCACTACATGGAGAAGGCTGCAGTCTTTCGACGAATGCTATTGTGCATGAAGGATGAGTGCTTGCCGATTCGCCTGTCGAACGCATCAAAGTGGCTTTCCGACACGACTGCGGGACAAGGCATTAAAGAAGTGCGCATCATCAACCAAGGAACGTGCGCGGTTCTTCACCGTGCAATTGCCAGCAAAGAGCTGCAGGTGGTGTCGCAAGAATCTGCCTTGGGAATTGATCTCAGACTCGGTAATTTGGCGATGTGCGTCAATAGTACAGAGGGGGGCCATCTCTTCTGGACGGAGAACTTAATCATCAACGGGCACCTGGCGCAGTGCAATCGGTCTTGGATCTTAAAAAATGGCGCGAATCACGATGAGCCGTAATCACCGCGAGCACGACCCCCGGATGAAGGCCGCGCGATACCTCATCCACTATTGCCTGGGGCACCGCAGCGGGACCGTCATTGTCGCGAGAACGCCGACTGGAAGCAGCACATCCGTCCGGGAACGCGCAACACCCAAGGAGCGAATCGTGCCTGGTCTCTCTTTGTATCTTTGCGTGGCGTCAAGAATCGGCAGCTCCAGACTCGAGGTCGGTTGTGCCAAGCAGGTAATCAACGACGTTGCGCGCCGAAAAACGTTGGCCGAAACGCTCCAGAAGCGGCAAGAGTTCTTCAAGCGCATCGCCGCTGGTTACGACCGGGGGCTCAACGTAGCCTCCGTGTTGAATCTGAGCGTAGCCTGATGCCGACATCAGGCCGTTGCACAGGCACAGGCGCCTATAGGTATCTTCCAGCTTCCCGCCGTGCGCAATGTAATCGTCCATGGGTCCCGCCGCGCACCGCTGCTGAATATGGCCCCGGCTGTCCTGATAGGATTCGCGCAGGTAGCCCAGATCGCAAATGCGCGGCCGATTGTGATAGATGTTCTTCTCCGACAAGGTGCCGGGCACACTGACCACCTTAAACGGAAATCCCGTGGGAGATGCGAGGGGATCCGTGTACACGGATGCTGTGCCGTCTTCCAGCGTGCTGAACACCCGCTGCCTAAGTTCGGGAATCAGTCCTGATTCTTCGCAGTAGGCAAAGAGCGTGCCCACCTGAATGCCATTGGCCCCCTGCTCCCATGCCGAACGGAGCCCGGAACGTGATCCAAACCCGCCCGCCAGCCAAAAAGGATACCCTAATTTGGCGATAGCTGTGACGTTCGCTGTATCGCGGGGATGGTACACAGGCTGCCCTATCGCGTCATACTCCATCACCCCGCGCGGAGGCGCATTGTGCCCCCCGGCACGGGCGCCCTCGACAATAAAGCCGTCTACGGCTCCTGTAGCTTTCTTGATCAGCATGACAGCCAGAGTGGCCGCGGAGATGATGGGAAAGAACCCAGGGCGGTGAAGACGGCTGCTTGGCGCTGACTCTGCGTAATCGGCGGGATTGAAGCGAATGACAGAATTGCCGGCAGAGGGCGCGTCACTCACCGTGTAGCGCATGGCAACTTCCTCATGTTCTGCAAGACGGTCCAGCACTCCGGGGATCTCGCGCGGGATTCCTGCACCCATTAGCACGGCATCGACCCCAGCTTGCATGGCTCCATAGAGAATAGGCAGATTCGGCAGCTCGACTTTGGTCAGCAGGTTGATTCCCACCGTTCCCGCCTGCCCTGCTTTGGCCAGCCAGACTTCTGCGAATCCCCCCAGCATAGCCAGTGAGGTTCTCCACCGGTTGGGTGACAGTGTCCAGAGCGGGATGCGGGCATAGGGCTGATTCGCTTTTCTGCCATGCGGCTGAAAAAATCTTTCAATCACATCTGCGGCCATCTGCGGCCAGGGACTGGCCTTCAGGGCCCTGCGCATGTGGCCTCCGGGATCTCCGTCCTGCAGGCGCCTGAGCAGCACCATGTCAATTGCTGTCCCTGACACCACTCCCAGTTGCCCGGCCGACGAGACCGCACGGGCCAGAGGCCAGTGTGATACCGCGATTCCCATGCCTCCTTGAATAATGGCAGGCCACTTCCGATCTGTCATCCACTTGTCCGTCCTTCCGGTGTGCTGCTGCCCATCGTACAATATTAAGGCTCTTTCTATGTTATCATGCCCACCAAGCCATGGAGAGCGTCTGCGCCTAAATAGTTCTTTGGATGTGACAATAATGAGTCCGGCAGATAGCCGCGCGAAAAACGCACGGTCCTAATGGCCTAGAGCGCCAGCGCTAATCCAGGGGCGCTGGGCCTCTGGCCGAGCCGATTCTGTGTCGAAAAGGACTATACCAAAGTTTCACGGCGGCGGCAATCAGCAGATGACGGTGCGGGCGGGTGGATATTGGCCGGGCGCCGGCACATACTAGGATGTCGGTTGCGCCTAGTGGTTATGATGAGTGCTAGCCCGACTCGGAGGGGGATGCCTGAATCCATGGCGACACGGCAGGCAGTGGTGCTTGGCGCCCGGTTTGGAGGGTTGGCGGTGGTCACCTGGCTGCGCAGGGTCTATAGCCCCCAGACCCTCGACATTGTGGTCATCGACCGGTGGGAAGAGACCATTTACCGTCCCGGTCTGGTGCACGCCATGACGGTAGAGCCACTGCAGGTGGTCCCCCCTGTCCGCATGGCCATGGCAGCCTTTTGGAAGCGCCACCACGTGCAGTTTATTCACGATACAATTACCGGTCTGGACCCCCAACGGCGGCAGATCTACACCGTCTCCCACCCGCCCATTTCCTATGCCGCGCTGTTCGTGGCGACAGGGAGCGACCCAGGCTGGGACACTGTGGATGGGCTGGGCCCTCACAGGGGAGGCATCTGCGAAGGGTATCTGGCCCGGCAGACGGCGTCAAACTTGACGCCACGCCCCCCCAGACGGATGGTCTTCGCAGCCGGGATGATTCACGGCAATCCTGCGTGGACTCCCCAAATTTCTGTGGGCTGCGAGTGTCCCCTACTCGAATCAGCACTCTTGTGGGAGGACCGCCTGAGGCGCAGCGGCCTGCGCGAAGACGCAGACATTGTGGTGCTGACTCCGGCTGCGACCATTGCCGAAAGCGCTGGGCCACAGGCCCAACAGTGGCTTCGCCAAGCCTTTTCCCGCCGCGGCATCCGGGTGATTACGGGGGCCTCCTATAAAAAAGTGACGGACAGCGAAGTGATTCTTGCGGATCGGCGCATTGATTATAACGGCAGTCTGTGGATTCCCCCTTATATCGGAGCATCTTGGCTCCGCGGGAGCGCCATCGAAGACGGATATGGGTGGATTCCTACAGACGGTTACCTGAACCATCCGGATTACCCTGACATCTATGCCGTGGGGGACGTTGCGAGCCACCCGTGGCCCAAAATGGGTCACAGCGCTATGGTTCAAGCGCGCATCGCAGTGCGCCACTGGTACGGGGTCCAAACCCACCGCCCGCTTCCTAGGCCCTATCACCCCGAGCTTCTGTGGGCCATGGACACAGGAGGGGGGCGGGGGCTGTTTGTGCAAAGTGATGTGTTTTATGGCGGAACGCGCGAGATTGTCCATTCCGGATATTGGCCCTGGGCTGCCAAGCAAATCTTCCAAAAAACCTATGTGTCACTGCGGGGGGCGCTCCCCTTGATGCCCTGATGGCAGTGCGGGAAGCACTGTCCTGCTACGCGCCAAAAGGATCCGGGTGGCTATTGGGGTCAGCCGGATCCTTAGGGTGAAGCGATGTTGCAATTCTAATCCTGCTGTCTTTTCTGAAATCGATCTTCCCGCCCCATCTCCGCCTAAAACCTGATGGGCCGGCAAAATGCGTCTGTGCCGGCGTAGGCTGCGGCAGGTCCCAGGCTTTCTTCAATACGCAGCAGCTGATTATACTTTTCTACCCGCTCGCCCCTGGTCGGCGCGCCGGATTTCAGGTGCCCGGTGTCCAGAGCCACGGTGAGGTCGGCAATAAAGCTGTCGATAGTTTCCCCGGAACGGTGGGACACAAAAGCTCCCCACCCGTGGAACTGCGCTAGGCGTGTGGCGGCAATCGTCTCGGTCAGCGTGCCGATCTGGTTCAGTTTGATCAAAGAGGCGTTGGCCACGTTTTCCTCGATGGCCCGCGCAATGATGGCGGGATTCGTGCAGAAGATGTCATCGCCTACCAGTTCGATAAGCCCGCCAAGACGCTGATTGAGCACCTTCCAGCCCGTCCAGTCGTCTTGAGCCATCCCGTCTTCAAGCAGGCAGAAGGGGTAATTTTGCACCAGCCGCTCGTAGTAGTCAATGAGCTCATGGCTGGTCAGGTCCTTCTTTTCCGTGCGCAGGTGGTATTTGCCGTCCTGGTAGAATTCGCTGGACGCAGCGTCGATAGCCACACCGACTTCTTGTCCAGGCTTGAGGCCTGCCTTTTCAATTGCGGCCACAATCAGGTCCAGCGGTTCGCGGTTTGAGGAGACAATGGGCGCGAAGCCGCCCTCGTCTCCTACCCCGACCGACAGCCCTTTGGACAGCAGTTCAGACTGGAGTGCGTGGTAAATTTCCGCGCCCCAGCGCAGGGCTTCGCGGAACGTGGCAGCGCCATAAGGAGCGATCATGAATTCCTGGACGTCGGCCCCCTGCCAGTGGGCGTGCACCCCGCCGTTCATGATGTTCATCATCGGCACCGGGAGCCGCGTCGATCCGGGACCGCCGAGGTAGCGGAAGAGAGGCAGCCCGCTGAGTTCAGCGGCAGCCCGGGCGCACGCCATGGATACGCCCAGCAGGGCATTAGCTCCGAGACGCGACTTGTTTGGGGTGCCGTCGAGCGCAATCATGGTATCGTCAATCAGCTTCTGGTCGCGCACATCCAGCGATATGACTGCGGGCGCAATCACTTCTTTGATGTTGTCGACGGCGTGGAGCACGCCTTTGCCGCCAAATCGCTTCGGGTCGCCGTCGCGCAATTCCACAGCTTCCCGGCTGCCCGTGGAGGCCCCCGAAGGGACAGCGGCGCGGGCGTGCACCCCGCTACCCAGTGTGACTTCCACCTCCACGGTGGGATTTCCCCGTGAGTCCAGAATTTCCCGGGCAGTCAGTTTGACAATTTGATGATCCATCATCTATTCCTCCCCTTGGTGCAGTAAGATTCAGAAGTTGCCTCACCGGTGAATAGGCGAGTGAACTCTCGCGTTTCGTGCAAATTTTTTGGACCGTATCCGCCGTTACAGGTCCCCGGACTGCTCAAGACGAATGATCAACAGACGGTTGGTGCCGCCTGGCGGTCCCTGGTCCGGCCCTTGGGTCAGGATAACGACGCCCTTCTCAATGCCCCTAGCCCCCAGCCAATCGCGCGCGGCTACTTCCCATGCCGTGTCGGTCGGGGCCATCGTCACCGCATGGACCCCGTAGGAAAAGGCTAGCCGCTGGCAGACTTCATCGTGAGCGCTCATGGCCAGAATCCAGGAGGGCAGGCGGAAGCTGGCCACGCGTTTTGCGGTAGCCCCGCTTTGGGTTGGGGTGACAATGCATACAGGGTGCAAGCGCTCGCTCGCTTGCAGGACGTCGTTGGCAATGACTGAGTCAATGCTGGGAACACCATGCTCCTTCTCTGCCATGGGAGGCAGAGGCTGTTCGTGGCGGGCGCGCTCTGTCACCTGGGCTATTCGGCCCAGCATGCGGACAGCATCCACGGGATACTCCCCCACCGCTGATTCCTCGGACAGCATCACGCAGTCAGTGCCATCGAGAATAGCGTTGGCCACGTCGGTCACTTCGGCTCGGGTGGGCCGGGGGTTGCTGACCATGGACTCGAGCATTTGGGTTGCGGTGATGACGGGTTTGTGGGCTTCGCGTGCTTTTCGGATGAGGCGTTTCTGGATCAAGGCGATATCCTCGATGGGAACTTCCACCCCCAGGTCACCGCGGGCCACCATAATCCCGTCAGCCGATTCCAGAATGGCATCGATCTGGTGCCAGGCGCCCTTGCGCTCTATCTTGGCAATGAGAAAGGGAGAATACCCCATTTCTGAAGCCGCCTGCCGCGCCGTCTGTACGTCCGCCGCACTGTCCACAAAAGATATTCCCAGCGCATCGACCCCGAGGTCCAGGGCAAATGCCATGAGTTCTTTATCATGGGCGGTGATGGCCCCGCCCGCAACCCCGGCTGTCGGGAGATTGACCCCTTTGTGGGATACCAGGGTCCCCCCCACCTTTACCTGGCAGTGGATGCCCTGGTCATCCACTGACTCCACCTGAAGGGCGATGAATCCGTCGTTTAAAAAGACGGGGTCCCCGTGCTTCAAAGGATGCACCAGTTCCGGAATATCCAGAGGGATTGCGTCGTCTTGGGCTGCTGCGAGGTGAGCTAGGCGGACGTGCTGCCCTTTAGTCAGTGTTAGCGGGGCGGGCAGAATGCCTATGCGGAGCTTGGGACCCGGAAGGTCGGCCAAAATGGTAACCCGGCCCGTTGAGGCTGCGGCCGCGGCGCGAATGCGCAAAATGCGCCCCCGCTGTTCCGTGAGGCTGCCGTGTGCCAGATTGATGCGGGCGACATTCATGCCGCTGCGCAGAAGCTGTTCCAGCACCTCGGGTGAATCGGACGCGGGCCCAATCGTGCACACAATTTTGGTCTGGTGGGAGGGGAGATGAATCATAAGCGCACCTCCTCTATTGTCCTGCTTTTAACGAATCGCCTGCTCCTTGAATCCCCCGCACCACTCTCTGAGCTTCTTGTTCGGAAATGCACGGCGGTGCCCGCTTCAATGCGCCCTGGCTGCGTGTTCAAGCTACCCCTCTTTTCATACCCCATTTGAGAATACCACCTTACCAATTACCAGTGACTTCATAGTGGACGCCGCTGCCATGTCTTGTCAATACGCTGATGGCGGTCCTCTTGGAGAGCATATGAACGCGGACGAGATCGCTGCAAGCAGAGCAGCCGCCACCGCTTTGATGCATGTGCCCGGGGAATCCTTGAACTGGGGGCCAGATGGCGCTAGCCGCTAACAAACCGCTTACGGTAGAATAGAACAAGACGGGTGACCACTGGCCTTCCGGGTTATGACCGCCAGTCTACACTGGGTAGCGCGGAAGATGCGGAAACAACAGAGAGGGGCGGCACACTCATGGGACAAATGAATGACCGTATTCAGCAGGTTTCTGGACTGATTCAGCGCTTGCAACAGAAATATCCTACCGAAATCGAGGCCTTTTTAACTTTTTCGGGCAAGACTGAAGCCACCGGCGCACTGAGCGCCCAAGCTAAAAGTCTGATTAATGTCGCGCTGGCTGTCGCCGCGCAATGTGAATGGTGCATTGCTTTGCATGTTCAGGCCGCGATTCATGCGGGGGCGACACAGGACGAAATTATCGAGGCGGGATTTATGGCCGTGATGATGCACGGGGGCCCCGCACTGATGTACTTAACCCCGCTGCTGCAGTCTTTGGATGAGTTTTTGCCTGGCGCGGACCCGCGGGCATAATCCGGTGCTTGTTAATTCCGCTACGTCCAGTGAATTAGCCTGAGCGGCATCCACATAAGAGGGTGCCAACAACGGGAGACCTCCAGCGTTATATCGAGTCAGGGATAGAAGCCGATGTTGATCTTAACTTTCCACTAAGGAGAACAATATGTCACAGAATCTCTCAGAACCGCCGCCCAAGCCTACTATCTCTGAAACTATGGCACAACTGCAGACAACACCTCAGGGACTGACTGCAGAGGAGGCCCAAAAGCGCATTCAGCAGTGGGGTCCTAATGCCCTGAAAGAGACCAGAGTCAGTCCTGTTATGCGCTTCCTGCATTATCTGTGGGGACCTATTCCGTGGATGATTGAATTGGCGGCCCTCCTCTCCGGGATAGTAAGGCACTGGGCAGATTTTATCATTATTATGTTGCTTTTGATTTTCAATGCTGTAATTGGGTTCTGGCAGGAATACCAAGCGGCCAGCGCTGTCGAAGCGTTGAAAAATCAGTTGGCATTAAAATCCCGAATCTTGCGAGATGGACAATGGCAGGAAGTTCCTGCGGCTGATCTGGTGCCTGGCGATATCATACGGATCCGTCTTGGTGACATCATCCCTGCGGATGTGCAGTTGCTCAGTGGCGATTATCTCAGCATCGACCAGTCTGCCTTAACGGGCGAGTCTCTGCCAGTGAGTAAGAAAATAGGCGATGCAGCCTATTCGGGCACCGTCGTCAAACAAGGCGAGATGCAAGCAGTGGTCACAGCTACCGGAATGCATACCTTTTTCGGGCGGACGGCAGGTTTGGTGCAGAAGGCCGGTGCCGTGTCCCATTTTCAGAAAGCCGTTCTGCGGATAGGGGATTATCTCATTTATCTCGCCCTGGGGTTAGTGGCCATACTCGTTACGGTCCAACTTTTCCGCGGCGCCCCATTCGTGCAGCTCCTCCAGTTTGCGTTGATCCTGACCGTGGCCTCTATTCCGGTTGCAATGCCGGCAGTGCTCTCCGTGACGATGGCATTAGGGGCTTTGAAATTGTCCCGTATGCGTGCTATCGTGACGCGTCTGGAATCCATTGAAGAGATGGCGGGAGTTGAAATCCTATGTTCAGATAAGACGGGAACCCTCACACAGAACATTCTTACCCTGGGCACGCCGCAGGCCTTTGGCAAGGCAGTGGATGAGGACACTTTAGTTCTTATGGGAGCCCTTGCCTCCAAGGCGGAAGACAACGATAGTATCGACATGGCCATTTTAGCGGGTGTTAAAGATAACTCTCGTCTCGCTGCCTATCAGGAGGAAAAATTCACTCCGTTTGACCCGGTTTCTAAACGCACGGAAGCGGTGGTGCGTGATGCTGACGGTGTGGTTTGGACCGTCACCAAAGGCGCGCCTCAGGTGATCATGACTCTCTGCGCGCCTGGCCCTGAACTTCAGAAGCAAGCCCAAGATGCGGTGGAGCAACTCGCTGGCAAAGGGTACCGCACACTGGGTGTGGCGCGACGCCAGGGAGACGGAGCATGGACCCTTCTCGGCATTCTGCCGCTGTTTGATCCGCCTCGAGAGGATTCCCGCGATACCATCGCCCGGGCCGAGGCCCATGGCATTCAGGTTAAAATGGTGACCGGCGACAACGTGGCCATCGCCCGGGAAATTGCTGGGCAACTAGGTCTGGGCACAAATATTCAGCCAGCCGACCAATTATTTTTGAAAAATGTAGACATCAATCACCTGGATGCGGCGGCGGAGGAGAAAATCGAAGCGGCGGATGGTTTTGCGCAGGTGTTTCCCGAGCATAAATATGGCATTGTCAAGGCTTTGCAGCAGCGCGGGCATCTTGTGGCCATGACTGGTGACGGTGTTAACGATGCGCCTGCGTTGAAGCAGGCCGATGTGGGCATTGCCGTCTCAGGTGCGACGGACGCAGCCAGGGCT
The DNA here is from genome assembly GCA_027309085.1 of Sulfobacillus sp. Lineage (GTDB taxonomy): Bacteria > Bacillota > Sulfobacillia > Sulfobacillales > Sulfobacillaceae > Sulfobacillus. Next base: position 39,947 of record DAIDDL010000011.1, read on the forward strand.
GCGTCAGCCCTGGTGCTGGTGGCTCCCGGCCTGATTGTAATCATCAAAGCTATAGAAGAGGCTCGGCGTATTTTTGAACGCATGAATAGCTACGCAATCTACCGGATCACCGAGACCATTCGGATAATGTTTTTCGTCGTGCTGGCAATGCTGGTTTTTGATTTTTACCCGATCACGGCTATGCTGATTATTCTACTGGCCTTCTTTAATGACTTGCCAATCATGGCCATCGCTACAGACAATACATGGCTGGATCCTAAACCAGTACGGTGGGACATGCATCGGGTATTGACCGTCTCGACGGTTTTAGGTCTGATTGGCGTCGTCGAAACGTTCGGGATGCTCTTGATTGCGAAAGACTATTTTCACATGGCCATCCCTCAAATCCAAACACTCATTTTTCTTAAGCTTGCTATTGCGGGCCATTTAACACTCTTCATTGCGCGGACCCGCAAGCCCTTTTTACAAAAACCATACCCGTCACCCGCTCTTCTCTGGTCGGCCATCGGAACAAAAGTCGCTGCTACTCTTTTGGTCATTTATCCCATGGGTTTAATCGCGCACATCACCTTGCTACAAGCTGCGATTGTATGGGCATATTGCATTGTCTGGATTTTTGTGGAAGACCGTGCAAAGTTGGCCGTTTATAAGCATTTGGAGACCGACACGCCAAGACACTACCCATTTTTAGATCTCCTGCACATGCCCTTAATGGCGGGCAAGAGGGAGAACAGAGCACGGTAATTGGGCCGAATCATGTCTGGTTGCCCACCGGCGGTTCAAATACGATACTCGGCGATTTGCGTTTCGGCCCCCCGGCGCATGGATTAGCCCCGGCGAGTACGCGGTCGAAGGGAGGATGAGTCACCGCAAGAAGTTGTCCTGCCATTGAAGCCGGGGCGGTGGGTACTTGATTATCGTCTGTCAAGCTCACTGGACACGCTTTGGCTGTGAGTGGTTAGTTCGCCGGGTCTGGCTGCGCCATGGCTGGTGGTGCTCAATCACGAACACCAGTCCCCCGAAAAAGGACTGGTTCAAGACTTGTTGGCTATCCCCCAGGTCTTTCGGCAACCACTTCAGAAGGCCCTTGGATGCCGCCGTTAGCAACCTGATGCCTGAGCCAGTGACCTAGTTTAAGCGAGCGTGCGGCACGATCAGTTTTATTTGGAACGGTCCGTGCCGCATTCACTCGGGCGCTCACAGCCAGCCGTTCACTGGGAGCATTGGTGACCTGCCATGCGGGTCAATGGTTTCTCTCCATGCAGGTGGAGGTGCTGAATACGCTATATTAATCGCCCTCGCTCGGATCGCCAACGACCACCTGATTTATATCAGGCCTTATAGCAGATCCTGTCGGCGTTCGTCCTTCCTGCAATGCGTGTTCTTGCCCGAAATGCACAACAAAGAGGCTCGGCAAAATCTCCGGTCTCTTTGTTGTGGGCAGCATGTTCCGGGCCACTTGTCCCGATATTATTTTCCTGATGTTCGGGACTTCAGGTTTTTCTCCACCTCCAGCACATGCAGTGTGGTGGCCAGCACAGTGTCAGGGTCCAGGCTCATGGAGTCGATGCCGATTTCCACCAGAAATTCCGCCATTTCGGGGTAGTCGGACGGCGCCTGGCCGCACAGGCCGGAATGCCGGTGATTGCGGCGGCACCCGTCGACAGCCAGCCGGATCATCTCTTTCACGCCCGGGTCGCGCTCATCGTAATCACACGCGACGATAGAGGAATCCCGGTCCACACCTAGGGTCAACTGGGTCAGGTCATTGGATCCAATCGAAAATCCGTCAAATTGCTGCGCGAACCGGTCGATCTGGATGACGTTGTTCGGGATCTCGCACATGACATAGATTTCGAGCCCGTTGTCCCCCCGCTTGAGTCCGAGTTCGGCCATGCGCGCCAGCACCTGCTCAGCCTCTTCAACACGCCGGCAAAAGGGGATCATCAACAGCACATTGCTCAGTCCCATGGTTTCCCGCACCCGCTTCATGGCGGCGCACTCCAGCGCAAAGCCGTCCGCATAGGCGGGATGCGTATACCGCGAGGCACCCCGGAATCCCAGCATGGGGTTGTCTTCTTGCGGTTCAAACCACCTCCCCCCCAACAGCGAGGCGTATTCATTGGTCTTGAAATCGGACATTCTGACAATCACGGGCTTGGGGTAAAACGCTGCGGCGATTGTCCCCACCCCTTCAGCCAGACGGGTGATGAAAAAGTCGCTGGGCGATGCGTACGTTTCGGTCCGCTTCGCGATCTCCGCGCGTTCATGACCGTCTGCCACTTTTTCGGGATGGATCAGGGCCATGGGATGAATCTGGATGGATTCGTTGATGATGAATTCCATGCGGGCCAACCCTACCCCGTCATTGGGCAGAAAGCTGCTGGCAAATGCCGTATCAGGATTGCCGATATTCATCATGATTTTGGTAGCGGGCCGCGCAATGGTTGACAGATCGGTGTGCCGGACTTCGAAAGGAATGGTGCCCGCATAGACATGCCCCACGTCGCCTTCCGCACAGGACACAGTGACCGCCTCTTGGTCCTTTAAAACGGTCGTGGCATTATCCGCCCCCACTACCGCGGGAATACCCAATTCCCGGGCAATAATCGCAGCATGGCAGGTCCTGCCGCCGCGGTTGGTTACAATCGCGGCCGCCTTCTTCATAATGGGCTCCCAGTCTGGGGTTGTGGTGTCGGCCACCAAGACCTCCCCTTCGTGGAACTCTCCCACATGTGCGCTGCTGGTAATCACATGCACCGCAGCGGATGCAATCTTGCTGCCCACCGCCCTGCCGGTCGCCAAAATGGGGCCGGGCGCCGAAAGCCGGTACTCTTCAAGCACCTGGCCCTTCTTTTGGGACGCCACAGTTTCCGGCCGCGCCTGGACCATGTAGACCTGCCCGTCTTCGCCATCTTTCGCCCACTCCATATCCATGGGTTCGGCGGAGCCGCGGATGCGGCTGTAGTGCTGTTCGACTTTGATGGCATAATCCGCCAGTGTCAGCACATCGTCATCGGTAAGGGAAAACCGTTCGCGGCTGGCGCGCGGCGTCGGGATGTTCCGTGTGGTCAGCCCATTGCGCCCTTTGGCGTAGACCATGGTAATCTTCTTGGATCCTAGCGTGCGCCTCAGCACAGCACGGTGCCCCTGCAGAAAAGTCGGCTTGAACACGTAGAATTCATCAGGATCCACCGCGCCTTGCACCACATTCTCGCCCAGCCCGTAGGAAGCCGTGATGAACACCGCGTCGCGGAAGCCGGTTTCGGTATCGAGAGAAAACATCACACCGCTGCTCGCCAAATCGGAACGCACCATCTTCATGATGCCAATCGAAAGGGCCACTTTGAAGTGGTCGAATCCTTCGTCGAAGCGGTAGTGAATGGCGCGGTCGGTGAACAGGCTGGCGAAACAGCGGCGGCACGAATCAAGCAGCATGGCGTCCCCCGCGATATTCAGATACGTGTCCTGCTGCCCAGCAAAACTGGCCGTGGGCAAGTCCTCGGCGGTCGCTGAAGAGCGGACGGCCACTGACAGGGTCTCGCCGTATTCTTCGCGCAGCGCGTGATAAGCGGACAGAATTTCCGCCTGCAGGTCATCGGGCAGCGGACAGCTATACACAAGATCCCGGGCCTGCTGCCCCCGGGCGGCTAAGTCGTTCATATCATTCGGATTGCAGGTATCAAGAATCGCATGCAAGGGATCCCAAGCTTTTGCTGCCGTCAGCACATAACGGTAAGCCTCTGCTGTGACTGCAAATCCGTTGGGCACCTTCACGCCTTCCGGCAGCAAGTTCTGGTACAATTCCCCCAAAGAGGCGTTCTTACCACCTACCAAAGGGACATCGCCCATCCCGATTTCGTTGAAAAAACGAATATATTGATATGCCATCGCCATCAGTCATCCTTTCTGAGACTATTCCTTGTTGTACCAACGATCTTTCAGCCCATGTAGCACAGCCAACAGCTGTGGGGTCCGAATCCAATCCGGTTCAGTGGGGAACCGGTCGAATCTTCATTCTGTTTCCAGGATAAGCTTTGGACGTGACACGCTATCAGGGCCAAAAGACCATGTTTTCCCGGAACTTTGGGTACTATTTCAGGACATGCATCGTTATTCAGTGGGCGTTTGCGGCACAGCAGCGTGGGCGACGGAAGGTTAAGGGGTTGTTCAGACAGGAAGACTGTTCACGTCCCAGCAAAGGTTGTGCCTGCTGGCACGGCAGTGCGGCTGTCCCCTGCCCCGATTCGCAGGACCGGCAAGTGATGAGAACTAGTTCACATTTTAATCCAGATCGCCCCCCGTTAAAAATGGCTTTCCGGAAGTTTCTCCCCGCACGGTTTTATAGTATGGTTAAAAGGGAAAGGCGCCATGGTGGCCGGTTGCTGTGGTTTGAATCGGCCGCTTACATTCCCTCGTGGCGCTGGCAAGTTCTTCTTGACCTCACGGGTTTGGTAGAAAGGAGGGTGAATGACAACATCTACGGGCAATTATCTTGTTGAAGTGCTGTTCCTTGCGGTGTTCGCTGCAGGCATTCTATGGCCTGCGCGCAAACGCTAGACGACTGACTATGGCAAATGCTAATTCACCGAGGAGATGACGTCATGGCAAACTGGACATCGGCATCACGCCAGGCTCTTGCGGATCTATTGTCCGTGGACACATGGCTGCCGGAAACGATGCCGGAATATGCTCAGGGTTTCATGTATATGCTGGGGTCTCTCACGGCTTCAAGCTTCGTGGTTCTGGTTCTCTCGGGAGTGGTGCTGGCTGCCAACGGTCCGGCCAGCTGGTCCTACAACGGGGCAGACCGGTTTGCGGCGGCGGTGCATTTTTGGGCCGTCCAGGCCTTTTTCTTCTTTATGATGCTGCATCTCTGGCGGGTCTTCTTTACAGGCGCCTGGCGCGGCGGCCGCAAGGAAACCTGGCTGCTGGGCGCTTTGGCCTTTCTCATCGCTATCCCCACCGCGTTTACCGGATATCTGATTAATGGGGATTTCTATTCGCAATGGAATGCGGTGCAGGCTAAAGATGGTCTCAACGCATTGGGTTTGGCTTGGGTGAACCTGCCGAATGCGGGCCAGATGTTTGGCATGCACGTGGTGGTGCTGCCCCTGACCCTGTCCGCGCTGATCTTTGGCCACATCGCGCGGGTCCGCTTGAAAGGGGTCGTGCCGCCTTATCCAGCGGCGCAGGTCCAGACTCATACATCGAAGGAGGGACAGTAGCGATGGCCGCGCAGGGACAGGAGGACATGGTCACCCAGTACCAGTATGTGCCGGAAGATTTCATGAAGCACCTGATGGGGACGCTCGGAATTGTGTCGGTTCTGGTACTGGTCTTGGCCATTTGGTTTGGGGTTCCGGAGGAGGCTCCGCTGACCATTCAGAAAGACGCGCTCCAAAATCCCGTGGCGTTTGAGGCAATGACCACCCGGGACCTCAACGGACAGGGACGGATGGCCAGCTACGGCCCTCCCTACAATGACGGCACCGGTAATTTGGAATCAGTAGTGCAAAAGTGGGTGGGCATCCTGCACCCGCTGAACGCCGAAGACGATTTCATTGTTAAGCCGCTAGAGATGGCGGCGACGGTGAATCCGGCGATTACCCCCGTGCTTAACCGGTTTGAAAGCGCCTCTCCTGCCCAGAAAGTACTATGGGCAAACAATTATGAAACGGCCTTGGCGAGAGGCACGGTGAAGAATGGGCTGGTCGTGGTTCCCTCCGGCGATTATGGACCGGTTTCCACGTTGATGAATGATACGTTGAAACTGGGAGAGAGCGGGTTGATGTCGGGGGCCCTAATGCGGAATCCCAACGTGGTTACGCGATTTAACAACCAGAACTACGAACTGTTCTTGGAGGGCGACCCTCTGCACACTGCGGCCGCGCCGCTGCAGCTGAAAGGCACCCAGTGGGGCATCATCCATTCGGCAGTGCCAGGATACCCCGGGGCCTGGTGGATGACCATTCCCTCCTGGATTTACCAGTGGCCGTTTGTAGCCAATTCCCCCGCTAATGACGGCATTGCCCTCGGTCTCGGATTTGTCGTGTGGGTCCTATTGGCGGTGACCCCCTGTATTCCCGGGTGGAACCGGGTGCCGCGGCTGCTCGGCGTCTACCGGCTGATCTGGAAGGACTACTACCACCAGCACACCGCAGACCCGGCTGTTCCGCCGGAAAACCTGCCATGACCCCCAAACATCGTCTCAAGCAGGCGTTCGGGATACTCCGTCTAGCTCTCGGCAGCATCTTGGGCATCGTGGGGTTCGGGACGATAAGCTTGGGCCTGCTGCCCTTTAAAGCGTCGGCTTTGGGAGCCGGGGTCGGCGAGCTGGCGGTCGGCACTGTGCTCGCGCTGGGGGTACTTACCCCCATGCGTGGCCGGCGGCCATCTCCCCCGCCGCAAGGGGGCCTGGACGAAAAGTCTCCGGAAAAATGACAGCGGGAGGGCGCGCCCAAGCTGCGCCCTCTTTTTACGCATGCGGCGCTATAAGGACAGCAGTTCCCTCACGTCATCTTCTGTCAGGGCGGACAAGCCTTCGTCATTGGCCTGCACGACCTGGTCAATCAGGTGGCGCTTCTTCTGCTGCAGCTCGTAAATCTTCTCCTCAATGGTGCCCTTGGTGATGAGCCGGATCACTTGCACGGACCGTTTTTGCCCGATGCGGTGGGCCCGGTCGGCAGCCTGTTCCTCGACGGCGGGATTCCACCACAGATCGTACAGAATGACCGTATCTGCTCCGGTCAGATTTAGGCCAGTCCCCCCCGCCTTTAGGGAAATCAAAAAGATTGGGCGCTTCCCATCATTGAACCGGTTGCAAAGGTCCAGCCGGTCAGCCACGGGGGTGCTGCCGTCGAGGTAAAAGTAGCTGATTCCCCGCTGGTCCAGTTCGGACCGGATGATGGCCAGCATGGATGTAAACTGGGAGAAAATGAGCATGCGCTTGTCGGCGCCCATCCCTTCGTCAATGATCTCGAGGAGCTGGTCGAGTTTGCCTGACTCTCCTTGATAGTTTTCCACAAAGAGTCCTGGGTGGCAGCATATCTGCCGCAACCGTGTGAGTCCAGCCAATATTTTGAACCGGCTCTTGTGAAAGGTCTCGACAGACAGGTCGCGGGCGGTTTCTTTACGCAACTGGGCCAGGTATGCCAAATAGATCTTCTTCTGCTCCACCGCCAAGTCTGTCGTGTTCACTGTCTCAATTTTTTCAGGGAGCTCCTTCAGCACATCCTTCTTGAGACGCCGCAACAGAAAGGGGCGGACGCGCCGGGCTACAATCTCGGGCGGGAGCTGCGAGAATTCTTCCCGACCACCAAACAGCGCAGGGAATACCGCATGAAAAATTGACCAGAGGTCGTCGAGGGAATTTTCCACCGGAGTGCCCGTCAGCGCAAAGCGCTGGTCACTCTTCAGGTCGAAAATGGCCTGGGCTGTTTGCGTCGCATGGTTTTTGATGGCCTGGGCCTCGTCCAGAATGAGCGTGTGGAAACGCTGTGAGGAATACGTCTGCAGGTCCCGGCGAAGCAACGGATATGAGGTAATCAGCACATCATACTCCCGGGACCGCTCCAAGAGAGCCGCCCGTTGGCTGCGGGTGCCTGCGATGACAGCAGACTTCAAGCTAGGAGCAAACTTGTGAATCTCACTCTCCCAGTTGTAAACCAGGGACGCTGGGCAGATAATCAGCACGGGGTGCTGGAACGGGCCACCCTCCCGTTCCGAGAGCAAAAATGCGATGCTTTGCAACGTCTTCCCCAGACCCATATCGTCTGCTAAAATACCTCCGAAGCCGTAATGGGCAAGCGTTTTCATCCACTGAAATCCGTAGCGCTGATAGTCGCGCAGCACATGGCCCAGAGTTTCAGGCGCCTGAAAGTCCAAATTGTCCGGATTGCGCAGATTGTCAAGCCAGCGGCGCAGAGACTTTCCTAGTTTAACCGCCATCTGCCGGTCGTCGTGTTCGATGAGGGCCAGCGCCCGGTGCCCAGGAAGCTTTAGGGAGCCGCCTTCCAGCTCCTTGCTGTTCAGGCCCATGTCTGCCATCAGCTCGCCAATCTGCTGAAACGCCTCATCACTGAGGGGGACGAAGGCCCCGTCCGGCAGACGGTGGTAGGGACGCTTCTCAATGATGGCTGCCAGTACTTGCTGTATGTCAGAAGGACTCAGGTCGCCAAAATCGAAAGAGACGTCCAGCCACCCGGTTCTCTCATCAATCTCCAGTCTGGCTTTTGGCTGGTAGCTGGAAGGTCCCACCATAGAGTGCACGGCCTGCGTCACAAACACCTCGGCCGACTGCTCAAGAAGGGGTAGGACATTGAAGAGAAATTGGTATAATTGCCTTTCTCCCTCCAGATACAAAACTTGACCCCTCGCAGTGAATCCCGCCTGCAGGAGCGCGGACAGGATGCGTTCCTCCCCTTCGGAATCGCGCAGCAGAATGAGTCCTTCTTCACCGCGCCGGTCCGCCGGGGCCAGCGCGTCCAGAATGCTCTCGCCGTAGACGTAGCGAACCTTCACACTGAGCTCGTCTTCGTCCCGGTCAAGATATAGGCGCACAATAAGCGGGTGATCGGCAATGCGGTTGGTTACCTCCTTTGCGATGCGCACCGCCGCGAACGATCTCAGGTCGGGAATGACCGTGTCCATTACCGCTTCGAGATCGGATCCCGACATCTCTATGGGTTCGTGAGAGGATGCCATAACCACTGTCTTCAGTTCAGCGATTCTCGCCAGGTGGATCTCGTCGAGGGGGTAAATGCTTCCCTCAGCCAGGGCGCAACGGTAAGCCTCCATGATCATCAGCCGGTCCAGCCCCTCAATCTGCAGGGCGTATTGCCCGCCCGGGGTGCTCTTCACTACGGCGGTCATGGGAAGACCGGCAGGATCTGGGTCAAGGGCCCACTCGCCCCCGTGTTCGTAAGCCACAATTGTGTTGGCTCCGCGCAGAAGGGAAATTAACGATTCCCAGGCGAACGGGGGAATGTACAATCTGCGGCTGTTCGTGCCGCCGTATCCAGAATACCCGCTGTAGCCCCGGGAGCCGTAGGGGTTGAAAGTCTTTTGGTAGAAGCTGTCCTGGCGCCTTACGTCCTGCAGTGCTTCGACGACTGCCAAATCCTTGGGTTCGAAGGCATGAAGCGTTGGGTCAAAGGTGAACCGCTTGCTGAATACGTGAGGTTGCCCATTCGAAGTCTTCTGTAAAAACTCCTCAATGTTTTGCACCACGTACAAGCGGTCTAAGCCAACTTTCATTTCAATGAGAAAAATTCCAGACCGGTAGTAGGTTGCCGACGGGCGCAGAATGAATTGCGCCTGCAGGCGCGGTTGGCCAGGCCGAATTGCCAGCGGTGGCTGCAAACGTGAGGTCCGGGCGGTGTTGCGGTAAATAGCCAGCAGACGCTGTGCCGCCGAGGGTGCCGCGGGTTTGACTGGGACCACCGGTGCCGCGGGCACCGGTGGTTTAACGGCCGGGGCAGGCTTTGGCGCCGGTGTCACGGCTGGCGGCTTGGGATGACCGATATTGGGCCTGACGAGATTGAGCAGCACCGCCACGATGTGCTTGCACCACGAACCCGTTACAAAAGCTGGACATTCACACGCGGCGTCGATCTCTCCGTTGGGGAGAGCCACAATATCAACGGTGTACAGGACCCGGCCTTGCACTTTGCCAATCCAGTGCGAGCTGTCCTGTTCATCTTGCTGGCATGACGTAACGCGCTGCTGCTGGTAGTAGGCCTGCCCCCTTTGAAAGTACGTGTTGCCTGCTCGGCGTTTAATGACTTCAGGTGTTAATACCATGCGGCTCCCTCACTCCTTGATTTACACGGAATCCTATAAAATGAGCAACAACCCATGGAACGATTTCTGTAAGACCTGCGTGAAGGCAGCAGGTCATCTCCGCTATTCCCCCTGCGGGGTCCATGCCGGCGTTGCGTTGCCGGAAGATCTCAACCCATGGCTGCAAGCTCGCCACCTTTATTCCAGAAAGTCTGCGCGGTATACATTGCCCGAACCTGGGGCGTTGCCGTCCACGTGCGCACCCTCAGTCGGGCCCGTCTTCCCCTGGTCTTCTGCCAGGTCTTCGTCTTCTACCTGCCCGATGCTTAAAGACGGGTCGACTCCGTATTGGAACCAGGTATCCAGAATTGTCAAGCTCAGGCGGACTACCGTGCGCAGGCGGGTATCTTGGGCTGGAGCCAAATTGCGGATCAGGCGGATTAGGTCCAGCGGCTCTTGTGGCGGCTGCCACGAATAGGCATCACGGTGAAAACTGTAGATTTGCATAATCAACTGGTCCACCTGGTCCCGCGACAGCGGCTCAAGGGATTTGGCTTCGACTAGAGCTCCAATTCCCTCTTGGCAAAAGGCGGCGAGATGCTGCTCTTTCGGGCGGGACTGCAGCCAACTGGGGGCAGCAGCCTGGTCATTGCGCTGATAAATGACATCCGTGAGAAAGTTGGACGCTAGCGCCCACACGGTCAGGAGGTGCGGGGTGGCTAGGTTGAGGAGGCGGCCAATCGAGGCGTAGGCCCGACTTCTGGCGCCCCGCCCAAACTTGCCAATCAGTTCCACCTCGTCAAACAGAATCAGCCACCCCTGGTAGCCAGCGCGGTGGATCAGCCAGTCGACAAGGCGCAGATATTCAAACGCTTCCTCCCGCATCACCGTCCGTTCGAGCTTCAACGCCCGCGAAAAATTGCCGCGGTAAATCCGCTTCAGTTCAGCGGCGGTGAGAAATGTGCCGGAAATATCCTGTATCAGCTCGGGATATCCTTCGTTATGGGCCACCAAATTGTCCAAAATGGTCATGACCCGCGCCGAAAATTCCATGGCGCGCGCCTCCGCTAAAATTTGGGGAGCTTTCAAGCCCTCGTCGACAATCGACTCAATCCCTGCCAGCTTCCCGCCTGGCACGAAGGTGCTGTCAATAATTTTGGGATAAATCTGGTCTAATCGGTCCAACGGCGTTTCCTTGCTGAGACTGATATAACTGACCACCCAGTTGCGATCGGCGGCCGAGCCCCAAAACGACTGGAGAAGATGCGTTTTACCCTCGCCGTAGTGGGCCCGGATCACCATGGCGGGAAATTTTGGACGACGAGCGTCCTCAGTTTGCTCCATGAGCCGGTTCAATTGGGTGATCTGGCTTTCACGCCCGAACACGATCGCTTGGGCCATTTCCTGATACGGGATGCCAGACCGCAGTCCTTCCACGACGCGCCGGAGCCGCTGTGGGTCGTCCATTTAGTTGTCCCCCTCCAATGCGTCTTTCAGTTGCCGTGCGATGCGGCGGCGGACCGGCGACCAGTCCAGTTCCACGCTGCGGGGCACCACGTCCGCCTCGCCAGTCCGCACTCCTTGAAAATGCCGGGCGGCCCAGACTCTCTCCACGGTGTCCAAATCTTCATGATTGACGGACCACAGGCGGTCCCAGTCGATTAAGTCATTGAAGCGGTTAATCTGTGTCATAAAGATTTCAGACTGAATCCGGGACCACAGAGCCGGGTAGGAGGGGAATCCCAGACGGCCGTCCTCGAACAGCTCAGGAGAAGCGGCCAGCATCACAAACAAGTAGGCGGCGTGGTGGCTGTCATCGATCAGTTCCCGCCACATTTCATAAGCTTGATCGCGGGCGGTCCGGGTGTAATAGGGCACATCATCCCGGCGCTGGCGGGTGGCCATCACCTGGCCATTGTCAATGAGCACAGCCAGGCCATGGTAACCTGCCGCATGACAGAACACAGCCAGGGAGAACAGCATGGCCCGGGCGTTGCGGCGGTCAATCACGCCTGGCACCCCCAGAGACTTTTTCTCGGCGGCGGTAATCCGCTCGCCCATCAGCCAGCGTTCGGTCACGGGGTTCTCGCTGCCTTCCGGTTCCATGGCCCGCAGCATCCACTGCCGCATCACTCCCCCCCACTGGGCGTCGAGGCCTTGCCGGCCAATCCAGCGGTCTGACGCGTCCCGCACATCGCTGTGCAAAATCGAGGCGTTGCGTCCCCTGGACTGTTGCGCCCACCCCCAAAATTCCCTCGGGCTGCCAGGGAAGTCGTGATAACCGAGCTCGTCCTGGATCATGCGCACTGCAGCTCTCCCAACCAGGTCGCTCCAGGCTATATGCTGCGCCACCACCTTATACAGTTCGTCGATGGCAGCCAGACGGGTGTGAGTGCCGTCGATGAGAACCGCCTGGTAATCCAGATCGCCGAGGGTCAAGGCCAGATGCCGCAGAAAGTGGGTTTTCCCCGATCCGGGCCGTCCTTGAACGAATTTGAGTTTGCCTGCCCCCTGGTCAACAAATCCCGCCAAATACCATTTTTGGATGAAGGCCTCCATTCCTGCCGGATCTACGTACGTATCGCGAATGGCCGCGTCATCCAGCATTTCGGATGACGGGTCGTTGGCAAATTGCCACAGGGTTTCATTGAGATTCATCAGCGGTCTCTCCTTCGGGCACGAGTTCCAACGACCCAAAGGCCGTTTTAGTTCCCCCGGGGACGGGAATCGTGACGGCGTCCGCGGCCCGCCGGCCTTCCCCTAAAACCAGGTGATACCCTCCATAATGGAGGGTCTGGAGGCGCACCCGGTAGAGGTCAAAGGCAAACTGGCTGAGACTGTAGCCCCCGGGTCCAGTCCGGATGGTCATCACCTCATAAATCTGCTTGAGCGGCAGGGCGCGGATCAGCGCCTGGTTGGGGTGTTCGGCCTGCCATTCATGGAGGACGATGTGATAGGCCCGCACCAGGGCTTTGAGGAATTGGTTGGCATTGAACCGTTCCCGGTACAGCTTGTCAATTTGTCCCAAGACTTGCAGGGCGGCGGCTTTCGGGTCCAGCGCCCGGACGGTCCGGTTGTTGATTAAGACCAGGTCATGGGCAAAGTCGACTTTCACCTCCAAGGGAAACACCCGAAACGATGGAAATTCGCCATCCACCGCGTGGCCGCCTTTCTGGCACTCCCGGATAAAGACTGCGCTCCATGCCACGCTGTCCGTTTCGTATCGGCCCAGTTGAAAGGCCTCAAGACTCTTGGCTATCTCGGCGCCCAGCGAGAGGGCCTGGGCATTTTCGCCAAGCAGTTCCTCCACCTGCTTGCGAAGCTCGGTCAGATTGAGCAGTCCGGCTTGTTTGGCCAGCTTTTTGGATCGTCCCATGCGCTCAGCCAGCTTGGCGAGCTCTTCAATTTGCGGTTCAATATTCTCAGTGAACTGATCCCAACTGTTTTTCACGCCGCTATTCTCTTGGCGCTCTCCGACTGATTCCATATATTGTCTCCTTCCATTGCCTGTTAGTGGATTGTTCAGGGTGGCAGTCCCCTCATTTAAGTCCTGACAGGCTGCTGCGGTCCCAGATAATGCACGTGCAGATGGTCATGCGCCGCAAGCTGTTGAGCTTGGTCGACTACCGACTGGTGGTGAGTAAAATACAGGATCTGTGTCTGCTCACCCAGTTCGTGCAGAACTTCCAAGGTGGCCTGGGTCCTGGCGTCATCAAAGTGCACAAGAATATCATCCATTACCAGGGGCAGAGGCTCAGAACCCGCCAGATGCTGTTCGACAAAAGCCAGGCGCAAGGACAAGAAGAGTTGGTCGCGGGTGCCGTCGCTGAGCTGGAATACACGGCGCCTGCTGCCGTCTGCATGAACAGCAAGCAGATACGGCGCGCTGCCATCGTATTCCACCAGCAGTTCTTCGTACTGGCGCAGGGTCATCCGCCGGAACAACTGTCCCGCACGGTGTAAAATGGCGGATTCATTGCGCTCGCGGAACTCCTCGATGGAACGCTCAAGCAGCCGTCGAGCCAATTCGACCCGGAGGTACTCGTTCCACAGCCGGTCCACCTCAGCCAAATGCTGCTGCCCCTGCTGTGCGAATGCGGCGGCCGCTTCATGGGTTTCATTAATGTGCGCGAAGGCCGTCTGCAGCGTCTGCAGGTGGTCCTTTTCCCGCTCAATGTCTCCCCTGATGCCATCCTGCCTCCCTTCGAGCACGCTCTTTTGCGACTCTAAAGTGTCTGGATCTCCCAGCTCTTCCAGGGATTGGGCAATGGCGTCCACGCTCATGCCGTCAGCGGCCTGCCGGATTCTGCGTTCCTGGGAGAGTTTCTCCTCAGCGAGCTTGCGCCGCTGGCGCGATATTTCAACGTGGGCGCTCAATTGGGCAAGGTCCGCGGCATGACACTGCGCTTGGTAGTGCTGCAGCTGTTGCGCGATCAGTCCCGCTTCTGCCCCGTGCTGGTCCGCTTCACTGAGCAGGCGCGCCTGCTCAGCTTCGATACTATGCAAGAGTTGCTCCGTCTCCCTCGCATTGTGCATGCGCTGGCGGGCTTGGCGCACCCACGACTCCACAGAGGCAGCCTCGGCCAGGTTCTCACCGAGCTGCTCGGCGACGGCTAGGGCCTGCCGTTCAAATTGGTGGCAGATCTCTTCGCTGGTGCGGATAGCCGTCTCCATCTGCTCTATCTCTTGCACTCCGCGAAGCAGCTCCCTGAGGTGCTGGGAGTAGTGCAAGGCGTCCTGCGGCCTTGGGGGCAGAGATGGATAGGCGCGGATCACGGACTCCCACTCTTCGTCTTGAAGCTGCAATTGCTGCTCCCACTTGGTTAGAGACTGGGTCCGGGCGTGGATCTTTGTTTCGAGCACGCGCCTTTGATCCCAGAGCGTGCGGCGTTTCAGATCCCGCTCGCCCATCATCCGCGCGTAGTTCTCGCACTGTTCGAGCGCGTCGTTCAGGGTGAGCGCGTCCCCCACTTGACAGTGTGCCTCTTGGGCCGCGGTGGCTAGGGCCTGCCGCAATTGGGCCTGGTGCTGGGTCAATTCGGCCCTATCCGCCTCGCTGGCGTCCAGTTCCCCGAGCATCAACACCAAGGGGGCATGAAAGGCGCTCATCCATTCCCGCATTTCTCCCGGGCTTTTGGGGAGGATTCCGCACGGCTGCCATTCCCCTGCCCATAACGTCTCAAGCTGTGAGAACTGGATGTCAAGGGATTGGCGCCTCTTGGCATTGTCTGCCAGAGCCTGCCTGGTCTGGTCCTGTTTCATCAGCAACAAGGCCCGGTTGGCTGAGCGGTCGGCTTCCCGCCGCATAGCGTCCACCACCTGGTCAGCGTTCGCCAAGCACTGGGCAAAGTCGTCAGCTAAATCCTGCGGGGCGACCCCCTCAGGCAGCACGTGGTGCAGCCACGACTGTTTGACGCGGGTCCAAGCATCTTCTCTCAGGGACCGGGCCTCAAGCAGGTCTGATGGCACCGGCACCTCCCCCTGCAGTTCCAACACCTCTAAATCATTCGCCAAAGACACCGCTGCCGCTCTCAGAGTCTGATGGTCGCGGCGGGCTTCACTCCGTTCCTGTTCCAGGCTTGCCCACTGGCCAGCATAACGTTCTACCGTGTCGTGAAGCGGCAACGGCAACATCTTAAGACCGCGAAGGGAGCCTGCATACAGTGTTTGTTGGCGAAGCCGCTGGTCTATTGCCTGCTGTTTGAGCTCAATGTCCCGGTCGGCCTGGGCGATCTTCCCCTGAACATTGCCCTCCTCACGGATTGTTCGGATCAGCCCGCTGAGATGCGACACGTCATAAATGGGCCCGAGAGCCTCTAAGTCCTTCTCCACCTTGGCAGAGTCCTCGATGAGCTCTTCGCACTGCGCCTGTTCCAAGGCGTAATTCGCACGGGCGCCAGCGATTTCCTCGGCGAGGGTGTCAATGCGGTTGAGTGCCGTCAGAGGCAGTCGGAGCTGGTCGATCTGCGGCCAGAAAGTGCCTGGCGACAACTCCTGAAGGCGCTGTTCAGTTTCGGCCTTGCGCTTTTGCCTCTGTTCCCGGGCTGCCGGGAGATCGGTGTCCCGCAGGGACAGAAACTGCATAAGTCCTTCGCTCAGCCTCTCAATCGAATCGGCCAGGGACGTTGCCTGGGGATCTGGATGGAGTGCATGAGCCCGTTCTGCCTGCCTCCGGCACTCATCCTCTGCGCGCGCCTGGCTCTGCGTGTTTTCTCCGTGCTTTTTGAGCAGTGTCAGAATGTTTTCCTCGTCATGCGGCGAGACAGTGGCCGGCCCCAACTCCTCAAGCTCTTGCTTCATGGCCTGCCATTCGCTAATCATCGGGCGCACCCGCAAGAGGCGGGTCACCTTCTGCCAGGCGGCGTCTACGTCGGCTAGTTGGCGTTCTAACTGTTCGGCGCGCTGCTCGCTCAGAAAAATCTCCTGCCGCTGCCGGTGCCATTCCTCCGCCCGCAGGCTGGACTGCTTGAGGCTTTTTTGGGTGTCAATAAAGGATCGCCACTGCTTATTCAGCTCTTTGGCAGAGCGCGCATTAAAGCTCGGGTCGAGGAGCTGCGCGGAGCGGTCTGCCAGACTGCCCAGCAGTTTGGTCAGGTACTGGACGCCCCCCCCGGCTTCAAAGAGAGAAATACCAGCCTGGCCCTGCGAGTCGAGCAGGCTCTGGCCGCCTGCCCGCAGGCGCTCGTGGTCAAACCCAAACAGCAGCGCAAACGGCTCGCGGGTATATCCTCCAAGATATCGCGCCAGCGCGTCTTCCGACAATTCCGGGTGGTCAGCGTCTGTGAGGACCAGCCGGTTGTAGCGGCGTTTGCGCTCAATGCGGTACACGGCCCGGTCCGAGCGCTCGATGACCCCCTCGATTCGGGAGCGGCTGTCGTAATGGTCGCGGAAGGATTCTGCAATGGTCCCCCCAAACAGCAAGTCCATGATGAGGGTCAGCAGGGTGGATTTTCCCGTCTCGTTGGGTCCGTGCAAGATGTGCAGCCCGCCGTGATCCAAGTTCAGCTGGAAGGCTTCATAATGCAGCACCTGGCGGACAGCAATGCTCCGTATTTTCACGGCTGGCCCCCTCCTCTTGCCAGCATCGCCACCAGCACATCGCGGGCATCGGACACCAAGTCCCTGACCTCCTCGGCAGATGCGATGACGGTGGAGCCTTCGGAGCGGAGGTAATCCGGCATGCGCATCTGGATTGTCTGCATCTCGCTGGCGAAAAGCTCAAGAAACTCGGGACGGACTTCTGTCTGCTGAATAATGCGGTCCAGTTCCGAAATGGCGTCTGTGCGGTCAGGCAAAGACTGGCCGGTCTCTTCGCCTTGGGTATCAAATATCACTTTTTCCACCCAAATTCTGTCGATGGCACTTTGCTGGGCGGCATTTACAATCTCATTGAGGTAATATTCCGATTCGGCCAAGAGGGAGCCGTGCAGGGCGGTTTGGCCGGTCAGCCGGATGCGGAGGGCCAAAGGGTAGCCGGGGTTGGCGGCGGTGGTTTGTTGGAACACAGACATCACGCGGCCAACCACATCCTCCGCACGGAGGGTCCCCGTCAAGTCCACCTCACACAGAGCCCAGCGCAAGACGTCAAGAGAGCGGTGCTGCAAATCAATACGGCCGGAATCGACCGTGACCAGAGTGCATCCCTTGTCCCCGGTTTCACGGATGTGCCGCCCCTGAAGGTTGCCTGGATACACAATGCACGGACTGGTGTCCCGAATCACCTGCCTTTTGTGCACGTGCCCCAGGGCCCAGTAATCGTATCCCTTGGCAGTCAGGTCGTGGACTGTACAGGGGGCGTAGGTCTCATGTCCTTCGTGTCCCTCGAGGGACGTGTGCAGCACGCCAATATTGAAATACCCCGGCACTGGCAACGGGTACTGGGGAACCAGGTTTTGCGTCACTATGCGGTCCTTGAATCCCTGACCGTGCAGCGCCACCTGGAGGTCGTCGATGACGAAGGTCTCGGGCTGGTCACTAGAAAAGCGGTGCACGCCACTCGGCAGCAGCAGTTTGCGGCTGATGGTGCTGGCGGCGTCGTGATTGCCGCTCACTATATAGACCCTGATATCGTGGGCGGTCAGCCGCGTCATGCAGGCATTGAAAAATAGTCCGGTGGAATAGTCCTGCCAATCGCCGTCAAATACGTCGCCAGCGATCACGAGAAACCGCACGTGTTCCTCGATACACAGCTCCACCAGGTTGTCGAGGGCGCGCCGGGTGGCAGAACGGATGGCCTCTGCCGGAGCGTCCTCGCGTAAGGACAGTCCGCGAAGCGGGCTGTCTAGATGCAGGTCAGCGCAGTGAACAAATTTAAACATCAAATACCTCCCCATCCGTCAAAATCCGGGAAAATCTTCTCCAATTATAGCAGGACGCGCTGTTTTAGAGGAAAGGGGTAAAGCTTGTGGGCGGCGTAAAACAAAATGACTACAGAAAAACCACGAAATCCCCTTTACGTAAACGGAAAATGTCTGTATTTTTAGGAAAGAACAACAGTCAGGCAGCGAGGCGAAACGATGTCATCCCAATCCATCCCACAACCAGAAGAGCTTTTTACCATTACGGGAGTCACCGCTGAATTTGATGTCACCGCGCGCACCTTGCGGCACTACGAAGAAATCGGCCTGATCTCACCCCTTAGGCGGGGCAGCCAGCGCTTGTACACCGCCCGCGACCGGGTGCGCATCCGGCTTATCCTCCGCGGGCGCCGCCTGGGATTTGCGTTGGGGGAGATTCATGAGATGCTCGACCTGTACGATGCGGATCCGACGGAGGTGACCCAACTCCGTGAAGTCATCCAACGCGGTGACGATAAGTTGCAGGAGCTGTACACGCAGGTCGCCGAGCTGCAGGAAGTGATCACGGAACTGGTGGAACTGCGCGCTAGGATGAAAATTCGGCTTGATGCAATTACCGCAGAGGGGGAACCATTGTGAACAATATTTCCTATGCCTACGGCACCAATCATTTTGATGACGACGTCGATATTCAGGCGGTTCTTCGTCATTTTTGGCCCGGCCACGAGACGCACTGGTCACGTCTCCAAGAATTTGGAGCGTTTGCGGGTCGCGATGTCTATGAGGCGGTATACCATATTGATCATGAAGCGCGCCCAGTACTGACGGCCCATGACCTTGACGGCAACCGGATCGACCGGGTGCGGCTCAGTCCTACCGAGAAGCGCGTGCTCAGCGAGACCGCGTGGATTAACCGGGCCCCCTATGAGGGCCAGGGCTGGCCCTATCACTACGCCCTCCTCTATCTTTTGGGTGACCCGGGCTTGGGATGCGTCCTGACAATCACAGGCCAGACGGTGTATGCCCTTTACAAATACGCTGGCGCCGGCATTGCCAACCGGGCCCAAATCACAGAGGACTTGCTGGCAGGGCAGGCTTACGGCGCGACCTGGATGACCGAGTCTCAGGGCGGCAGCGACCTGGGCGCCAATGAGGCCGCCGCCAAGCCAGCGGGAGACGTCTGGCTGTTGACCGGAGACAAGTACTTTGCGAGCGGCGCCGGGCTGACCGATTATGCCATCACCACCGCGCGTCCCGACGGGGCGGCTGCCGGACCCAAGGGCCTGGCTCTGTTCCTCCTGCCCCGGATTAACAGAGCTGGCCACCTGAATTTCCATGTGCGCCGCCTCAAGGACAAAAGCGCGACCCGCGCTGTGCCTTCCGGCGAGGTGGAACTGAATCAGAGCGAGGCCTACCTTATCGGCAGGGCTGACGAAGGCATCTACTACACTCTGGAGAATTTAACGGTCTCCCGGCTGGCCAATGCTGTCGTGGCGATGGCCACCGGCAAAAAGGCGCATCTGGAAGTGCTGCAGAGGGTCACCCGGCGCCGGAGCTTCGGCCAGGTGCTGCAGGACCACCCTCTCATCCGGCGCGACTTGACCGACTTGGCGGTGCGCTCTGCTGCTGGCCTTGCTTTGGCATTTTACAGCGTGCAGAAATTCAATGAGGCTTGGGAGGACCGCCCTCCCTATACTCCCCGCTATCATATGGCGCGCTTTGTCACGCATTTGGCCAAGAACCGCACAGCGGAGCACGCCGCGGCTATGACGCAGTCAGCCATGGAACTGTTTGGAGGTCTGGGCTTTTTGGAGGAGTACGCCGTAGCCCGCTGGCACCGGGAGGCGCTGATCACCCCTATTTGGGAGGGGCCCAGCAATATTCAGGCGCTCGACTTTCTGGAGACGGTCACGAAGCAGAAGGCTCACCGCACATTTTTATCTGAAATGATTCCTATTCTGGAGGGTTTCGGAACACCCAACGCCAGCCGTGCTCAAACTGTGATGGAGCAGGCTTTAAGCCGCCTGGAACATCTGTCGGGCCGCGAAGCTCAGTGGTATGCCAAACACGATCTGCAGCGGGTCGCAGACGCCACCCAGGTGGGGCTGCTGTACCAAATGGCCGAGGACCAAGGCTCCCGGTACGAGAAACTGGCGGACCTCTATGTTGCGCGTTTTCTGGATCATGACGAGTATCCCAGTTGGGTGGATGGAGATCCCAGCATTTGGGGAGGACCGGACCATGCGTAAATGGGTTGTTCACGAAGTGCTGGCTGACGCCGCCTACCAGTATGGCTCCATCCCTGTGATCAGCGGCGCGCGCCGCCTCACCTATGCCGCGGTGTACGAGCGCAGCGTCCGCCTGGCCAACAAGATGGAGCAGCTCGGCATCGGGCCGGGCACGGTCGTGGGGGTCATGGACGTGAACAGCCACCGCTACCTGGAGCTCAAATACGCCCTGTCGATGACGGGAGCCGTCATCCACACCATCAATTTCCGCTTGCCCGCCGCAGACATGGCTTTTACCATCCACCATGCCCATGACGAGTGGCTGTTCGTGTGGGGCGGGTTTGGCGAAATGGGCGCCCAGATGGCGTCATTGGTTTCACAAGTCGTCTGGCTGGAAGGACAACCAGACGCGCCGGGGAGGTCGTACGAGGAACTCATTGCGGGCGGGAGGCTCGAACTGCCCGCCCAGGCTGAGCGCGTAAGAGAGGACGACACCTACTCGCTATTTTATACCACCGGAACCACCAGACGCCCCAAGGGGCTACGCTACAGCCACCGCGAGATGCTCGCAGCTTCGTTTCAAATCGCTCATGATTTGGGTTTGCACGATACCGGAGCGGGTCTGCGCGCGGATGACGTCCTGATGCCGTTGATTCCATTTTTTCATATCCACGGGTGGGGTGTGCCGTTTATCGCGCCCTACCTGGGCTCGGCTTTAGTCCTGCCGGAAAAGGCCGGACCGGGAGAGCAAGTGCAGTTGATTCGCGAAAACCGGGTGACGTGGAGCAACATGGTTCCCACGCAGCTGTTCATGCTTTTGCAGGAGTCTGGCAAGGACCGCGGCGCCGTTCTGGGGCTCAAGGTTCTGACGGGAGGCAGTCCCCTGTCGCGGGGACTGGCAGAGAAAGCTGCGGAGCTTGGGGTGCAGTTTTCCTTGATCTATGGAGGGTCCGACCAGTTGGGCAGCGCTATTTCCACGGCGGCGGGGCTCGCGGGAGAGGAGCGGCTGGAGCGCTTGTCGACCCGCATGACTCCTTTCCCGATGGTGCGTGTGGAAATTCGTGACGGGGCAGGCGCGCATGCCGCATCCGACGGCGCAACCCTTGGTGAAGTGTGGGTGCAAAGCCCGTGGATTCCTCAAGGCTATGTGGACGACTTTGATGAGTCGCGCTATGCATTTCAATCGGGGTGGTTCCGCACAGGGGACCTGGCCGTCAGGTATCCCGACGGCAGTTTTCAGGTGATGGACCGCCTCAAGGATGCCATTAAGAGCGGCGGGGAATGGATTGCCGGCAGCGTCATCGAATCGGTCATATCGGAAGTGCCGGGAGTCGAGGCCGTGGCTGTGATAGGGCAGCCCGATGCGCAGTGGGGCGAGCGTCCCGTCGCGGTGGTTCAGGCCGCACAAGATCTCACAGCCGGGATCATCCAAGAGTACCTGCGCCAGGCCGTCAGCCAAGGGCGCATCGCCAAATTCTGGCTGCCCGACCGTATTCACTTTATCGGCGCCATGCCCATGACCAGTGCCGGGAAACTGCACAAGGCCGCGCTGCGCCGCCCGGGGGCGCTCTCCCCTTCTTGAGTCTGTTCCTCTTGCGCCGGGGCGGCAGAGGCCTGGGACTTCGTGTCCCGGGCCTCTTTCCTGCTGCGAAGTCCTTCTCGTCGGGGTAACCGTGGGATTAGTATGAGGGCAGGCTGTCAATTCGCCACTGATATCCTGACCGCCCTACATAATTGAGGGGCGGGGTCTGGCAATGGGAAAACTTTTCACTCCCATCGCGTAGCCATGCCTCCACACAAGAAACTCAAACGTGTAAGAATTAACCTGCTTGACACCAATGATCTCATATCCCTGATGAGACGGGTTTGAGGAAGAAAAATATTTGCGGTCCGACTCCGCAACCCCTCCCGTGTCACGCGTGGGGACGTGATGGGCAGCGTGCGGGGTCAACAGTTTAACGCCGTCCACGGCATCAAGTCCAGCCAGTCGCTGAGAAATCTGTCAGCGGTGCGGAGTGCGGGGTAATATCCGGCAGTGATTTTTCCGAGGGGACGGTACGCGGCCCTTTTGGCGTCTGTGGGCAGGAAGTGTGCCCCGCATCCCGCCAAGAGCGCCGATCCGGCCACTGCCACGGTCATAGCACTGAGAAGGCGCATCTGTCAGTCCTCTCACTTTCCCCTGATAACACCATAACGCCCCGCGGACTCTACTTACGGCACTCTGGCCGGACGAACTAGCGGCGGCGCCAGCGCACTTCCCGTTTTGGGGGTCTGAATTTGTCCTTACTGACCCGGCCCGGGCCCTACCAGCCTTTGCCTGACGAGGCAGCGCTGGGGCTCCCGGAGCCGGCAGGCGACGCGGCTGATCCTTTGGTGGTGAAAGTGACTGTGCGCACGGTCCCTTTATAGGGAGTCATGGTGTTCGTGACCAGTTCAATTTTCAAGGTGTGCGGGCCAGGCTTCAAATGGGTGAAGGTGTAGTGGCGGTGGTAGGTCATGACCACGGGCCGCTGGTCCAGATATAAGTGCACATGCCCCTCCCCTTGCGCATTGGCAGGATGTGTTGCGGGGTTCACTAAGTGGATATCGCGGGTGGTGAGTGACACCGCAAACGATGAGGAATTGACAGTCTCGCCTGTCCGGGGCGCATTGACAGTGAGTTGCGGGATTGCAGCGCGCACAGGTGACGCGTTGGTCGACTGGACTGTTCCGCACCCCGCCAGCAGCAGCGCCAGTCCCAGGGAGGCAGCCAAAATTGACGAACGCATGAAAACCCCTCCTTTTCTCGGGAAATCAATCGGCCAACGGGCTACCACCGGATCGTCCCGTCCGGCCTGCCCCTGTTATCTCTGCGGGTGCCAGGCAGGGCTGGGCGGGAGGTCCTGCTCGGCCAGTTCCCTTGCCCTGCGCCAGGAACCGAAGACTTTCTGGGCCGCGCCATAGAGGGCCCGGTGGTGCTGGCGGACGGCCGTGTCACGCAAGTCTTCCCCATTCCTCATCGCGTCCTGAATAGCCGCCAACACCTGATGGGGGGTGCGCCTCACTGTCCTCCGAATTTTGAGAGAATCGAAGCCCGCTTCGGCCAGGGCTGCGGTCCATGACCCGAAATAGTATACGGCCGCCGCCACCAGCCTGTTGTTCCTCTGCTGCATTCCGTGCGAATCCAGCCGCCATCCTTGGCGCTCAGCCTCGCGGATCTGGGTGAGAATTTTCTCCCGGCTCCAATATCCCCGCTCATGCCGCCCCTGCACCAAGCGCTGGGGATTGAGTCCGCAAGACACCACTGCTGCTCTCCAGTTGCCAAAATAGCGGCGCGCGGCCGCCCACAGAGCGGAGTCCTGGTCCATGACAGCTTGGGAGTTGATGGGCAGTCCCTGCTGGTGGCGCGCGTCAATTTCTTGGATGACCCGCTTGGCCGACCACTGTCTCCGGCACTTGGACATAGACACATTCGGCGCCGGATTGGGTCCGGCTTTCCCTTCAGACATCAACTCAGTTCCCCCTCCCGCAATCGTTCGCTTACACGTGTGGCCTCTTAGCTCCGGCGGATGCGCCCCTTGAGCACAATATGCCCCGGTGCCTGCTGTGAAGTGATGCGGCTGATGGATACCACGACACTGGACGGACCTCCGAGCGCTGGGAGGCTATGCCAAATGACGCCGTAGCCGTGGCCCGCCGGTGTCAGATGCCCGAGCAGAAGGGCACGCGCGCGGGGACGCTTCAGCCATAGGGTATACTGTTCGGCACGGGGGAGAGTGCGCAGTCCGACGGCGAGCACCATGATCCGGTGGGCCTGCGGAACAACGACCACTTCCCCCCAGGTTTGCTGCCAGGGGTTGCTGGCTTGCAGGGAGCTGGCGGAATATGTGCTGGACAGCGCCTGTGGCCCAAATAGCGCCCGGCCGGCTCCGAGACCCAGCGTGAATACGGCGACGGCCGCGACAGAGGCCAGCAGATACTTCCACCTCTTGGACCACTGCCGCTGCTGACCGAGAATTCTCTCCCACACTCTGGGAGGCGGTGAGGTCTGCAGGGTGCTGAAGCACAGAAAATCTTCTGTGTCCTGCAGTGCCCGCAATGTTCCAAGACAGTCAGGACAAGATGCCAGGTGCTGGTAAAAGGATGCGTAGCGCTCTTGCGGAAGGTCACCGGTCAGAAAATCCCAGAGCTGATCCTCGTCATGTGTTTCCATCAATCCCTGTCCTCTCGCCCAAAGCGCTGCTTCAGCTTGGCCATAGCTAGGCGGAACCGGCTCTTGACGGTGCCCGCTGGAATGGCCAGCAATTTAGCGGCTTCTTGACCTGTGTAGCCCTGTATGACGATGAGGTCCACCACCCGCTGCTGTTCCCAGGGGAGGTGCTGCAACAATCGCAGGACCTGCTCCCGTGTCACGATATGGTCCAGCGCCGACACATCCGGAGACGGCACCGTGACGTCAAATTCTTTCGCCGGACCGGAACGCTGGAGCTTGCGGAGCTCATCATAAATGGCATTGCGTGCGGTGACATAGAGCCATGATTCCAGGGAACCCCGGGTTGCGCTGATCTCCTTGCGGGATTTCCACAGCTTTACAAACACATCTTGGACAATATCTTCAGCGGTCACGGCATCCTTGACCCGTCTAAGCGCCAGACCGTAGATGGATGCGCTATAGTACTGATAGGCGCGAGAAAATGCCTCACGGCTGTGAGAAGCCATGAGAAGGGTCAGGTCGTCGGCGAGGCTCTGCCCCGGCTGAGGAATTGCCGAAATTTCCGGGTCCGGGGACGTCTCTAGGAATGGTGGACGTCCCGCCATTTTTGCTTGCTCGTCGTCATTCACCGGCCGCGTTCCTGGTTTCCCCGCAATTTACGGGGGAATTCATGGCTGGGCTCATGGCTTCACACACCTCTCAAATGAAACCTTTCACTATTAAATACGTTGGGCGCTCCTGAATGGATCACCCTGTTAGGCTTTTTTCAAAAAAGTGGATGCTTTCCCAGAAGAGTCTCACCCCTAAGCGCCAGGCAGCGGTGCTGCGCCTCCATGCCAGCTATTTGCGCTGCGCACTCCTGTGGCCCCCGCAAATTCTTCAGGGGGCATGCAGACCGCTCGCACGGCTGGCGGCAATGTCGTAAGATGAGCATAAGATGCGCCGGGGAACTGGCGCAAGAGCCGGAATTCACGGGCTGTATCATAGAGACAAGGAGTGAGTCATGGCACGCCCGAGCAAGAAAACGGAAATCGTGCAGGCTGCAGCCGAACTTTTCAGTACCAAGGGCTTCAAGGCTACCACGGTGCGCGACATCGCCGAACGCGCCGGTATCCTCTCTGGAAGCTTATACGCGCACATTGACACCAAGGAAGACTTGCTGCTGGAAATTGTGCGCCGGGCCGCCGGCGAATTTGCCGATGCGATGAAGCCCATTGCCAGCGCAGACCTGGCTCCTGAGGAGAAGGTGCGCCAGGCTGTCCATGCTCATTTGGGCGTGATTGCGTCCTCCCGCGCCTGGAGCACGGTCTATCTGGATGAGGATACGGCATTTTCTGACGCTGGGCGCCACGAGGTGAGGCAACTGCGCAGATCTTACGAGCATTACTGGATGCAAATCCTGGAAGAAGGCCAGGCCCGCCACGTCTTTTCATTGGATGACCCAGCGCTGGCCAGACTATTCATCTTGTCGGCACTGAATGGCTTTCACCGCTGGTACAACCCAGAAGGAAAGTTAATGGTCCGCGATATCGCGGACCATTATGCCGATATGGTCATCAAGATGCTGCGGAACAGCGCCTTCCCCTCAGACTCTTAGGGACGCTCGACGAGGGTGGCGATCCCCTGCCCTACCCCGATGCACATTGTCGCCAGTCCGCGCCGTGCCCCGCGCCTGCGCATTCCATGCACCAGGGTGGTCAGAATGCGCGCCCCTGACGCTCCCAGAGGGTGTCCCAAGGCAATCGCCCCGCCGTCGGGGTTGACGATGTCGGGATTGAAAGGGAGATCATGCAGAACGGAGAGGACTTGAGCAGCAAAGGCTTCGTTGAGTTCAACCAGGTCCACATCTTCCAATTTCCAGCCGTGGCGCTTGAACGCCCGCTCAGTTGCCGGAACGGGACCGTAGCCCATGATGGAGGGATCCACACCGGCGACGCCGCCTCCGCGAATATATGCCAGAGGCTCTAAATGGTGGCGGGCAGCGGTGCCGGCCTCCATCAACACCACGGCAGCCGCCCCATCATTAATCCCCGAAGAATTTCCGGCGGTCACTGTGCCTCCTTGGCGGAAGGCTGCTCTGAGTCTCCCCAGCTTCTCCATAGACGTATCCGCCCGGGGATGTTCGTCTGCGCTCACCCACGTGACTTCCCCGGTTTTGGGGTTCTCGATAGGGACGGGAATGAGCTCTTGCGCAAATCGGCCTTCCTCTTGGGCTAATACCGCCCTCTGGTGAGAGCGCAGCGCCCAGGCATCTTGCTCTTCGCGGGTAATGCCAAAACGTTCCGCTAGATTTTCCGCTGTCTCCCCCATGGAGTAAGGGTAGTATAGGGCAGCTAATTTGGGATTGGTCAGCCGCCACCCGATGGTAGTGTCATAAATCTCCCGGTTGCCCATGGGGAAACCGGTTTCGAACTTAGGCAGAACAAATGGGGCGCGGGTCATCGACTCGACTCCGCCCGCGATGATAATGTCAGCTTCACCAGAATAGATCGCCTGATATCCGCGGTTGACCGCTTCCAGCGAGCTTCCACATAACCTGTTGACTGTAGCGCCCGGAACTTCCACGGGGAATCCTGCCAGGAGAAGCGCCATCCGCGCGACATTGCGGTTGTCCTCTCCGGCTTGATTTGCGGCCCCCATCAATACGTCGTCCACTTCCCGCGGGTCAAGGCCTGTCTGCTCAATGACCGTTTTCAGCGCCAGTGCGGCCAGGTCATCTGGCCGCACTGTTTTCAGCGCCCCGTGATGCCGTCCAACTGGTGTGCGCCTGGCAGCGACAATCACCACTTCCCGCATATGAACCACTCCTTTGGCCCTGACTGACTCTCCAACCTGAATAGGGGCAGGAAAAGATTACTGCAGGCTGATCCACACATCTTTGGTCTCCGTGTACAGTTCCAGCGCGTGGTGCCCCATTTCCCGCCCGAATCCTGATTGCTTGAATCCTCCCCAGGGAGCTGCCGCATCATAGACATGGTACGCATTGACCCACACCGTTCCTGCTTCGAGGCTGTGGGCAAGGTAGTGGGCCGTGCGCACATTTTCTGTCCACACCCCAGCCGCCAGACCGTACGCCGACACATTGGCCCGCTCAATGACTTCGTCGATGCTGTCGAAAGGCATCACTGCCGCTACTGGGCCAAAGATTTCTTCGCGGGCGATGGTCATGCTGTCCGTCACCTGAGCGAACACGGTGGGTTCGATAAAAAAGCCCGCGCCGGCGCGGGACATCTCCCCGCCGCCTGCCACGACCTTCGCTCCCTCCTGTCGGCCCTTGGCAATATAGCCCAGGACACGTTCGTACTGTTCTGCGGACACAACGGGCCCCATCTGCGTTTTAGGATCCAGAGCCATGCCCACCCGCATATTTTGCGCATAAGCGGCCATTTGCTCTAGAGCCTCGTCATAGATCTCCCGCGCTACATAAATCCGCGATCCTGCAGAACAGACCTCACCCTGATTCATGAAGATTCCCAGCATAGACCCTGAAATGGCCCGCTTGAGGTTGGCGTCCGCACAAATGATGTTAGGAGACTTGCCGCCCAGCTCGAGAGAGACGCGGGCCATCCGGTCCGCAGCCGTGCGCATGATCGACTTGCCCACCTCGGTCGATCCGGTGAAGGCGATCTTGTTGACGTCAGGGTGCGCTACCAACGCGGCCCCTGCTTCCGGGCCGTATCCGGTCACAATATTGATGACGCCTGGAGGGAATCCTGCTTCGGTGACCAGACTGGCCAGACGCAGCACGCTCAGGGGAGACTGCTCAGCCGGTTTCAACACCACCGTGCACCCGGCTGCCAATGCGGCGCCCAGTTTCCAGACAGCCATCAGCAAGGGGAAGTTCCACGGAATGATGGCTCCCACCACCCCCACGGGCTGCCGGACGGTATAGTTGAAGAAGGGACCCGCAGAGACCGGGATAGTTTCCCCCTCAATCTTTGTCGCCCACCCGGCCATATACCGCATATGGTCAATGGCCATGGGCACTGTGCCGTATTGAGCCTGGCGCAGGGGCATCCCCATATCCAAACTGTCTATCTGGGCCAGCTCTTCAAGATGCTCCGCCATCAGGTCGGCAAGCTTCCACATGAGGACGCCCCGGGCCTGGGGGGTCATCTGCCGCCAGCTTTTCTCCCGAAACGCCTGACGGGCAGCTTCCACCGCCCGGTTGATGTCGTCCCCGTTTCCCCGCGCAACATGGGTCAGGACGGTGCGGGTTGAGGGGTCAATATCTTCCATGGCCAGTCCCGACTGCGAGGGCACCCACTGGCCCTGAATATAATGATGATGGGGTTGGTGAATAAAATTCTGCACGGCCGCCACTGCATTGAGAGATTGTTCCACATTCATCGCCTCCATTGACATTCATGCGGGCGGCTCAGCCGCCCCTTGCATCCTCATCAGCGCACCTCGGTTGAAGAGACGCGGTTATCCACGATTCGCACAGCTTTGCCTTCACTGCGCGGGATGGTGCCGGGCTTGTGGATTTTCAGTCCTACTGATATCCCGAGCTCGCTTTTCAGGGCATGAACAATTTGCCGGTGCAGCTGAGCGGACCGGGGGTCTGCATTGCTGCTGGACGCCTGATGGAACTCGGGCGTGACCTCGCAGTGCACCTCCAGGGTGTCGAGTGTCCCCGCGTGGTCGACGACCACCTGATAATGGGGTGAGATTTCTTCGACTTGCAACAGCACGTACTCAATTTCCGTGGGGAACACGTTGACCCCCCGGATAATCAGCATATCATCCAACCGGCCTTTTATGCGCGACATTCGCATCAGTGTGCGCCCGCAGGCGCACGGTTCGGGATTCAGGGAGGCAATGTCTCCCGTGCGGTAACGGATCACGGGGAAAGCCTCTTTGGTCAGAGACGTGAAAACCAGTTCACCGCTTTCCCCGAAGGGGACCGGGAGACCCGTCTCGGGGTCGATAATTTCTGGGAGAAAGTGGTCTTCAGCAATATGCAGTCCGTTTTGAGTCTCCCAGCACTCAATCGCGACGCCGGGGCCAATGACCTCACTCAGGCCATAGATATCCATGGCTTTGATCCCTAGGACCTGTTCGATTTCGGCGCGCAGGGCCTCGCTCCAGGGCTCTGCGCCCAAAATGGCGTATTCCAGGCTCGTCCCCCGGGGATCCAGTCCTAAAGCACGCATCTCTTCCGCAATATTCAGCACATAAGAAGGCGTGCCGGCAATTCCCCTCGGCATGAAGTCCTCGATGAGGCGGACTTGGCGGGGAGTATTGCCGCCGGATACAGGAATGACGGCGGCGCCCAATTCCTCAATGCCATAATGCAAGCCCAATCCGCCGGTAAACAGTCCGTAGCCGTAAGCGTTGTGAAACCGGTCGCCCGACCTCGCTCCCGCGCACATCAGGGCGCGGGCCACAATGCGGGCCCAGAGCGCAATGTCGCCCTTGGTGTAGGCGACCACCGTAGGCTTTCCCCTCGTTCCCGATGAAGCGTGGAATCGGACGATTTGGTCCATTGGCACCGCCAGCAGGCCAAATGGATAGTGGTCACGTAAATCGCTTTTCCGCGTAAATGGCAGGCGGACGATATCCTCCATCGACCAGATGTCTCCAGGTTTTACACCCGCATTGTCCAAAGCCTGCCGGTAGAACGGCACGGATGCATAAGCGTGGTTCAACGTTTGGCGCAGACGCGCCAGTTGGAGATCTTGCAGGTCTTGGCGCGCGAGCGTTTCTATCTCCGGATCTAAAATCATTGTCTTTTGCCACTCCTTCCCCTTTTCCCCGTCATCTGCCAAGTGCCCCGGTCCGCTTAGATCTCTCTAGATGCTTTTCATCTGCTCGAACGGCTGCGCACAGTCATGGCAATAGAAGGAGGCCCGGCACAGTCCGGAGCCAAATGCGCTGGTGCGGCGGGTGTTCGGAGATCCGCACAGCGGGCAGCGAACACCCGCCGGGCTGTCCGTCGGCGGGGCAATTCCCCACTGGGTCAATGCTGCCCGCCCTCGCGCCGATACCATCTGGGTCGTCCATGGCTTAGTGTGAACAAACCGGACTACCGCGGGCGCGTCCTCCAATGCGTCTTGCACCCGCTGGCGGATCACATCCAGAGCGGGACATCCCATGAAAGTCGGAATCAAATCCACGTGCACGCCGCTCTCATCAACCTTTATGGAATCAACCATTCCCAGATCCACTATGCTAAGCGCAGGAATTTCGGGATCCATGACCCGGGTCAGAAGCTGCAAGGCGCGGTCTGCGGTGATCGCCACTCTCCATTCCCCCTTCGTCCCTACCACTGAGCCGTAAGATCTGTGCGCTGAACCTCTGTCATCACATTGAGCAGAGCCTGTAAATCCTGGGTATGCTGGCCCCGGCGCCCATCTGCCAGCGGCTCTGGCACAGGTCCGGGCCACGGGATCCCCGCCGCCTCCAGCTTGTCTCCGACACGCCTTTCCCAGGCGGCCTTGATGACCGGCTGGGAAAGATTGTCCAGGCCCATGGCCGCCAGCCAGGTGTCAGGCTGGCCCCACGAAAACAGGTCGCCTAAATTCATCCACAGGGCATCGATTCCGTTCACGAGGCGGCGGCGGGATTCAGGCGTTCCCACTGCCAGCATGTCAAACCATGTGGAAAAATGCTGCAAATGATAGGACTCTTCGCGCCGGATGGTGCGAATGCCGTCTTGCAGGGGCTGCCAGAGGGAATGGCTCAGGCCTTCCAGTCGGAGGTCATCGAAGACCTCATAGAAATAGCGCAGCGCCACTGTCTGTGCCCAGTCGCCATTGGGGGCTTCTAGGATGCGGGCATTGCGCCACTGTTCTGGGGGGCGGCCGTACACGGTCCGTTCCGGTTCGGGGTCCCCCAGCTCCGCAAGCAGCGCGTAATAAAAATGGGCATGCCCCATTTCGTCCTGATTAATCGAACTGTAGGCCAGATCTTCTTCCAGATCCGGAGCCAGACCCAGCCACTCGGAGCCGCGGTGGGCAACAATCCATTCGTCATCGGCCACCGGTTTGATCAGCGCAACCCAGTCGGATCCCTCCGATTTCTGCCCAGTGTTCATGAGGGTCCTCCCTTCCCGCGAGTCTTCATATCGTCGGCCACTTCCTCGATGGTCATCGCCTGAGCTTTAAATCGTTTCCAGTGGGGCGCATTATCATATCCGGAAGGCAGCCGGTATCTTTTGTCCATGCCGCGGACCGGCAGGTGGGCCGCATCATGGGGACTGGCAAAAATGCTGTCCTGGGGCACCACCCAGATATCGTAAGCATCGTCGCGCCGGAAAAATGTTTCGCGGGCCATCTGCAGAGCCATTTCCGGATTGGCTGCGCGCAGACTTCCCACATTCGTGTGAAAGTCGGTGGCGTCCTTTTGGAAAAACACTTCGTACACGCGGTATTCTCCAGCGTCTGGCATCGGCGTCCTCCCTTTAGGCTCCTTCGCGCTCCAACAGTCGGGACGCTTCGTTGACAGCTTCCCTGACCCACTGCTGCCCTGTATGGGCCTGC
The DNA here is from genome assembly GCA_027309085.1 of Sulfobacillus sp. Classification (GTDB taxonomy): domain Bacteria; phylum Bacillota; class Sulfobacillia; order Sulfobacillales; family Sulfobacillaceae; genus Sulfobacillus. Next base: position 71,931 of record DAIDDL010000011.1, read on the forward strand.
TTGCGCAGATTCAGCCGGGACTGTGATTCAGGGCCGCAGTTGTTGCGTACCATATCGGTGTGCAGGGCCCAGTCCGGTTCCGTGAAGCCCCACACGCCTGTCGCCGGGTCTTGCTTGACAGCGGGGTCGGGAATGCTCATGCCCAAGGCTTGCAAACGCGGCACATAGCGGTTAATGAATTTCTGGCGAAGTTCCTCGTTGGTTTTTGTGCGGATTTTATAATGCATCATGCGCTCGGCGGATTTTCCCATCCCGCGTGGCCCAAAAAAGAACATCATCGGCGACCACCAGCGGTTGATCGCTCCTTGCAGCATGTCGCGCTGAGCTTGGCGGCCTTCAGCTAATGCCAGCACGACGGATTCTCCGTATTGCATGTGGAAGCTTTCCTCGGCCACAATCCGCTTGAGCATGCGCGCGTATGGGGCATACGAACTATCAAGGAGCGCCGCTTGGGTAATGATGGCCCCGCCGTCCACCAAAAATCCAATCACTCCCGCGTCGGCCCACGTCGGGGCTGACAGGTGGAAGACGTTGTGGAACTTGACGCGGCCATCCAGCAAGTCATCCATCAGCGCTTCGCGCCCGCGCCCATAGGGGCGGCTTAAGTCCTCCGCCAGTCTCAAAAGCATTTGCCCATGCCCAATTTCATCTTGCACCTTGGCGTTGAGGGCTAATTTCCGCCGGATCGTGGGAGCCTTAGGGACCCATTCCTTTTCCGGGTAAGCGCCCATGATCTCGCTGACTCCGTGCATATGAATCTGCTTGATCAATAAATCCCGATATTCCCCGGGCATCCAGTCGTTGGCTTCTACCCTCTGCCCGGACGCAATGCGAGCCATGAAATCCGTCATTCTTTCGTCTTCGCCCATCACATCTTTCGCCTCCTGTAGCCTTGCTCAGTCACACAAAAAGAATCAGGAGATTTTAAACAAAGCAATCGCTTGCTTACACAATGATATAATGCTAGTCAGTATTGGTCAACAATTCTCTTGTATTATATTATTTCAGGCTTTTGCATTGAGCGCTGGCGATGTGTGAGGAACGGTGTGGCGCAAGGAATCCAGGCGTTGCTTGTAGTCCGGCGGGCTACCGGCCGCCATAATTGTTTTGGCGCAATCGAGCAACAAGCGGGACATTATCGCTCATACGGGCTAGTGCTAAAGGATTACCAGGCCGGGAGCCTTCCTGCCGCCATTCCTAAAATAAATGGGAAAGGATGGGATCTAATGAATATTGCGCGTGATGTGTTCAGCGAGGAGTTGGGTATTGTCATCGATGAGGAGAAGCCGGGGTCCGCGCGGGGCCACATTGATATTTTCCCGCGCCATCTCAACCAGCATGGGACGGTGCACGGCGGGGTAGTGTTCTCCCTAGCCGATGCGGTTTTCGCACGCGCCAGCAACAGCCGGGGTGTGCCGGCGGTGGCTCTTGACACGTCTATGACCTTCATCCGCGCCAGTCGCGTTGGGGATGTCCTTTATGCCCGCTGCGAAGAGGCCGCCCTGCGGAGAAAAGTGGCGGTGTATACCGTGCGCGTGTACACCGGGGACGACGATGTGGTGGCTCTTTTCCGGGGGACTGTCTACCGCCTGACCCCAGAGTCTCCCGACGAGCATTAGCGCTACAATCAGAAGCGAAGGAGTGGGCGTCCTTCATACGCATGGCTGACAGGCGCCTGCCCCGCGCACCTGCATACGACGAGGAGAGATGGCCGTTTGGGAAGATACTACGAAGAATTTCACGTCGGAGATCAGCTGCGCACTCCCGCACGCACTATCACCGAGAGCGACGTGATGAGCTTTGCGCAGTTGACGGGAGATTTCAATCCGCTGCACACCGACTTTGAGTTTGCTAAGACCCAGCGCTTTGGCCGCCCTGTGGCGCACGGCATGTTGGGCCTGAGTGTGCTTCTGGGACTCATCGCCCGTCTCAATGTGTTTGATGGCACGGCCGTGGCGTTGCTGGGAGTGGAAAACTGGAAATTTGCCGCCCCCGTGTTTTTCGGCGATACGGTTCACGGTGTGGTTGCCATCCGGGATATGCGGGGGACGCGCGATGCGCGCTACGGCATTCTGTACCGCGATGCCCAACTGGTCAATCATACCGGAACGGTGGTCCAACAGGGTCAACTCAACATTATGATGATGCGCCAATTACCTAACCATGAGGAGGACTTTAAAGAATGAGCGGACTAAATGGGCATGTGGGAATCGTGACGGGAGCCGCCCGAGGCATTGGCCAGGCCGATGCTGTCCGCCTCGCCGAGGAAGGCGTGGCGGTGGCCGTGTTCGACCTGAACGCGGATGCTTGCCGCGACACCGTCGACACCATCAGGCGCCAAGGCGGGAAGGCGATGGCGCTGGCTTGCGACGTCACCGACACCGAGAGCGTGAATGAGGCTGTCGGGCAAGTGGCGGAGCAATGGGGACCTGTCACAGTGCTGGTCAACAATGCGGGCATCACCCGGGACAATCTAATTTTCCGGATGACGGACGACGAATGGTCGTCCGTGCTCAACAGCCACCTGACGGGTTCTTTCAACTGCACCCGTGCGGTCCAGCGCTATATGGTGCAGGAACACTGGGGAAAGATTGTGTTTACCTCGTCCACTTCGGCGTTGGGCAATCGCGGACAGGTCAATTATGCCGTAGCCAAGGCCGGACTGATCGGCATGACGCGCACATTGGCTATCGAACTGGGGCCGTTCAATATCAACGTCAACGCGGTCGCGCCAGGATTTGTCGACACGGACATGACCCGCGAGACCGCCTTCCGCCTCAAAAAAGATCCAGAACAGTGGAAAGCGGAGCGGGCCGCCCAGATTCCCTTGCGCCGGGTGGGCACCCCCCGGGACATTGCCAACGTCGTGGCGTTTTTATGCAGCGATGAGGCCTCATTTGTCAATGGCCAGGTTATCTACGTCAGTGGAGCACCGGGACGAGCCTGACGCCTGCGGCGAACCATCCCTAGCCCCGGTGCGCTTGGCCGTCCGGGGCTTCTACTTCAACGGCCCCGCCCGCCGCTGCGCCTTCCTACTGCCGGTGGCGGCGGACATCAAAATGAAAATGGCCAGGCAGAAAGTGATCCTGAGACCACAAGAGGACCGTGGAGTGCTGGTTGTAGTGCGCCTGACGCAAACACAGCAGGGGCGTAGCGCGCGGTACTGCCAGCTCTTCCGCCATAATCTTCGATGCCACCACCACGTCAATTTCCGTTTGGGCAAAAATTACGACCTGGCCCCACCGGGTTTCCAGATATGCCAAAAGCGATTCATCCAAGTCCGATGGCGCCGTGGGGGCAAACGCGGCCGGAATCACGTCAATACAGTACAACACGGGAATTTTACTGGCAGTGCGCACCCGGTGAATTTCCACCACCTCATCGGTCTTCCAAGGCGCAAACAACTCTCGCTCATGTATTGTTGCGGCGCGCCGGTCAATATCCACAAAAGTCGTGCCCGGCTCCTTGCCGCTCTGCCGGATCCACTGGGTAATGCTGATTAGAGATTCCAGCCCTCCGGAGATGGCGTCGGGCTGCCCCACAAATGTGCCCACCCCGCGGCGCTTGATCAGGTAGCCCTGCAAAGCCAGCGATGCTACCGCTTCCCGGACGGTGGCCCGGCTTACCCCATATTCGCGAGCGAGTTCCTCCTCGCTGGGCAACTGCTCTCCCGCCTTGCAGTCACCCGAGATGATGCGCTCCTTTAACCGGTCTTCCACTTGTCTTGGCAAAGGCATACGGTTCGGCTGCATGGTTTCACCCCGCTGGCGGTCAGATGTCCGACTTTATGTTGTATTGTATTTTTCCGCGTGTCATAAAGCAACAAAAAGTGTGGGAAGGATTTCTATTCCAAATTTGAATGATGAGGAGTTAATACATTGACCCAATACTCAATAAATAAAAGGGCGTTGCTGGGCCTGGCATCATCTGCCCTCCTGCTCGCCGCACTGACAGTGCCTTCCATGACCGCTATGGCGGCTTCGCTGCCGTCCACCCTTTATGTGAGCACGCAGGGGAGCAATAGCGCTGGCAGCGGCACACAGCAAGCGCCCTACCAGACCATTCAATACGCCATTGACCACGCCGTGCTGGGCGCGACCATCATCGTGGAGCCAGGCATCTATAATCAGTCTGTGAGTGTGCAAAAGTCGGTCACCCTGGACTCCGCCCTTGACAGCGCTATGGGCACCACGACCATTTCCGGGGCGAACCAGGCTGGCGTGAACACGATCCTCATTTCCGGGCGCGCCGCGGACAACACCGCCATCGACGGATTTACCGTGACTGCCGGCGCTGATCACGGCATCTTTGTCCAAAATAGTGACAACGTGACGATTGAGGACAATGTGGTCACCGGAAACGGGACGGCGGGCAAAGGCACCATTCCCGACGACAAGCCTATCGAATTGGCTGGGGCACCTCTAATGCTGTGGTCAAAGGCAATACAGTCACCAAAAATCTCGCCGACGGCGGAATCAGCCTTGTCGATGACGGCCCTCTCGACCCAGGGGTGGCTCAAGGGAAAATTCCGGTTGGCGGGACACTTGCCCCATCGAAAGACAACACCATCGAAGACAACACCATCACCGACAACCAGGGTGGCTGCGGCATCGTCATCGCAGCCTATAATGCCGGCGAGGGCGTCATAGACAACATAGTGTCCGGCAATACTGTCAGCCACGATGTGGCCGGTATCGTGGTGGCCACAGACGTGCCGGGAAGTTTAGCTGAAGGCAACGTGGTGTCGCACAACGTGGTTTCCGACAACTTCATCGCGGGAATCGTTCTCCACAGCAATGCCCCCGGTGACATGCTGATGAAGAACGCCGTGACAGACAACACGGTGGCGGGCAATGGTGCCGATGGCGAAGTTGGCGCCTTTCAGACCACGGGGATTGTCGAGGCTGGGGCCGTCGCTCCCGTGACGGACAACACTATCACGGGCAATCATGTCTCCGATGAAACACTTGGCATCTATGTAACCGGCGCCCTCGCCAACCACATCTCCGGAAACATCCTGGACACCCCGGTGTCTGTGGCGCCATCCCTAGAAATGGTGGGCCAAGGCGGGAATGTCGCGGCCGGGAAAACTGTCGTGTATACGGTCGAGAACCCAACAGCGCCAACGGGCTTGCTTTACCAGTACTGGGTTGACTCGGCTGCGGGGTGGAGGATGGTGCAGAATTACCTTCCCGATAACGTGTACGCTATGAAGGACGTCGCGGCCGGAAGCTACCAGGTGGTCGCTTACTCATTGACGCCGGCCGCACTGAAAGCGCGCGCATGGCATGACGCGGCGTCCGCCAGCCACATCATTAACGTGGGCAGTTCCGTCAGCCTCGCTGTGATGGGCGCGATGTCCGGCATGACGGCGAATTCCACGACCGTGCAGGCCGCGGCTAAGAATTTGCTCCATCCCGTTTACCAGTTCTGGTGGCAGGGGCCAAATGGCCAGTGGACGGCAAGCGGCAACTATTCCACGGACAATATGATGGATATCCTGCCCCCCACGGTCGCTCCGCCCAGGCCGGCACGTATGCTGTGGTGGCTTACGCTAAGGGCGCCAACGCCCCGGAAAGCGCCGCTTATGAGGTATTCAGCCAGCCGCTGTCCATAAAAGCATCGCCCACAGTGGATTTTGTGCTCACTCCAGCAAGCGCCTCAATAAATCCCGGCGGCTCTGCTGTCTTAACCCTATCCCAGGAATATAGCACGGGGGCCATGGCTTTCGGCATGTCGCTCGACAATCTCGACTCAACCTTTACAGTAGCTGGCGCCAACGGGCAACCCGCATCCGGATTCACCATTGTGAGGCGATGCTCGACGGCACATATACTTTTTTGGGTGCGCCCACCCGTGCTGTGGGCACGGTCGACGTGACGGCGGGGTCTGGCGTCGCGCCTGGCACTTACACCGTCACAGCGTCTGATCCCGATCACATGGATGTGACCTCTGCGCCCGTCGACATTGTCGTGAGGTAATCGGTCTTCCATGCTCCGCACGCAGGAACCGGATCTTGCTCCCGGTTCCTTTTATTTTACGGTGAAGGCTCTCTGCGCCTGGCTGGCGTGACAGGTTCTCGCCTGCGGTTCAGGAGAGCCTGGCAGTGCTGTGGGAATATGCCGCGAACGTCCTGCATTTTAGCCCAGATTACAGGAGTCTCAAGATAGGGTGCAGGTCTTGTTTTTGCCAAAACAAATAGAGTACAATCACAGCAGACGTCAGACATCATCCAAGGCGATCTATTCATTATTATCAGATAAGTAAGAAGTATGGCGGCGGTCCAACATCACGCACAGCTTTGACCGTAACCGAAAGGCAGGTGTTGCCCCGTGATGACGGTGCTTTTATCTTTTGGCGTGGGCCTTCTCATTGGCGCTGCGTTCACTCTCCTGCATCTTCCTGTTCCCGCTCCCCCCACCCTTGCCGGGGTCATGGGAATTGGGGGCATTTTCTGCGGTATGTGGGTGACCCAATACTTTCTGCGCTGAATTTCCGGGGAGCAGAGAAGTGTGCACAGTTGGATATGCTAGGCAGGGGCCATGACGACGCTCCAAAGACATCCAAAAACGAACGGAGGAGTAGGCGTGAAACATTCGGCCGGCGCGGAGGAACAGCCTTCGGGACTGTTTCATAAAACGTTGAACGAAATTGAGACGGTTGGGGTGCTTCCCGTGCCCCAGGCAGAACGGACCATGACGTCCGGCAAGCTGATGGTCGTCTGGCTGATGGCGTCAGCGTCAGCGATGACCCCTTTGATAGGGTTGCTGCTGTTCCATTTTGGGATGACGGATATGATTTTGGCTATTGTGGCTAGTTGGCTTATCAGCTTCATCCCGGCGGGACTGTTTTCTGAAATGGGGCGGGAAGTTCCCCTAACCGGGCTGATTGTGGCCCGCAAAACTTATGGACGCGTCGGGGCATTTTTATTCGCGGTGCTGTTTACGTTTGTCAATATGGGGTGGTTTGGGCTCAATACCGCAGTGGCGGGGGAAGTGCTCAATGCCATATTTCATGCGACGGGCTCGTTCTGGTTTTGGGTTATTGGCGCAGCGCAGGTTATCCTAGTGCTGTTTGGCATGAAGTGGTTGGAGTACTTTTACCGTTACACGTCCATCCTCCTGCTGGTTTGCTATGGCGCCCTGACATGGTACTTGTTCACCCACTTTCACACCATCATTCCGCACGCAACCGTCCCTATGCAGTGGGGCACCGCGATTACTACGGTGGTAAGCTTTTCGATCCTTGCATGGACATACAAACTCTCCACTGTCTCTCGTTTTTGCGTCCCTAAAACCGGTCAGTCCGGCAATGCCCGGTACTTCCTCGCGCCTTCCGTTGGCATTATGCTGGCAGTGCTCCTGATGGGCATTGTGGGCATGGATGCCCAGCAAGCCACAGGAAACTGGAATGTGGCGCTCTTGGGCCCCCACATCCCTGTCTGGGGTCTGGCGGCGGCGCTTGGGGTGGCCCTGGCCATCATTCATACCAATGCCATGAACTTGTACCCGTCCACCGTTGACCTGCTGGTTGCGCTGAATACCTTGCGCAAATCGACGCGCTGGGAGCAGCCCGTGGCGACAATTATTTTGGGAGTGCTGAGCACTATCCTGGCTGTACTTGGCATCTTGAACCACGTCAGTGGCTTCCTCGATGCCATCGGCGACGTCATTGTGCCCTTTACGTTTATCATGCTCGTGGACTGGCTGTGGGTGCAGCGGCGGAAAACTCCGGCCGATGCGTTCTTCGCCCACCCCGAAACGCCCCGGGAATGGGTAAACTGGGCGAGTATTATTGCCTTCGCCGCGGGCCTTGCCTTTTGCCTGTGGGGCGCAGATCTGGCGCCTGGAGCGTTTGCCACGGTGCTTCCCCTGCCCGTTGTCGGCGGGTTGGTTTCCGCCGTGATTTATGCCTTGTGGCGGGTGCGTGCGCCCCACCGGTCGGAACCTGTTAAAGAATAGGAAACAGCTGTTTAAAAAGTCTAAGGAGCTGAATCATGATGACGACACCAGACTGGAGTCCCTGGATCGCAACAATCGAACCCATTTTAACCGCCCCTGAAGTGTCGCGGATAGCCGCCATTGACCGTCTCCCCTGGGTTCCCCCAGCCGTCCAGTCCCGCAGAGATCTGGCAGAATTCATTGACCACACCCTGTTGAGCGCAGACGCCGTGCCGGAGCAGGTGGTGACTTTGTGCGAACAGGCGGTGGCGTGGAAAACTGGCGCTGTCTGCATTAACCCCGTGTACGTCCCGCTTGCCCGCAAGACTCTGGGGGAAACATTCATGGATATTGCCGCAGTGGCGGGCTTTCCGTTAGGCGCCACATCGTCTGCGGCGAAAGCCTACGAAGCCGCATGGGCCGCAGCGGCAGGGGCCAGCGAGATCGACATGGTAATCAGCATCGGGCTGCTGAAAAGTCAGCAGTGGCGCAACGTTCTCGACGACATTCTCGCTGTGCGCGCAGCGGTCCCCCAGCCTGTCCGCCTGAAGGTCATTATGGAAAATGCCCTGCTGACGCGGGACGAGATCATTTTGGGCTGCCTGCTGGCGGTTGCGGCAGGATCCGATTTTGTGAAAACATCCACCGGGTTTGGACCGTCGGGGGCGACAGTGGAAGATGTGCGCTTGATGCGCCAGGTTGTCGGGCGCAATACGGGTGTGAAGGCGGCCGGAGGAATTCACACCGCCCAGGAGGCGCTGGCGATGATTGAGGCGGGGGCCGACCGCATTGGCGCAAGCCAGACGCAGGCGATTCTGGAAGCCCTGGCTTAAGCGAGAGGAGATGGCGATGATGGACCACGATATAATGCCTACAATCATCCAGAAGACGCGTGACCGCCAAGCCTTGTCCGCATCGGAAATCCGCCAGTTGGTTGACGGCGTAGTGAGCGGCGCCTGGCCTGATTACCAGTTGTCCGCCTGGCTGATGGCGGCATACTGCCGCGGCCTGACGGATACCGAAACTTTTGAGCTGACGGGGGCGATGGCCGACTCCGTCGGCCCCCCGCAAGAACCGTTGGGATTGGTGGACAAACATTCCACCGGAGGAGTGGGTGACAAGACGACCCTGGTGCTAGCGCCGCTAGTCGCCAGTCTGGGTCTGCCCATTGCCAAAATGTCGGGACGGGGTTTGGGCCACACTGGGGGAACTCTGGACAAGCTGGAGAGTATTCCCGGATTTACGGTAGACCTTTCGCCGGAGGCCATTCGGGCACAGGTTAGGGATATCGGCATTGCCGTCGTAGCGCAGTCCTCGACTCTCGCCCCAGCCGACAAGCGGCTGTATGCCCTGCGCGATGTAACGGCTACGGTCGACTCCATTCCGCTTATCGCCTCGTCGATTATGTCTAAAAAGCTCGCCAGCGGGACGCGCCATATGGTGCTTGATGTGAAAGTCGGCAACGGCGCCTTTATGACCACGCTGGAGCGTGCCCGCGAACTGGCCCAGCTTATGGTGAAAATCGGCGAGTTCCACCAGCGTCACGTGACAGCGCTGCTTACCACCATGAACGAACCGCTCGGGTGGGCCATAGGCAACGCCGTGGAAGTCAATGAAGCGGTGGCGTGCCTGAAGGGCGGGGGGCCGGAGGACCTGCGTACGCTGGTGTTGGCCTTGGCTGCTGCGCTGGAGCAGTCAGTGCATGGCACGGACCCGGACACGGCTTACGGGGCAGCCCGGGACGCGCTGACCAGCGGAAAAGCTTGGGATGTGTTCGTCCGCTGGATTGCGGCTCAGGGAGGACAGCCTGCCAGTGTTGAGCACGACCTTCCCTTGGCCCCCATCGCCCGGGAAGTGCATGCCGACAGGCAAGGATGGGTGGCAGCCATCCAGACCCAGTCTCTCGGCGAGGTGGCTTTGGAATTAGGGGCGGGGCGCCATGAACTGGGAGACCGCGTGGACTTTGGCGTGGGCCTGCAGTGCTTCGCCAAAATTGGCCGCCATTTCGACCAGGGAGAGACCGTGGCCATCATTTATGCACGCAGTGAGGGATCCGCGGAGGAGGCGGCCCAGGGGGTGCGCGCCGCCATCTCCTGGAGCCCGCAATCTGTCGCAGTGCCGCCTTTGGTGCTGGACCGCATTGCAGGCGCCTAAGCGGGATGCACATAAATTTTTCAGAAAGGAGCAGGTGGAGCGTTTGGGCTCTACCAACTCACACCGATGCGCATTATCTTATTAGTGATTGACTCTGGAGGGATCGGCCCTGCGCCGGACAGCGAAGCATTCGGGGATCTGGGCGCCAATACTATTGGGCATACCGCGCAAGCCGTGCCGGGTCTGGCCCTGCCGAATTTAGCAGCTATGGGTCTGTCCTCTTTAGTGGATCTGCCCGGCACACCAGCGGTGCCGTTAAAGGGAGTGGCATACCCGGTGCATTCGCAGGCGGCTGGCAAGGATACTCTGGCTGGCCACTGGGAAATGATGGGCATTACGGTGACTGTGCCCTTCCGAACTTTCCCCAATGGATTTGATGCGGATATTGTCGCCCGCCTGACGGAGGCATTTGGCCGTCCCCTTTTGGGAAACGAAGTAGCGTCGGGAACAGAGATCATGGCGCGCCTCGGCGAGCGCCACATGCAGACGGGGTGGCCCATTGTGTATACGTCTGCTGACAGTGTGCTGCAGATAGCGGCCCATGAAGACATTGTGCCGCTGCCTCAACTGTATGCCTGGAGCCAGAGCGCGCGTGATATCATGCAGGGACCGTGGCTTGTGGGCCGGATCATTGCCCGGCCGTTTGTGGGTACCCCCGGCCACTTCACGCGCACTGCGCACCGGCACGATTTCAGTGTCAAAGCTCCGTCTGCCACAGAGGTCGACGCACTGCAGCAAGCGGGTGTCCGGACCGTAGCGGTCGGAAAGATTGGCGACATTTTTTCAGGGCAGGGGTTCGACGTGAAGACGCCTACGGTGAGCAACCAGGATGGACTGGAAAAGACTGCGCAGGCTCTGGAACAGTGGCCGTCAGGGAAGCCCGGGTTTATCTTTACCAATCTGGTGGAATTCGACTCGCTCTATGGCCACCGGCGCGACCCCGTGGGATATGCGCGGGCACTGCGCGAGCTCGACGATTTTCTCCCCCGTCTGTGGAACCTGCTCGGTCCCGGCGACCAACTGTGGATCACGGCCGACCATGGCTGCGACCCTACCTACCCGGGAACCGACCATACCCGGGAGACTCTGCCGTGGCTCTGCTACGGCCCATCTCTGATTCCAGGCATCGGCCATCCCAGGTCTACCCTGGGTGATATTGCCGCCACGCTAGCGGCGCTCTTTTCCGCAACCCAGGTGGGTCACGGCCACATCAGCGACAAGCTGGTCCCCGGCTAACTGCCGCCGTCAGGACCTGGCGGACGCTCACGAGGCGTCCGCCTCTTATATTCGGGCGATAACACCGGTTGCCCCACGCAATTTCTGTGTCTCGGTCGCCCTCCTTTTCCCGTCTTGGTAATCCTTTTCTGGCCTTCCGCTGTAGGCACTTCGCTGTCATAAAGAAAACACCTGCGCAATCCAGTGGCCCGCGTAGGTTATGAGAAATACTGACAACACCATTCCCACCAAAGTCGAAAGCAATGTCCTCAGCGGTTTCCAACCCGTACCGAACCCTATGGCAATACAGACGTACGCACCTAAAAAGGGAGACAGAGGTGCCAGAATCCCAACCCCATACCGCCCGTACTTGTCCGCCCATTTTTGCACCCGCTGCACCTTGGCTTTAGCCCAATGCCAATGGCTGACAATTTGATGAAAGCTCAGCATCAGCACTGGGATCGGAATCAGGTTGGCTAGGATGCTGATTACCGCTCCAGTGAGCGGGTGAAATCCCAGAGCCACACTGGCGACCGCCGCTGGCTGAGCTTCCAGCACAATCGACGTACCAATGAGGGAAAGCGCCGCCCACGGCCTGTGGCTGCCTACATACAGGGCCGCCGCGAACAAGACGGCCGCTGCAGCGAACCCGTAGAGCAGCCTGCCAAGAAATGTCGCGGGCGCCCAGTAAACCCGTTTCCACCATTCGTCCACTTTATGGCCTCCCAGTTGCCGCACCTACCCCGAAGTGTATACCAAAAATTGTCGAAGATCTTCTCATTCGACTTTTTTGGCGACCGGGCGTGTCCTGCAATCTTCCTTACCATTTTTGGCATCGCGCCCCCCCGTCATGCGCGGCGGGTCCCAAAATCTCCGCGGGTTCTCTTGACACCAAGCGCGCGGCGCCGTCCAATAGAATAGAGAACGTTCATACCATTGGGAGGTCAGAAATGTCACCTACACAGCGCCATGAACTGCTGGTCCGGCTCCATGACGACGCCAAACTTTCCATTACGACCTTGGCCGCCATGATGGATGTCGACCCCGCTGATGTCGAGGCAACCATTGCCGAACTTGAAGCGTCTGGCATTATCCGCGGATACTGCGCCGTAATTAACTGGGACCGGATAGAGAGAGACCGGGTGCGCGGAATTATTGAGGTCAAAGTCGCTCCGCAGCGGGAAGTCGGTTTTGACGCCGTTGCACGGCGGATCTACCAGTATCCCGAAGTCAAAGACGTCACTCTGGTCTCTGGCAGCTACGACCTCCAAGTGATTGTGGAGGGCCAGCGCATTCAGGAAGTGGCCCGGTTTGTCTCGGAACGGCTTGCGACCATTGAGCATGTCCAATCCACCACCACGCATTTTGTTCTCAAAACGTACAAGGTCGACGGCGTCGTATTGGACGACGACGGTGGCGAGCAGCGGTTGGTGATTAGCCCGTGAATGCTCTGAGAAACCGCCTGGCACCGCTGGCCCGTTCGCTTCCGCCATCCGGCATCCGCCGATTCTTTGACATGGCGAGCACCATGAAAGACGTCATTTCCCTGGGCGTCGGCGAACCTGACTTTGTGACGCCCTGGCATATTCGCGAGTCGGGTCTTCACGCTTTGGAACGCGGTGTCACCTCCTATACCGCCAACGCCGGGATTTTCGAATTGCGTCAGGCTATTGCCCGTTATCTCAATGGATATGGGACGTTTTATCATCCAGAAACAGAAATTTTGGTCACTGTTGGCGGAAGCGAAGCTATTGACCTCGCAATCCGCGTGCTGGCGGGACCAGGCGACGAGGTGCTGATAGCGGAGCCCGCCTACGTGTCTTACAGGCCGCTAGTGCACCTGTCTGGCGCTACGCCGGTGTCCGTGCCGCTCCGCCCGGAGAATGGCTTCAGGCTAGACGCCAACGATGTGCGGGCACGGATTACGCCCCGCACCAAAGCTCTCATTCTCTGCAATCCCAACAATCCTACGGGGTCCGTGCTGAACCGCGCCCAACTGGAATCGATCGCGCAAGCGGTGCGTGATGCGGACATCTTCGTGGTTGTCGATGAAATTTATGCGGAACTGACCTATGGCCAGTCCCATGTTTCGCTGCCTTCCCTCCCCGGGATGCAGGAGCGTACGGTACTTATTGGCGGACTTTCCAAGGCTTACGCGATGACGGGGTGGCGCTTAGGCTATGCGGCAGCTCCGGATTTCATCCTGCATGCCATGCTCACCGTGCATCAATATACTATTTTGTGTGCGCCGGCGGCCGCGCAGGTCGCAGGAATTGAAGCGCTTGCCCATGGCGGCCCCGCGGTTCTGGCTATGGTTGCAGAGTACGATGCGCGCCGCCATCTGATTACCCGCGGCCTTAACGAACTAGGCTTGTCTTGCGCGCTGCCCCAGGGAGCCTTTTACGCTTTTCCAGACATACGCTCCACAGGCCTCAGCTCCGAGCAATTTGCAGAAGAGCTCTTGGTGCGCGGCCGCGTCGCGGTGGTTCCTGGCAATGTGTTTGGGGATCAGGGTGAAGGATTTGTGCGCTGCTCCTATGCGACGTCGATCGGACAAATTGAACAGGCGCTGGAACGAATCCGGATGATGTTGTCCGCAGGCCGCGACTGACGGGCCTGCGGCGTTCAGTGCTGTGTCCCTTCTAGAAGGGACTGGCCTTTTTAGGATCTCTGGGAGGCGTGAAGCGTTGAGCACGCCCGCCTGTCCTGGCACGGGGCGGGTTAAGTCTCTGTCACACAGAGTATTCCCGCCTCAGCCATGCAAAACAGATCCACAATTCCCCCTCGTAGGGACCTCTTCGGCGCACCGCAAATCACCGCGTCCCCCCTTCACTCCAGACTGTAAAGCTGCGGCAGAACGCGGGCCACTTCACTGGTCTCCACTGCTGTTCTATGGCATCTGGTGAGGGTTGAACTGCCGCCGGTTTGACACTCCCCTCCCTGAAGGAAGGGGATCTTGCGAGGAACCGACTGACGTCAGCTTTACTCGCAAAGGGTGAGCTAAACGCCCCCTATTCGGTCGCCCGAAGGTCTCCGGTTACTTGGACTAATCGTTCGCCGAATCCTGTTAACGTCTGGTCTTGACGACGCCATACATTTTACGTCTCCCACGATTGCGGGAGACAACCGCCAACGTATCTAATTGTCAAAGGGCGAACACATAGTTAAGATATCACGAAGCGACCACGGTATAGCATTGCAGGGAAAAACTTTCGCCTGACGGCCGGCGAGCGCCTTATATCTCCGCCCTGAACGGCGAAGTTTTACGGCGCATCTGATAAATGCGACAACCCGCCGCGCGTAGGCCCCGCCGGGCGGATATCATTTACTGGCTGCGAGGCATTTATCCCTTTGGAACCCCCGCCAACCTACCGCTGAGGGGCGGTTTGGCATGTCGTTTTTCCCCGCAATGCGCTCGCACCCTACTCGCCCACGCCAGGACTGAAGACCTAGTTCCGCATACACCTTGGGGCCAGCGCGTGAAGCGGCTCGCCACAGGACAATGAGTGAAGAGCGTGAATTCCAAGGGGGATGAAGAGGTGAGGCAAAGAGCATGGCTCCGTGTGCTTGAGGAATATCAGCGCGAACTGTCCAATCCCGTGCCCGGGATTGACTGCGCAGGCATGGCAGTGTTTTGCGGACTGGTCCTTTTGGCTTTGTTTGGGCATTAGACCGACATAGCGAAAGATCAGCGAAGGGGGGACTTTGTGGAATTGGGGCCGGGATTGCTGTTCGGGAATATTCCCGGCCCCAGCTGTCCGGTCCGCTGTGAGGACGGCATGAAAACCGCGAGGACCCCCAAGGCAATTAAGGGGGCAGTGTTGGGATCCGTAGACATCCCGACAAGAAGCATTCCAAATCCTTCCCCCACCCACCAAATTGCCAGGAGCCATATCAGGCTTGCGGTCGCTAGGAGAGTTCGGGCAGGCCAGCGCATCGCCCAAGCAGCGCCGAGAAGCGCACAGATTAAGATGATAACTCCATTCGACTGGACCGGATGCTGCTGCACCGCCGCCATAATCCACAAAATGGGCACCTGAACCCAGTGAGGCTGCGGCACAGTCGTGGCAGTGAGGTTGCTGTCAATTTGCGAGAACAGCACAGGCTGTGTCCACCACCCGGGCAGGGACTGCATCACCGCGCCGGCAGCGAAAAGCGCTGCCAGACCCCACTCTACCAAGCGCCGCGCCTTATCCCTGACCTGCGACCGTGGGTGGAGCAAAAACAGTGCCCACAAGACATAAAGCAAAGCGGAGCCGGGGGCTCCACTGAACAAAGAGGCCTGGCCGGTGAGCAGCCCGCCCATCCCCTCACCCAGGATCCAAATCCCCATGCCCCAGATTATGGAGATGATCAGGCCCGCCCGGGCCGTGGGCTGAAACAGGAGCAACAGTCCCACCAGCATTTGGATGGCCGCCACAAGAACATTTCCCAAAAGCAGGTGCGCAGAGAAAAGATTAACGGCTTGGGTCAACAGCGTCAGCAGCCACAACGGCTGGTGGGTCAGCAGGGGCTTCATGACATTGGTCACCATGTCCATGGTAAACATCAAAGGCTGCAACTGCAGCACAGCATCAGCAATCCACAAGATCCCCAGTGTGCGCCGTATTGCGGTGCGCATGCCCACGCTCCCTTCCGGCCGGCGGTGTGAACCCGCCGCTCCTCAAATGCAGGCCATGTGGCTAACAGTGCTGTTTAAGTGCTGTCACCACGGGCGGCTTAAGCTTAGTGGTTGAGAATTCCCCTCGGGTCTTGTGGAATGCGCCAAGCTCAGCAGTCCTGTGTCCATGACCGTTAAGGCAAGGATTGCCGCCATTCGGGAACCCAATTGCTCCCGGTTAATGCGCCTTATTATAGCATCAGCCCTGCGCTGAGCAGAACTGGTATTTAGGCTCTGCACACCGAGGGTGTGTGTATAATTTTCGAACGCGTCAATCCTCGCGGCCAGCGGTGTCTCTTGTTGTGCGCTTTCTTTCTCCATAGCAATACCGCCTGTGGGCCCCAACTCACGGCAATTCGGACCGAGCGGTTGATGACCCACCCCGGCTGGTGGTAGTCTTGTGATAGCACGTTAAAGGAGCCGCTTATGGACTACTATTTCATTCGGCATGGCGAGAGCACTCTCAACCGGGAACATACACTGCAGGGCTGGTATAATGCCCCCTTGTCTCCCCGGGGACATCAGCAAGCGGCAAAGCTGCGGGGATCGCTGCCCCCCTATCCCGTAGTGAGCAGTGATTTGGAGCGGGCTATAGAGACAGCTCGAGCACTGGCGGAAGTTGGTCAGCGCATTCACCCCGACGCTAGGCTTCGGGAAGCCGATGTCGGGGAATGGGCGGGCATACCCAAAGTGCTGGTGCAGGAGAGCACTTTATGGCACCGTTATCAAACAGCGCCCGAACTCTTCCGGTTTCCAGGCGGGGAAAGCCTGGAAGAAGTGCAAAACCGTATGATGGGCGCATTGGAAGAATATGCTAGTGTCTATCCCCGCCTCATCATTGTCTCGCACCAGCTCGCCCTCAAATCCCTAATTTGCCATCTGCAAGGCTGGGACCTCGCCCGTCTTCACCGGTTCACCTTGCCCAACGCCTCCGTTACACATGTGACGGGAGGAAAAGGCCACTGGGTTTGCACGGGAATTGGATTTGATTTACAACCGGATTAGACTGAAATAGAAGCGAGTCCTAGGATTTGCTAGATTTTTTGGGCCAGCGGAGTTGGGCATCGCGGCGTACTGTTTTGACCCGGTTTGCAGCTTTCTGGGGAATGAGTCCCGGAGCAACCACCGCACAGGTGACGTGCAACCCGCCCAGATGACGCGCCAATCCAAAGCTAGTCGGGCCAGCCTCGTAGCACATCGGAAGGTTTTGGGGACCGGAGATTGTGGGAACGGGGCGGTGCATAAACGGTCGTTTTATGCACCACTCCACGACGCCTCTTCTCGAGCACGGGAAGTTACAGGTAAAGTGGACCCCTTTGTCAAGACAATTTTTTAGTCCTTTAAGTGTGAGACTGATGTCCCCTCCTTTGATGGTTTGA
>DAIDDL010000120.1 GCA_027309085.1 Sulfobacillus sp.
GGCTGCGGCTGGGCCAGCCAGACACTCGCCTGTGGGTGGAGGGGGTAGACCAAGAGGCGTTTGGGCTGACCGTGGTAGACATAGCCGCCACCGGGGCGGCGGGCAAAGCCCTTGGTCCAGCCGACATTGATCCAGTTCGCGGCACGGTAACAGGCACCGGTAAACCGTGGGGATTCCACGAAAGTCTCGGCCAGCACAATGGGATGGCGATAGACCGCCTGCCAGTCGGCAGAAAGCCGGCGCAGGTTCAGCGCCAGGATACGCGAAGCCAGATTGGGGAAGGATTCTCCCGGGAGAATCAGAAAGCGGGCATTATTGGCGATGAGGTGCAGACGCTGGCGGCGCAAGACCCAGGACCAGCCGATCCATTGCTCCCGTGCCTGACACTGGTAAGCGGCGGCCTGCCAGCCGAGGAGAGCTACCCACCGGTCGTCCAGAGTGGCCACATAGCGCAGGGTACGCCCCGCCATCGTGCGGAAGCCACGGTAATGATGCGCTTGCATCAGGGTATTCCAGCGTTCCCGCTCTGTGGGCAGGATGAGGCGCACCTGAATGCGGTGCAGAGCGGCTTGGTGGTTCGAGGTGAGTGTCGGGGCTTCCATGCGGTATTTTTACCGCATCGCGGCCCCGGTGTCCATAGGGGCCCTTTGTATTACTGCATCATGAGGTTAGATTGGTTCTTGCCAGAGCCCTGGGTAGAGTCCCATGGCTGCGCCATATCCACTCCTATTTTAACTGATTTTATGATGAAAAGATCAAAATGTTAAACCTTGAACGATATCTGACAATGATTCCATCTTATATTCAATAGGATACAAAGAGTTGGAGATATGTTGGATACGGTAAAATCAATGAGTTACAGAAGACTTTGCCGGAGCCCTGGAAGGCCGCCAACCATGCCACCGACAAGAGAACCCAGCAAGGCAGCTGCCATAAGAAAGCCGATAACGCTAGGCCCAATCCGCCAATCTGTATGTAATGGGAGTAGTGCTATGGCGATGATGCTCAAATCAAAGCCGTCTAGAAACATGCCCAGTGAGGCCGCTCTGATCGCACGATGTTGTAAGGTTTCAGGCGTCCGCGAAAGGTTCATGGCATCTTATGTTTCCTGTTGAGATTCTGCTGTGGATTAGTACGCTCAGTCAGAGTGTTCCAGCAAATGCCCATAGTGCGCCCAGGCGATGTGCCTTTTAATCTTGAGTGTGGGCGTAAGCTCACTCGCTTCGGCGCTGAACGGTTGCTCAATGAGGGCAAAGCGACGGATCTGTTCATAGGAGGGCTGACCCGCCATCGTCTCCTGAATAGCCGCATGCATTGCTTGTTCCAGTTTTTCCTGACTATATGTGGGGCCGAGGAGTTGTCTGGCATATTTCGGGTTGGCATAAATCAGCGCCACCAGATAGGAACTTTGATCGCCAAAAATAACGGCCTGATCAATCAAAGGGTGACCCATTAATCGGGTTTCAATATTCTGGGGCGAAATGTTTTCACCTGCGGCGTTGACGATGAGATTTTTTTTTCGGTCGACAATGGTCAGATAGCCATCG
>DAIDDL010000121.1:0-756 GCA_027309085.1 Sulfobacillus sp.
CGCCATACAGGGTGATGTCTTTGGTGCCATCACCCTGATGAAACCGGGCAGAACCAATGGCGATGGGGCCGCCTTTGTAGTCATTAGCCAGAAAGTGACGCAATTTGTTGCCGTAATAAAAATCGCTGACGGTCTG
The DNA here is from genome assembly GCA_027309085.1 of Sulfobacillus sp. Taxonomy (GTDB): domain Bacteria; phylum Bacillota; class Sulfobacillia; order Sulfobacillales; family Sulfobacillaceae; genus Sulfobacillus. The sequence continues at coordinate 137 of DAIDDL010000121.1, forward strand.
ACCATGCTCGGCAAAGCCTTCGATTTTGTCATAAGCCAGCCGGTTGCCGACGGCAACGATCAGGTAATCATAGGAGATGCTATCCGGTGCGGCACCGGGCCGCTCATTGGGAACAAAGTCCACCCGCCGAGCCTCAGGATCAATGGCTTTGATTTCTGCCTGCAGGAATTGGACATTGTCCTCTTCCAGGGCGTCCGGGATATTCATGCGTAATGTCTTGCCCGGATCACGGCCTTCAAATACTTCCGCCGGCACATTGGGAACGAAGAGCAGATAATCCTTGCGGTCGATGACGGTGATACGCACGGAATCACCACAATATTCACGAACCTTCTGGGCGGAGCCAAGGCCGGCAAAGTTACCGCCCAGGATGACGACATGAGAGTTCATTGAAGTTTCATAAGATTTCATAGGTGTGTCCCTCCGATTTTTCGGCATGAAAAAGTAGGAAAACTACGCATTACTACTCAATTGAGGGTAGTACAGATTACGAAAAGTTCAACGTACCTTCCCCTGAGGGTAGGCAATGGGATGGACGTCCCCACCCTATAACGGCATGGATGTGCCATAGTGAGGATTTTGATCGGAAGAGCGTCGTGTAGGGAAAGAGTGTCTTCGCC
>DAIDDL010000121.1:765-1452 GCA_027309085.1 Sulfobacillus sp.
AGTGAGGATTTTCCCCACCACGTGAGCAATAGGAGTCTGCAAATGGAGATGGCGTTGCCCTAGCGCCAAGCAAGCCCGATCACCCAGGGATAATCCCAAGGCCTTGGTGGTGCTCCATAATCTGCCGCTGGCTTCCGCATCGTCGGCGTTAAACGTCCATACTCGCAAACCCAAAGACCCCAAATCGCTGCGCAGACCGTCTACGTACACGCCACGGGCCACACATTTCTGCACTACCTCCGCCCAGTTGACACTGGGCATCACCGCGGCAGGCAAGAGGGGGCGCAGCGATTCTCCGCCGGGCTCATCATGAAGCAATGCGAGCAATGCCGAGGCATCCAGTACATATTGAGGGACTGCATCTTGCGATGGATCGTTTTTCGCCGAAGTTACGCCTGGTTTTCCCTCTTTGCCATCTCCCGGCGTTCGGCTATGAGTTCATCGGCAAGATGAACCGTGGATGGGATAGGAGAGAAGCGCCCTTCGATCCTCGCCCAGATGGCATCAGGCTTTTCCAGTACCAGCCGGTTGTCCTCTATACGGGCCACCATGGATGTTCCTGGAGCCAGGCCCAATTCTTTGCGCAAGACGGCAGGAATGACAAGGCGTCCTTGCCGACCCAATGTAACTTCGAACTGCTCGTGCGATGGTGTCATGGAGAAAGTTGTGGCACAAGGGCGATGAGTA
>DAIDDL010000122.1:0-152 GCA_027309085.1 Sulfobacillus sp.
TGGCAGCGCCTCCCATTATGTAGCGGTGCCTCCGGACCGTGATGACGAGCCTGTACGGGAATTTTCGAGCTTCACGGAGGATCTTCATGCCCTCGCCGATTGGCTCAAGGCCTGCAAGGTGGACACAGTCGCGATGGAATCGACGGGAGTGT
>DAIDDL010000122.1:199-1411 GCA_027309085.1 Sulfobacillus sp.
CATGAGTTATGGCCTGCTCCGTGGGGCGTTTCGTCCAGTCGATGCCATTTGTGTATTGCGTGCTCTTTGGCGTCAGCGTGGCATGCTCCTGCGCTCTCAAGGCCGCCAGGTGCAGCACATGCAAAAAGCTCTCACCCAGATGAATGTTCAGTTGGCCAACGTGATTTCGGATGTCGTCGGGGAGACCGGCCAGAAGATTTTGCGCGCCATTGTTGCGGGTGAACACGACGGTCAGGTGCTAGCGGCGATGAAAGACGCGCGTATTCGCGCTAGTCACGCAGAAATTACCAAGAGTCTGCAGGGGAATTGGCGCCCGGAGCATTTATTCTCGCTCCAGCAGGCGCTGGCCATGTTTGATTTCATTGGTACCCAGGTGGCCGAATGCGATCGGGAGATTGAGGAACAATTACGCGCTCTGCAAACCCATGATGGTGAGCCACCCGAGGGCAAGAAGAAAGCCCGTGCCCGTAATGCACCCAAATTTGATTTGCGCACACAACTGTTCAAGATGTGTGGGGTGGACCTCACCCGCATCGACGGCATCAATGTGACCACGGCTATCGCCGTTATTTCCGAAACGGGCAATGATATGTCACGATTCCCCACGGTCGGACACTTTACGAGTTGGTTAGGTCTCTGCCCAGGCACCAAGATTACTGGCGGAAAAGTGATGAGCGGTAAAACCAAACGGGTGGCCAATCGTGCGGCGCAAGCCTTGAAATTAGCGGCAGCCGCACTGCGGAGCAGTCAATCCGCGTTGGGGGCTTACTTTCGCAGACTTTGCGCACGCATGGATAAACCCAAAGCGGTGACCGCTGCTGCACACAAGCTGGCACGTTTGATCTACATGATGCTCACCAAGGGCGAGGAATATACCGATCAGGGTCAGGACTACTACGAGGAGCGCTACCGTGAACGGGTGCTACGGCAACTGGCTCAACGCGCCGAAAAGATGGGCATGAGGCTGGTTCCCGGTGAGATTGTCACTTCGTAACTGTAACGTATTCAACACCATAAAAAGTGTTTCTTGAGAGGGTTGGCGACGACGGGAAGTGCGCCGTGCGCAGTGGCGGATCGAAGTTCACCTTGGCTACCTTGCCTGCGGAGATCTTCCCGCTTATGTCGTTGGATGAAATTCGGCCGATGGGTAGTTGTGAGCGTAGTAATCGGCCCTGGGTGCCGCAAATCGCGCCGAAGAAACACGCTGTGGCT
>DAIDDL010000123.1:0-243 GCA_027309085.1 Sulfobacillus sp.
TTTTCATCAAGGAGATCGTGGAGCAGTTGGAAAATATCACTGCCGACCAAGGGCTGCGCACTGCTGCCCAGGTGCTCGCCGATGCGGGTTCCGGAGCAGAGCCGATCCAGTTCCTGGACGACGATGAAGCGGTACGGCCGTGGATACAGTTCGCCATACGGACCGACAAACTCCACGGATACCTCAAGATCACCCTGGATCGTGCACTCGACTACTACGAAATCGCCGCATCAAATATGGCGG
>DAIDDL010000123.1:253-1309 GCA_027309085.1 Sulfobacillus sp.
GGCGGGCGAAGTGGTGGCAGAGTGCAAAGAGGTGGACTTTACAAGTCTGGCTGAGGTCATCGTGGATATGATTGATGATGGCAACTGGCGCATTGCGGAAGTCAAGATCCTCAAGCGGGCCGCATAGCCTTCTTGCCCGAGCTCACTTCTCAAACGAAGGCCACGCGGATCCACTGCGTGGCCTTTTCATTTAAAGCCCAGTTCAATTCTGGAGGTACTATGCCAGTTACACGCATTACATTCACTGGGGTTGGTCAACTACCCCGGGCTGAAGCCCGGAGCTTGTGAAAACAAACTAGGTTGACCAGGGAGCACGACTGTTAGTGCTACGCACGCAGTAACGTGCAAACGTTAGTAACGGGTCGTTCAGACGCACCGGCGAATGCTTCCTCAGTTCGCCGCTCTGCAAGGTCGGAATCATGCTGCGGAAAGGTTCGGCGAGCCTGACGACCAAGGCTGTGCAGAAGATTAAGCATTAGCGGAGGCGGCAGTAATCACCAAACCAGGAGGAGCAAAGCAATGCGCCCCTCCTAAAACCACGCGACTGAGGGATGGCATAATGCCATCCCTCTTTTTTTGACTTTTTAGTATGTTTTGGTGTTAAAATAAACGGCATAACCGTTATATGGACACGCCTACTATGCTGGTTATTGCTATTATAGCCTCCCTTCTTTTCTTCGTTTTCATCAGGATGATCTTCGTCGTGATACGATGGGAGATCCGGTGGGACATACGGTTACTGGAGTTTGGGTTCCACAGCTTTCTCATCGGCGTGTTCGGAACCATAATCGCGCTGATGTACATGGGCTGGCTTATTGTTTAACAAAATCAACTGAACATCGAGGAATACATCATGGAACAGGAATTATCACCGGATGGGTACAAGCTGTCCGCACGAGCAGCGAAGTTTTTTCAGGAAAACCGCAGCATAAAAGACGACAAAGGAGCAAAACCATCCGTGAACGCCACAACAGAAGTCAGCGACCAACAAGATGATGCGGGCATAGACCTGCTCACCACCACCGTCAGCCGCCGCGAAGAATGGATCATCGAGAA
>DAIDDL010000124.1 GCA_027309085.1 Sulfobacillus sp.
CGCGTGTCGAATTCCTCCAATTGCCCCAACCATTCCGTCCACACGGTGGAGCGGGGGTCTGGGCCGGGATGCAAGGTTCGAATCCACTGGCGGTAGCGGGGGCGCCAGGCCAACATCCCCTCGGGACGATGAATGTCCCAGCGCAAAAGGGCACTCTTCATCCGTTGGCGGAGCCGCCGACGATCCTCGACCGCCGATGCCCGAGCCCGAACGAGATCACGGAAAGCTTCCTCCGCGGTCGTCGGGAGATGTACGGGGGTGAGACTGCCAGCGCGCAAATCTTCTGCCAGCTTGCGGGCATCGCGCCGATCCGTCTTCACGCGATCCGACGCCTTGTGAGGGATCAGCCCCGGGGCGATGACGTCACAAGCCACATGCAACTGATGAAGATGGCGAGCCAAGCCAAATCCGGTGGGACCTGCTTCATAGCAGACCAGGATCGTCTGCGCGTCGGGTTGCCGCTGGATCCACTGCGTCACGCTGTCCAGCCGGTAGGAGATCGAGCCCATATCGCGGGCGCTGTCGCGCCCGGGGCGAGCCTCAGCAATGACGATGGTTTCGGCGGAGACATCGAACCCAAGGTAACGGGTATACTGTTCCATGAGGCACCAGTCCTTTCGGAATGTTTTCTAGACACCCGTAGTGTACCCACTACGGATCCGGGAGCCCAACTGGTGCCATCATTCTATCTATTTGGCCGTGCTGTGTGGAGGATTTCCCGCAGAAACCACTGTAAGAGATGTGGTAGAGCGATATCTTCATAGGCGTGAATTGCCGAAAGCAGATCATATTGATCAGTGGGTAGCGTGGGTGCTGACTGCTAAACTGGTCTCTTATGTGTGGTTTGCCGCGTGGTGGCGACGTGGGCGGATGACGCAGGCAGCCCTCGCCAGGATTACTATGTTGGAAAATGGTTTGACGTCATGGATTCGCGCCATACGCCCCGTGGTTTCTCCCTTTGTCGGGTAAGTCCGCCTGTAAATTTGGGTTTCAAATAGGATGTTTGGGTTGGACCTCTTATGGGCACGATGATGTCAGCAGCGACATGAAATAATTTGCTGTTCGTTATAGACATCTTCGCTTCCCGGTGTTATGATATTAAAGCTGTCCGAGAGGGCAGTGCGACACCGCTTCTCGTCACGCAGTCCGATGCCGGATTGGCGCGACGGTCACCGGAGGGTGTCTCCCGGTCCTTGAAAACTATATCGTCATGGAGAAGAAGCAGGACCAAGTACTACAAGTC
>DAIDDL010000125.1:0-712 GCA_027309085.1 Sulfobacillus sp.
GGGGCTTACCTGCGGCCTGCTTTCGTGTCGTTGGATTCGCTCCGCGAAATCGGCCCGCGCTTCGTGCGAAAGCGGTGCCTATATTGCTTATCCCTCATCCGACAGGAAACCCCATCGTGCTCGATCTCCCCCCTCCGATTCCTCCTGGTACTTCCCCCATCCGCATCCCGCGCAGTAAGGCGGCAACCATGCGCCTACTGCTGGAGACGGTCCAGCGCGGCAGCCGCTACTGGACGGGTGGCGTCTTGCCGACGCACAAGGCGCTGCAGCTCTCGAACAAATTTGGCGAGCGCTATGGCATCAGCGCCAGCGCCGCTACCCGATCCCGCAACAAGGCACGGGGCATCAGCAATGTCATGCTGATTTTCTACCCGGAAAACGAAGCGGCCCTGACCCCGCTGCGCTGGTGGCTGCTGGTCACTCCGGGCACGGGCCGCGTTTGGGAAGAGGAACAGCTTCGGGATACGGGAAAGCGCCGAGAACGTCTTACCTGGGGCGAGCAGTATGTGCTGGTGCATTTGCAGCACGACCGAAAACAAGGCGGTGGCCGCCATTGGACCTGGTGCATACAGCACAGTCACTACGAGGAGCTGGAGGCCGCGATGCGCCAGTATGCCAGCGCCCACGGCAACAGCGATGGAATGGAACGCACAGACGATCTGGAACGGCTCGTCGCGGCCATCCGCCGCATGCCCGGGTTTCACGGCATCCT
>DAIDDL010000125.1:792-1242 GCA_027309085.1 Sulfobacillus sp.
CCACCGGCCCGAGCCTTTACGTCTCGATGTGCTCGTGCAACTCCAGGCGCGACGCAGCGGGACACTGACTCAGAGCTTATCCTGAGAGGCCCACAGCTTCCGCTGGATCATTGTATTGCGTACACTGGCGCCGTAGGTGCGATAATGGTAAGCGGCGCATAGATCGCGTTGCAGGTAGCCATGACGATGAGCGTCCAGAGCAAGGGTTCGTGGTATGCCAAGTGGAGCGGTCTGCCAGACAAGTTCAGCGCCATGCACCTCCGAGGATTGCCAGATCGGCGCCTGGGGGGATATCTTGCACATGAGGCATGACAGCTTGAGACTGGAAGCGGTCATTGGCGGTAGAGTGATGAGCAACGCTCGGCCTTTGCACATAAACCAATTGTTCTTTAGGATTAGAGCTATGCAACAGACTAGCGCGAAACCACAAGGCCAAGGAATCCAGGCGTG
>DAIDDL010000126.1 GCA_027309085.1 Sulfobacillus sp.
CAATTCATGGCTGGCATCCTCGAGCAACTGGGGAACACGCTGCGTGACATAAGCGATCCCTTGCGGCACGACAATGCCGAACTCGCCCAGCAGGCCACGAATCTGGTTGGCCTGCGCCGTACGCGCTTTGACGAAACCTTGCCGCACCCGATGCAGCGAAAGAACCGCTTGCTGCTCTACATTCTTGACCTGGACGAATCGCATCGAAGGGCGGCTAACTGCCTCGCAGATGGCCTCGGCATCAGCCGCATCATTCTTGTTGCTCTTCACGTAGGGCTTTACGAACTGGGGCGCCATCAGCTTGACCGTGTGACCCAAGGATTCCAGTTTGCGTGCCCAATGATGCGCGCTACCGCACGCTTCCATGCCAACCAGACACGGCGAGAGATTCGCAAAGAACGTCGCCACCCGGTCGCGACGGAACTGCTTGCGAAGGACAACCTTGCCCCGGGAATCCACAGCGTGCACCTGAAATACGTTCTTCGCCAAATCTATGCCAATCGTCTTAATCTCCATTTGCAGACTCCTATTGCTCGCGGGGTGAGGAAAACCCTCACTATGGCACATCCATGCCGTTATAGGGTGGGGACGTCCATCCCATCGCTTACTGTTTAACGTCGCTGCCGAAACATTAGACACCATTGCGGCAGATCCCCAGCATCTGGGTGCACGCATCGGGGCTACCCTGGTCCTCCATACTTGGGGATCGGCGCTGACACATCACCCCCATGTCCATGGTATTGTCCCCGGCGGCGGTTTATCTCTCGACGGTACCCGTTGGGTCGCCTGCAAGCCGGGGTTTTTCCTACCGGTGCGGGTGCTCTCGCGCCTGTTTCGGCGGCGATTTCTCGAAGCACTCCGTCAGGCGCACCACGCCGGCCAGCTCCAGTTTTTCGGAGAATATGCTGCGCTGGGCGATGCCACCGCCTTCGCCGACTGGCTCGCGCCATTGCGGAACTGCGAATGGGTGGTTTATGCCAAGCGCCCCTTTGCCGGACCTGCAGCGGTGCTGGCCTATCTATCCCGTTATACGCATCGGGTGGCGATTTCCAACCGGCGCCTCGTGGCCTTCGACGCGCACGGGGTAACCTTCCGCTGGAAAGATTATCGGGCAAAAGGTCGTACTCGTCATAAAATCATGACCCTCAGTACGGACGAATTCATGCGCCGCTTTCTGATGCATGTTTTACCCAGCAGTTTCCATCGCATCCGACACTATGGGCTGCTGGCCAACGCCGGGC
>DAIDDL010000127.1:0-541 GCA_027309085.1 Sulfobacillus sp.
GAAAATGGGCATGGATTTGATGCGCCACCCCGTCTGCGACAACATGCCCCGTCTCTACGGCTTTGTCATGCAATACAGCATGGGCGGCATTTCTGGCATTTATCGTATTGGATATAAAAAATCCCACGATCAACAGGGTAATGCCGACAAAAAAAGCGTGGATGGCCCGCTCCGGTCGTTTGGCAACAGCGGACATCAGGCGGATAACAGATCGGCTGATCTTCGTCCAAAAGAATTGGTTGCGAGAGGGCCTACGGATCATGGAACCAAACCCCTACCCCTGATGGACCGTTCTTCTCCAGTTAGGTGATATTGGCGGAAAAAGCAATGCGTCGAGGCTGGCCTCACGGCACATGAGGCTTGAAAATATCGGACTTTAATGTGTTATTTTGTCGGATAACCTCTACCCATGGCTGGCCGGTGGCGTTGCGTCCGGGCGCTCCCACAGGGGTTTGGGCTGGGATGATCGCGCGAACCTGCGCCTTTACCCATGAGGATTGTCAAGGGGCTTCTTGTAACTAGCCGTTTTATATGGTGCCCA
>DAIDDL010000127.1:551-1235 GCA_027309085.1 Sulfobacillus sp.
GGACGGAATCGAACCGCCGACACGAGGATTTTCAGTTTTGTTATATTTCAAAGAGTTATGTTGTTGCGAATTGGGCGTGTTCGGGTACATTTGTTCCATCCTGTTATTTCCATTAGATTTATAGCGTTTTCCATTGTGTCACGTTGGCATGGCTGCTGTACCGCCAATGTACCGTGCACTTTGGCCATGACCGTTATGGGGTATTGGCTTCGCCACGCTTTCATGAGCGCGCACCTTGCAGCGATTCCCTGGCAAAGTTAAAGTACGCAGCGGCTTTTTTTACAAAATCCCGCTCCATCCGCATCTGTGCCAGTTCCTTGCGGAGCTGTTTATTCTCTCCCTCCAGTTCGGCCACTACGCTCCAGGGATACCTACAGGCTTCCGACCACGGGCTTTGACATCCAGTTAGCCATGTCCCCTTGGGCACTGAAATCCGCTGTGAAGCCCCTGCAAGGAGAATCCCTGAGCCAATACCAGCTTGACCGCTTCGGCCCGAAACTCGGCCGTATAACTCTGTACTTTCTTCCCCATAAAATCCTCCTCGATCCGCTATATCCAATCGAGAATGTCCACAAGATTCAGGGTACCTCATTACTCAGGAGCCGGGCCGTCTCGGCCCAGAGGCTGCCTTTCGCCCCCTTGTCTCTATGGCTTCCGCCACTTATCCGGATTCCCACTATTGGT
>DAIDDL010000128.1 GCA_027309085.1 Sulfobacillus sp.
TCATGAACCGCCGTATACCGAACGGTACGTACGGTGGTGTGAGAGGGCGCGGGTTAGTCACTCGCCCCTACTCGATCCTGGTTGGGCTCTTGGAAGATCGCAGCGTGCCGCCGGATCCCGCCTCGGTTCCGGCGATGATCGACGATCTGTTTCAGCAGTGGCGCCCGGTGCGACCGTTCCCGTCGACAAATGGATGAATCTTCATCAACTGCGCATAGCGGTTCTTTCAAAAACTGGGCGGACGTCCAACGTTCAAGAAAAAATCTGGTCGGCAGGCTGAAAACCACCGATGGCGGTGACCCGTGGCATCAGCAGTTTAATGCCCCGCTCACCGTGTATGGCGGGTCGCTGGATATGCTTTCTGCGCAAGACGGGTGGGCTATCGTCTCCACGGGATTGTACCGGACGACCGATGGCGGGGACCACTGGACAGCGGTCTCCTTGCCCTCCGGCCTCATCCCGGTTCACCTGGACTTCGCGAGTGACACCTTGGATGGATGGGTCGCAGCCCGCCCTCAGTCCGGCGCCAGTCAAGGCAGGGTGCTGGCGACGACCGACGGCAAAACATTCCGCACCATTCTGACGCTCAGCCACAGCATTGGCGCCATCACCCTCAAACCTGACGGAACCGGGAACGTGCTGGAGAATGCTCCGGATGGAGAGGTGGGTGTGGGGCCGGTGATTCATACCGCTAATGACGGGCAATCATGGACGACACTGACCTCGGCGGCTGCGCTGGCGAAAGGTTAGGCATTTGGCTATCCGGGCGGCATGGCGTTTTACGGTGAAACCGGCTGGATCGGAACCAACAATGGAGCTCAGGGCTTTACCCCCAACGGTTTGGTTTGATGGTGACGGGCAATGGTGGCGTCTCATGGCACGATGTGGCGGCAAATTGGGCTGGGCGATTCAAGATGTCTCCATGACCGCACCGGGAATGGGCTGGATTGTGGCCAATGGGCCTAGCGCCAGCGACTTCTTGGCTCATACCGGGGACAATGGCGCTCGGTGGACCGTGGCGTGGCCACCCCGAGCCCCTGTGTCGGTGGACTTTGTCAGCCCCACGTCAGGTTATGGGACCGGACTGCCTGACAACGCCAACGCTATCGTGGCCACCCAGGATGGAGGACGCCACTGGAGCAATGAACTCTCCCGCCACCTAACCCTGTCGGGTTGAGGTGGGGGTTTCTCGGATCACTCCGAGAGGTTCCTGGTTC
>DAIDDL010000129.1 GCA_027309085.1 Sulfobacillus sp.
TCATCATCACTGTCAATGGGGGCAACTTATAAATCATGAAATGGAATATCTAAAGCGGCAGACTATTGGAGGGATATCTGAACTTTTATTTGAAAAAACCATATAATTCCAGACTAGGCAGTACATATGGAAGATCATATATGGCAATGAAGGTAAGGCTAATCGCATAATTCAATCGGCCAGCAATATAATTATCACTGTTATTCTGTCTGTCGTGTTGCTGGGCGCTGATAGGTGAGAAAGTTATGATGTGATGACAATAAACTAGTTTGAAATACGATAGGGAATAACGTATGTATTACCTCGCAGTCCTATAGCCGCTTCAGTGGCGATATGGTAACAGTAGACGTCCACCCACCGATTTACAATAACAATATTTCACGCGTTGCTAATCGCATAATGGCCAGCAATCACGCAAAGAATACCTCTATCCATAAACGCGAGAAAGGTTTTCAAATTCTCGACGCTGCATGCATCTATACAAATTACTGGATTATATTGGTCGGGGCGATAGGATTCGAACCTACGACATCCTGCTCCCAAAGCAGGCGCGCTACCAAGCTGCGCTACGCCCCGTCGCCGCAGAGAATAGCCGCTCGCCCCGCCGCGGTCAATCTAAACGAGAAAGACGACGCCGCAAACGGTCCAACTCCCCGCGCGCAAGGCCAATACCATCATTCAGGCGTTGGCGCTCCTTGTCACTGAGTTCTTTGCCTGTAGATGGCGATGGTGTCGAGCAGTTCCTCAACCCGCTCATTCATCCGCTCGCGAGAAGCCACGACGCGATCCCAGGCCCGGTTAGCCTGATGCCGTAATTGTTCACGGGTACGATCGCCCGTTTGCGGCGCAAAAAGCAGGGCAGTGACTGCACCGGCTACGGCACCGGCTACCAAAGCGATACCGAGGGCGCTATACCCAATACCATTATCATTTTCATAATCTATCATGATCAAACTCCTTTATCAGGTGATGACAGTGGGGGCCTTGCGACTCGTAAGACTTTCCATCCGAGTAAGATCGCGGCCAAGCCGGATCAGGTCACGCAGGGCACGTTGCGGATCCTGTTGCTGACGCTGCGTATCCTTCTCCAGATATTCGTGATAAATGCGCAAAGTGGCACCTTCGGTTCCCGTACCCGACAGCCGGAATATCAGTCGGGCACCATCGGCAAAGAGCAGGCGCAGGCCCTGATGGGTACTGAC
>DAIDDL010000012.1 GCA_027309085.1 Sulfobacillus sp.
AAAGGCCCGCAAGACGGGCGGCCACGGCGCTCTGCGCGGCGCGGGCGCCCCCGACAATTCCGGCCTGGTGATTGCTTGTGCCACAGTGTTCCCTCCTTATCAGGTCAGCCGGCTGCTAGCCGGGCCGCCTGCTCTCCATACCGCCGTTAACCATTGGCCAAGGCTTTCTCATATTTCACCCACGCCGCAAATTTGCCCGCCGACACGACGGCCAGCGGCGCTTCCATCCACGGGTGGCCCGGCCCGCACACCTCGGCGCACTGCACCCGCACCATGGGATTCACCGCGTAGGAGGTAATCGCCGTCGGGGTCAGGTATTCATACCGGGTTTCCCCCGGAATCACATCTTCCTTAATCCCGAACGCCGGAATCCAGAAACTGTGGATCACGTCGGCGTACTGGTCGTAGGTGTGATACGGGTCATACGAGCGCAGCACGAACTTGACCGGCTGGTTCACCGGCAGTTCCAGCATGTTCTGCCCGTTGGCCGTCACCGTTTCGGTCAGCCCATACTGCGGGTAGCTGAAAATCCACTCCCACTGCCGCGCCGTCACATCCACGACCAAGTCGTGGGTATTGGCCGTCGGCTGGTCCAATGCGAACATCTGCTGCATGGCCGACGTGGTCGGGTGCAGAAAGAACAGCAGGTTGATGACAATGCTGCCGCCCACCCAGATCATGACGAAGGCTTTGTTGTCAATCGCAAACCGCCGGTGCGCCGGCGGCATCTCGCCCCGGTTGGTGGTGAACCGGACCATCGTGAACAGCAAGAACAGCACCACAAACACGAAGATCGGGGTCAGCACCACCAACAGGAAGTTAAAGGCCTGCAACGCCAGCTGGCCTTGATTGGACACAATGTAATACATCGGATTATGCCGGATCAGCACGCGGTCCCCGATCTCCCCCAGCACGCTGAAGACGACCCAGAGCACTGCAAACACTACATTCTCCCCCATGCGGGCACCTCCTCCTTTTTCTGTGCAGCCTCTAGGCCGGCAGGATCATCACCTGGCCCCGCATCCCCGTGCGGTAGTGGATATACTGCTGCACAAAGCAGCCAAAATCCCACAAGCCCGGCTTGTTGGGCACGGTAAACGACAAGTGCACGCTGCCGCCGGGTTTCAGCGTCGGGCTGAAATCGCCGCCCGACGATATGTTGTAGGCCGCCTTGGGCCCAACGTAGGTCACAACGGCCTCATTGGGCACAAAGTTGTCGATCCCATAGGGGTCGCTCAGCGTCACCGGCACCCCGTCCCAGAAATCTTCCTGCCAGGCGTCGGCCGGCAGGTTGCCGAAGGCCTGAAAATAGGCTTCGTTCACATGCCGGCCGATCGTCCATTCATGCCAGTGGGTGTGGCTCTGGTTCTGGAAAATGACTTCCATCCGGTCCCCCACCCGCCAGGTCATGTAATTGGGAATGTAATAGTAGTCATAGGCATACAGATGCACGGTGCCCGTGCTGACGGGAGACCCAAACACGCTCCGGGCCGCATTCACCAGCGTCTGCCGGCCAAACAGGGTCACCGCCCCGGCGACCCCAATGGCGGCGCTGCCCACCAGGAACTGGCGGCGGCTCCACTGATTTTCTTCACTATTTGCAGTATTCATGGTTTTTTCTTCTCTTGCGGGGTCCTTCTCCACCCTTGCCCCTCCTTCACCCCACCACGGTCATGCACCGGATTGGGTCACTTAATGCCTCGATACCACGAGGTTATAAAACTTGACTTTCCTGCAGCAGCACCGGTTAGAAGAAGTCCACGCGCTACCGCGATGGCCTATAATGCCTAGCCTTTCTGAGCTGTTAAAAACCGTTCAATAGTACTAGCAAATTGTAACATGCTTGAAGGACAATTGATCCCTCGAATATTGTAGGAGCTGCTCGTTTCTGGCAAGACAAAAACGGCTTAGCGTCAAGTTATAGTATTTGCGCTGTACACACCCCTAGGGATAAGGGGAGTCCCATCCCCAGCACCTGAAAGGCTTTGTCCACAAATCAGCCCAAGGGGGGCGGCAAAGGCGGAGGCACTCGCCCCCGCCTTTGCCGCCCCCCTGTTCTACGCGGTATCCTTTGTTGCCCTGCCTGTCAGGAGCACTGCTGGAGATTCGCGCTTAGCACCGCTGGTCCGCGGACTCCTGTTGGGGTCTGCGCATAAACCGTCACCACGCCGTGAGGAATCGTGGACACCCCTGGGGAATAGGTGCCGGCCCAATCTTCAGGTTCTGTAGCCTGGGAGGTCAGGAACATCGGCGACGTCGCCACAGTCCTGCCGCTGATGGGGTCGGTCAGGGAAAAGCCATACAGGCTGTACTCCGCTCCAAATGCCGAGGGATCAGGCAGAAAGTTGCCGACCACATCAAGGCTCTCGAATCCCTCCAGTTGGTTGATGACCACGGAGGCCTCGCCGTAGGGATGAAGGTCGGCCGAGACCGTCGTCAGGCCAACGCTGCAGACAGTGACCTTAGGGATAACCGCAGGCGGCCATGCCAGTTCGAGAGGAACCGGGGCGGGAACATTATTAGCCAGACCCAACTGGTAAAACGTTTCCGGCCCCACCACGCCGTCCACGGCAATGTGCATCGCCTCCTGGAACTTTTTCACGGCGGTCACGGTGGCGGCATTGTAATACCCCGTGACATGGCCGGAATACAGGCCCAGTTCCAGCAGCACCACCTGCACAAACACCACGTCAAAGCCATTGCGGCCGTCGCTCAGTGACCGCCCGCCCGCCAGCGCGTACAGCCAGGTGGCGTCATAAAATCCGAACCCGGCGATCCCGTTGGACGGGAATCCGGTATCCCCGTTGCTGACCGCATCGCGCTTCAATGCCGCCACCGCTTGAGCCGTGTGGACACTGAAAGCGCTGGCCGGGCCATGCGTGATAGAAGCGTAGCGGAAACAGTTGAGGCGGTTGTGCAACACCGCCACATCGCCTCCGGACATCCCTTCTGACAGCTGGCGGCTGCCATAGACAGGCCCGCCGTAGGTGGTGAATGGCCCCACCCCCTGCCCGTAAGCAAAAAATGTCGCCGGACCGACGATCCCGTCCACGGCTAAACCGAAGTACGCCTGAATATTTTTCACCGCCAGGGTGGTGGGGCCATCGAAGCGGCCGTTGATGCCAATGGGCGTCCCCATCGGCCCCTGCGGAGGATTCATTGTCTCCAGCATCAAATCGTAAACCGCTTGCACGACTGCCACATCTGTTCCCAAACTTCCCGCCGACAGCGAGCGGCTGCCAAAGGGCACATAAGGTGCAAAGGTTTCCTCAAACAAAGCCATGGTTGCGTCACTTCCTTATTTTTAGTGTCGGCGTACCTTATGACGGAGCACGGCAATTGTTGCCAAATTATTTAATATCAGGAAGGGACTCGGGCGCTTCCGGCCCGGGTCGCCCAAGAGACCGCACCCTATAGCGGGTGCGGTCTCTTGGGTGACACATATCAGCGCAGTTCTTGCCAGGGAACCCCTCACATCAGTGAGGCGCTGTCAGCGCCTTGCGCGCCTGGTCGGCCCGCCTCAGGGCAGTCGTGGGAGATTCCGCCAGAACAGTCAGGTGCCCCATCTTGCGTCCTGCCCGCGCCACCCTCTTCCCATACAGGTGGAGGTGGGTCGCCGGAACAGCCAGCGCCGCCGAAAAATCAGGCAGGGCGCTGTGATCTGTCCAGATATCCCCGAGGAGGTTGGCCATCGCCGCTGCGCTCAGCTGGTGATGGTTCCCCAGCGGCAGGCCGGCTACGGCACGGATATGCTGGGCAAATTGGGAAAACTCGAAGGCCTCAATGGTGAGATGCCCGGAGTTGTGAGGCCTGGGCGCCATCTCATTTACGAGCACCTCCTCACCCGCGACAAAAAATTCCACGGCCATCGTGCCGACCAAGCCAAGCTCCACGGCTAGCCGGTAAGCGTACGACACAGCCCGGTCACGAATGGAGTCGGGTACGGCCGCAGGAGACACCGAAAAATCGAGGATCCCGTTCTGGTGATGGTTCTCTATCGCACCGAAATCAACTAGGTGACCGTGTTGGTCCCTTGTCAGCACTACCGAAATTTCCTTGTCAAACGGCACGTACTGCTCAATCACCAGCGGAATGTCATGCCATTCATCCATGACACTTTGCAATTCCCCGGAATTGGCGCAGCGGCGTTGGCCGTGGCCATCATAGCCGCCGCGGGCGGTTTTCACAATGACCGGATAGCGCTCGACCTGATTTAATGGTTCGCGGACCGCCGCCGGGTCCACGGCCAGATATCCAGCCGTTTTCAGCCCCAGCCGCCGGAACGCGGCCTTTTCCTGAATGCGGTCCTGCGATATGGCCAGCAGGCGGGCATTGGGAAAGAGCCTCCCCTCCCTGTCCAGTTCAGCCAGGACCCCGGCGTCCACATTTTCAAATTCATAGGTGACAGCTGACGCCACCCGTCCCAATTCCGCAATAGCGTGCGGGTCGCTGTAATCGGCAATAATGCGCTCATCCGCAATCTGGCATAGAGGGGCCTGGGGGTCTGGGTCCAGCACGGCTATTTTAAATCCCAGCTGGTAGGCCTCCACCGCCATCATGCGCCCGAGTTGGCCACCGCCAATGATTCCAATGCAATCGCCTGGGTTCAAAATCTTCAAGCGTTTGAACCTCCTGTCCCGCCCGCAGCGGGCGGCTGCACCGCCTCTTCGCTGCGCTGAACCTCCGTACGCAGACGTTCACGGTAGTCATGGAGTTTGGTCCGGAGTGAAGGATCCGAAACGGCCAGAATTTCTGCTGCCAGAATGGCCGCGTTCTTAGCCTGTCCGACCGCAACGGTGGCTACAGGGATCCCCCCGGGCATCTGCACAATCGACAGCAGAGAGTCCATGCCGCCTAAGTGCTTGGTGGGAATCGGCACTCCAATCACGGGCACTGTTGTATAAGCGGCCGTCATCCCCGGCAAGTGAGCAGCTCCGCCTGCCCCCGCGATAATCGCGCCGTATCCACGGTCCTCCGCATTCCGGGCAAATTCCGCCATGCGCTCTGGCGTCCGGTGAGCGGACAGCACATGGACATCGGCCGCTATTCCCATCGCATCTAGAAATTCGACCGCATCATGCATGACGGCCCAGTCAGACTGACTGCCCATGATGACAGCAACTGGCATCCGGCTTTCCCCCATTCTTGGTATCGTACACCCTATCCTTCCTGATTATAGCAATATGCAAGCAGTCCTTCAGCCGTGGGAATGGACAAGGGGAGAAATGCGGAGCCAGTGAATTTCTTGCTTTTCCTGAGACCACTGCAGGCCGAATTTTTTTGCAGGCTGGGAGATCACGGCGATTGCCGCAAATCGCACCGGGGGCCAGTGCATCAACTGAAGGTTGGTGGGCTTGTCGGGCGTGCGGGCTAAAAACAGGGCAACGGTACCTCCCGCATTCAGGTCCACCCCATAGACCATGCCCTGGGACGTCATCGTGCGCAGTTCTGACAAGCTGATGGAAGGCAGCGGCTCCAGCCCTTTTACACTGACGGCAGGGCGACGGGCAAAATTAGGCTGTTGGGGAGCATGGCCGAGAGGATCGTGATACTTCACCCACGCAAAAGAAGCTACCACCGCCATCATAATAATGGCGAAAAATTTCGCACGCATACCGCTCACTCCCGAGCCCTTTACCTAGCATAACGCCGAAGAATTCCCGTAGGTCACGACCGGTTCCAGGTTTCTTTGCTGGATTACAGAATACCATATTCCGGGAAAGGCGCAGGACTTCGGCTTACAGGAATTTTATGGGAAAAGCCTGCAGCGGCCGTAGGCTATAAGCGGCCCGCTGCAGGCTGCGGTCAATATTCCAGTTTCATATTGTCCGTCAGGCGCCTGCGGAAGATCCAGTAACTCCAGGCCTGGTAGGCCACAATGATCGGCAACATGACTACGGCCATGATCGTCATCACTTTGAGACTGTAGGGATTGGACGATGCGTTATAGATGGTGAGGCTCCAGCGGGGATTTAGGCTGCTGATCATGACATCAGGAAACATGGCCAGGAACATCGAGGCGGTCCCCAGCACAATCGCCAGACCCGACGAGACAAACGCCCACTTGTCATGGCCCCTTCTGACAAAAATCCCGGCTCCGAGAATGCTCAGCCAGGCCAGGACTGGAACAGGGCCGGGGTCAAGTCCCAGCCGGCGCACCACGTCGGTCTGGTAGTACATCATCAGAATGAATATAAAGAAGACCCCAATAACGGCTGGCGCGACTTTAAAGGCCACGTGCTTCGCCCGTTCATAGAGTTCCCCCGTTGTCCGCAGCATTAGGAAAGCGGCTCCGTGCAATATAAACACCGCCACCACGGTTAGACCCCCTACCAGGGCAAACGGGTTTAGGAGCTGCAATAGCGTCCCCACGTAATTTCCTTGGGCGTTGATGGGGATCCCTTTCACCAGGTTGGCCAGGGCCACCCCCCAGATGAGCGGGGGGAGGATGCTGCCGATAAAAAACAGCGTGTCCCACCATCTCCGCCAGCGCAGTCCCTCCATCCGGCTTCTGAACTCTATCGAGACCCCACGCAGAATCAGGCCGCCCAGAAGCAGGAAAATCGCCAAGTAAAAACCGCTCAGCATCGACGCATACCAGTCGGGAAAGGCTGCAAAAATCGCCCCTCCAGCAGCGATCAGCCACACTTCGTTTCCGTCCCAGAACGGCCCTATGGTGGTGAGCACCACCCGCCTTTCATGGTCCGTGCGACCCATGAAGGGGAGGAGCATGCCAACTCCGTAATCAAATCCCTCCAGAAAGAAATAGCCCACAAATATCACTGCCACCAACACAAACCATGTGATGTTGAGCATCGCTGCAGCCTCCTTGTAGAATCAGCTGAGGTCCGGGATGACCGGATCGCCAGTTCCCTCCGCATGGCGTTCCTGGGTCGGGACAAAGAGCTGGGCCGGCGGCTTGTCCCCAACGTCCTGGCCCTGCTCAGACTGCGGTCCGGCATGAATAATATGGACAAACAGGTAGACGACCGCTACTCCCACGCTCAGGTAGACAATTCCGAACGCGATCACCGTCGTCCACAATTCGGCAATGCTGACGAGAGGGGAATTGGCTTTGGCAGTCAGCATCAGCCCAAACACAATCCAAGGCTGCCGCCCCACTTCAGTCATCAACCATCCTGACGTGGTAGCCATATAGGGCAGGATCAACGTCCACTCCATCATCACCAAAAACCATCGTGGCCTTTTCCGGCGCCACATCAGGTACCCTCCATACAAAGCAATCAGCATCATGCTGGTGCCCACAAAAATCATGACCCGAAAACTCCAGAAAGTGGGATTCACCGGAGGCACGTAGCTGCCCATGCCAAATTTCTGCTGATATAGATGATTAAGTTCCATGATGCCCGTCACGCGCCCACTCAGCCGGTTGTACGCCAAAATGCTGAGCATGTCGGGAATCTGCAGGACAAGTGGAGTCGAATGGCGAGCCACGTCAATCCACCCGATGAGGGTCCAGGGGGCGTGCAGGGGACTGGTATGCCACAGCGCCTCCGATGCCGCCATTTTCATGGGTTGCGCGACAATCAGGTGCTGCGCCTGCTCGTGTCCCAGAATAAACACCAAGACGCTGAAAATCATCGCACTGGCCACCGCCAGCCGGTAGCTGGGCTCAAACACGTCATCATGGGTATGGCGCAGGAGATGGTAAGCGCTAATCGCCGCCATAAAAAATGAGCTCAGAGCCATAGCCCCAAAGACCGTGTGGGGAAACTCCAGCCACAGCTGCGGATTGCCGAGCAAGGCAAAGAAATTGACCATCTCGGCGCGGCCATTGCGGACCAGGTACCCGACCGGCTCCTGCATAAACGAGTTGGCGGTCAAAATCCAGAAAGCCGACACCAAAGACGCCAAGGAGGTCAGCCAGATAGACAGCAGGTGCACACGCGGGGAAAGGTAATCCCACCCGAAGATCCAAATGCCCAGAAAGGTCGATTCCAAAAAGAACGCCATCAGCACCTCAATCGCCAGGGGGGCACCGAAAATATCCCCCACGTACCGAGAAAATTCTGACCAGTTGGTGCCAAACTGAAATTCCTGGATGATTCCCGTCACCACTCCGACTGCAAAATTCACCAGGTAAATTTTCATCCAGAATTTCACCGCGGTCTTATAAGCGGGAGATTTTGTCCGCACATAAAACGTTTCCAGCACCGCTATTAAAATTCCCAGCCCAATGGTTAGAGGCACAAAGAGAAAGTGAAACAGCAGTGTGCCCCCAAACTGCAAGCGTGCCAGTCCTACCGATGTCATGGCTTTATATCACCTCCTCCGGCAGTATGCCTTGCCACTGTGCCAATTATGTGGAGTTTTAGGGAAATACCGCTAGCCATCCGTTCCGGCACGGGAATTCCTTGTACTCCGCGCAAAATGCCGGCAGGCATTCCCCGCTGGGCGCGTTATAATGTCAATATGTGCAAATGGCCTCATAGGCCGGGACACGGCAAGGAGCGGGTGATGGATATGCCCCAGGCAATAACTGACAAGAGGCAGCGTCCTTTGCGGGACCTGCGTCTGTCTGTCACAGACCGTTGCAATTTTCGGTGTGTCTACTGCATGCCCAAAGAAGTATACGGGGCAAAATTCCATTTTCTGCCCCGGCATGACTTGCTGAGTTTCGATGAACTCGAGCGGGTGGTGCGGCTGTTTGCCCCTCTGGGAGTGGAGAAAATCCGCCTCACGGGAGGCGAGCCGCTTCTGCGGCAAAATGTGGAACAGCTCGTCCGGCAACTGGCAGCTGTCCCCGGGATCTCCGACATTGCCATGACCACCAACGGCTACTTTCTTTCCAGAGACAAGGCCAAGGCCCTGAAGGACGCTGGACTGCACCGCATTACGGTCAGTTTGGATGCCCTTGACGACGCGACCTTCGGGAGCATCAATGATGTCGGTGCCCCGGTCGAACGTGTGCTGAGCGCGATCCGCTCTGCATCGGCAGCGGGGCTGACGCCGGTCAAAATCAACATGGTGGTCAAACGGGGAGTCAATGACAAGGCAGTCATTGCCATGGCCCGCCATTTCCGCTTCACGGGACACATCTTGCGGTTTATTGAGTACATGGACGTGGGCAACACCAATGGCTGGCGGCTTGACGATGTCGTGCCCGCCTCTGAAATCCTGCGCCAGATTCAGACCCACTGGGATGTCGAGCCGATCGCGTCCCATCACACAGGCGAAGTGGCGCGACGGTTCCGTTACCGAGACGGGGGGGGCGAATTCGGCATCATCTCATCAGTCAGCCAGCCTTTTTGCCAGTCCTGCGGGCGCATCCGCCTCTCCCCGGAGGGGCGGCTGTATACCTGTCTCTTTGGCAGTGAAGGCTATGACCTGCGTGCCCTGATCCGGGATGGCAACCTTTCCGACCCCGCTGTCTCCGAAGCCCTGAGTGCGCTGTGGGGACGGCGGACCGACCAGTACTCGCTGGAAAGAACCTCTCAAACCAGCCCCCACTCTAAAGTGGAAATGTCACATATTGGGGGGTAATACGGGATCTTCCTGATCCTCCATTACTTGCTCCCTGCATTATTCTCACGCCCCCCTCAACGCCGCATAAGGTAGTCTCGTGATTCGGCCTGCGGATCGCGAGACACAGCACCGCGGCTGATATTGAGGAGGGATCTTTATATGTGCGGCATTGCAGGATGGATCGATTGGCAGCAGGATATCCGTCAGCGGCAATCTTCATTGGAAGCCATGGTATCTCCCCTGGCGTGCAGGGGTCCAGACGGCAGCGGGACCTGGGTTACACAGCATGCCGGGATGGGCCACCGGCGGCTGATTGTGATTGATCCCGAAGGCGGCATGCAGCCGATGTCCCGCAGAGAGGGGCACAAGGCCTTCACTATTGTCTATAATGGCGAATTATATAACTACCGCGAGCTGCGGCTCCAGCTTCAAGACCTCGGATATCAGTTTCACAGCCAGTCAGACACAGAAGTGCTGCTGACCTCCTATATTGCCTGGGGCGCTGACTGTTTAGGTCATTTCAACGGCATCTTTGCCTTTGCGATCTGGGATTCTGCAGACCAGACACTATTTATGGCCCGGGACCGGTTGGGCGTCAAACCCTTATTTTATTCCCAGATGCCTCACGGGCTGCTGTTTGGATCGGAAATGAAGGCGATTTTGGCGCACCCCCAAATGCCACATACTGTAGACAGCGACGGGCTTGCCGAAATTTTTGCCCTGGGACCGGCCCACACGCCGGGACACGGTGTTTTTAAAGGGCTGCAGGAATTGACAGCGGGGCAGTTTCTCCTCTACTCCCCCAGCGGACTGCGGGTGCGGTCCTACTGGCGGCTGGAGTCCCACGAACATCCTGATGACCTCAAAACTACCCAGGACACCGTGCGGTCGCTGCTGGACGATACAGTTCAGAGGCAGTTGATTGCCGATGTCCCCGTCATCACTCTGCTTTCAGGCGGATTGGATTCCAGTGCGGTCACGGCCCTGGCAGCGAGGCATTTCCAGCAGGAAGGCCGCGGTCCTCTCAACACCTACTCTGTGGATTTCGTCGACATGGAGAAACACTTTAAGGCGACAAAATTCCAGACCAACCTGGATGCGCCATGGGCCCGGCGCGTGTCAGACGCCCTGCATACCCGCCACCACCGCATCCTCCTGGATACCCCGGACCTGGTTGACAACCTCCTGGCCTCCATGCGCGCCAGAGATTTACCCGGAATGGCAGACGTCGACACGTCCTTGCTCGTTTTTGCCCGGGAGATAAAAAAAGACGCAACGGTTGGGCTGTCGGGTGAAGCGGCTGATGAAATATTTGGCGGGTATCCCTGGTTCCACCATCCCGACGCAATCCGCGCTGACACGTTTCCGTGGGCCCGGCGCTTGAAGGACCGCGTCTCCATCCTCTCCGGGGATTTCACATCCTACATTAGACCCTTTGAGTATGTGGAGGAGCGCTACCAGGAAGCGCTGGAAGAGGTGCCGCGCCTCAAGGGGGAAACGCCATTTGCCGCCCGCATCCGCGAAATCGGCTACTTGACCCTTACTCGTTTTCTACCCACCCTGCTGGACCGCAAAGACCGCATGACCATGGCCGTCGGTCTGGAGGTGCGGGTGCCCTTCTGTGACCACCGGCTCGTCGAATACGTCTGGAACATTCCCTGGGCTATGAAAACTGAGGGAGACCAGCGGAAAGTCATTCTGCGCCAGGCCATGCGCGGACTGCTGTCCGATGACGTGCTCTGGCGCCAGAAAAGCCCCTATCCGTCGACTCCCAACCCGTCCTACTTCGCGGCCATGCGCTCCGGTCTGGAAGAGATTCTTCATGACAGCACGTCGCCCTTGCACCAGGTGGTCGATGTAGAGCGGGTCAAAGACGTGATGCGCCAAGGTCCCCAAGCCGAACAGATCCCCTGGTTTGGCCAGCTGATGGGCAACGCCCAGTTGTTTGCCTTCCTGATTCAGGCGCATCACTGGTTTAAAGAATATCAGGTGCATATCGTATAGGCTCTAGGAGGGCGGCGCTCCCGCCCTCCTAGCTCAGCTGGCCCGAGGCCACGTCGCCTGGGGCACCAGTTGATCCACCAGAGCCCTCAGCTCTTCAAAAGCCCGCGGGTCACCGGGCGTCGCCAGCGGCAGACGCACGTCGCCTGCATGAAATCCCAGATAATTCATGGCCCATTTCACACTGATCGGATTGGTGTGGCGGAAGAGTTCTTGAAAGAGTGGCATAAGGGTCGCATTGATCCGCCGTCCCTCTTGCAGATTGCCCTGATTCACGGCCTGGGTCATCCCCTCAATCGCCGGTCCCACCAAGTGGGAGGCGACACTGACGACACCGTGAGCTCCCAAAGTCAACGCCGTGAAATACATGGCATCATCTCCCGCATAGACGTAGGTTGCCGGAGACACCAGGTTGATCAGTTCCTGCATTTGGGGGAGGGATCCTGCCGCTTCTTTGATCGCGACGACATTGGGGCACTCCTGAATAATCGTGCGGGCCGTGGCGGGAAGCAAGTTTACCCCCGTGCGTCCGGGAATATTGTAGAGCATGGCCGGCACTGGCAAGCCTGACGAGATTTCCACAAAATGCCGGATTAATCCTTCCTGAGGGGGTTTATTGTAATAGGGGCACACCAGAAGCACTCCGTCCGCTCCACCTTCCGCGGCCTGCCATGAAAGCTCACGGCTGTGCCGCGTATTATTCGTGCCGGTGCCCATCCATAGCGGCACGCTGCAGCCAACTCCATCGCGAACGGCGCGCAGCAGATCCATGCGCTCCCGGTCAGTGAGCGCCGGGGACTCCCCGGTCGTGCCGGAAAGAATTATACCGCCGCTGCCGTGGGCCACAAGCCAAGCAGCCATCGTAGCCGCTTCTTCATAATCAATTTCTCCGGCAGTGTTAAAGGGGGTAATCATCGCAGTGAATATACGGGGTAACATAAATTTAGCCTCCTTGGAGTAGTGGATAGATTGCCTAGACACGGACGCCGGACCGCGCGAAATTTACGCACGAACCGGCCAGGTCTTAACGCCCGGCTTCTTCCACGACTTCTCAGAGACAGCGGCTACACACGAAAATGCGGAAAATTCCCATGACTGTAAAGATCCGGTCATGACAATTCTCCTCCCTTCGCAGTGCGCTTTTGTTGCACTATACCACGTTGCCATTCTCGCGTCAAATAATCATTCACTCGCCTGCATAGTGCACTGAACATAGGGCGGCCTGTGGGCAGGGACGGTCAACTGGCCAGGGAAATGGAGAACATTTGCGGTTTGGCCCCGCTTATGGCATAAAATGATTGGCGAGGGCACAATGGCCGCACTCTTGGCTCGACGGACGGACAGATGTGCGGCAGCATACCCTTTCCCTCGTGAAGGGGACTTCATGTCCTGAGACTGTTCCGGGCAGCACAGGCACTTCGCTCAGCGCCTTTGTTCAGGAGACAAGGTGACCGTCCTGGACACAGGGCGGACGGTTTAGAAAGGCAGGGGAATTCTTATATGCAATGGGCGTCTCGGATGGAAAAGATTCCTCCATATCTCTTTTTGGAGCTGGACAACATCATCGCGCAAGAACGGGCTCAGGGCCGCGATATTATCAGTCTGGGCATCGGCGATCCCGACCGCCCTACGATTCCCGTCGCGGTCGAGGCCCTAAAGCATGCGGTGGACAACCCCGCGACTCACCGCTATCCCAATTATCTGGGCAGCTTGGAGTTCCGGCAAGCTGTTGCCAATTGGTATGAGCGGCGGTTCCATGTCAGCCTGGACCCCATCCACGAAGTTGTGGGCCTGATCGGGTCTAAAGAAGGGATTGCCCACCTGATTTGGGCAATGGCTGAACCGGGTGACATCGTGCTATTGCCCGACCCCGCCTACCCGGTTTATTATACCCAGACGATATTAGCAGGCGCTGAGCCCTATGCGATGCCCCTGACCGCGGAACACGGCTTTCTTCCGGACCTGCGCGCAATTCCCGACGCGGTCTGGGCACGGGCCAAAATGCTTTGGCTCAACTATCCCAACAATCCCACCGGCGCGGTGGCTTCCCGCGAATTCTACCAGGAAGCCGTTGACCTGTGCGGACAGCATGACGTATTGCTGTGCAGCGACGGCGCCTACTTGGAAATGGGCTTTGACGGGTATCTGGCTCCTTCCGTGCTGGAGATCCCCGGGGCAAAAGAGACAGCCATTGAGTTTTATTCCCTGTCAAAACCCTTCAACATGACGGGCTGGCGCATTGCTGCAGCCGTGGGCAACGCCTCCGCGGTCCAAGCATTAGGCACCCTGAAGAGCAATCTGGACTCTGGTCCATTCACGGCCGTGCAAGATGCCGCTGTCGCGGCGTTGCAGTCAGGCCCCGCCCCGTTCTTCACGGCGATGAACGCCCTGTACCAAGAACGGCGCAATATCGCCGTGCGCGCCCTGACCTCCATGGGCATTCCCCTTCAGGCTCCGGAGGCCACTTTTTACCTCTGGTTCCAGGCGCCTTTTGGCATGACATCGGCCGAAGCCACGACGTACTTTATCCGCGAGGCCGGAGTCCTTTTGACCCCGGGAGAAGCTTACGGAACCCATGGCCAAGGGTGGATGCGCATCTCTCTGACCATTGATACGGCCCGGCTGCAAGAGGGCCTGGAAAGGATGGCGGCAGCCATTCAGAAGCGTCCCCCAGTCTAATCCGGCATTCTCTCACAGCACCGTGACCAGCGTCTTCAGATAGCGGACCACACGGCCTGGCCGGCTGTTCAAAACCCGCAGCCCTCCGGGGCCCAGGGGCACAGGCACCACGTCTTCCAGCTCATGGTCGGCGAGAGGATGGCGGGCATGCTCTCTGAACGCCCGGACCACTTCGTCGGCCGTGTCTGGAACCCGCATCTCGACAGCAATAGCCACACGCCCCGCCCCGTCCTGGGTATAGCCCCTGACGCGGCAGGCCGCCTCCGCTACGTCCAGCCCCACTTCCTCACGGGCTTCGCGGCGGGCTGAGACCACCGGCAAAAACCGGCCGCCAACAATATCCCCCGCGTCAGCCGAGCCGCCGACAGCCTGAATCCAGCCGGGCCGCGATGTTTGGGCGCTCATGACCCCGGCTATCAGACAGTGGTCGCAAGTGCATAGACAGGCCGCGGCAAACAGCACCCGCACCTGATAAGGGTCGCCCTCAGGCAGATTTCTGCCATAGAGATAGTGCGCATAGTCTGTGACGGCAGCATAAATCCGGCTCCCCCCCGTGCGCTCCTCGACACGCTGCACCGAAAGCACGGGCCCCCGGAAAAAATGCGGGGACACTGCGGTCTCCCGCGTCCAGCACTCCTCGACCGCCTTCTGCACCTCATCTGGAAGCCACAGTGGAAGAGCATCCACGAACACTTCGACGGCGCCGTCTTCCACCCACCGGGGCAAGTCCATGTGTTTCTTGCCTCCCTTCCTGACTAGCGCGGCCACAGGTTCCTGGCCTTTAGTCTTTGATAAACCACACCTCAATAACAAATCCGACAATCAAAAGGATTCCAATGACCGTATTAATCATGACCGACTGCCCATGCAGCTGAGCAAATTGACTGGACGTGCTGTGGATATCATTCATCACCCGCAGCAAGCTGTTGGCGTACAGCAGTAAAATCCACGAGATCAGCGCCTCCGCGAATAGCACCCAGCCCATCTTCCGGGGGGAAAACCACGCCACGATGAGGGCGCCCACCATAGCGGCGCCCCCTGCCCACAATCCTATGTCATAATAGGCTGGGAAAATTTGCACCAGCAGCTTTCCCGCGTCCTCCATGGGCAGCACTCTGAACACCGCTTCCGCCACCACCAGCGAGAAGAAAATGATGGTCCCTAGCCAAATCCCACTGCCCATGCTCCACAATAGCCGGCCGATCTTGCGCGTCACGCTTCCGCCTCCGCTCTCTAGTCTCTTAAGAATAAATTATGCCCGGCGGACAACACAAGACCTGCCATTTTCTTTCCGGCGGGTTTGGTTGCTCCCAGCGCTCCTTTAAAGTACCATGAACAAGGACAGCATCTGAGGGCTCACCTGAAAGGATACCGTATGCACGACAAGGTTTCTGCGCGGTTTATCGATATACAGGCATCGCTCGGTCCCGGCCTCTTCCGGCTTTCGCCCGTGCTTGCGGAAGTTCTCGGGCAGTTTTCCGCCAAGACGGGCGAGTGGGGGGTCATGGTCCGGGAGCACGACCCTTATCTCCTGCTCGGTCCCAAGGACCGGCGGCTGCCCCATCTAGAGGAGGCCACCCGCTGGGCTTGGCAGCAAGGCTATCCTGTCTTTATGCGCGTCGGCGGGGGCTCCGTCGTCCTTCTCGACCGGACCTGCCTGAGTTTTGCTGTCTCCATGCCGTGCCGCGACCTGACCGTATGGGAACAAAACTTCCGGGTGATGGCCCAGCCGGTAATCGACGGTCTCACTATGCTGGGCATTCCCTGCCGTTTTGGCCGCGCCGAAGGCTCCTATTGCGAGGGGCCCTTTGATCTGGTTACCAGCGGCAGCGGCCAGAAAATTTCCGGAATTGCCCAGGCTATCCGGGGAGGGTCGGCCCTGGTGTCTGGAATGATCCTCGTGGAGCAGGATCCCGTCCGCACCACTCACTTTATCCAGGAGTTTTACCGGCGGGCCGGGAGCGGCCAGGTCCTCCGTGAATCCGTGGTGACAGCGCTCAACCGCCTGCCCGGATTTGAAACGGTCACGATAAGCGCGGTGCGTGATGCTCTGGTGAGAGGATTCGCTGAGACCTTCGACATGCGTCCGGACATCTTGTCTCCACAGGAATGGGCCACCGCCCAAAAACTTGCTGAAGCCCGCCTGATAGCGGACCCCACAATAAAGGAGAACTGCGATGCATACCACCATTGAAACAGACAAGGGCACGATGATTCTCGAACTGTATCCGGAGGAAGCCCCCGGGACCGTGGCCAATTTTGCGAAGCTGGCCCAGTCAGGATTCTACGATGGCCTGACCTTTCACCGGGTCATACCCAACTTTGTGATCCAGGGGGGAGATCCCAATGGAAACGGCAGCGGGGGCCCGGGATACACGATCAAATGCGAGACGGAAGGCAACCCGCACAAGCATTTGAGAGGATCCATGTCGATGGCTCACCGCGGGAAGGACACCGGGGGCAGCCAGTTTTTCATCTGCCACAGCCCCCAGCCGCATCTTGATGGCATCCACACGGTGTTTGGCCGCGTGACCGAAGGCCTGGATGTGTTGGACAGCATCCGTCAGGGAGACCGCATGACCCACGTCACCATTCAGGAAGACTAATCGCACCAATGCTGAGGCGCCTCCTCCCGCAGAGCGGAGGGGGCGCCTCAGCAAAAACATCTTCAGGAATTCAGGTGCTGGTCCAGCCAGCCAGCAATCTGGTCCAGCCGGAAGACGCGGTGCCATGGACGGCCCCCCCGGCTCATTCCGTGGGACTCATCCGGATACAGCACCAGCTTGACTTCCCGGCCCAAATATTTCAGAGCGCGGTACAATTGCTCCGCCTGTTCCACGGGGAGGCGAAAATCATTCAGCTGATGTTCAATCAAAAGCGGCGTGGCAATGTTCGAGGCATATTGCAAAGGCGACTGCTGCCAGTACGGCTCCGGTTCTTCCCACCACGGCCCCGTGCCATATTGGGGCACGCGGAGCCAGCCCAGGTCACTGGTCCCCATCGCGCTGAGCCGGTTGACGACGGAGCGCATGGTCACAGCGCAGCGGAACCGTGACGTGTGGGAGATGGCCCAGTTCACCATAAATCCCCCATAGCTCCCGCCCATGATGCCCAAGCGGTCACGGTCAATCACCGCGGAATATGGACTGGCCAGCGCCGCGTCCATAATCGCCGTCACATCCTCGTAATCCTTGTCTCCCCAATGCCCCATAATGCTGCGGCAAAAGTCGCGCCCATACCCTGCGGATCCGCGCGGATTGCCGTAGACCACCGCGTATCCTCGGGACCGCAGCCACTGCATCTCAAAGAAGAACCGGTGCCCGTAAAGCGCCATGGGGCCCCCGTGAATCTCCAGAACGGCCGGCACCGGGGCGTTCAAATCATCGGGGAGCAGGATCCAGGCGGGAATTTCCGTCCCGTCAGCGCTGACGGCATGAAGCGGCCGGGGCTCCGCGATTTCTGATGCGGGCCACGGCATCTCCACCCGCAGCGCCGGCTCCACCCCAGGGCTGCCCGTCACCACCGCCATGACCGAAGGGCAGCGGTCGTCTGCCCAGAGCGCCACAATGCCTGCCGGGTGCCGCGCATAACTGTAGACCGTTTTCTCGCCCTGGGTCAGCATGCGGGGCGCGCGGCCATCCCACCCGAATTCCCACAGATTGACCGATCCCTCCCGCGACACGCTCATGACCACAGTGTCGCCGCCGGGCATCACCAGGGGATCATCCTGGGCAAGGCCTGCCGTATCCGTCAGGGTATGGTCTCCTGCCGGCCGGTCGAGGCCCGCCGACAGCGAACGCAACTGCTTCGATGCCTCCTCAAACAGGTACAGCTCTTCGTTGCCGTATCCGTAGTCCATGGGATCCGCCGCCGTCAACACAATGCGGTCCCCGCCCGCAGGCGCTATCCGCGTCACATGCAGGGATAGGTCGGTGACCCGCATCATCTCCTTGGTGTCCAGACGGTACCGGAAGACGTCTTTGATGCCTGGATCTGAATCGGCCGTCAGGTGCGGGCGCTGGAGATAGTAGATGCTGAGGCCGTCGCCCGAAAAAGCAATGTGAGATGCACTGTAGAGCCCTGGCGTCAGCACCTCAAAGAAGGACGAGTCCAGGTCCACCAGAATGATGCGGTGAATCGCTTTGTCCAAATAGCCCAGGCCGTCGTGCTTGTAGTACTGGTCAGTGATCACCATGACATCCCGCGTCGCCCGGTATCGGGCTGGCGCGCGGACCTCTGCATGGACCCCCTCGTATTCCACGAGCCCGTGAAACATAGAGGCCACCACAGCAATTTTACGGGAGGAAGGGTCCCACGTGAATTCACTGACCCCGCCTTTAAACCACGTCACTTGCTCCGCTTCCCCGCCAGCCGTGGCCATCACCCAGACCTGCCTGACTCCTGACCGCTTTGAAAGGAACCCCAGCCACTGCCCATCGGGAGAAATTTTGGGGCTCACATCGGAAGATCCCCCGGTAAAAGGCTGAACAGGGGCCCACGCGGCCGCATTATCCGTATGCTCCGCCTGCATAATCCGGTGCACAGCTTGGTTCTTTTCACGGTCTATGCTTGACTCCACAAAATACACCCGGCCGTCCGGACCCGCCACAGCCTGTCCCCATATTTTCAGCAAAAGCAGATCATCACTGTGCATCCGCCATCCCCCTACCCGGTGCGGACTCAACACCCCGCATCTCTCTCCCGATTATAGCAATCCCTGGCCATAAGGAAATGATGAGGCACACCCGTACTGACTATTGCATTGTCCGATAACTTTTAGTATGGTCAGGGAATACTTTGCAGGATTTGTTGCATCCTGTCATTAACCGCACCATATAGGGAGGTCACTATGGCTGTCTCGTCTCACACAAGCCGGCAGCATCCCCTAACCGGCCGTGCCTTGTGGCTCAGCTTTGCTGCGGCCACCACCGGCACGTTCATGGTCAACGTCGACTCCAGTGTCGTCAACGTCGCGCTCCCGGTCATGCAGCACCAGTTCGCGCTGCCCATCGCGACCCTGCAGTGGGTTGTGACAGCGTACCTTCTGGCCATCACGGGTGTGCTGCCGGTGATGGGGCAGTTGGCCGACCGCCTGGGCCGGCGCGAGGTCTTTGTCGTCGGCACCGCGACATTCATTGTGGGTTCTCTGCTGTGCGCCTTGTCCCCGGACTTTGAGTGGCTGGTGATGGCCCGCGTGTTCCAAGGTCTGGGCGGCGCCATCATCATGGCGAATGTTATGGCGATTATTGCTCTCATCTTTGCGCCCGACCAGCGGGGAAAGGCCTTGGGGCTTATCGGGTCGGTCGTCGCCGCCGGCACTTTGGCAGGGCCGCCTTTAGGCGGCATATTAACGGCAGCATTCGGGTGGCAAAGCATCTTCTGGATCAATATTCCCTTTGGCCTGTGGGGATTGTGGGGGTCTTACCATTACCTGCCCCACTTTCCGCGCGACCAGACGCTCCGCGCCCAGCGCTTTGACTGGCAGGGCGCGGTGGCGTTCCTGCTGACGACATCCTTTTTGCAGTTTGGCTTGGCCAACCTCCACAACTGGTACGGCGTCGCGCTTTTGGTCCTGACGGCTGCCGCCCTTTACCTATTTATCAGAGTGGAGTCCCGTGGAGAGCACCCGCTTGTCCCGCTGCGGCTCTTTAAGGTGTGGCCCTTCTCGATGAATATGATCGCGGGAATTTTCTATTGGATACTGATGATGTTTCCAGCCTTTTTAATCCCATTTTTCTTGCGGGATGAGCTCAAACTGTCTGTGGGCGTCATCGGCGTCTCCCTGTTCCCCCAAGCCCTGACCATGATTGTTGTCTCTCCCTGGGGGGGCACCTTGGCAGACAGGTACGGCATATTGCTCCCCGCGCGTCTGGGGCTAGCCATCTTCGCCCTCGTCAACCTGGGCTTGGCGTTGGTACCGGGAACCGCCCCCTTATGGTGGATCTGGATCTTGCTGGCTGGCCAGGGAATCGCCGCCGGTTTGTTTTCCTCGCCCAACAGCGCAGCCATTCTGAACTCGGTCAAAAAGAGGGATACCGGTCTTGCCTCCAGCCTCATGGCCACCGAAAGAAATCTCGGCCGTGCGATCGGCGTCGGCCTGGCCACAGAAATCCTCTCCGTACTCTGGATTCTGGCAGGACTCGGCCCCTCCCCTTCCCACACCAATCCCCATTACGCCTCATGGTTTCTGATGGGATTCCACGGGGTATTCTGGATTGCCATTGGCTTTGCCGTATTGGCGTTTCTGACCACCGTGAATCCCGGAGCCGAGAAATCCCCACCACTTCCCGGCCGGGGTGGCCGTCTCTGAGCAGCAGGAGGGCCACAGGATTGAGAGGACTGCGGTGCGGTCAACGCTAGTCCGCGCGCCGCGCCTTATGGTGCCGCAGCCGCCTCCGGGTTTGCAGGCGGTTCCGCCGGGATTCGGTAAGGAGGCGGATGCCTGGCGGGTACAGGCGAACCAGCACCGACTGCGGCACCATCACCTGCAAGTTCCCGCACAAGGTGCATTGCCATCCGTGGACGACGGTAATGGACGCCCGCTGTCCTTCCACCGTTAAAGGACCTGTTGTCACCATTTCTTCTGACCCGCACACCGCGCACCGATCATCCACACTATTCCCTCCCAAGTCCTGTAAGTCATTTTAGTTATTCACAGTAAACTTCCACGGCCAGACAGCATTTTCCTGCTTTGAACATTCTCCTGTCCACAGTTTTTTCACAACTTTATCCCCACTATATTCACAGCCTTCGACAAACGGGCTGCCTGCGCTCATTTTGCCGGCAAAAATAATGCGTTATTCTGACAATAATTCCTTTCTCGTGAGCTGTGGGCGGACCTGGAAGGGGATGCTGGTGATAGGATTCGACAAAGCCAGAAGGTGGCGCCGGGAGCGCAGGATTCAGGCCAGGCCCCGGTGGGCTCCGCCATCAATGTCAATGCTCGTCCCGGTGATGTACTGCGCCTGCTCGGACATGAGAAACACCACCAGCTGCGCGACATCAGCCGCCGCTGGCAAACTGCCGAAAGGGGAGCCGCTGCGCATTTCTGAGAGCACTTCAGTGCGGTCGCGCTGAACCCTCTCGGCCATTTGGCCAGCCATCTGGGTCAGCAAACTGGTGTCCGTCGCTCCGGGATTGACATTCACCAGTCTCACTCGGGAGCTCCTGGCCTCGTCAGCCATTACCTTGGTCACCGCCCGCAGCGCCCCGTTCACGGCACTGGCAATGGCCAAATTGGGATTGGGGTCTTTTCCCGCCACGCCCACCAGGTTCACGATGACCCCGCGCTGACGCGCCATCATTCCTGGCAGAACCGCCCGCATCATCGCCAGGTACCCCCAAAACTTCAGCGTGAAATCTTGCTGCCAAAGCTCCCACGGCGCGTCCAGGGCGCCCGCAATGGAAGCCCCGCCCGCGCCGTTCAGAAGCAGTGTCGGCTCGCCTATCGATGCTTGGGCATACTGCGCCACCCTGTTGGCGGCATCTGGCTGGTCGGCCATATCGCACGCGTACCAGAATGCATGGCCAGGACCCGCCTGATTCAGCTCACCCGCCCTCTGGGCAAGCGCCTGCCCATCTCTCGCAACCAAAAGGACGTCGCTGCCCTGCGCCACCAGCTGCTCTGCCACCGCGCGGCCAATCCCCCGGCTTCCCCCCGTGATAATCGCCCGGTCCTTGGAATGTCCCATCCGTCCGCCGCCCCCTGTTTCTTGTGATAAAACACTCTATGACACAGGGCTTGACTTTATGAACTGGGACCAGGAAGCTCTTGTGGGAATATAAAACGCGAGTCCAAAGCCTTGGCCCACCACCACGACACCCGCAGGCGTCTGCGTCAGGGGGAAAACTGGGGGTTGCCCGTTGAGCAGGGCCGGAGAGAAATTGCTGCGCGGGAGAATCGCCATGGCTCCTGTCGCGAGATTCACCCGGGCGACAGACACCTGATTCAAACCAGAATCCCACAGCGTCACCAAGGCAAGCTGAGCACTTACCCAGTCGGCGCGGCTAACGCCCCCCGCGTAATGCTGAACGCCTGGAGGAACGAGCCAGCTGCCGGCCAGAGAGGTTGCAATAGTTTGAGATGGCGTGATCCGCACCAGACTGTCTGCCGTTTCGGGAAATGAGCCAGGACCCGACACCAAGGCCATAACCGCGCCGCCCGCACCGGCAAATTGCGGCGGCGTCAAGTCCATCACAGTTCCCGTGAGCGGCACCTGTTTTTGCACAGCGCCATTTTGCCACAGCATCACCGCATCAGGATCATCCTCCGCCAGCCACACCCCGTCCTCCGGGCCCGGCTGCACCGCCACAATCCTGCCCTTCACCTGGGGAAGCGGCGACAGTGACACCCGGCCTCCCCGCATTTCAGCTAATTCCCACCCGCCAGCGGCCAGGGGGACCGCCGCGAAGACCTCCGCCGGGCCTCCTGCAACCGCCGCCGGTGCCAGCTCAGAGGGCGCGGACCATGTCTGCCGACCTTGCGCATCCTCCAAAAAATTTTTGGACCCTACTCTCCCGGCTGCCGCAGGCCGCCCGTTGGCATTCAGGGCGGCCGCCCCCACCGCAGGATAAGGACTCACCTGAACATGAGCCGAACCCGGCTGCCATGACAGCAGGGACGCGGCATCAGGCACATTGCTCCACAACACCTCCGTCTCCAGCACTCCCGAAGGCGATACCGCCAGGTGTGCAACGTATCCTTCAAGCTCAGGGCTGACCGCTCGCAGGGAAAGGCCAGCCACCCCAGGGAAAACAGCCGGCAGGCTCACCGATAAGGGTGCCGGCTGCGCCGCCAGCGAGCCGCAGCCCGCCAGCGTGAGTGTTAATCCCGCTGCTCCCAGTCTCCTGACCCACCGTATCATCACCCGCATCACCCACGTTATTGTGCGATGTTTCGACACCGATCGCAAGGGACTAGGAGAATTCCCGCGACTGGCGGCGGGATGCTTGAATCAGGGGGCGCTGCGCCGGCAACAGGAGATCGGGCAGGGCATCGGCTGCAAACCAGCGCAGTTCTGTAATTTCCCCATCAGCCGATGCTGGCAGCTGGTCCTGGCTGGCCACATCCGCCCAATACCCTATCTCCATGTGGCGGCGGTGCGCAGCGCCCGAATAGAAATAATGGAATTGTGAAATGGTAAGGCCGGTTTCTTCAAAAACTTCGCGGGAAGCGGCCTGCTCGGGACTTTCGCCAGCATTGACCCAGCCCGTGAGAAGACCCCAGGGATAGCGCGGCCGGTAGCTGTGCCGCAGCAGCAGTATCTCATCGCCATGCCACAGGACTACGACCACCGCCACCAGAAACTTCGTCTGCGTCAGGTACATGATGCCCTGCACCATGCGCTTCGGCAGGACGCGCCCTATCAGGAAAAAGCGCAGGCGCCGCCACATTGTACTACATGCCACGGCCACCTGTCTTCCCACCTCGCCGCCCCATCAAAAGACGGGACGTTCCCGCCATGTTCCGAATACTGCCTTCATCACTTCCACAATTTCGCCTTCTGTGCACCCAGCCCGAACCGCCTCAATAATGGCGGGCATGAGGGGTGCATCATCCTGGGCGCAAGCCTCCCCCAGGTCGCGCAAGGTGTCTTGAACACGCGACTCCAGGCGGCTGGCCCGCCACCGCCTGAGGGAATCCACCTGCTCCCTCTCCACCGACGGGTCAATCCGCAAGAGCGGGATCGACTCCCCGTCCTGCGGCTCTACAAAGGCATTGATGCCCACCATAATCTGTTCGTGACTCTCCAGTTCCTTTTGGTAGATATAGGCGGCATCGGCAATCTCGCGCTGCAGAAATCCGTTTTCAATGCATTCCAACACGCCACCCTGTTCGTTAATGCGCCGGAAATAATCCTCAGCCATCTGCTCCATCTGGTCTGTCAGCGCTTCCACATAATAGGAACCGGCCAGGGGGTCGACCGTGTTGGGGACGCCCGTCTCATAAGCCAGGATTTGCTGGGTGCGCAGAGCAATCTTGACGGCTTTTTCGGTGGGCAGGGAGAGGACCTCATCCATCGAATTGGTGTGCAGAGACTGGGTCCCGCCCAGTACAGCCGCCATGGCCTCATAAGCGGTGCGGACAATGTTGTTCTCAGGCTGCTGGGCGGTCAGAGAGCAGCCCGCCGTCTGCGTGTGGAAGCGCATGGTCCACGACTTGGGACTTTTTGCCCCATAGACTTCTTTAAGGTGCCGGGCCCAGATGCGGCGCGCCGCCCGGAACTTTGCAATTTCCTCGAAGAAGTCGATGTGGGAATTGAAGAAGAACGAGAGTCTGGGAGCAAATGCGTCAACATCCAGCCCCGCCTGGATGCCCGCCTCCACATACGCAAAACCGTCCGCCAGGGTAAATGCCAGTTCCTGCGCCGCAGTCGACCCCGCCTCCCGGATGTGGTAGCCGCTGATGCTGATGGAATTCCACTGGGGCACATAGCGTGTGGCATAAGCCATCATATCCACAATTACCCGCATCGACGGCTTCGGAGGGAAAATCCATTCTTTCTGTGCGATATACTCTTTCAAAATATCCGCCTGCAAGGTGCCCCGGAGGTTGTCCCACGACACTCCCTGACGTTCCGCCGCCACCAGGTACATCGCCCAGATAATCGGGCCCGGGCCATTGATAGTCATAGACGTAGACACCTTTTCGAGAGGAATACCCTCGAACAGCCGTTCCATGTCTCCGACATGGTCAATAGCAACCCCCTCGCGGCCGACCTCCCCCAGACTATGCGCGTCGTCCGAGTCGTAGCCCATGAGGCTCGGCATGTCAAATGCGACAGACAGCCCCGTCTGCCCCTGGTCCAGCAGGTAGTGGAACCGCTCATTGGTTTCGCGCGCCGTACCGAACCCGGCGAACTGCCGCATCGTCCACAGCCGTCCGCGGTACATCGTCGGGTGGATCCCCCGGGTAAAGGGATAGGCGCCCGGTGTTTCCGGACTTGTTGCCTGTGACACATCATCTGCGTCATAGACCTCTTTGACGGGCAAGCCCGACAGCGTGCGAAAATTGCGGTGCCCCTGGTACGGATCTCCCGACGGCGAGGAACGCAACGCTGCAGAATGATGGTGAAATGCCTCGGTTGCCATACGCAACTCCTTTCACGATAGAAATTCACCGGGTCCGAAAAATGCGACCTCTCCAGCACTTCCTGATAAACTCGCGCAGCGCCAGACCGCCGCGGTCACAGACGTTCACCGGCTCCCGGTCCGGCCCTCATCTATTGTTTTCATCATACACGGGGGTCCGGGGCTATTCAACGCTTCCTAATTGTCGTATTATTTCCTCTTAATCAAAGTTCCCCGGTCTTTATGCGACCGGCGATTGCTACTGGGCGGTTTTCGGATGATCTGGCGAAAAAATCCGGCGGATCGAATGCAGCAGGTCAATGCGCTCCTCAACCATGGCCATGGCGACGTCCACCGTGGACAGCCCTGTCTCATCTGCGCGCCGGAACACGTCTCCCAGCAGCTGATAGATATTCTCTACCTGGCGCCGCGCCCGTTCATCATTGTAGCCGTGAATTTCCGTGGCCCCTTGGATGAGGCCGCCCGCATTGGTCATAAAGTCGGGCGCATACAGTATTTGGCGGTCGCGGAGGGCATTTCCCATTGAAGGATCTTCCAGCTGGTTGTTGGCCGACCCGGCAATAATTTGGCAGGCCAGCTTGTCAATGGATCCCCGGTTGACCACATTGCCGAGGGCGCAGGGCGCCAGCACATCGCACGCGGTCTCGAGAATCGTCCACGGGTCCGCCGGCTCAATGTTGATCTCCGCGGCTGCTTTCCCGACCACATGGGGATTAATGTCGGCGGCGATGACATAGGCTCCCTCCTGCGCCGCCCGCCGCGCCAATTGATAACCCACCTTGCCCAACCCCTGAATGGCCAGTCTCCGGCCCTTGAGAGATGCGGAGCCAAACCGGTGGGACAGGGACGCGCGGATCGCCGCGATGACACCCTGTGCAGTCATGTCCCCGGTGTCTCCGGACCCGCCGTAGGCTTTAGGCAGCCCAATCAGGTAGCCGGTTTCCTTAGAAATCTGCACTAAGTCCCCTTCGCCAGTTCCCACATCCTCACCGGTAATGTAGCGGCCCTGCAAAGTTTCCACATACCGCCCAAACGCCCGGAACAATTCTGCCGAGGGTTTCGCGGCGGGATCTTCGAGGATCACCGCCTGTCCCCCGCCAAAGTCAATTCCCGCCGCCGCGGCCTTATAGGTCATCCCTTCCGACAACCGCAGGACATCTTCAATGGCAGCATCCTCTGACCCGTAGGGAAACAGGCGGCATCCCCCCAGGGCGGGTCCCAGTGTTGTGTCGTGGATCGCAATAATCGCCCGCAACCCCGTAGTGTGGTCGAAATTGAAAATCACCTGCTCATGTCCCCGCTGAGCCATAGCCTTGAAGATGTCCATAGAATTCCCCCTTGTCTGCGACCAGTCTTATGAGAAAGTTCGCATTCCTCCCTATGACTTTAGCGGCAATGGCCACGCTTTGCAATGCCAGTGGGGTTAGGGTTTGGACTGGGTCGAGGCGACTTCGTCCCCCGCCCACACCAGGCCTCCGGCCCCTTCTCCCGGAACCATTCCCACCAGTCCGCCCTCTTGGCCGCCTAACGACACTGCAGGCCATGCCGTATGCCGCGACGTCTCTGCCTGGGGTCTGAGAACCGCTAGCGGCGTCCGCTGGGCGCCTTGCCCCATGGGGTTGTCGCGCAGCAGAGTCCGCACCAGCTCTATGTCCACCCGTGACGAAGCGGCTAGAACTTCGGCGCCAATATCATTCACATCCACAATCGCCACTGGCGCGCGCAAGACCTTCGCCAGCCGCTCAGCGGTTTCCTTGGCGCGTTCGGGAGCCAGCACAATGTATTCATTATACGGGGGAATCGTCGTTGGTCCGGGGCCGTCAATAGCCGCAACCTTCCTTCCGGCAATGCGGTAGAAATCTCCCGACCGTCCCGTAATGCGGTCCATGGCCCCTGCCGATGCGGCAGCGAGAATTCTTGGCAGGCCAGCCTGGCGGATCGCCATTTCCATTGTTTCCGGGCGGGCGAGACCCAGACCGTATCCCAGCTGGCGCACATGCCGCGCCAGCCAGCGAGCTGACCACCGCGGCTTGACTTGATTGAGCAGCACTGCGCGGCCCTCGGCGATCGCCACGACTTTTTCACCGATCACCACAATGTCGCGCGGGGTGACTTTTCCCTGAAAATACGGCACTACCGTCTTCAGCAGATCTTCTCCGGGCACTACCAGATGGCTGCGGACAACAAATCGGCAGAACTGCTGGTTGCCTGCTGTCCGTGCGGGCTTTTCAATCCAAGTGCCGTTGCCTTCGGAGTTGTTGACAGGACTCGCCATGATCATCTCTCCCTTGCTGCATTGATACCATCTAGAGTATGCGGCCCGGGCGGCCGGGACACTTCACCCGCAGCGTCAGGTTCTTCCAGTGCGGCATCTTTTTCCCGTTCCGTTCAAATGATCCCAGCAGACTGCCCGCTCCACGACACTGGTATTGGCCCAGAACGGGCCTGCCTGAGCGGCAAAAAGCCCATGCCTAAAGATGTTGTCTTTGGCCCTAGGGCCTGAAGCCTCAGAGATGAGCGCATAAAAAAAGATGCTGGCCTGAAGAGGCCAGCATCAAAATATGCCCAGTTCCCACTATCCCGGGTAATTGGCTAAAAGCTGGTGAATATCTTCAGCCAACGTGATGGCTTCATGATACGACTGCTGCCAGACATTGCGGCCGAAAATCAGTCCCGTTGCACCGTTCTCCATACACAGCCGGGCCTTCCCCATGGTATCTTGCTCCGAAGCCTTCTCACCCCCAGCAAAAATCACCAAGGAGCGGCCGCCGGAGCGGATAATCTGCGCTAACGCCTCGGGCATGGTCCACTGCCGCTGGTAAACCTTGGGCGCATCAGTCAAATCGGCGTCAACGTTGGGCACGTTGACCTTGATCACGTCGGCTCCCAGTTCCTGAGCAGTCCGGGCCGCATAATCAATAGCGTACACACTGTCCTTCCCGCCTTTGGCCTCAACTGCTGAGCCGCGGGGATAGCTCCACACCACTACCGGGAGCCCGAAGCGGTTGGCATCCTCGCGGACTTGGCGGAACTGCGCAAAGTCTTCCGCCTGCCGGGGGGACCCCACATAGAGCGTGTATCCCACGGCATCCGCTCCCATCCGGACAGCATCTTCAACCGAGGCATTCAGAGAGGAAAATGGTGCATCATCCGCGGGAATTTCGGTTTTGCCATTCAATTTCAGAATCAGCGGCACCTGTCCAGCATATTCTGGGTAGTACTTCTCTGCCAGCCCGATTTGGCAGGCAATAGCAGAAAAATGACCATCCAGCGCAATGCGAAATTGAAATGCGGGATCCTGACTTTCGGGCGCCTCCAGAAAATCACGGGGTCCATGCTCCAATCCCTGGTCAATCGGCAGAATCATCAACGTCCCGTTGGCTGGTCCCGCCCCATATAAAAGCCGGTAAAGGCGTGCTTTTTTTCCGGCATTCAAACTTAATTGATCGAGGTGCGTACGAGTCTCTAGACCTGCCATAATGAATGCGTCATTCCCTTCGTTTTTCGGTTCGTTTTCTGTTCCCATCATAACAGACATTGTCAAATTATAGAATCGGCACCTGTCGGAAATGGAGCTTCAGGGTCTCCAATGACGCAGGCCGTCCGGCTCTGATAGCGTGCCCAAAAGGCCGTGTCTTTCCGCATAGCGGCAGTTTCACGGATGCAGTCTTGCGGTTCGCCGGCAGGATTCCGTAGTGATGTCTGGTATCATCAAAAGAAGGGCGCGTCCCTTTGGGATGCGCCAGCATGGAGCCTGAGCCTGTGGTCAATCCCTAAAACTGACAGCATGGCCGGGCCCATCAGTTGCGGGTCAAGGAGGACAAGCGCATGCATGTTTCATCTACCCTGCATTACCGGATTGCCATGATGCATCCGGGCAGCCACCGTTTCCAGGTGCGGATCAAGTGGTCTGGGCCTGGGGAATTTCCTGAGCAGTGGGCGTTGCCCGTGTGGACACCCGGCTCTTATCTCGTCAGAGAATTCTCCAAACATGTCGGACCCGTCCGGGCAGCATCTCCCAGCAAGCCGCTGGCGGTGCGCAAGACGGGCAAGTCCACGTGGAGCGTGGACTTGCCCGAGCCGGATGCGCCTGTAACCCTAGAATATGAAGTCTATGCGTTTGAGTTGAGCGTGCGCACCAGCTACCTCGATGCCGTGCGGGGCTATTTCAACGGCGCCAACGTCTTTCTCTATCCACAGACCGCCGCGCCTTATACTATCGAGCTGGAAGTTGTCCCCGCGCCGGGCTGGGACGTGGCCACAGCTTTAGACCGGCTCCCACAGCCAGGATTTGTCTATGCCGCGCCCGACTACGACACGTTGGTGGACAGCCCAGTGGAATGCGGCATGCTGCGCCGTGAAACATTTACGGTCGGCGGCACCGTGCATGAATTGGTTTTGACAGGTCTGGACCAGATTGATGTCTCCCCCCTCCTCCGCGACCTTCCGCCCATCATTCAGGCGGCTCAAGACGTGTTTGGAGGCCCGCTGCCCTATGACCGCTACGTCTTTCTCGTGCACGGGGCTCAGGGGACCGGAGGCGGCTTGGAGCACCGCAATTCAGCCAGCATCATTTTTGACCGGTTTATGCTCCACAATCCAGACCAGTACCCCAGAGTGCTGGCGCTGTTCGCTCACGAATACTTCCATGTCTGGAATGTGAAACGGCTGCACCCGCATAACCTCGGGCCCTTCGATTATCAGCATGAAGTCTTCACGACTCTCTTGTGGGTGCTCGAAGGCTGGACCGACTATTATGCCTGGATCCTCCTGGCCCGCGCCGGTGCCGTGGAGCCCACCGTGGTGCTGAAGCACTTTGCCGAGTCCCTGCGGATTTTGGATGGCACCCCGGGACGCGCTGTGCAAAGCGTGGCAGAGGCGTCGTGGGACACGTGGATCAAGTTTTACCGACCAGACGGCGATTCTCCCAATAGTACCGTCAGCTACTATCTGAAAGGCGCCTTGGTTGCCCTCTTTTTGGACTTGTCCCTGCGCCGCGCCACCGCAGGCCAGTCCAGTCTCGACGCCGTCATGCGTGATCTGTGGGACCAGTACGGCGACCGGGGCTACGGAGACGGAGCCGTCGAAGAGGCCCTCATCAAGGCAGGCGGCCCCATCGTGCGGCAGTGGCTTGAGGGCTGGGCCTACGGAACAGCGGAATGGGACAGCCAGATTTGGGCAGATTT
The DNA here is from genome assembly GCA_027309085.1 of Sulfobacillus sp. Lineage (GTDB taxonomy): Bacteria > Bacillota > Sulfobacillia > Sulfobacillales > Sulfobacillaceae > Sulfobacillus. The sequence continues at coordinate 30,444 of DAIDDL010000012.1, forward strand.
TGGTCTCACCCTGACCCGAGACTTCAAAAATCCGCAACAAGCCGGCGTGTTCACAGGAATCATTCCGGAACGTATGGAAAATGGCGGGATTCTCATCAAGCATGTGCTGCGGGGAAGTCCCGCAGAGGCAGCGGGACTTGGACCGGGAGATGAGTGGATTGCCCTGGACACTGCCCGCATCCGCTTCCAGGATCTCGAGACCCGTCTGGCCCAGTGCGCCACGGGGCAGGAGATCACACTGAGCATTTTCCGCAATAACCAACTGCAGACATACGGGGTGGTGCCAGAGCCCCCGCGGCCCAGCCAGTGGGCTCTCACCCGGCTGTCCGCCAGCACAGAAAAGGCCCGCCAACAATTTCGCGAATGGTTGGGAGCCCCTCTGCCTTAACTGATTACGAGTGCGACATTTCCAGTGCGGGAGCGGTGAGGAGATAATGGCGGGCTGATTCCACCGCTGTGGCCACCTCGCCGAACCCTGCGGAAATCAGCTTGACTTTGCCGGGATAGCTTACGATATCCCCGGCCGCGAATACACCGGGAAGATTAGTGTGCATCGCCGAATTCACCGCAATCTCATGGCCGTTCAGGGTGAGGTTCCAGTCATGAAAAATCGTGGTCCCCGGCACCAGACCGATGGCCACGATCACCCGGCTGACGTCCAGGCGGGTGATCCCCTGAGTCTGATTGTGCTGCAGGTGCGCCACCGACAGCATCTCCTGGTCTCCGTCAAGCCCAACCAGCTCGTGGCGCGGCAGCAATTCCACATTCGGCAGCGCCTGAAGTTTCGCCAGACTGTCTTCATGACACTGGAATTGGTCCCGCCGGTGAATCATCCAGACTTTTTTGGCAACCGGAGCCACGGCCATCGCCCAGTCGGCGGCCGAATCCCCGCCACCCACAACCAGGACGGGCTGGTCCCGGAAGACACTCAGATCCCTAACCACGTAATGCAAACCGCGGCCTTCGAACCGGTCTATCGCGTCCTGGTTAAAGCGCCGCGGGATGAACTCCCCGATCCCGGCTGTGATAATGACCGCACGCCCAGCAAACCGGCCGTGGTCGGTCTCGATATGCCACAGCCCGCCCTTCGCCTCCAAAGTCCTGGCCGTGGTCCCCAAGAGAATCTGGGAAGGATATTGCTGCGCCTGCCGCTTAAGCTGCTCCACCAGGTCATGCCCCGTCACCGCCGGAAACCCGCCCACATCATAAATCGGCTTCTGTGGATATAAGTGCTCCAACTGCCCGCCTAGACTGGACAGCCGTTCAATCATCGTTGTTTTCAGATGGTGCAAGCCTGTGAGATACAAGCCGTACAAACCAACCGGACCCCCGCCAACTACAAGCACATCGGCTGAGCTCTCTCCCATGGTGTTCCCTCACTGTCCTCGTTCTCCATTGGGAATCCGCAAGAATTCCTTTCTCAGTGTAGCCAATAAATTTTCGTCTTGTCAAAAATCGCATTTCGCAGTATCGTCGTCTGAAAACTTCTATTTGATCTAAGGTGGTGCTCAAATGCCGTTGTCGTCTCCAATTCCTGACCGTGACACAAGCTGGGACTTACTCAACCGCTATACCGCAAATCCTTCCCTGATCAAACACGCGCTCGCCGTCGAGGCCGTGATGCGGGCCCTGGCAGAGCGTTACGGGGAAGATCCTGATCTTTTCGGCACGGTTGGCCTGCTGCATGACTTCGATTATGAAGCATTCCCCAACATTGGCGAACATACGGTGGAAGGGGCAAAAATTTTAGCCCAAGCAGACTTCCCCCCAATTATTATTGAGGCTATCTCCTCGCACGTCACCGAAAATGGGATAGCGCGCGACACCGTTCTCAAACGCGCCATTTATGCCGCGGATGAACTGACCGGGTTTGTGGTGGCTGTCACTCTGGTGCGCCCCAGCAAGAGCCTCAAAGATGTTGCTCCCCGGTCCGTGATAAAGAAGTTGAAAGACAAGAGCTTTGCCAAAGGGGTCAATCGCGACGACGTCTACCAGGGGGCCGAAGGGCTGGAGATCCCCCTGGACGCCCTCATCCAGTTCGTGGTTGACGCGCTGGCGCCGCACGCCGAATCTTTGGGCCTCAACGCCTAGAGCCCGACCGGCTCTAGGCGCTCCCCTCCGGGGAATTTCCTATAGGCTTGCGCCCCGAAAAGCCTTCGTCCAGACCGTGATAGTACAACACTGCAGGTTCATCCATCCTCCAGCACAGGTAAACCGGCTCACCGTTTATTTCGCTGGGAAAATCGACCAGCCCCATTTCCACATCGGTGACCCGGCATCCCAGCTGATTAATCTCGGCCAGCACATGGTTGGCTTCGCTGACCACGTGGTCAAATTCCTGTTTCGCCAGCTGATAGTCGCTCAGCATAATCAGGTTGCCATCCTTGCGGTAGCCAACCTCCCGGATGTCGCGCATCTCCTCATACTTGGCCCGCGCCTGGCCCTGGAGCGACCGCAAATTCCTGAGAAGTTCGCGCAGTGGCGGGAGCAGCTGATTGGCTTCACCGACTGTAAATTGTCTCGCCGTCATAACACATCCTCCCTGGGCCTAGAATTGCGCGTCCGTGTCTTCCACGCCGGCCGCGCGGTTGGCCGCGCGCGCCGCCACAAACAAAAAGTCGGACAGCCGGTTGAGGTATTTCAGCTGCAGCCCATAGGACCCGTCCTCTTGCGCAAGGGCAACCAAACGCCTTTCCGCGCGCCGCGCCACCGTGCGGGCCTGCTGCAGAAACGCGGCGGCCGGAGTTCCCGCCGGCAAAATAAACTGGCGCAAGACGGGAAGGTCTTTTTCCATAGCGTCGATCCCCTGTTCTAAAGAATCAACGGCGCCGGAGTCCAAGCGGTCCGTCCGGTCAGGACTGATATTGGAGAGGTCAGCCCCCACAGCAAACAGATGATTTTGGACAGCGAGCAGCGCAGCATCAAGCCCGCCCGGCTGCAGGTAGGCGCGCGCCACCCCAATCACCGCATTGGCTTCGTCGACGGCACCATACGATTCTACCCGCAAACTATCTTTCGTCACCCGCTTCATGCCGCCATGGCCCCACAAGCTGGTCATGCCCGTATCTCCCGTTTTTGTGTAAATTTTCACCGAGTTCCTCCCAATTCCATTCCCTGTCCCCTGTACTTGCCCGCTCCCTACGAAAAACGCCAGCCGCTGTGCAGCCCCGTGCGGTGGTAATCCCACAGGAGCAACACCGCGCTGAGGGTCATGAGAACCGCTCCCCCTATTCTACGGGAAGTCGCGCGTTCCTGAAACAGAAAGGGCGCAATCACCGCCGCCGCTAGAGCCGCGACGGCAGAACTGGCCTCCACTAAAGTTGCTGGCCAGCTCTCAAGCAGCACCACCACGCTCACGTACGACACGGCGTTCAGCAGCCCTGTGGCCGCACTGGCAAGGGGGTAGGCGGCCATGACCCGGAGCACGGCGGGAAGCTCCCCCCTGGCGGCAATAGCCAGTCCCATCCACACGGCGACAAAGGTCATGAGGCTAGCCCCGTACGTCCAAGGGTTCCCCATTGCGGCATGGACATCTCCCAGCCGCCCCACCACCAGCAGCATGTCGCTCGCCACCATCATCAAGACAGGCCATGAGGGTCGTCCCTGAACCTGGCACCAGGCTCCCATCCCAAAGAGTCCCATGAATAGCCACGAAACTCCCCGCCAGTCTGCAGGATGGAGGATGAAGAGCATCATGGCCGTCGCATTGGACCACGGGCTGACCTGGCTGGCCTGCCCCGTGACCAGAGAGGAGGTGTACAGGCCAAACGCGGCTGCGTAAGCCAGGCTCGGCCAAAAAGCCTGCCAGTCGACCCCCCAGTGCCCCTGGGCGCCGGCAGCTGCCCACAAGAAAAGCGCTGCCCCTATATAAGCAGCGCCCATGACAGGCCAAGGGCTGGCCTGCCGGCGCCCGAAGAGCCGGTAAGCCAGCCTTTCGCCGGTTAGGCTTGCCACCCTGACCGCGAGCCATATGTCCACATCCTGTCCCCCCTATCCCACAGTCTATGGGACGAGGAAGCCAACTAGTCTTCAGGAACCTGCAGCTGGACCTTTTTCAATAATGCGCGGGCTGGGGCGGTAGCGGTCAATTCCCATGTTTTTTGTCTCTATTTTGCCAGGGCGTTTGATTTCCAGCCAGGTTTCCACGCGGACACCTGGCTGGCCCGGCGCCAGAATTTTTTCCTCTCCGGGTTTCAGACGCGGATTGTCGCGCACAATGGTGCTGAAGGGGTAAGTGGCCAGTATCTTATGGTGCACGGTGACTTCCGGCCCGGGGGTAGCGCCCCAGATCTTAACCGTCATATGGCGGTTGGCGGCCTCTGCGGTTAGCAGCACCGGTGTGGTGCGGTTGTTGCGAAACTGAAAGTTGAGGTAGTCGCTGGCCACAGTGGCATCCTCGCCAGCAGGCAAGTAGGGTACCGTCAGTCCGTGGTTGTGGCGTTCTGTCACCGGGAGCCCCGTGCGCAGCACGGCCGAATATAATGTTGATGAACCCTGGCAGACGCCTCCCCCCACAGAAGGCACAATGCGGTCGCCCACAAACGCCCGTCCCCAGCCGTACCCGTTTTCCGCCGTATAGGGCCCCACCACCGCATAATAAGAAAACCCCTGGCCGGGCTGCACGACTGTGCCGTTAATCCGGCTCGCCGCCAATTCAATATTTTTGGCCTGACTGGGAGTCGCGTGAAAGTAGTTGGTGGTCTGCTGCCCCAATACGTAATGCAGCTTGAGTGCAGTCCGGGAGCCCCCAGGCGGTGTCTTTGCAGCCACCACCGGAGCTTGCGCGCGGTATTCCAGCCGGGCCCACAAAGGTCCCCCGTGAGGCGCTATCACAGCTGGCGCGGCGACATTCGGAAACAGCCCGAGCCACGCCGTCAAAAGCCACAAACGAATCATCTTGTTATATTCCCTCCTGCCATGACATTCTTTGTCGGTATCATGCCCCCCGCGCAAAATTTCCACTCACCCCGGCCGCCTTCATAATCTGCCATGTCTTCCCCCCTGCAGCCACTTTGTGCACAATTCGCCAAGTTGTGGCACACTAGAAGGAGAAGACAGGCATCCGCAATGCACACGCCTAACGGAGCATGGCTTTCCCTGTGGATACCTGACTAGACGCAAAAGCGCCTTCGGGTCGGGTTCCATACGGGGGACGGCCGAGGCTTCCCGGGCGAATGGATGAATATTGAACTTAGGGGCAATTTGATGGAAAAGACACAGATCGGCCTATTGGGGTTTGGCACCGTCGGACAGGGAGTGTTGCAGATTTTGCAGTCCCGCGAGGACCTGCACATTGCCAAAGTGTTGGTACGTCATCTTGAAAATTATCAGGGTGTAAAGGCACCCCTCACGGACAATGCGGATGAGATTCTTTCGGATCCCGACATTGACGTCGTCGTGGAAGTCATGGGAGGGCTGCATCCAGCATTCGACTTCATCACCAGAGCTCTCGAGCAGCGCAAGTCCGTGGTAACCGCGAATAAGGCAGTCGTCGCCCGCTACGGCCCGGAATTGCTGGCTCTGGCGCGAGAAGTCCGCCAAAGTTTCCTATTTGAAGCCAGTGTAGGCGGGGGCATTCCCGTGCTAGATGCTCTGGCCAACCACCTGAGCACCGTACCCATCCACTCCGTGGAAGGTGTTGTCAACGGGACCACCAATTTCATTCTCGACCAGATGGACCAGGGCATGAGCTTTGCGCAAGCTCTGGAGAGAGCGCAGCGACTGGGATTCGCCGAACAGGATCCCTCCGCCGACATCGATGGCTGGGACAGCGCCCGCAAGCTGACGATACTCACGGGCCTCGCGTTTCATTCCTGGGTGGCAGCAGAAGATGGTGTGGTAGAGGGCATCAGCCGCGTGGACGCGTCCCATATACACCGTATGCGTGAGATGGGTCTAGGCCTCCGGCTGGTCGCGCGCGCGGAGCGGCATCCTGACAGTATCGGATTTGTGGTAGCGCCGGCCGCCTACCCGCTCAGCCACCGCTATCTGGCCCTGCACGGCTCTCAGAATGCGATAGGATTCCTGTCGGAGGCGGGCGCCACCTGGCTTGAAGGTCCGGGGGCAGGCGGAGTCGCCACGGCCACCAGCATTGTGTCCGATATCCAGCGAATTCGGCGGTCGGTCCCTGACCGTGAGCCCATAACTCTTCTGCCATCCTTTGTGGATAGCGTCGACGATACCTACGTGGTATTCATGCATGACCCGGAAAGGCCGCTGCCCGAGGTGCCCCATATCCTGCGGAGCGGGCCGGGATTCATGGTGGTTCCCCATAAGCTGGCGGAATTGGAAGGAATGGTCCAATACCGGTACCGCGCTAAATGAGGGCGGCTTGGAGCCGCCCTCACGGGGCTCTATTGATGTTGAAGCTGTTCCTCCGCCATGCGGATGGCTTCCCGGACCAAATTGCCGCATTCTCTCGCAGGCACTCCGCCCCATCCCTCACGGCGAACGATGTCGTCGACACCCAACCGTTCACCCAATTTCATTTTTGTGGCCTCTGACAATATTTTTGCCAAGATACCACCCCCCGGCTCTAGTATGGCCGGCATGCGCCGTTTCATGCATGGGGCGCAATGCGGTGCCACAGCTTGAAACCCCCTGCCCAGTAACGGCCAATCGGCGCGGCCAGCGCGGGAAATGACCCATACAGCGCATGGTAGACTTTCTGGTAGAACAGTACCCGGTTGACAAAGTTCTTGGTTTCTGGAAACGGTATATTCTCCGGTGTCGTCGAGGAAGCCGTCAGCTTGCCCTCGGCCATCCAGTCCGCCACGTTGCGCGCCCCCGCGTTGTAGGCAGCGAGGCCCAGTACCTGATTGCCATTGAAATCTTTCAACAACTGGGTCAAGTACCACGTGCCCAGGTGAATGTTCACCGCAGGGTTATAGAGTTCCTGGGGCTGAATCGTCCTCTTGTCTGCTTTCTGGCTGGCCCACTGGGCGGTAGACGGTATCAGCTGCATCAGCCCCACCGCCCCCTTGGCGCTCACGGCATCTGGCCGGTAACTGCTTTCCACGCGGATCACAGCCGCAACCAGGTACGGGTTGACCGCATTGGCTCTGGCCTCTTTCCAGACAATGGCGCGGTAAGGCAGAGGAGCCACATAACGGTATGCGCCGAAAATCAAAAGCAAGAGCAGGACAATCCACAGTCCTGTGCTGCGCCGGGGATTCAGCCGGTAGTGCGTGCGTTGTGCCATAGTTGCTTCACCTGTTCTCTTAAAGAAGACAATGACCCTTGGTTGTCAATGACATGGTCGGCATAACGAATCTTGTCGGCCAGGGGAATTTGCGCCGCAATCCGCCTTTGCGCTTCCTCAGACCCCAGGTGATCGCGCTGCATCACCCGGGCGAGCTGCTGGTCAGGGTCCGAATACACCACCCATATCTCATCGACCCCTTCCCGCCAGTCTCCCTCCAGCAGCAAGGGAATATCGAGCACCACCACACGGTGGCCGAGGACCGTGAGGTCATTCAGGCGGTCACGTATTTTCTGCCTGACGGCTGGATGGACGATCTGATTCAGCGCTTCGCGTTCGGCAGCATCCCGGAAAATGACATGGCCCAGCTTGCGCCGCAAGAGCTCTCCGTCCTGACTTAAAACCCCCCACCCGTAGCGTCTCCACACGGCCCGCCACACGTCCTCTCCCCGTTCCTGGCACTGGTGCGTCAACGCATCGGCATCAATCACCGGGGCGCCCAATTCACGCAGGATCCGGCTGACCTCCGACTTCCCGCTGCCAATGCCGCCGGTGAGACCAACCACCCGCACATGACCACCTCCTCGTCCACCGCTTCTGATATCTAGATTATGGTCTGTCTTCACTCTACAGAATGCCAGGAGAGAACCTGGTGGGGAAATAGCACGGCCTGGGGCATAGGCTCCGCAAAGAGCCAGAACGCCTCTGCGGGGACAAGCGCCACCGAGACGCTGTGGGCAAACTCCGACTTTTCTCCCAGATACGCGCCGATCCCGCCAGACTTGGCCATAGCCGCCAAATTGCCTGGCGTCGCGGTGCGGATGGTCACGGTGCCGTGGGACAGGACGGCGAGGCTTTGGGCCAGCTGCACCGCCTCCAAATTAGACTGATCCACCCATACCACGGCCGATTTGGCTGTGGCGCCTCTCAGCTGGGGATAATGTCCGGACAGGGCAGACACCCGGCCGCGGAATGCGGCTTTCACCCAGCGTTGAATATTAACCCGGGGTAGCGCGTGAACGGTCTGATTCTGGTTGATGTACAGGGAGATCACCCCCGGCTCGCCCAAAGTCTGCACGTGGCTCAGCTCAGCGGAAGTCAACCGGGACAGACCGGCCGGGTCCAGCGGCACGGCATCCACGAGTCCATTCTGATAGGCCAAAAGCGCCCGGTTCAAGTGCGAGTAGATGACAAGATCCACCGCCTGAGGCCCGGAACCCGATAATTTTTCGAAACTCAGGTGGTCACCGGGAGTCCACTGCGTCAGGATGTAGCCGCTGGTGCCAATCAGGTTGGTGAACTGCCAGTTCTGCCCTCCCTGGGTCTGGTCCGCCACCGGGACCACAGCTAAGGCTGGGTTGGCCAGATTTCGGAGGAAGGCTGCGGTGGCAGGAGTTTTCAAAGTCAGCTGCAGCCGGTCCGGCGCGAGCACCCGAATTCCGGCAACGTAATGAGATTTTCCGCTCTCAAACCGTGTGGTGCCCACAATCCCGGCCATCAGGCTCTTCGCGGCGGGCGAGCTGACGGGGGCCACCAGCGGCCTCGCCAGAGCCTCAGCCACCATATCTGCGGTCACCCGCTGGCCGTTCGCCAGGCGCGCCTCGCGCAACTGAATCGTCACGGTGCGCCCCTGATAGCTGGCCGAACTGGCCAAGCCGGGCACAATGGCGCCGCTAGGCGACAGGTCCAGCAACGTCTGAAACAGATTGCCCGCCACCTGCCAATCCGCTGGGCTCGACGCCAGGGCAGGATCAAGGTTGCCGGGGTTTTGGAACACCACTTCTGTAAACACATGATTGGTATCCGCAGCAAGTTTCGGCTGTGGCTGGTGAATCAAGAGCGCGGGGAGAAAGGCCAGCACGAGCAGAAACCAAGGCCAGATCCGTCCCCGCATCAGCCCTGTTTCCCGGGAAGCTTCTCAAGCTGCACAGGGGTTAAATCCTTTTCGGAAATGACGTTCACGCGGTACTTGGAGTGTTCCTGAGGAATCAATTCCACCTCTCCCCGCACGCGGTAGGTATCCCACAAAATGTCCTTGAGCTGGTTGGCCTCCTCCAGAGAGTCCACGCCAAATGTCAGATGTTGCAAAAAAGGTTCCTCCTCATCCTTCTCAAGATTGGCAGCGCGCGCAAAAATGGGTAGTCCGGCCAGAAATCACCTGAGTGGTCAGGGGATGTCCGCAGCGCATGCAATCTTCAGCTTCCCGTCCGTAAACCCACAGGTAATCCTGATTTTCACCGGGGTGTCCTAGCGCATCCACATAGTCCGAAAAGGTAGTGCCGCGGTGCGCAATAGCTTGTCTCAGCACAGAGCGAATGGCACGGGTCAGCCTGGCCACCTCTGCAAACTGCAGACCGCCTCCTGGCCGGTCCGGCCGTATCCCCGCCCGAAATAGGGATTCATCTACATAAATATTCCCCAGCCCCGCAATAATCCTCTGGTCCAGCAACAGCGCTTTGATAGGCGCCGTCCGGCCCTCGAGGCGGCCAGCCAGAAACCTGCTTGTCATCTGCCGGCCCAGAGGCTCAACGCCCAGCAGGGCCCCCGGGATTTCTCCCGCCGCCAGCCAGCCAACCCGCCCGAAACGCCGCGGGTCGCTAAGGCGCAGGTCGAACAGGCCAAACCCCAGCACCATATGCGTGTGCATCACCCGGGGGACATCTTTGGGAATCCAGATCAGGCGGCCCGTCATCCCCAGATGCACCAGCAGGTGCTCGCCGCTATCCCATTCGAGAAAAAGAAACTTCCCCCGCCGCTTTATGGATTTTACCATGCGCCCCGGCAAACGGCGAGTGATTTCCTCGCCGCTGGCCACCCCACTTTTAACCATCCGCGGATCCAGGTGCTTCACTTCCTGCACGCGCTGGCCCAGCACGACACCATTTAAGTAGTAGCGGATTGTCTCAACTTCCGGAAGTTCTGGCATTACCGCGCTTCCAGCTCCCATGGCGCCAGACTTTCCCACGTCAGTCCCTGTTTGAATTCCACTTCCAAAGGCACCTTCAGGTGCATAGCCTGAGTCATATACTCTCTGGCCAGCTGCGCCAGATCCTGTTTCTCCTCTGCAATGGCATCCCATATCAGTTCATCGTGGACTTGAAGAACCAACTGGCTGTGGAAGTTGTCGCTCTTCAGGCGCCTGTCCAAATTGACCATGGCAATTTTAATCAAGTCCGCCGCACTGCCCTGAATCGCGGTGTTCATGGCCATGCGCTCCGCATACTGGCGCCTGGCGCGGTTCTTGGCCTGAATATCTTTCAGGGGCCGGATCCTGCCCATAATCGTGCGGACCAGCCCCTCGTCCCGCGCAGATTCAATGACCCGGTCAAAGTATTCCTTGAGCTGGGGGTAGCGGGCAAAATAGCGGGCTATGTACTCTTTCGCTTCTTTTTGGCTGACTCCGGTGTCACGAGCCAGTCCAAAATCCGAAATGCCGTACACAATCCCAAAATTCACCGCCTTAGCCCGGTTGCGCCAGGTGCTGTCGACATCCTCAAAGGGAATGCCGAAAATCTCCGCCGCAGTACGGCGGTGAATGTCCTCGCCGTGCCAGAAAGCTTGGATGAGGTTCTCATCTCCGGAAAGATGAGCCAGGATGCGCAGCTCGATCTGGGAGTAATCCGCTGCCACCAGCAGCCGGTCCGGACTGGGCACAAAAACGCTGCGGACCCGGCGCCCGAGCGGCAGCCGCACCGGGATGTTCTGCAAGTTGGGGTCGCTGGACGAGAGGCGCCCGGTAGCCGTTCCCGTCTGGTTGAAGGTCGTGTGAACCCGGGCGTCCGGCCCAATCAGCGGCAGCAGTCCGTCCACATAAGTGCCCTTGACTTTCATCAGTTGGCGGTATACCAGCACGTCTTCCACCACCGGATGCAGGGGCGCGATTTTTTCCAGGGTATCCGCGTCCGTAGCATAGCTCCCCGACTTGGTTCGCTTGCCGCTGGGCAGCCCGAGTTTGCCAAAGAGCACCTCCCCGAGCCGCTGCGGGGAATTGATATTGAATTCCGTTCCGACCATGTTGAAGATTTCGTTTTGAATCTGCGCCAGGGACCCATCCAGTTCCTGCCCCAGGCTCGCCAGCTGGTCCCGGTCGACCCGCATCCCCACCGCTTCCATCTCCGCCAAGACTCTGCTCAAGGGCACCTCCACCTCATAGTAGAGAGTGGACAGTCCCTGAGCCGCGATAGCTCCTTTCTGTTCCGACACCAATTTCTCAATAACCGCCAGTGCCTCATCCACGGTCGCGGGCGCGGCGATCCGCCATTGCTTGGCGATAGCCGCCAGCTCGTAGTGCCCGTGTTCCGCATCCAGAAGATAGGCCTGCAGCTGGCCATCTTCCGAAAAGTCGGGGCACGCGCTGCCCAGCTCTATGACGCGCCGGTACACGGCTTTGCTGTCCCATCCCCACAGCGGGCAGGGAGGCCACGGCCCATTGTCCCACCGGGCCACATGGCCTTGTGAATCCATGACCCACACGTCCTGCGCGTCCCGGTGCACAACCAGGTAGCCGCCCCCGGGGCTAAGCTGCTGCCACGGCACCTGCTCTTGGTGGCGCTGCACCGCCACCAACTCCTCGGCGCTCTCCAGTCCCCCGCCGTCTGCAGTTTGGGAGTCTTTGGCGAGCCGCTTTTTAATCGAGTGCAGTTCCAGGCGCTCCATCAGTTGCACCGCCTCAGCGTCCGGCGCCACCGCCAACGGTTCCGCTACCGGCGGCCACGTGAGGGGAACATCACGGACAATGGTCGCCAGGTCCCGGCTCGTGCGCGCATCGGCTGCGTGGCCCGTCAGCGCTTTAATCCAGCGGGTGTTATCCAGTGAAGGCAAATGGTCCAGCACCCCCTCAATCGACCCGTATCGCTGGATGAGCAGTTTCGCGGACTGTTCTCCGATGCCCTTCACTCCGGGAATATTGTCCGAAGCGTCCCCCATCAACCCTTTGAGGTCAGGCACCTGGTCAGGCCGCACTCCCAGTTTTTCCTCCACTTTGAGAGCGTCCATGCGGTCCATGTCGCTGATTCCTGTGCGGGACGTGAGCAGCACACTGACATCGCCATTCACCAGCTGCAGCAAGTCCCGGTCACCTGTCACAATCAGCGTCCGGTAGTGTCTAGCCTCTCCCATAGCCGTCAGGGTCCCGATCACATCATCGGCTTCGTAACCGTCAACCATCAGCGTAGGAATCCCCAAATGGCGCACAATCTCCAAGGCTAACGGCACCTGCTCGCGGAAATCTTCGGGAGCTTCTTTGCGTGTGCCCTTGTAATCCGGGTACTGCTCGTGGCGGAAAGTTTTGTGTGGACCGTCATACGCGATAACCACGCGGTCAGGATGCTCCTGCCCGACCACTTTCAGCACCATGGCGAGAAATCCGTGAATCGCTCCCGTGGGTGTCCCGTCGCTGGCCTGGAGATTCTGGAATGATAAAGCATGATAGGCCCTAAACAACAGGCTGTGGCCGTCAATCAAGAGTTGGGTGGGCATAAGTTCGCTGCGGCTCCTTCATCACAAAATTCCGCGGAAAATCCCGGACCTGTCCCCGACCGGGCCAGGCGCGCGGGATTCCGTCTTCCAAGCGGAAATGTTCCAGCCGGAGAATTGGCTGCCCTTCGGGCACGGCGCAAATTCTCCAGCATGCCGGTGCCGAGCCTGGTTCATTGCGGGGCGGGTTTGCCACCGCACCCCGAAACGCCTCTCCGCCGGTCAAACTGATCTATACTATACTAACTGATATAGCCTATGGTAACAAACAGCACGCACGCCAACAAGAGAAGTGAAGGAGTGGTCGGCCTTTGACAACGCCTTGGATTTTCATACACGGAGCGGGGTCTACAGCGCGCACCTGGTCCCGGCAGAACCACCTGCCGTGGCCTGCCACATTTGTGGAGCTGCCGGGCAAACCCCAGATCATCCCGGAGCACTTAATCGCATCCCTAGCCCAATGGACCTTGCAGCAAATTCACGAACCGTCAGTCATTGTAGGGCACTCCATGGGCGGGGCCATAGCCCAGACTATGGCTCTGATGGCGCCGGACATGGTGGCGGCGCTCGTACTGGTGGGCACAGGACCCCGGCTGCCCGTCAATCCCGAGTTGCTGCGCCAGCTGGCCCTAAACCCCGGACAAGCGCGGGCGGACATTGCCCGCTGGTCGTTGGCGCGCCATTACGATCCGGCGCTGTATGAAGCCAATCTACGGCTGCTCAACGACATTCCTGCTGACCGCATTCTCCACGAAATGACCGCCTGCAGTCTCTTCGACGTCAGGAGCCGCCTCCATTTATATCCGGGCCCAGCGTTCTTGGTGCGTGGCGGCGAAGACCGGATGACACCCCAAAGCTTGTCGGATGAGTTTTTGGCCATATGGCCCCACATGCCCGTGTTCACCCTTCCCCAGGCGGGCCACCTGCTGATGATCGAGACTCCTGACGCCTTCAATGCGGCTTTGCAGTCCATTGCCGTGGAGCTCGCGGATGAAGCTTAGCTTGTGCCATCCATATTGAACATAACGCCCGCGCATTCCCCTTCTTAGGCGATAGCCAAGAGGGGGTCAAGCGGGCCAGCCCGCAGGGCCAGACAGCCCTAAATTTTTGTTCTACTATAAGGGCATAGGGCCGGAACGGTCCGAATCGACGCATGGGGAGATCCAGCATAAGACGCACGCAGCCTAACGGCTCGGCGCAGCGGTCGTAGAACCAGGAACTTCCGGGAGTGATCCCAGAAACCCCTGCCTCAACCCGTATGGGTTAGGCGGCGGGAGAGTTCATACAACAATATAAAAATAACGGCCTGAAAAGGCCGTTATACACTTTGGTGCCGAAGGCCGGACTTGAACCGGCACGAGGGTTACCTCATACGATTTTGAGTCGCACGCGTCTGCCAATTCCGCCACTCCGGCAACGACATCTGCAATTATAGCATCTTTCGTGTTCCAATACAATCCCCGGAGCGGAAGTCCGCTGGAAGCCAAAGCCGGTCCGCGACTTTGGCTTCCAGCCCCGTTCTCAGCTGTTGAAATACAGCTCAAACTCCATGGGGTGAGGTCGGAGATTGACCACGTTGACTTCATTAACCCGTTTGAACTCAATCCATGTCTGAATCAAATCCTCGCTGAACACATCGCCCTGCAGGAGAAATTCGTGATCCTGCTCCAGAGCATCAAGCGCTTCCCCGAGAGATCCCGGCACGCTTTGAATCGTGGCCAGCTCCGCCTCGCTGAGAGCGTAAATGTTTTTGTCCATGGGGCCAAACCCTTCTTTGACCGGGTCCAGTCCCCGGCGGATTCCGTCGAGACCAGCCATGAGCAGGGCCGCGAAAGCCAGATATGGGTTGGACGTCGCATCCGGTGTGCGGAATTCAATCCGGCTGGCCTTGGCGTGGTCTGTCACCGGAATCCGGATGGCCGCCGAGCGGTTGCCATGGGAGAAAACGATATTGACGGGTGCTTCGAATCCCGGCACCAAGCGGCGGTAGCTGTTCGTGGAAGGATTGGTGAAAGCTAAAATGGCCCGCGCATGCTTCAAGACTCCCGCAATGTAGCTTAAAGCCATCGGCGACATGTGGGCATACGCGTCGGGCGCTTCGGAATAAAACAGGGGCTGGCTGTCCTTCCATAACGACTGGTGCACATGCATGCCATTGCCGTTGTCGCCAAAAATAGGCTTGGGCATGAACGTCACCGTCTTGCCATGCTGCTGTGCCACGTTGCGCAGAATATATTTATACATCATGACCGTGTCGGCTTGTTTGGTCAGGGTGTTGAAGCGGAGGTCGATCTCACCCTGACCCGCGGTAGCCACTTCGTGGTGATGCATTTCCACACGGATGCCCACGCTCTGGAGGGTTTTGACCATGGCCGTGCGCAGGGCCGCTGTGCTGTCAATAGGCGGCACGGGGAAGTAGCCTTCCTTGGTCCGGATGGTATGGCCGAGACTCCCTTCCTCAAAGGAATTCCAGAAACCCTCCCCAGAGTCGACCATATAGGCCGCATGGTGGCCCTGATTGATGTAGCGCACACTGTCAAAGATGAAAAACTCCAGTTCCGGGCCCCAAAAAGACGTGTCGGCAATCCCGGAGGCGGCTAAATATGCCTCGGCATTGAGTGCAATGCGGCGGGGATCCCTCTGATAGGCCACGTGTTTCGGATCAAAAATATTGGCGACCAGGCTGAGCGTTGGAACGGCTGCGAACGGGTCGAGGACCGCGGTATCCGGATCGGGAACCATCAGCATATCGCTTTCCTCAATCCCGCGGAATCCGCGCAGACTCGAACCGTCGAAGGGAATCCCATGCGAGAAGGTTTCTTCATCGACCTCGCTCACAGGGATGCTGACGTGCTGCCATATGCCCGGCATATCAATAATATGCACATCTATCATTTCGATCTTCTTTTCACGAATGGTGCGCAACACGTCCTCAGCTTTCACCCTAAATCCCCCTCTAAATTTACAAAAAATGTTCTCTTTGACGAAAAGGTGTCAATACGATGTTAAGTATATGAATGCTCCCGCCAATATGTCAATATAGCTTGTGAGGTTTTTGCAGAAATCTTACAGCCGTACTTACTGTGCTCCGCTATCGCCATGACTATGCAAAAAAAGCCCAGAATATTTCTGGGCTTTATCGGAATGCACTGCAGATTAGATGTGATACTTGGCGAGACGGGCGTTCACTTCTTCCCAGTCCACGTTCTTCATGAACGCTTCTATGTAAGGAGCCCGCTTCACTCCATAGTCCAGTCCGTACGAATGCTCGTAGACGTCCATGACAAACAGAGGGTAAGCTCCCCACGGCACTCCGACATTGTGGGCATCCTGGCCAACGATGTGCAGCTTTTCATCATCGAGGTCATAAGCGAGAACAACCCAGCCGCGCACAGCAAGCCCTGTCGCCTTAAACTCGGCTTCAAAGTTCTTGTACGAACCGAAGTCGCGGTCAATCAGTTCCCTGGCCCGGCCTTGAGCCTCCCCGCCCTTGCCGCCCATGTTGTCAAAGTACCACTCGTGAAGTTTGCTGCCGTTGAGGCAAAAGCTCTCCTCCGTTTTCAAAGCCCGCAGTTCACTGTAGGACTGGTTTGCCGTAGCCAAGTCTACAGATTGCATCTTGTTTCGGATTTCGTTGAGCTTATTGACGTACCCTTTGTAAAGAATCCCGTAGTGCTGCTCGATTTCTTCTTTGCTGATGCCTTGCATGGTCAAGCAACTTTCTTTGAGATCGCGGAACTTACGCTCTTCTGCCATTCAATATCCTCCTGTCAATTGGGAAATGCCGCAATTGGCGGCTGTGCAAACCCTGCTTTTCTCGGCTTTCTCGGCCATTTCCAGTATAACAGAATTTGGGCAGCTTGCCCCTAAGGGGCTACAAGGCCTATTCTGAAATAAAGGATGAGGAACATTCCGCCTGGCTCTTTTGACTACCCCATCCCCACTTTCTTAAAGAGAGAGAGAGGCACAAAGCAATGATCTCACCTAAACCCAGCCTGAAGACTTTGACACCCTATGTCCCCGGGAGATCCCTGGAATCAGTTCTGAAGGACACCGGAGTCTCCGCCCTGGTCAAACTCGCCTCCAACGAAAGCCTGTGGGGCCCTTCGCCGCTGGCTGTGGACGCCGCCCAACACGCTGTGGCCTCCGGCCTGACCTTCTACCCGCAAAGTGACCCGGAAAGCCTCTACAACACTTTGGCTAGAATTCACCACCTGCATCCCGACCAAGTTATTGCTGGCAATGGCGCCGACGAATTGCTGGAGCTGATTGCCCTGACCTATGCAGGAGAGGGCGATGACATTATCTACCCGGCCCCGAGCTTTTCGGCCTACCGTCACGGCGCCCTCATGACAGGGGCGCGAGGCATTGCCGCGGAACTGACGCCCGAAGGCGCCGTTGACCTGCAAGACGTGCTCCGGCGCCTGACCCCTGAGACCCGCATCATCTTTTTATGCAGCCCCAACAACCCCACTGGCGGCATTATCCGCCAGGACGAGTGGGACCAGTTTCTCGCCCGCGTGCCTGACAGCGTCCTCGTCGCCGTCGACCAAGCCTACTTCGAGTTTGCCACCGACCCGCTGTATGCCCACACTGACCAGGCGATCGCCAGCGGAAAGCCGGTGATTATGCTGCGCACCCTGTCAAAAATCTATGCGCTGGCGGGTCTGCGTATCGGCTGGGCTGCCGCGCCCTCCGGGATCATCCGCACATTGAAAACAGCCCGCCAGCCATTTTCTGTCAATAGCGTGGCGCTGGCAGCCGCCCAGGCCGCCCTGGACGATCAGCATTACATCCGGCAGGTGCTCACCGAGACAGCCGCGGCCCGCGACTACATGGCGGCCCAATGGCAGGCAAGAGGGTATCAATTCTGGACCTCGCACGCCAATTTCATCACCGTTGACCTGCGCTCTCCCGCGCGGAATTGGGCGGGACAGCTCGAGCGCGCCGGATTCATCACGCGCCCTGGCGACTCTTTCGGACTGCCCCGCCACCTCCGGATTACAGTGGCCCCCATCCCCATTTTGGAGAAATTCTTCGCGGCCTTCGACTCTTTGTCTAGTGGTTGACAATTCCCCGCGGATTCGATATCTTGAAACCTATACTTTAGTTCGATGAATCGCTAATGTGATGAGGTGCTGGCGTGGACGAATGGCTTAAACAGAACCGCAGTGAATACGAACTGATGATGATGGTCATGAATCAGTTTCTGGCGCAAAGCTTTTATCCCGTGCCGACGGCTCCTGCCCAGTCCGGCCATTACCGGGAAGACCACACGCAATCCATCCTCGAGCTGCTGAGCTCATTTCCCGAAAGCCATCTCAGCCTGCCGCTCAAGGTGTTTTCACTGGGCCCCGTGTATGACCCGGGCCACGGGCGCTGGGCCGAGACCGTTGATGTGGAAATCCTGGGGGAAGGCGGCCCGCAGCACGAGGTGATGGCCATCGAACTGATTATGCAGCTGGTCAGCCGCTGGCCCAATCTCGCTGAGCGAAGTCTCATGGTCCTGGGCCACCTCGGCCTGCTGGACCAGGCCATGGCGTCGGAGTCAGTGCTCCCGGGGGTGCGGCAGCAAGTGCGCCAGGCTCTGAGCTCGGGCCATCTGGTGCAGGCCGAATCGCTGCTGGCCCATGCCTCCCCGAAAACGCGCAGACTTTTGCTCCCTCAAACTTACGGGAACTTCGTCGACGCGCTTGGGGATACCGTGCCTGAAGCCGATTTCGACCATCTGTCCCGGTTGGAAGGCGCCATCAGCCGGCACATGGGAACCCGCTGGGACCTTTCTCTGACGGGCAACTGGCCTTATTACACCGACCTGGTGTTTTCGCTCTACCTGGAGAACATCGGCCAGCCCCTCTTGAACGGCGGGCGCTTTCTCGCTGACGTACAGGGGAGAGCCTGGCATGGGGTCGGCTTTACCCTATACCTGGACCCGCTCTATCAGGCCGTCCAGCAAGAAACGGAGTGGACCAGCCATGACCTTTAGCAATGTGACAGTCGCCGTGGCCAAAGGGCGGATTCTCGAGGGCACCCGGGCGCTGTGGGTGCAGCGCGGACTGACTTGGCCAGTCGATGCCGAGTCGCGCAAATTGTGGTTTTCCCCGAATGCATTGCGCCCGGGCATGCTCATCGCCCGCGCCCGGGACATTCCTACCCTGGTAGCCATGGGCATAGCCGATTTGGGTGTCGTCGGACTCGATGTGCTGGAAGAGCACCCCAACAGCCAGATTCTCCAGGTCGCCGACCTCAAGTTCGGCGCTTGCCGCATTGTGCTGGCGGGCAGGGAGCGGCAGTGGCCGGCTGGCCCCACCCGCATCGCCACCAAATACCAAAGAATCGCCCAAGCGTATTTCAGCCTGCATCACCACCCTGTCGAGCTTGTCCCGCTGTCAGGCAGCCTGGAGCTCGCTCCCGTCATTGGCTTGGCGCCGTACATTGTGGATATTGTGGATACAGGAAACACCTTGCGCCAGCACCAGCTCGTGGAAATTGCCACGGTCATGGAGTCGAGCGCCCGGCTTATTGCCAACCCTTCCCACTGGCGCACCAAGCCCTCTTTGGAAGCGGTCCGGCAAATTCTCACGGCATGATGCGCCATGACAACTAAGGAGGGATATCGGTGGACTCTGTAGCTGCCACTGTCAATCAAATTCTGGATGATATCCGCGACCACGGCTTGGCCAAGGCATTGGAATACACGGCTCGGTACGACGGCATAAGCCTTAGCCCCGAAGAGGTGCTATGGGACGTGGGGGCTGAACCTCCGGCCAAAGTTCCGGCCGCGCAAAAAGATGCAATGGATTTCGCCGCACGGCAGATCCGGCAGTTTCACGAATCCACCCAGCCAGTTTCCGTGAGGGTGGAGCAGGCTCCAGGCCTCACCCTCACGGAGCGCATGGTGCCATTGGACCGGGTTGGAATCTATGTACCCAATGGGCAGTATCCCCTGATTTCCAGCCTCTTCATGACAGCCATTCCCGCTCAGGTGGCAGGGGTCAGGGACTTGGCAGTGGCCATCGCACCCAAAGCGCTGGGCAAGACAGACCCGCTATGGATTTATGCCCTGCAGTCCCTGGGCATCAACACTGTGCTGCGGCTGGGAGGAGCGCAGGCTATTGCGGCTTTAGGCTATGGATTTGAAGGGTTCCAAGGGGTCGACCTGATTGCTGGCCCCGGCAATCAATATGTTGCCGAGGCCAAGCAGGAACTGTTCCGGCGCAAGGTGGCCGGCATTGATGTCGTCGCCGGCCCGTCCGAAGTTCTGGTGATTGCCTCCGCCGGAGCCCCAGCCGAGGTGGTCGCCATGGACCTTCTGGCCCAGGCGGAACACGCGGCCGACGCCCATGCCTACCTGGTTTCATGGGACCAAGACCTCATGGGGCAGGTGGAACAGTATGTCACAGCCGCCCGCGAAAAGACTTCAGCGCCACTCGGGCCAACCGAGTGGGTCCTGGTGTCTTCTCCAGAGCAGGCGGTAGCGTTCGCCAACCGCACAGCCCCCGAGCACTTAGGCCTGATTGGGAGGGAGGCGGAGGCTTTGGCTCCCCAAATCCGCACGGCCGGCGCGCTGTTTGTCGGCTGGCTGGCCGGGCAGGCTCTCGGTGACTACGTAGCCGGGCCCAGCCACGTTCTGCCGACAGGAGGCACGGGACGTTTTCTGCCGGGCCTCTCCACCCGCACATTCACCCGGCGCATGTCAGTCATTGAAGCCCGCGAAGACCTGCCCGACGAATTTCTGGCGGCAGGCCAGGTGCTGGCCGCACTGGAAGGGCTGCAGTTTCATGAACGCTCTCTGCAGTGCCGGCAGCAGCAGCGCACAGCAGCCAGGCAGGTGCCGTCATGAGGGAGAGCCAGCGCACCCGCACCACTTTGGAGACCGACATTACCGCCGCCGTGAACCTCGACACTGACGGGCCTGTGGACATCGTCACCAATCTTCCGCTCTTCACGCATTTTCTGGGCGCCATGGCCAAGCATGGCCATGTCAGCTGGCGCATTCATGCCCTGGGCGACACGGAAGTCGACCCCCACCACTTGATAGAAGACGTGGGCATCCTCATGGGCCAGGTGTTCCGCGAAGCCATCGGAGACGGCCAGGGGATCACCCGCTACGGCCAGCGCTACCTGCCAATGGACGATGCGCTGGTGCTGTGCGCCCTCGATATCTCAGGGCGTGGCCAGCTGTACTGGTCGGGGGACTTTCCCGACCGGGACATCAATGGGGTGAATGCGGAGGTCTGGCCGGAATTTTTCAAGGCGTTCGCCGCCCACGGCGGCATTACCCTGCACCTGGTGTGCCAGGCGGGCCGAAATGCCCACCATGTGTACGAGGCATCTTTCAAGGCTCTCGGCCAGGCTCTGTTTGAAGCCGTTCAGGTTCATCCCCGCTGGGATGTTCCCTCAACCAAAGGAGTGTTGTAGCATGGAACTGGCGGTCATTGATTATGGCAATGGAAATCTTGGCAGCCTTCTCGCCGCCTTGCGGAGACTCCGCCAGGAGCCGGTGGTCATCAGCGGGGCTGCTGGGATCCAAAAAGTCGACGCCGTCATATTTCCTGGCGTCGGCTCTCTCGAAGACGTCGTCAGCCGGCTGCGCCAGAATGGAGTGCTGCCATGGCTGAACGATCTGCATGCCGCGGGCACCCCGATTTTGGGCATTTGCTTAGGCATGCAGCTGTTCTTCGAACAGGGTGAAGAGGGGGGCGAGGGACTGGGCTGGCTGGCAGGCACGGTCCCTGAAATCCATGCACCCGTGCTGCCCCATATTGGCTGGAACTCCGTAGACACCACCTCTGAACCATTTTTGTGGCAGCAGATAAAAAATCCTCCGACTTTTTATTTTGTGCATACCTACCGCATCCGTCCCGCAGATCCTGCTATCATCAGAGGGCGCACGGAGTACTACGAGTCGTTCCCCGCCGCCATTGAAGCGCCCCCGCTCTACGGGGTGCAGTTTCACCCGGAACTCAGCGGCCCGAGCGGGGCCCAGTTCCTCCAAAACTTTTTAGAAATGGTGGAGAAGCCGCATGGAAATCTGGCCAGCCGTCGATTGGCTTGACGGACAGATGGTTCGTTTGGAGCAAGGCCTGTATGACCGCGTGACCACTTATACGGATGACCCTCTTGCGCTGTTCCGCCGCCGCTACGGCGGCGTTCCCCAAAGAATTCACCTGGTGGACCTCCAAGGCGCCCAACAAGGGGTATTTTCTGCATGGGCGCTTCTCGGGTCCCTGGTCAGTGCAGGAATCCAAGTGGAAGTGGGAGGCGGGTTTCGGGACAGTGCGGCTGTCAGGCAGGCGCTCGAGGCCGGAGCGCAGCGGGTTGTGCTGGGCACACGACTGCTGGAAGACACGGCTTGGGCCCAAGGCCTGCTGGAGCGGTTCCAGCCTGAACAGCTGGTGGCTAGCATTGACATCCGCCGGGGCCAGGCCATGGTCCGGGGATGGACACAGGACGGTCCTAGAGCCGACGCAGCCTGGCGCCAGCTTGCCGCCTGGGGATACACCCTGTGCAACGTTACCGACATCTCCCGGGACGGCACACTGATCGGCCTGAACCCGGTGTTTTGGGAAACGGTAGGCAAATATCCGGGCCGTCTCGGCGCGGGCGGCGGTATCGCCCACTATGAGGACCTGACTCTGCTTCAGGCCATGGGCATCAGACGCGCCGTCATCGGCAAAGCCTGGATTTCTGGCCAGATTGACCTGGCCCAATGCAAAGGGGTGTTTTAGATGGTGAAGCCGCGCATTATTCCCTGCCTGGACGTGAAACACGGGCGTGTGGTGAAAGGCGTGCACTTCAACGACCTCCAGGACGCTGGCGACCCAGTGGCCCTCGCCGTCAAGTACTGCGAGGATGGCGCCGATGAGTTGGTGTGGCTCGATATCACCGCAACGATTGAGGACGAGGAACTGGGCCTCGAGCTGCTGCGGCGGGCCCGCGAAGCTCTGACCATTCCCCTGACGGTGGGTGGGGGAATCCGCTCCATCCGGCACGTCGAGGAACTGCTCGGACACGGAGCCGACAAAGTCTCCATCAACACGTACGGCCTCGACCATCCGGAAATTTTGAGTCAGGTCTCCCGCCGCTGGGGCGCGCAGTGCCTCGTCGCAGCGGTGGACGCCAAGTGGGAAGGCGACCACTATCAAGTCTATAGTCACGGCGGGCGCACCCGCACTGCACGGGAGCTGGGGGAGTGGCTGACTCTCGCGGAAGATCTGGGGGCGGGCGAGTTTCTCCTGACAAGCATTGACTGCGACGGCACCCAACTCGGCTATGACCTTCCCATGCTCCGTTACGCTAGAAGCCGCGTCACCCGCCCTGTCATCGCATCCGGCGGCGCGGGCCAGATCAGCCACTTATCCAGCGCCATCCGCGAGGGACAGCAAGCCGTGCTGCTCGCCTCCTTGCTGCACCAGAATCAGATGACTGTCGGACAAATTAAGAGCTCTCTAGCTGAGGAAGGAATTGATGTGCGTTGGCCCCTTTAGTCGAACATGGAAAAACTCTTTACCCCGTGGTGGTTCAGCACGCCCGGTCCCTGCAAATTCTCATGGCCGCTTACGCGGACGGTGATGCCTTGGCGCTGACCCGCACCACAGGACGGGCGCATTTCTACAGCCGGTCTCGGCAAGCCCTGTGGGACAAAGGACTGACCTCAGGCAATGTGCTGCATGTCACCGAAATTATCCCCGACTGCGACAGCGACAGTTTCATTTACCTTGTTGAGGGGGACAACCCTGCCTGCCACCGGGGCACCGTTTCATGTTTTGACAACACTCCTTTTGCCGGGCCCAATCCTCTAGCCCGTCTCCATGAGTATATCGCACAGCGCCGTGACGCCAGTCCCGACACTTCCTATACCGCCCAGCTGCTGCAAGCCCCACTGGAGAAGCTGCTGAAAAAGGTCGGGGAAGAAGCTATCGAAGTCATCGTCGCCGCGGCTGCCGACACGCAAACTCCAGGGGCGGACCTGCTCTGGGAAAGTTGCGACCTTCTCTATCATCTCAGCGTGCTCCTCGCCCGCTCAGGAATTTCCCTGACTGACGTGGACCAGGAACTCAAGCGCCGCCATGAATCACCAGAGCTGGCCGCGCCTGCGCCATAATACGGATCACGGCCGGAAGCAGACTGGCCCGGAATGGCGACTCCTGAAGCCACGGCTTGTAAGCCCAAATCATGCGCAAGGCTTCAGGGGCGGCCATCACTGACGCTTCATCTTCGACATCTTCCCAGATCTCGCCCACATCCCCGACAGCGGCTGCCCGGGCGACCGCTTCCTCGGCGTCGCCCTCTTGCAGAGCCGACCACAGGATGCGCTCATCCCTTTCGTCAAACGGAGCCGCCACCGTGAGGATGTCCCCGTCGGCCGGCAAAAAAGCGAGCGCCACCGCAAAAAACCATCCCCACGCCGCCCAGATGGCCGCCCGCTCATCCGGCGCCGAGGGGGCAAATTGGGACAGGCGGAGCCAGTCCATGACCGCTAGGAGATGCCGCGAAACCTGGTCGGCCTCGGTGAACCGGGTAGCGGTCACGGCCAGAGCCGACGCTTCTACCAACAGGGCCGCCAGGCGGCGGTTGCTCCAGTTGCCAGACCCTTGCGCCATCTGCTCCAGAAGGGCGCCCGCCCCGCCGGGCGCATAGCATGCCCCGATGTCCTGGGGCGGATTCAGTTTCTGCCTTGCTGTCCGGATCAAGTCCATGATATAAGCCGTGTCGTTCCATGACCGGAAATCCGCGTGCTCCTCCGCGGGAAGCAGCACGGGCGGTTTGTGCTGGGAGACTGTCCACGAAGCCTGGGCGCGAGTCACCAAGCGGAATCCGGCCCACGGCTCGACCGCTGGCCACCACTCCTGCAAGAGTGCGCTGATATGCCACAAAGACGGAAGGAAAGTCAGGACAGGAGCCGGCATGCCGGGAGATGCCAGCTGGGGGAACAGCGCGCGGGCGCCAAACTGGCGCAGCAATTGCGCTGTCCTCAATTCCGCATGGTCCCGCTGGCCTTCTCGCCAGGCATCCTGCACTGATCCTGCACCGCTGCCGGTTTCCCGGGCCAGGGGAATACAGTCTCCGCCCAGCATCACCAGAAGCCGCTGCAAGAGGCGCGTGGCGACCGGCCAACCGGCCGCGCTGTTCCGGCCGGTCAATGTCCGTATGCCGCAGCCTGCATCCACCCGCTCGTAAAAGACCCGCTCGTTTTCACGAAGGCGCGGTGTATTGGCGAATTGCCACACAGCCCGCAGGAATTCTTTCAGGGGCAGGTTCCGTTTCCGCCACTCCCTGACCCAGTCATCCGCTTCGTAGGGCATCAAGCTGCGCATTTGCTCAACCAGCTCGGGTCCCAGTGCCCTCCAGCTCTGGCTAGTTGCCATAGTGCTTGACCCCCTTGTGTATCGGCCCGCTCTTGTCTATTGTAATGGGAATTATTCCGCGTTGGGAAATTTCCGTGAAGAAATCTAGACACTTTCGCGGCGACAGGGCACAATATCGGTAATAGTGTGAGCACATTGCTGCTCGGAATGTGGGAAGGATGAGATAACAATGGCATTTTTGCGATCATGGGGCTACGCCAAAGACCGGCCTCTCACCTCGTATCAGGAACAGCATTTGAACGGACTGGTGGACCGCTATCACGACGTGCAGCATCAAAACTTTGTAGATGAACTTGACATCACCGAGGCCATCATCGGGCGCAAGATCCCCTTCAGTGAATTGAATGTTGCGGAGGCCAATAAGGTTGCGGCGCATCTCAACGTGCGGATTGCCCTGCACACCTACTTCGCCCAGGAACTGCCGTCCCCTGCCCCCAGTTTTGCCGAAGAGACCCAGTGGCTCAACCAGGACCGCCAATTTCTCAACCGGGTCATCGCACGCGCAGGATGGGACACAGGAGAATACTTCCTGTCTCCGCATCCTCTTGACAAGGAGCTCGTGAAAAAATAAATGGATTCCTTTCGGGTTCTGGTAGTGGACGACGAAGAAGTCATCCGCGACGTCTTGAAAATCGGCCTGTCGCACCGGGGGTTCGATGTGCTCACCTGTCAGGACAGTCAGGAAGCCATGGAGGCCGTCGGCGCATTTCAGCCTCATGCTGCCATTATCGACGTCATGATGCCTGGTGAGGACGGGTTTCAGCTGAGCCGGCGCCTGCGGCAGAATCCCGATCTGTTCATCTTGATGCTGACGGCTAGGGACGCGGTGTCTGACCGTATTCAGGGCTTGGAGGGGGGCGCGGACGATTATGTCATCAAGCCCTTTGACTTTGACGAGCTGGTGGCGAGGCTCCGGGCTGGGTTGCGCCGCGTTCACCACGATGACCGCCCGGCGCTCCAGTTCGGCGATCTCCTAATGGATGATGCCGCGCATAAAGTGTCGCTGCAGTCGGCGCCTGTTGCCCTGACAGCCAAGGAGTATGAGCTCTTGCGCTACTTGCTCCTCAACCCGGGCATTGTGCTGTCCAAAGTGCAGATTCTGCAGCACGTGTGGGGCTATGATTACCCAGGTGATGACAATTTGGTGGAAGTGCACATTTCCAGTTTGCGGGACAAATTGCAGGACCGGTCCCGCCAACTGATTCAGACCGTACGCGGCTTCGGCTACCGCCTGGGTAGTTGAATGGCTCAAAAAACCCTGACAGACGAGTTGATCGGCCGCCAAATTCTGCTGCTCGCCATTCTGCTGGTCGTGATCGGAGTAAGCCAGTACCTAACCCTGCGCATTGTCCTGTTTCATTCCGAGGCCCGTTCGCTGCATCAGGAAATTTCGGTGCTGGCCCCCATCATCCACCGCGCTATGGTCAAGCACAGCGCGGCGCACTTCCACTCTCTGGCTACGCTTCTGGTCAGCCGTCTCAAGGCTCCGGGTGTCGAGGTGCTGATTACCAACCGTTTCGGGGTGATCATTGCCAACTCTTCCACTCTGGTGCCCCAGGTTCCCCCTATTGACTTCTCTCAAAGCTACTTCCTGTGGCATGAGCACGTTGTCGTGGACGCTCCCTTGGGATCTTCCCTGCACCCTTCAGGATATGTCTGGCTGATGGCTCAGTCCCATGCACTGAACCGAATTTTGCTGCGCGATATCGAGTTTTTCTCATTCCTCGGCTTTCTCTCTCTGGCCATCACCGGCTGGCTGGGTTCCATCTCCGTAAAAAACAGCCTGGCTCCTCTGCAGCAAATCCGGGACGGGACCGCCCGAATTGCCCATGGCGACATCGGCCACATCACCACCCTCAAGAACCCTCCCAAAGAGCTGGCCGAACTGGGTGATGCCATCAATGTGATGTCCCTGTCCATCAAGGATCTTCTGGATCAGGAGAAAATGCTGTCGGAGCAGATGCGCCGCTTTGTCGCAGACGCCTCGCATGAGCTCCGCACCCCGCTGACCGCTCTCAACGGCTTTTTGACGCTCATTTCAGAAGATAACCTGACAGATGCGGAAGTCAAGCAGGGGTTTCATGCCATGCGCCAGGAGGGGCAGCGCATGGCCCGGCTGGTCAATCAGCTGCTGACCCTCTCGCGGCTCGACAGCGCCCAGGAAATTGCCTCCCGGATCACCCCCATTGACCTGGGCGAGTGGATTGCAGCCGTGCGTCCCTTGCTGGAACCCCTGACACGCGACCACACCTTGGAAATCGTCCCCGCCTCCGTCATGGTGAGTGCTGACCGCGACCGGCTGACAGAAATGCTGTTCAATTTGGTGGAGAATGCAGCCCGCTACACCCCCTTAGGGTCTTGCATCACCGTGCGCATCGGACAGGAACGGGGCGCTGGCCTCATTGAGGTCTCCGATAATGGGCCCGGTTTCAATGATAGTGACTTGCCTCATATTTTCGATAGATTTTACCGGGGAGACCGGTCCCGCACGTCGAAATCGGGCGGCAGCGGCCTCGGGCTGGCCATTGTGCAGGGGCTGGCCAAGGCCTTTAAGGGCACCGTCACCGCCTCCAATGCGGCGCCCCCGCAACATGGGGCGATATTAGCCATCCGTCTCCCCTTATGCTCTCCAGGCCGCCCCTCTCCTGAAGCCTCTTTACACCAAGGCGCGGACTAGCAGCCGCCGGCCCTCACCCGCTGATTTTTTAGGATAATATTCCGACTTTTGGAGGATATTGAAGATGTCACCGCCAAGAGGAGGAAATCACCATGAATAAACTGCTGAAATATGCTGTACCCGGCATTGGCCTGCTGTCCCTGCTTGTACCCAGCAGCGCCCTGGCACAAAGTCCGCCTGTGGCCTCCACGCCACTAGCCATGACCGCCATGCGCCATGCCTGTGCCGCCTGGGAAGGACATATTGCCACCCTGACACCTGCCGTGGCCACCGTCACGATGGCGGAGTCCCACAAAACTGCCGCCATCGACTTATTGCACGCCGCCGTACAGGCAGGATTGTACCCCGCGTCGTCCGCCATCTTGCGCCAGGGCGAGCGGGTCCTGACCTGGACCGACAACCTAGGCCAGGTCCACCTCATGGCGCTGCCGGTGGCCCGCGGCCATCTCCACCAGGCGGCGGGCGGCCGCTGGACCCTGATTTCCGCAAAGCACGGCACGGATGTCCCCCTGCCCACCGCGGGCGTTCCCATAGCGGGCACCAGCCAGCTCGCCCAAGGCCAGCGTGTGATGGTCTTCGGCACCGGGGATTCTTCGCACCTGCATCCGTCCCTGATTGCCGCAGTGCCCACCCGCCTTGCCGCCACGGTCCAGTCCGTCAAAGCCGGCAGGGTGACCCTGCAGACGGTGCGCGACGGCGTCTTCACGTCTGCGGCGGGCGCCGCGTTTCCATTCCCCCACACCGGGGCTGCCCCTGGCTTGCAGGAGGCGCAGCAGGTGAAAATCTTCGTCAATCCCGGAACACGCCAAGTCCTGGCGATTATGCCTATGCACCACCGGGGGCGCCGGATGCACATTTTGCAGCATAATGCCTACGGGCAGCTGATAGCCGCCACTTCCGACAAACTGCGGCTGAAAACGGCTTGGGGAGAAGAGACGATATCCCTCAAAGGCATAACCCCGACCGTTGTCTGGCCAGGACACCCAGGCGCCACAGTGGCCCAGATTTCCGTAGGCCTGCCGGTATTGGTCCACTTCTTGGCCAAGTCCCCCGATGTGGTGGTCCGGGTCCTGCCCCCTGTTCCTTCTTCATCCTGAGTCAGAGCCAACTCGGCAAAGGGGCGCCGTCCCCGCGGACAGCGCCCCTTTGCCGACTCCCTAAGCCAATCATCCCGCCATCGTTCCTGAATGCCCTACCCGTCTTGCCATGGCGGATTCCCGGCGGGTCTCCGCAGCCAAAATAGCCATCCCCAGAAACTGGAAGACTCCAATCAGCCAAAAGCCCCACCCGATATTGCCGCGGCTGATAATGACAGCAAGCAGCAGCGGGCCAAACGTCCCCGACAGGTCGAAGGACGACTGCGCCACGGTATTCGCCGCTACCAGCAGATGGCGTTCCACACTGCTGGCTATGCGCATGGATACCAGCGGGAACAGGACAGCATGCGGCCATGCCAGAAGCCAGAAGCCGACGAGAAACACCGTGAGGGAAGGGGCCCAGCCCATGAGACCCAGCCCGATTCCCCCCACTCCCAAAGACCAGAACATCCAGGTCGCCTTGCGCTCCAGTTTTTTCTTGCGCACCGCCCGCGACACCACCAGCCGCCCTAGAAGAGACGCCACAAAAAAACTCGTCAAAACCAGTTCAACGCCACTGTAGGGCAGGCCAAACCGGTCCTTGATATCAAGCCCGCCATAAGACATCGCGGCGGCAAATGACAGATTGAAGAGAAACAGCGCAGCAAAACTTCTGGTATAAGTGCCATTATGACCCAGGGTCGAGAGCGCCCGCCGCAGCTGGAACGCCGGCGCTTTGGCATCTGCCGCCAGCCTGTCCCGCAACCGCCCGTAGTTGGCCACTATCACGCCCAAACCAATCAGAGAAAAAGCCAAGAGCAGGCCGTAGATCCCGCCCAACGCAAAATGTGTCAGCACCAGAGTCCCCAAGACAGGGGCCGCAACCAGGCTGGTGGAGAGAGCCAGAGAATAGTAACTCAGATTTTTCTCGCGCTCGTCGACCGGCGACAGCGCTCCCATAAGGGAGAGCAGGTGGGGCATAATGAGGGCTGTGGACACGCCAGCCACCGCCACGGCCACCAGAAACTCTACAAACGTGTGGCTGACCAACACACCGCCAATCGACAAGGTGAGCAGCACAAAACCCACCGTCATCACCCGCGGCACCTGGTGCAAATTCACCCGCGCACTATAGCCGAACCGGACAATCATCGTCACCACGGCATACACCGATGTAGTCAGTCCCACCTCCGCCAGGCGCGCGCCCAGGGTATGCGCATACAGCGGGTTGTTCGCCTGCATCATGGACGAGTTGGCCCTCGCCATGAATGTCAGAATCAAAATAAGGTAAATTAAGATCGAACTCTGGGACATCACCGTCCGCACCAATTTCTGTCTCACCGGCTCATCCCCTTCTAAATATAGCGGCCCATACGTTACGGGCAAAGTACCATTAATAGCATTATACTGCATTTTACATTGTTATAGCACTAGGAAAAGCATCCCAGCCATTTGTAAAACATTTCACCAATTATTCCGTGAGGCTCTATTATACATGCCGCAATAGCCCTTATTGACTAGTTGCATAGTGCATGAGACACTGGAACTGGTTGACAACATTCCCCCGAAAGTACGATAGAGGTTGCTAAGATGACAGGATTACCATTACAAGTGTTCTGACACCCCGGTCAAACCGGAAAGCAAGGAGGATTCATCCATGGGAAAACCCCAAGTTCTTGTTCTGGGCGCGAACTTTGCCGGACTAGGCGCCGCACAGAAGATTCGCGAATACGCCAGGGACACCGTTGAGATTACCGTGATTGACCGCAAGCCCTACCTCCTATTCGTCCCCAACATTCCTTATGAAGTTTTTGAAAACCGCAATCCCGCGCTAACCATGCAAATGCCAGTGGTGGACGTGTTGCACGAAGACAATATCCGATTTATTCAGGGCGAAGTCAAGGCCCTTGACCCCGACGCGCAGAGCGTCGAGTATGTTCCCAGCGAACGTATCGGGGCAGCCTCGGAGACCATCCACTATGATTACGTCGTGGTCGCCATTGGCGCCCGCTTGGCTTTTGACGACATCGAGGGATTCGCTGAGTACGGCCAGACCGTCAGCGACACCTTTTACGGGGAGAAACTCCGCCTGTTCTTGGAAAACGAGTACAAGGGCGGCCCCGTTGCCGTAGGCTCGGCCCGCTTCCACCAAGGTACGATGTCTACCGATCTCGTCCCGACGGCAGAAGCGGCTTGTGAAGGCCCGCCCGTCGAAGTGATGCTGTCATTTGGCCACTGGCTCCAGAGCCACGGCTTGGGTGGCCCGGACAAAGTCACCGTCTTCACCCCCGCTGCGGTCATTGCTGAAGATGCCGGCATCGGGGTGGTAAACGCTTTGCTTGCCGCAGCCAGCTCCATGGGTTACCACTACATGAACAACACCAAGGACATCAAGAGACTGACCAAAGACGGGATTGAGTTTGCCAACGGCCAGTCGGTCGAGGCTGAACTGAAGATTGTCTTCCCGGACTGGCAAGCCCACAGCTTTATGAAAGGGTTGCCGATTTCTGACGACCAAGGGTATGTGCTGACCGACATGACTACCCGCAACCCGAAGTACCGCAACGTGTTTGCCTGCGGCGATGCCGCAGCCGTCACTGTACCCAAGCTGGGCATTCTCGCTCATATGGGTGCCGAGGCGGTGGGCAAGCAAATTGCCATGGACATGGGCCGCATGGCTCCGGAAAAGGCCAATGTTCCCATGCATTTCGTAGTGAACTGTCTGGGCGACATGGGCGGGAATCAAGGATTCGCCATCAACTCCGACACCTGGTATGGCGGGACGAAGTCCGACCTGAAAATGGGCCATATCCCGTTCCTCATGAAGATGCAGTACAAAGAAATGTTTTTCCGGACCCGCGGCAAAGTGCCTGACTGGGGCATTCCCGCAGCTGATTTTCTCATCGACAAACTCAGCTAAAATACGCAGTCTGAGATAAGGAGCGCTTGCGATGGCCGTAAATGAAATGGCGAACAACAACGACGCGTCTATGCCCATTGTCCTGACTGCAGAACAGTGGCAGGGGCTGGCACGCCTCGGTGAACTCATCCAAGCCGTCGATCAAGGCCTCAAAGGAGACTTTGGTTCCGCCATCACAGAAAACGTCCTGACGCTGAGTCAGGCTCTTCCGACCGACCTGCCGGCCTCTATCAGAGCCGCGACGGAAACACTGACCGTCTTGCACCGTTCCGGTCTGCTGAATCAGTTGGACATGCTCTTGCAGATGGCCGGCCAGCTCCCGGAATTCTGGCAGGAGGTCGTGCCCGAACAGTTGCTGAAAGCAGCCGAAGAAGTCAGCCATGTCGATTTTAAAGGTGCCATGTCTCTGGGCGAAGAAGCCAGTAAAACACGTGCTCTGCGTTCGGCGTTGACATTGTTGCGGTATGTCACCGAGGAAGCTCCCGCGGATTTCCTCAGCGACGTCACGGCTTTTGTCAACCAGGCGGCTCCGGTCCTGAACAACCCTGACCTGCTGAAAATCTTGCCCGTCTACACGGATTTTATGGTAAAACTTCAGCAGAGCGGGTTGCTTGACCGCCTGCTCGACATCGTGGCCTATTACCAGGCCCTGGTCCCAATGCTTGACGTCGGGCCGGTGATTAAGAGCATGCTGGAATATCTCAATTCCAGCCGCCTGATAGAGAACGTGAAGCAGATCCGCCCTGACAATCTGGCCCTGCTGGCTGCCGAGGCGACAGACCCTGAAACCACAGCGGTGCTGGTCGATGCTCTGCGTCTGGCCAGGCTCCTGCGCAACGGCGATCTGGCCAACGAGTTCATGTCGGACTTTATCAAAGTCACCGGGATCATGTTCGACAAGCAATTTCTGGACACGTTGCCTGACCTGCTCAATACCGTGGTTATGCTCCGCCAGACGGGGCTTATCAAGGCCGCGCAAAATGTCCTGATTGCCTATCCCAATCTGGTGAGTCTGCCGTGGAATGAGTACATTAAAGCTCTGGTCAGCAAGGCTGAACAGCTCGACATCTCCGGCGTCATGGCTAAAGTCAAAGAGGCGTCAGAAGAGACGGAACAAAAGGCCCCGCACCTAGGCGGTCTTGGCGGCTTGATGCGGATCATGAAAGATAAAGAGGTTCAGCGCCTCCTGCAGTTTACCCTCACTCTGGGCACCAAGTTTCTGCCTCCGAAAGCAAACTGACAGGCTGACACTTCTGCACCAGCCGTAACATCCACGGCTGGTGATTTTTTTGCCTGAAATTGGAACCACCCCTTAAGAACGAAATGCGGCTAAACTCTCACAACCGCGGCAATAATACCTCCATGTTAGAAAGACGGAGGTGAACAGCATGGCTCGTGGAAGCAACACTGGAAACCGGGCCCTGGTGCAGGGTGCGGCAAGGGCTCTGGACCAATTCAAATATGAAGTCGCCAGGGAACTCGGTTTGCAAGGTGTCGAGGATGG
The DNA here is from genome assembly GCA_027309085.1 of Sulfobacillus sp. GTDB lineage: Bacteria > Bacillota > Sulfobacillia > Sulfobacillales > Sulfobacillaceae > Sulfobacillus. The sequence goes on from DAIDDL010000012.1 coordinate 63,668, forward strand.
CTACTGGGGTGAAATCCCGTCACGGCAGTGTGGGGCAGTCGGTGGCCACATGGTCCGCAAGATGATCGAAATGGCCGAGCAGCAGATGGCAGGACGCCGCTAACCTTACCGCAATGTTCAAAAGGGCTTGCCGCAATTGGCAAGCCCTATTAGCCAGGGCACTCTTAAATATCCAGAACGATATTCCCAAACAGCCCGTGCTCTTCCATCCGCCGGTGGGCGTCATCCGCACGCTCCAGCAGAAATGTCCGGTCAATAATGGGAATCAGCACCCCGCGGGCAAAGAGCGGCAAAATTCTGGGCAGGACAGAGGACGAGCCCATATAGGCTCCCAGCACAGACAGGCGGCGGCGAAAAATCTGGCCGAGCTCAAGGGTCACTTTCCCTCCGGTCGTACCTCCCACTGTCACGACGGTCCCTCCTCTGCGCAGCATCTCGACAGATTGGACAAAGGTGGCCTGCCCGAGCGAATCCACAACAATGTCCGCCCCGCGGGAATTGGTCATGGTCAAGATGTCCGGGCTTAAGGCAGTCGACCCGTCCCACACCACTACATCCGTCGCCCCGTATTGCTTTAGCCGGTCTGCATATCCGGCCTGGCGGACGATGGCTATGACCCGCATGGCGCGCATGTGGGCCAGCTGAACGGCAGCCAGGCCCAGTCCGCCGTTCGCTCCCCAGACCACAATAGTCTGGCCAGCCGCCGCTTGCGCCCGGGTGAGAAAATCTTCCGCTGTAATAAAGGGAATGCCGATGGAAGCTGCCTCCAAAAATGTCAATCCGCTCGGCATCGGCACCACATTGACCAGGGGCAAGACCACCTGTTCCGCGTACGTCCCATCAAAAATACGGTAGTGGGGGCAACTGTTCTGCTGCCCGGACAGACAGTAAATGCACCGCCCGCAGCTCAGTCCCGGATTGACAACCACTTTCTGGCCAACCGGGTAATCTCTTGCTCCCGGCCCCAGCGCATCAATTTCCCCGGCTCCGTCTGACCCGGGCACAACCGGCTCAGGGAAGGCCCCAAAGGCGCCTTCCCGCACCCAGATGTCGCGGTGGTTCACTCCGGCAGCCCTGAGTCTGACGCGCACCTCGCCTGGGCCAGGTTCTGGGCTCGCGATCTCTTCGTACTTTAATACGGACGGATCTCCCGGCTCATGGATTCGAACAGCATACACAGCAATTTCCTCCTCAATCAGTCTCGGTACTGGGAGAACTTCAATGACCAGGCGAGGCGGCGGGTTTCCCGCCAAAGCCCGACAGGCCGGAAGTCCGGGGGAAATATCGGCCAATCCCAGTGCAGCTCATCTGGCGATTTCACATAAGAGAGAAATGCAAGCGGCAGGGCGGCCCCGACTTTGCCGGCCGACAGCCTCAGGAGGGCTGATTCCGCCCAGTGCTGGACCGCCAGGTCGCCGTCTCCCAAATGAACGTGTCCAGGAAGACTCCCCGTTTGTCCAAGGACAGCCATGATTTGCTGAGCCCCTTGCATCACAGCCTCCTCTCCCAGATGGATGGGGCCTGTCCTTTGCTGTTCATCCCCGTCCCAGTCCTTCGGGGCCTTCGCCCGCGGCAGCGGAGTTCCCGGTCTCCCAGTCCCGGCTATCCATGCGGCAGTGGCCGCCACAACCTCCGCCGCACTGAAGTTTTCACCAGCGACCGTCAACGGTCCCAGCCCTTTGCGGCCCACCTCCTCGCACAGCAGCCGCACATCCGGCAACAGGGGGGAAGCAAGAGGCACAAGCCGGGACACCAAGCCCTGCACATCCAGCCACTCGATACCAGGAATCTGGCGGATGTCTTGGATATACGTGCGAAAGGCCTGAGCCGCCTGTTCCCGGTCCCCCGCTGACCGCAGCGGGGCCGGGCGCAGAGTGCTGCTGGTAGCGCCATACGAAAAGTTCACCGCATCCCAAAACTTGGTGGAAACGAGCTCAGTCGGATGCACCATGATCATGAATGCCTGCTGCGGGTTCAACGTTTGGGCCCCTCGCTTCAGGAATTCCACCGACTCCTCGAGATTGTCTGGCAAGTTCATGGCAAAGGGTTTGGGAGTCATGACAGGAAGAGCCAAGTGCAAAATGTCCTCAATCCACATCGGCTGGGAAGACGTCACCAGATAACTGTTCCAGGCATCACTGAAGAACACCGGCATGTTCATCTGGGGCAGCGCCCCGCAAGCCTGAGGGACCCAGTTGCCGCCCGGCTGGGTGAAATACCCCGGTGGGGCCACCAGTTCCGATACAAGGCGGACCCCCGGCTGCTCCCGGCTGATAAACCGCGCCACCCCCTCATCATAGGGCCGGTCCGCCAAGTCTTCCGACAGTGTCGGATGCTCGCTGTGGCTCCACGAATGAAATCCCACCGAGCGTTTCTGTGCTAAAATGGCCAGCAAATCTTCACGGCGGTGCTGTTTCAGGCTCTGAACCTTCTTGCCGACAATACCGTAGCTGGCCGGCATGTCAAATTCACTCATCGCGGCCAGCACCGCCGCCAGACCCTCGTCAGATTCTGGTGTGATGAAATCTTCCACATCAAACCGGATGAGGCCATAAATGCTCATATCCCGCACCCCTTGGGACAGAAACGCATAGCGTTCTCATAGAGGTCCTCATAAGCCTCCGCCTCTTGAATCAGCAGATGTTGGGACAAAATGCGCATGCGCGCGTTGTGGCGGAGCGTTTGGGCTTCATCAGGGTGGGAGAAGATCCACTGAAACTCTCTGACAAAATCCCCTTCTCCATCAAAAAGTATTCCCGTCTTGTGGGGGTCAATGAGGTAGCGGTTGCCGTGGATATTGGTGGCCACAATCAGGGCCCCGCAAGCCATCGCCTCCATGAGCGCGTTGGAGACGCCTTCAATCTGGCTGGTGTTGATGACCACCGCGGCATGCCGGTACCAGTCCGCCATGGCTTCTTTGGGCACTTCCCCCACCACTTCCACCCACGGTCGGCCTTGAGCGGCATTCAGCACCCTTTCCCATTCCCACGCATCGCGGGCCGGCCCCAGAACGGCCAAGCTCAGATTCAATCCCAGAACCTGCCGGGCCCGGTCCACAAGTTCGATGGCCCATGCACTCCTCTTGACGGGACGGACCCCGCCCGCGATGACTATCAGGGGACTGTCCGGGTGGCGGCTGACTTCCTCGGGAGAGAAGATCGTGTCATCCACCGATGGCGGGATGACGCGGACGGCATCTTCCCAGTCTGGAGCATCTTGCAAAAGGCGGAGCCGCGCATTGGGGGTGAACACCACCTGCTGGCGAACTTTTTGAAGCGCGCGGTGAATAGGCTCACTATCGCGAATCCAGTCACCCCACAGGTCTGTGCCGGTCCATGTGACCACCAGCCGCTCAGGCTCGATACCCTGCTGCAAAAGAGCCTGCCCTACTTGCACGGCATTCCAGGCATGGTAGACATCGTATTGAGGCAGCTGCGGCCTCATCCGCTCTACTGCCGAGGTAATCCCCAACCGGCTCAGCCCATCTTGCAGCCTCTGTGCGGAAATGATATTGCCTCCTGTCGGAGGTGTGTCGGAGGGCACGACTAAACCTACTCTCATGCGATATTCCGTCCTTTCCGTGATTCCAGTGTCACCCAGTTGGCTGGGTTTAGGTGATGCGTGTGCCATTGGGCACCGGGCTGTCGATGTTTAATAATATCACGTCATTCCCGTCCAGTTCGGCCCCAAGCACCAGGACTTCTGAAACCACTCCGGCTATCCTTTTAGAAGGGAGGCCGGTCACCGCGACCACCTGCCGCCCAGTCAGGTCCTCCGTCTGGTACCGCACCGTGATCTGCGCAGACGAGTGCTTCATCCCCATGGGGCCGAAATCAATAACCATATGATATGCAGGTTTTTTCGCCCGGGGATTCACTTCCGCAGAAATAATCGTCCCCACATGCAAGGCCGTGTGGGAAATCTCTTCACTATTTAGTGGCCGCGGCAAATCCATACGCTGCACCTCTCCTTGTGTCCGTGATAGAGTGACAGGCCGCCATGGTCAGGGCGCTGGGACATCTTCGGGGAAATACAGCCGCCGCAGCGCCTGCTTCTCCTGCGCGATGGCCTTAATAGGCTCAGACAGACTCGACATCTCCGTCAGCTGCTGACTGGCCTCATCCCATAAAAAGAGCGCGCTGTCTCCTTTGAGGTCACCCGCCGCCCCAAGATAATAATCATAATAGACCGTTCCGGTTTCGTCGACCGCGAGGTAGTAGTGCGGGTCATAGCCTGCGGCACGGACACGTCCGGCCATCAGTTCATAGACGGCGGAGTCCGTGGGCGGCGCGTCCACATAAGTAAAGAGCCGCCGGTCGAGGAATCTCCGGCACAAGTCCGCCAGGATCTGGTCGGGGCCGTACTGCCAGACATTGAACGCATTAAACAGCACCGTGTCATCAAGAGCACAGTAGCTGGCCATGGTCAGGCGCCCCTCAAAAAGGGCGGTCAGGGCAAAATGAGTACGCTCCGGCTCCCTCCCCGCTCCGGCAAGGTCCTGGGCCCGTTTGAGAATAGCTTTGAGAATGACCTCGGCGGAGCGGCTGACTGGGTGAAAATAGACCTGCCAGTACATAAAGTAGCGGGCGAGCAGGTAAGCCTCCACCGTATGCAATCCGGAGCGCTTTACCACAATGCGCCCGCCATGCGGCCGCATTACCCGGATGATGCGCGCCAGATCGAATTTTCCGTAGTCCACCCCGGTGTAAATGGAATCCCGCATCAAATAATCCAGGCGGTCCGCATCCAGCTGGCCGCTGACCAAGGACACTGCCAGTTTGTTCGGGTGGGTTTTGCCAATAATGGCGGCCACGTCCTCCGCCATGCCGGGACTGTGAGCCGCCAGTACCTGGTGCACCTCTGTGGACGGATCTAAAATAATCCGCTCGCTCCACACTTCATGCCGCAAGCCTATCACCTTTTCCAGCGCGTGCGAGAATGGCGCGTGGCCGATGTCATGCAGCAGGCCAGAGGCCATCACCAGGAGATTCACCTCGGAAGGCCAGTCGTAGGCATTGCGGGCGAAGGCCTGGACAATCTGGCGGACCACCTCATAGACCCCCAGCGAGTGGGAAAATCGGGAGTGCTCGCCCCCAGGATATGTGACATAAGACGTTCCCAGCTGGCGGATGCGCCGCAGACGCTGCATTTCCCTGGTGTTGATCAGGTCCCATATTAATGGGTCACTGACATAAATATAGCCATGCACAGGGTCTTTAAAAACTTTCTCTTCATTCAGCCTCACCGTGATGCCCCCCCGTCCCCTCCGGACGCTCCCGTTATTTTCGGCGGCGCTGCTTCAAGAGCAAAGCGATGGACATTCCCAAACCAAACAGAATCAGGAGAGCTCCAGCATCGCCCACCGCCACGTGCCAGGAGACGGTCAAAATCCGTTCCAGTCCCAGAAGAACCAGTCCCACGGCAATGACAACGGAAGAGCGGGCCAATTTGCCTGCGACTCCCAGCCCAATCCCGATAGCCCCCACAATTACCTCGAACCAGCCTGCATTCACCAGGTCCCCCCCTATCAGCTTCTATTGTACGATTTTTTTTGCCTAAGTAAGCCGTTGCTCCTGTTTCCGTGATATTTGCTGCCGGCTCAAGGCCGCACAGCACCCATAGAACAGAAGCAGGCGGATCCTCTTATACCCCGCCTGCTTCAAAAATATCTCCTAGCCGCTGGCGCCGCGCCTCAAATCGCGCCTGCCGGCCTCTCAGAAAAATTACAGGAGTGCCTGAACCGCAGCCAAAGCCTTGTCATAGTTGGGATGCTGGCCTACTTCCGGAACATACTCCACATAGCGCAGAGTGCCGCCTGGGTCGATCACGAACACCGCGCGCGACAGCAGCCCCAGTTCCTTGATATAGACACCATATTTCACTCCGAATTCACGGTCCTTATAGTCACTCAGCAAGGTGACCTGATCCACCCCAGCGGCCCCGCACCACCGGCTCTGGGCAAACGGCAGGTCCATCGAAATGGTTATGACCCCAACACGGCCGCCCAGACGAGCGGCCTCTTCATTGAACCTCCGGGTCTCCTGGTCACACACAGCGGTATCTAGCGAGGGCACGGACAGCACCACCAGCACTTTCCCGACAAAATCCTGCAGGCGGGCAGAAGACAAGTCCCGCGCCACCGCCGTGAAATCCGGAGCCATCTCTCCCTCCGCTAGAGCAGGTCCCACCAGAGTCATAGCCTGATCCTTAAATCGCACCGCACTCGATCTTTCCTCCACTCATGACCACCCTTTCGCTACCTTCCTGTGCTGCATAATACGTCTCCATTATAACGTTTCCCCTCCCCTGTCCTAGACACGAACGGCCAGGATCTGAGTTTCTTTCGGCATTCCATAACGTTCGCCTGTTGCCCCGTTTTTCGCTATGATAGAACAGGATCAATTACGCGGGGAGGACACCCATGACAGACCAAGACAAAGCTCTGGACTATTTGCGTTCGCACCACGCCGTCTATATTGATGAGCTCACAGAATTTCTCAGCCTGCCCAGCATCTCAGCGCTGACTGAACATAAAGAGGCCGTCCAGGCTGCCGCCCTGTGGCTCCAGCAGCGGCTTGCGCAAGCAGGCATCCCCGTCAGCCGCATTGACCACACTGCGGGCCACCCAGTTGTCTATGCCGAGACCGTGCAGGATCCCGCCAAGCCCACAGTGCTCGTATACGGCCATTACGATGTGCAGCCAGTCGACCCCTTGGACCAGTGGACTCACCCCCCTTTCAGCCCCACCGTTGTGGACAATGTTTTATACGCCCGCGGATCCAGTGACGACAAGGGACAGGTTTACATGCAGGTCGTGGCAGCCGAGTCCTGGATCAAAACGGGAGAACTGCCCGTCAATTTAAAGTTCCTGTTTGAAGGGGAAGAAGAAATTGGCAGCATCCATCTTGATGAATACATCCGCACCCACCAGGAGCAGTTGCAGGCCGACGTCGCTGTCATCTCTGACACCCCGATGTTTGCCCAAGACGTTCCAGCTGTCTGCTATGGACTGAGGGGTCTGGCCGCCATGGAAATTCATGTCGAGGGCCCCCGCCAGGATCTTCACTCAGGAGTTTTCGGAGGAGCTGTAGAGAATCCCGCCCATGCCCTGGCCAAAATTATTGCGTCGCTGCACGATGCCCAGGGCAGGGTCACGGTGCCGGGCTTCTACGACGGCGTCAGTCCGCTGACCGGACAGGAACGCCGGAACTTCGCCGCCCTGCCGTTTGATGAAGCGGACTTCCTGCACTCCACAGGCAGTCCCGAGCTCTACGGGGAGGCCGGCTTCACCACCCTTGAGCGAATATGGGCCCGCCCCACCCTGGAGGTCAACGGCATGTGGTCCGGATTCATCGGGGAAGGGCGCAAGACGATTATCCCCCAGAGCGCCCACGCCAAATTATCCTGCCGCCTGGTGCCCCACCAGGATCCTGCTGCCATTGCCGACCAGGTGGCCGCATTCATTGAGTCCCAGTGTCCCCCCACAGTCCGCCTGCGCATCGAGCGCGGCGAAGGGGCCCCGGGCAGCATCACTCCGTTGGATCACCCCGCAACCCAGGCCGCGGTGCGGGCAATCCGGGACATCTACCACCGCGAGGCCGCATATATCCGGATGGGCGGCTCCATTCCCGTGGTGGTCACCTTCGAGACGGTATTGCACATGCCTACCGTCTTACTGGGATTCGCTCTGCCCGATGAAAATTTCCATGCTCCCAACGAGCATTTTCATCTGGAAAATTTCTACAAGGGCGCCGAGACGGTCGCCACCTTATGGAACTATCTGGGAACGCCAGCGACCAGTTGAGCGGCATCAGCCGGCAAGATCCATTTTTAAGGAGGTTCCCATGCCGATTCCGGAATTTAGCATCCAAAATTTAGCCCAGATTGTCCATGAACTGGGCACTGACGATAGCCAGGACAGTCTCAACCCAGTCCCCCCCGCGACCCGCCATGCCACGGAGCAGCTGGTTCACCGGATGGAAAGCCTGCTGTTCCCTTTCGAACACCCATGGGAAGAGGCGGTCGAAGCTTCTAGAACCGCAGCCCGCATCGAATTGCTGGGCCGGATTATCTGGGACCTGACCCATCAGATTCACCGGATCCAACCGCACGAATGCGATGGGGAGCCCTGCGGGGGCTTGTCGCAGGCGTTTGCGCTGGCCCGGGAATTCAGCCTCGCCCTGCCGGACGTTCAGCGTCTGCTGTACCAGGATGCCGATGCGGCCTATCAGGGGGACCCCGCGGCCCGGAGCCGCTCGGAGGTCCTGTCCACCTATCCCGGTCTCTATGCGATTATGGTGTACCGCCTGGCTCATGTCCTATTCACACTGGACGTGCCCCTGCTCCCGCGGCTGATGACCGAGATCGCCCACAGCCAGACGGGAATTGACATCCATCCCGGCGCCCATATCGGGTCCGGGTTCTTCATTGACCACGGCACCGGGGTAGTGATAGGCGAGACCGCAGAAGTGGGCGACCAGGTCACTCTCTATCAGGGGGTCACCTTAGGCGCCATGAATTTTCCGAGAGATGTGCAGGGACAGATTATCCGGGGTCAGAAGCGCCACCCAACCATAGGCAACCGGGTCGTGATTTATTCCGGCGCGACGATTCTCGGAGGAAATACCGTCATCGGCGCGGGCAGCGTCATTGGCGGCGGGGTGTGGCTGACCGGCAGTGTGCCAGAAAACTCGCGCGTGATCAACCAACCTCAAGTCGATGTCAAGGCGGTCGCCAAGGGCTCATCGGCCCGAACGGCACAAGCACCTCACAAAAAGAGAGGAAGTTTTTCGGATGGAAACCATTCATGATAACAAACCAGCATTGTCCTCAGGAACCGCCAGCATTTTCGTGGACCTGATTTTCTGGAAGCCCAAGGACACCAATATGGCGCCTTTGACCACCTTTCTCGAAGAGACCCATCTGGGTGAACGGTCGCAGACAGTGCAGTGGATGACAAAACTGACCGTGCGTCTGAGCATGTGGAATGGAATTTACCTGCCTGAGCTGCCTGCGGACCGCTGGCCCGAGGCGCAGAAAGACTTGCAGGCGTTCATCGCTAAAACCATGGCCCACTACCAGATTGCCAAAGCGGAATACGACACCCGCGCCTTCACTGTCGGCCTCGCGCGCAAGGTGCACCGCCAGAAAGTCTCCATTGCCCAGCTGTCACTGGCCCAACCTCTGACCAACAACCCGGTCTGGTGGGTGATTACCCCATGACGGTGGACCTGCCGTTAATCCAGGAGGCCTATCAGCGAATCGGCCCTGTGGTTCACAAGACTCCCATGCTGCATACCCAGCAATTGTCGCAGATGACTGACTGCGACCTCACGCTGAAAGCAGAGAACCTGCAAATCACCGGGTCGTTTAAGATTCGGGGAGCCTTGAACAAAGTAGCCTGGGCCGCGCAGTCCTCGCCCGCTGGCGTGGTGACAGGATCCTCTGGCAATCACGGTCAGGCGGTAGCCTGGGCGGCCCGCCACTTTCACCTCCAGGCGTATATCGTCGTCCCGACCACCGCTTCTGCGGCCAAGATCGAAGCCGCGCAGTCCTATGGGGCGCGCGTGGAACAATATGGCACCACAAGCCGCGACCGTCTCGAACGGGCCCAGACGGTCGCCCAAGAATTGTCCATGACATTTGTGGCGCCCTATGATGACCCGCTGGTGATTGCTGGCCAGGGAACAGCGGGGCTGGAGATTCTCGAGCAGAGGCCTGACGTCCAGGTGGTTCTCGTTCCTATAGGAGGCGGGGGCCTCATCTCCGGTATTGCCACCGCCATCAAGAGCCTGCGCCCTGATATCCGGGTCATTGGCGTCGAGCCGCTAGGCGCCCCTAAAGCCTTCCAGTCGCGCCGCCAGCACCGTCTCGTGGTGCTGCCTGAGACCGACACCATTGCCGACGGCCTCAAGAGCCTGGCGTTGGGAGACTTGACCTATCCCATTATTGAGCGCAGGGTGGATGACTTGGTCACCGTCGATGACGACGAGATCCGCCACGCCATGGAACTGTTGCTTTCCCGGCAGAAAATCTTGGCCGAACCGTCCGGCGCTGCCACGCTGGCCTACGCTTTACGCCGTCCTGAACAGCTGCGGGGCCGCAAGGTGGCCGCTGTGATCAGTGGCGGCAATATGGACCTGCCCTCGCTGTGCCGCATCATCGGCATGGCGTGATGCCGTCTCCCTCCCGCCCGCATAATTCTCGCGGGCAGGGGAAAGCTTGTCTCCAGAGATAGCAAAGGAGACGAGCTTCGTGAATACTGACAATCAGATGTGCGCGTGCGGCCAGCCCGCGGTGAACGACTGTATTGACTGTCACCAGCCTTTATGCCTAAATGACACCTGCAGCCAGTGCGGGCGTTGCGAGCAGGACTGCCTCTGCCGCCTTCTGTGGTGGACCCCGGATCTTTTCATCTAATCTGATGCCTCCGAACCTCTTGTTCTGAGTTAGGTTTTCAACATGAAGCAGGCGCATGCAGCAAAGCCATAAGCTGCAGCGCCTGCTTCATGTTACGCTTTTCACATAAAGAAATTGTATGTCGCCAACAAGAGGAGGGGATCACATGTTCAGTTTTGTGAAAAATTTCACGCCAAACTGGTTCACCGTTGGCATGGGAACCGGCATTACGGCCCTCGGCGCCTATCTCTATCCCGGCGGTCCCCTTTGGCTCAAGGATGCGGGCACCGCGCTATGGATGGTCAACGTCATCATTGTGGGCTTTTTGCTGACGATTATGGTGCTGAAATGGATTTTCAATTGGAAAGGCTCTATCGGGCTGCTTCATGACCCCGTGCAGTCCATGTTTCTCGGAGCTGTGCCTATGGCTCTGACTACCGTGATCAATGGATTTATCGACATGGGAGTCGCCATAATCGGCCCCTCCGCCATGACCATTGGAATTGCTCTGTGGGTGATCAATGTGCTGATGGCTCTGGCCTCGGGGATCATAGTGCCGTTCATGATGTTCATCTCCCATGATCACCGGCTGGATAAGATGACGGGCATCTGGCTCATGCCGGTTGTGCCCGCCGAGGTGGCTGCGGCCAGCGGCAGTCTGATTATCCCCCACCTGACCAACGTCGCCGCCGCGCAAACGATGATGGTCATCAATTTGGGGCTGTGGGCCATCAGTGTGCCCATGGCGTTCTTAATGCTGGGATTCTTGTTCTTGAGGCTGGCTGTGCACAAGCTGCCCCCCGCCGAGATGGCGATTTCCACGTGGATTTCATTGGGCACTCTAGGCACCGGCATGATGGGGCTGATTGGGCTCGGCAAGTCGATGCCTGTGCTGTTTGGAAGTCTCGGGCATGCCATGGACGGGGCCGCCGTGCTGGGGTCGTTCGCCCTTTGGGGATTCGGGCTGTGGTGGCTAACGTTGAGCATCATGCTGACTGTCGTTCATGCCCGCCGCGGTTTGCCCTTTAATCTTGGCTGGTGGGGCCTGACATTCCCTCTCGGCGTCTTTACCGGAGGCACGGATATGCTTTACGGGGAGATGCACGTCGGCCTCATTGCCTTCTTTGCTCACCTCTTCTTCATTATGCTGGCGTTGTTTTGGGGTATGGTGGCGCTTCGCACCTTCCGCGCCGTACTCACCGGAAAGATGACCTTTACCGGCTCACTCAAAAAACTCGTCCTGCAGAAAAACACCGCCGTCAATTGACCCAAGCGGGGAGGCAGGAGGGACCCTCAGGCTCCCTCCTGCCTCCCCGCTTGAACTGTCTCCCACAATAATTTAGTATCAGGAGGAGTTTGACAGCATTCATTCTACGGTTAGGCAGGTGTCCCTCATGGTTGGCATTGCGTTGGTTGTGCCTGATGGGAATGGGCGCTCCTTCTTGACCAAGGCCCTGAAAGGCTTGCGACAGCAGACTAAGGAATATCATTATCTCTATCTCTGGCCCATTCAAGGCACCCGGCGCTGCGGCGCCGGCTTAAGTGTCTTCGATGAGGGATCTCCGTCTTTTCCTGATCAGGACGACTTCTGGCATCCCCGTTCCTGTTCCAGACGGCTGGCGCCCTATCCCGTGATTCCTCCCAAGACTCAGCTGTGTGCAATGGGAATGCCCTTTTCCCCTCAGGGGAAAAATACGGTCTGTATCAGACCAAGTTCCCATCTCTGCGGCTGCCCGAGCTACAAATGTTGACCGATATCACCACCCTTTCCCACGTGCTGATACGCCCGTCTTCTTTCCGGAGCAGCGGCTCGGGAGCTTCTCACATTGGGCCCAGCGCCGCTACTAGGCCGGTGTCTGGATTGAGCGCTCGCTCGACATGGCCTGCCGCGACCCGCGCGCCGGATGGCACCGCGTTGAACGCAAGCTGAAGCACTGGGTTTAACCTACACCAAGGAGGCATGTTTTTGTGGACAACCGCTTGCTGGTCTTTCTCGCGACTGCCCGCGAGGGGCACATCACGGGCGCGGCCCGCCTGCTCAATTTGTCGGTATCCGCCGCCTCCCACCAGATTGCCCAGCTGGAACTGGAATTCAGCACGGCTCTGTTTGTCCGCGGCAACCGCGGAATGCGGCTCACCCCGGCGGGTGAATCCCTTTTTGTCTATGCCAATCAAATTGAAGCCTTATGGCAGACCGCCTACCGCGAAGTCCATCAAACCGCCGAAGGCGAGCAGTGGGTCCACTTGGCGGCCAGCCACACCGTCACCGAGTTTTTCCTTCCTCAGCCCTTGGGCCTCTTCCGCCAGATGCATCCGGATGTGCACATCCACCTCTCCATGGCCAACAGCGCCGACGTCACCAATCAGGTGGAAACGGGCCGTGTGGACTTTGGCATCGCGGAAGGCCGCATTGGCCACCGCGATCTGAAAGTCACCAATCTCTGGCAGGACGAGTTGGGATTAATCGTGCCCCGCACGCACCCCTGGGCGGCCTGGCCGTCCATCCCGGTCAGCCTCCTGACCGATCTCGATCTGATTTTGCGGGAAGAAGGTTCGGGAACGCGCAGCATTCTTGACCAGGCGCTGGCTCACCATGGACTGAGCGTGTCCAGCCTACGCGTCAATGCTGAATTGTCCTCAATACGGGCCATTTTAGATTTGGTAAAAAACAACATTGGGTGTTCGGTCATGTCGTGGATGATCACCCGTGATGTGCCGGAAGTGGCATTCATCCCCATTCCGGACTTGCAGCTTACCCGGCGCATTCACTTAATTCAGCATCCGGCCGGAGATGCGCGGCCAGCTATGGGCCACCTGATCGCCACATTGGTCAGCGCCGCCCGCGTCTTCAATCAGGCCCCCCACACCAGCCCGGATCATGGCAGCGGGTGAGCGCCGCTGCCATGCCGCTACGCTCCCGGATGCCACAGCGCCAAAGCGAGAGCGAGAACCGTTGCTCCCATAAGATAGGCGAGATACAAAGGCGTCGACCCGGATTGGGTTTTGCGGATTTTCTCCGCCACCCACTGCCCTGCGCGCAGCACAGGCAGATAGCCCTGCTGCTCCAGCCGGTAGATGATGGTGTGGCGGTAGAACCTGACGCCGGACCGGCTCCACCTTTCTCGCTGCAGTCCGTAGAATGCGTGAAAGGCGAGGCGCAGAGGGTGCACAAATCCTTCCGCGCTAAAACTGGTCAGCGGGGAATACTCGCGGGTCCCGCCGGTCCATGGCCTGACGTACCGGACTGCCGCGCCCCGCCGCCAGAAAGCCCGGACAAGGGCGACGGCCAGCGCCAGCGCCAATCCCATCCCCAGCAGCACATACGGGTCCCCGACCGAAAAGCCTTGCGGATAAAAGATCGTCCCCGGAGCCCCCGGCGCTTTGACCAAAGTGCCGCCAATGTGCACGAAGAGGGGCACCGCCTGCGGGTGGACAAACAAGGGGGCAATCACCTTCTGCGCATTATTAAGAAAGTCCCGCTGTCCTTGGACATTGAGCCAAGGAATCAGCCACGGCACTCCCGGGCCAGCCAGCAGCACCGGCAGCAGCGCCAGCGCATAGCCGGCAATCTGGTGCCGGCCAATAGACTGCGGCAGCTGAGCCGCACTGTTGGGCCGGCGCTCAGGCCCCAAAAACACATACCCGAACCAGCGAATATAAGTCGCCACGCCGAGGGCAGTGGCCATAGCCAGAAAGATGCCGCCGAACACAAAGAGCAGATGCACATTGCGCAAGGACTCGGTGGTCCCCAAAGGCTTGAGGATGGCCTCGAGCAGCAGCCATTCCCCGACAAATCCACCCAAAGGCGGGATGGCCGCCAGGGTCGCCACCCCCACCGCCGCCACCACACTCAAAGAGGGAAAGCGGCGGGCCAGCCCGCCTAAGCCGTCTACAGTCCGCGCCAGGGATTCGGTATGCTCGGTCAAAGCAAAGAGGACAAATTTTGACCCGGCGTGCATAATCAGAAGAATCATCGCCGCATCCCATGCGAGGGTGGACACGAGGGACAAGGGAGCCACGTGGGCCGCCATAGCCCAGATGCCCAAGGCCGCGAACACCAGTCCCAGGATTTCCAGGGTGGAGTACGCCAGAATCTGTTTAACATGCCGGGATACCACACTGTAGAGCGCCGCAATCACGGCGCCCACCGTGCCCAGCACAAACAGCACCACCCCCCATGCCATGCCCGGCAAAACCACCCGCTCCACCGCCATCATGCCCAAAATAGCCAGGGCGGTGAAGATGCCGGAAAAAATTCCGGCAATAGGCCCCGGGGCTTCCGGCTCCGCCAGCGGCATCCAGATCATCACAGGAAACAGTCCCGCTTTCACCCCAAAGGCCAGCAAGACCAAAATCATAATCACCAGCCGCCCGCCTAAAGAAATCCTCGCGGCGTCTCGCGCCAGGGCGGGAAAACTGTCGTTCCAGGGCAACCCGGGTCCGTGGTGGATGACAATCAGTCCGATGGCCAAAATCAGCAGCAGCCCGCCCATTTCCGACAGAATGAGGAGGACCCAGCCGGCGTTCCAGATCTTGCGGGATCGTCGGCTGCTGATAAGACCAAGGTACGAGGTGAGAGAAACCGCCTCCAGGCCCAGCAAAAGGGTCAGCCCATCGCCAGCCAGCAAGAACAATCCGATGCTGGCGGCCATGGGCACCAGCGCCCATAAAAGATTCGCGGCCCGCTCGTGACGCCAGATGAGCAAACCCGTAGCCAGCAGCAGCAGGCCGCTCAGACTGCTCCACAGTCCCGCCAGGGGCAGCGGGGCGAAAACGAGGCGGGGAAACGGCGCCGGAAGCGGGAGGGCCCCCGCCACCATGTGGCCCGACAGAATTTGCCCGCCCATCCAAAACAGTGCCAGGGTGCCCAACACCAATACCCCGCGCAGAAATTCGCGCTGGGCCCGGGATCCCACCCATCCCAGCACCCCGGCCACAAGGGGACCGGCCAACGCCACCCCGATCCAGCACTCCGCCCATAGACCAGCGTTCACACGGCTCCCTCCTTTCGCAGGGCTGGCGGCGCGTCCACAGCGAGCAGCAGCCCCTTGAGAATATCCCCCGGGGTAGGCGGGCATCCCGCAATCTCCACCGTCACCGGCACAATCCCCTCCAGAGACCCTAGAACTCCGGGAGCTGCGCGAAACACATGCCCGCTTAACGCGCACTGCCCCAGCGCGACGACACGCTTAGGACGGGGCATCCCCTCAAAGACGTCCGCAATAATGTCTGCCATGTTCTGGGTAATCACCCCGGTCACCACGAGAATATCGGCATGGCGGGGAGACGGCGTGTAAGAAAACCCCACCCGGGAAAAGTCATAGTCCGGGCTGCTCAACATCTGCAGCTCGGATTCACACCCGTTGCACGACCCGCCGTCGATGTGCCGGATCGCCATGGCGCGCCGGATCGGTCCCGCGGCCGCTAGCGGTTCATGCACCACCGCGCTCCCGCCCCGCGACACGACCTCCGGATCCTCAGAAAATGGATACCCCGTCGTTTTGGAACCCTCAGCCAGATTACGCAGCCACCGCCAATAAAACATCTCGCATGCCTCCTGTGCTATTGGTCCCAGCCGGCGACGCTCAGCAGAAAGCTGGCATCGATAATGGGGAAATCTTGAAGAATATTATTATTGGCCACCGCTGGAGGCACGACGTGCCAGTTGCGGGCCGATGGCGTGGCCACCGCCAGTTTCTCAATCTGGCGGCCATCAGAGGTCAGCCAGACCGCATACGCCAACAGGCCCCGCGGCGCCTCCACCACGCCGGTGCCGCGCCCCGGTCCGGAAAATTCCGCTGCCGGCCAGATAGGGGGCGTGCGTGGCGCCACCGGGAGCAGCCGGCGGATGATATTGACACTGGATGAAACCTCCTCCGTTCTCACCATAAACCGCGCATAGGCATCCGCATTGGGCCACTGGGGCACAGCAAACGACACCGCATCGTAGACACCGTAATCCCACAGGGCGCGCACGTCATCACCAAGCCCGGCACTGCGGCCCACGGGCCCGACTGGACGGACGAAATCCAGCGTCCCCGCCGGAATTTTTCCTGCCCCCACCAGCCGGTCCAGAAATGACGGGGTGTGCAGCAACTCCCGGGTGATGGACCGAGCCTGCTCGCCCACCGCGATTAAGGCGCCCGCAGCCGCATCGGCCACGGGGTCCAAAGCTCCCCGGACCAAGGCTCCCCGCAAGTAGCGGTCATGAAACAGCCGGAAATTCCAGCGCAGAATGGTTTCTTTCAAGTGAAGATAGTCCATTTGCGCCACCGGCAGTCCCGTCGACGAGGCCAGTGTGGCTAGATCTCCGAGATGGGAGGCAAGCCGCTCCATTTCCTGGGCCACGGACCGGTACACGCGCACTGCTTCCGACGCGCGCTGGCCGCGCGCTTGCTCGACTGCCATGGCGAAAGCCCACTGGTGGGAAAATGACGAGGTGGCCGTCATCCGCTCCACCAGCGCGAGGGCGTCGTCCACAGGTTTGCCCGCGCATAGCGCGGCAATGTGCCGGGGCTTATAGCCGTGGCGGAGAGCCAGATAAACAATTTCGTCGCCCATAACCGACAAATCGTAACGCAAACTCTCCGAAACGTCGGCGTGAACCGGTCCCAGCGGGTACCGGAAGATTCCCTTGCCACGGGCCGTGCGCAGCGGGTGCTCAGGAGGGTCCCACCGAATCGGGACAGACTGGTGCGCCAGCTCTTCCTGCTGGTGGATCCACTCGCCAACGCCAGCGCTGGACGGCCGGATCACCCCGCCTTCCGGATCGATTCCCCACCAGGCGTCTTCTGTCGTCCCAAGGTCGCGCCCCACACCCCACACGGTGCCCGCCGGGTCTTGCGCCAGCAACAGCAGCCGGCAGCCGCGGCGGCGCTCTCCGAGAATGTGATCCATCCACTGCTGCCCCTGACCGGCAGCCCAAATCATTTCCATGCGTCCCCGCCTCCTAGTGGCTGAATGACCTGGCCAGACCCAATATCACCGCGGCCTGGTGAAATGTCTGGGGAACCAGGGCTGGCAGCGCCAGCCCTCCCACCACCAGCAGCACCCCCAAAGTCATCGTGGGGATGATGAGGGGCCACGCTTCTGTTACGCGGCGTTTCCCTGAACGCCCTGGAGTAAAGAGCCATTGCGGCATGCGCTGGGTAATCCCTCCGAAAATGGCTAGCAGGAGCACCATGGCCAGCACGACCGCCACCGTGTGATGCTGGGTCACCCCGCCGACCAGGATCAGCAGTTCACTCCAAAAGGGAGCAAAAGGGGGAAGACCGACGATCCCCGTTGCTCCCAGCGCCAGCAGTCCCCCCGTGTAGGGGGTGCTTTCCAAAAGACCCGAGCTGCTGGGCAGAGCGGAGTGGTGATGCAGCACGCGGACCGTGCCCGCATTATAGAACAGGAGGGTCTTGTTGATGCCGTGGGTCCAAATGTGCAGCAGCGCCCCCAATATCGCCAGCCCCCCAAACCCCAATCCCAGCGCAATGAGCCCAATGTGTTCAATGCTGGAATAAGCCCAGAGCCTCTTCAATTCCCGTTGGAACGCCACAAAACTGGCTGCCACCGCCAGGGACAGCAGCCCCAGGGTAATCAATATATCCTGCCCCCACACCCGGGACACAACCGGAACCGTCAGCATAAACAACCGGTCCATGATGAGGACGGCCCCCGCTAGCTTGACCCCGGACAGCAAAGCGGAGACGGGTGCCGGCGCCTCGCTGTGAGCATCCGGCAGCCATGTGTGGAAGGGAGCGAGACCGGCTTTGGTACCGTAGCCGACGGTGGCCAGAAGCATCCCTGCCACGACTGCGGTGGCGCTTAGTGGGTGGGAAACCACCGCTGGCGCCAGCGACCATGCTGTCAGATTTCGCCCGACCCCTAGCAGCAAGAGCACCGTGCCCACCAGACCTGCCAGCCCACCCGTCTCCGTAATCACAAGATATTTCCACGCCGCCTCCAGAGAAGTGCGGGTCCCTGATGTTTCAACCAGATAGACGGAAGATAATGTCGCGATTTCCAGGGAGACCCACAGCAGCAGGTAGTTCGCAACCAGAGCCATCGCCATAAGCGACCCGACAAAGGTGTAGAGGCCCAGATAGTATCCTTTGACCCGGGAGTCGGGCCACGCATGAAGCCGGCTTTCCGCCAGAACATAAGGCCCAGAGAACCAGAGCGCGAAGGCGCCGAACACCGTCGCGGTGATATTGAACCACAGCGCCAAGGCATCCGCTGGGTGAAACAGCCCCAACAGCGGCATAAACAAAGAAGCCAGCAATAGGACGGCAACGAGAGCCGTAAACCGCGGCAGCCAGCGCACCGGCATGGGCACAGCACAGCCAATGGCCACAGCCAAAATCGCCACCGGCCAGATATTCAGCCAGATCATCATCCCTGCAGTTCGCCTGCCTTTCTGACGTCAGACGATCCATATTGGGCCCGCATGAGCGCCATAAACACGCTGAGCAAAAGCGCCATCGCCACCGCGACCCCATCGGTCAGGATATCCGACACCAGGGGAAACTGCGTCAGGAGCAGAACCGCCAGGGCACTAGTGATGATCTCAAAGTTCAGCAGAGCCCAGGCCTCGCTCCAGATCTCATAGCGCAAGGTCAGGTGCAGGAATCCTACCAGCCAGGCCGCCCACAAAATCCCCATGGTGACGGGGTGCCGGACGTTCAACTGCTGGCCCAAATAAAACCCCATGACCGTCAGGGCGACCGTCAACGCCAGCACAAAGGACATGCCAAACTTCCCCTGCGCGCTGTAATCTCTCTCTACAGCATAGGATCCCCGGCGCATCACCCCGGGCACGCCGGCTCCTTTGACAACTAAGACCAGCGCGGCGGAAACCCACAGCCCGCTATTGCTGGCCAGTACGGCCAGTACTGCAAACAGCCCCGTTTGCGCCAGCACATCCAGGCGGTAAAGAATGCGTGCCGACCGGTTATTTTTAACCAGCAGCGATCCTGCTGTAAAAATCCATATGAAAGACGCCATCAGCCGCAGCCAGATCGTCATAGACATCCTGCCGATTCCTCCTCCCCCGTCTTAGCGGCCCTAAAGGCCCCACACTGCGCTCACGGCCCCGAGGACGGCCAGAACAATGGCCGCCGTGATAAAATCGACATTGCGGATCAGCCGCAGTTTGGCGAAACTGACCTCAATCGTCATTAAGACGAAACCCGTCACCGTCAGTTTGACCATCACCCAAACGATCGCCCCGACAAGGGATCCCAACTGCAAAGAAGCCGAGAGCCCAACAGGCGTCACCAGCACATTCACCAAGATAATCGTCAGCACCATGAATTTCATCCACCCGCCCCATTCGTAAAGAGCCAGATCCGCGCCGCTGGATTCAAACGTGCGGCCAGGATCAATCATGGAAAGTTCCTGGGCAGTCGATGGATTGTCTACCGGAATATGTCCGGTTTCCGCAATCAAGAGCAAGAACCACCCCACCACCACAAGAATATGGGCGGGACTCAGCACCCACCGGGGAGAAGACAGCGCCTGGTTCACCACAAAGGGAATGGTGGCGCCTGCAGTTTGCGCGGCAATAAAGACCAACACGAGGGCCAGAGGTTCGGTGAATGCGCTAATCAGCCGAATGCGGCTCACGCCCAGCACGGGATAGACGCTGCCGCTGTCAATTGCCGCCAATAGCAGCGCCACACCGCCGGATCCCAGGATCATGCCCCCCGCCATCATGTCGCCCATCCACGCAAAAGGCAGCGGAAAAGTTGTCAGCACGGGAATCAACATGGCCACAATCAAGGGCGCAATGAAATAGAAAATAGGAGCCCACTCGGATACCCAGGAGGTCTGGTCGGTGCGGAGGGTTTCTTTGTGAATCCATTTCCGCAAGTCCCGGTAGGGCTGCCATACTGGGGGGCCGTGGCGCCCTGCCAAACGCGCTTTGTAGCGGTCCATGAGTCCTTTAAGGAGCGGAGAAAATGCGAGAACAAACACCACCTGCAATCCCTGTGCCAGATATTGATTGACCATTTGGACAACCTCATTCCCATATAAGGTGATAAGCAATAAAATAACCCCTGCCCTGTATTAAACGGGAAGGAGTCATTATCCGCCGTAAGCGGAGGTTTCGGAGTAACCCCGGGGCGGAATCCATCGCCCATGATGACAAGCTATTGGGAATCGTCGTGATCAATATGCGGATCAGATGTCTGAGAGTGAGTATATTTCACAACGTTGACGGGGTCAATAGTAATGAGTCCCGCGTCCACCATTGTGTCCAGCACGGGCAAAAACCTGTCAATGTAATCTTTGCTGTCCACAATTTCCACAACAACTGGCAAATCCGCAGAGAGATCCAGCAGGTTGATGGTGTGTATCCGTGAGGTGGGTCCAAACCCTTCGAGCGCCCTGGTGACGGTGGCACCCGCCATTCCCATTTCCCGGGCCTTCAGGACAATGGCATGGTACAGGGGCTTGTGATGCCAGCGCGCTTCTTCCCCGATGAAAATACGCACCCGCAAGGCCTCTCCGGAGATCTTGACAGACATTTGCATCTTCTCCCCACTTTTTTGTAATTTTATCATACTTTGCCTTCGTGGTGCCAACAGCTGCCTAAAAACGTAAACAAAGATAGACAACAGCCTTCGTCTGACCTTTTTCTCCCTCCGCAGAGGGGAGAGGTGTTTGGGTGTATCCTCTTCTCGGCGTGTAGGGAATCCTCTCCTGGCAAGCCAGCACCCGCCTGATCCCCCTCAGAACCATCCCCCACCACGGGGGCACTCCCGTGTCGTCACTGGCGGTACGGGAGATCTGCGTTGTATTAGGCCAGAGCCTGCGCAGGCTTTGGGTCATCCTTCTTGTTCTGGGAAGTATACGTAAATGTACCGCTACACTTACGGTACAGGTTCATCATGCCCACAAAATCCGCATCGGCGACGTAGGAATGATCCGGATTCGCGCACGTGAAGGTGTGCGTGACGCGCGTGCCGCCGTGTCGGTGTTCTTGTTGGCAGTGCGGGCACATTTGAGACGTATAGGCCGGATTGCGCTCCACCGTGAGAATGCCTTCGCGAAAGGCGAGATCCCGCACCCATGCCATGATCTGGCCCCGGAGCCACCCGAAATTAGACCTGATGAAGCTGACCTGGGAGATGCCTGGGGAGGAAATCAAGGAGGAAATCAACCTTGCACCGAATCAGCTGGATGAATTGTTGCTCAAACCTTAGGCCCGCTTGTGATTCTTGCGGCCTGACCGGCTCATCTTTTCTTTCGGAGCTTGGTAGCTGCGAAGATACTCGAATACGATCACTTTGGCTTCGTGGGTGATGGCGAAATCGACAATCTGGCGGGCAACCTGCCGCGCCGCATTCTCGTCGAGATGGCGGACTTTCTCCCACAAGGGCACATTGTCTTGAACATCCTTGGGCAACCTGCCGCTCTGGGCCCGTTTTTTACTGATCGCATTGAGCAGAAGATGGCGCTGGTGGTTCAGTGCGCCCCCAGGGAGGAACTGGGTGGCCAGCAATTGCCCGAGAACAAAGGCCCCCATCTCGGCTAACCGGTTCACGCCCAGATCCACCGTGACGACCGATAATCCAGGACTTGCCGCGAGTTGTGCCTTGGCCTTCTTGGGCGTCGGCACGTATTTCTCCATCCGCGCGTGCCATGCAAAGCGCAGATGGCCGGGATATCGTTTGTCTCGTTTGGCGTAAAGGGAAAATGCCCAAATGGGCCACAAAGACCTCCATATAGAATCGGATCAGGCGGTTGTATAACTCCTGGGTATCCGTCATGGCCCTCCGTTTAATCGCGTAGACTTCTTTATGGATACCCAACTTGATCGTTTTCGTGACCATCGCCATAGGACAGTGTAGGTCTCCATCTTGACCGCTCACCGCTATAAAGATAAAAAAACACCTACCATAAGGTAGGTGCCTGTATGCGAGTCAACTTATAAGCCGAGTTCTGTCATGGATGACCATTTATCTGGGACGGCAGTTGCCTGCCGCCTCAAGCGACCTACCCGGGCAGTTCAGCGAGCAGCTTCATCCTGCCCCTATTCGGTCTTGCTGCGGGTGGGGTTTACCAAGCAGACCAGTCACCTGGCCTCTGGTGCGCTCTTGCCGCACCGTTTCATCCTTGCCCGGATCCAACAAATCGTCCCCGGGCGGTTTGTTTTCTGTGGCACTTTCCTTAGGGTCGCCCCCACTGGACGTTATCCAGCACCCTGCTCTGTGCAGCTCGGACTTTCCTCAGATGCCGCCTTTCGGACTGGCACCCGCGGCCATCATATCGGCTCGCATCTCGGATACTTATTATCCTGCTGCGCCGCTGATTCGTCAACCAGCGCAATCTTCCAAAAATATCACGATTTCCCTCGAAGCTTATCCATAGCTTCCACAGCCAGACGGTCAGCCATCTCGTTGTGGATGACGCCCGAGTGCCCTTTAACTTTGGTCCAGGTGACGTCCCGTTCATCGGCCAAAGCCCGCATCACCCGCCACAGGTCCTGATTCTCCACAGGCTGCCCTTTGGCGTTCTTCCATCCCCGCCGTTCCCAGCCCCGAAACCAGTTTTGCACAAAGGCATTGATCACGTAAGCCGAATCGCTGAAAATTCGGACAGCAGAACCCGGTGGCGTATGTTTCAACGCTTCAATCACCGCCGTCATTTCCATGCGGTTGTTGGTCGTGGAGGGATCTGCCCCGGAGTAGGCGGGGCCATCCACAAAAACACATCCCCAGCCTCCAAGCTGTCCTCCAGGCGCCTGGTTGTTTGCGCAGGCCCCATCCGTGTACACATTGAAAATCGTTTCCATATGTTCCCCCTGCAGTTTTCTGTCTTGCCCATTTGGGCGCGCACTGCGTACAACTGACACCTTACTTTAAGATATCAAAGTATAGCAACATTCGGCGGTTTTGAACATAACGCCCGCGCATTCCCCTTCTTAGGCGATAGCCAAGAGGGGGTCAAGCGGGCCAGCCCGCAGGGCTA
>DAIDDL010000130.1 GCA_027309085.1 Sulfobacillus sp.
CACCCGCCGCCTCACAGAGGCGGGCGCAACACTCGATTCCGTCTGGGTGGCTAGCCCTTAGGCGGGTCGGAATTGCACCGACTGGAAAATGCCAACTTTTCGTGGCGTACTCCCCGATCGACCGGTAGACGGCAGAGAGTCTGCGGGTGCGACGGTCACTAACTGCTCGAGACGGCGCACCGTCTTATGCACAATGTCGCTCCGCTCCCGTTCCTCATGGGACATCGGCCCCAAGTCCTGGCGGGGCCGGCCGGAAGTGATGATCTAGACGACAATCACTAGCGGCCGATGGGCTAACGCCACGATAGCCTTCGTCATGGCATGCGCCGGACCCAGCGGCGATTATAGTGTTGTTGAAGAAAGAAAAAATGATCCACGACCTTGCCAGGAATATGGCGTCCACGCGAACCCCGTGCATCAATGGCGCCGCACGTTCTTGGCAAAGGCGGCAACCCTAGTTCCCACTCAGATGAGTATGGATGGGCGTAGACGGGCCCTCGGCACATCTTTGTTGAGCGGTTTTGGCGCCGTATTAAATTCGAAGAGATCTATTTACACGACTACGCGATACCCCGCGAGGCTCGGCTTGCGATCTTTGCGTATATCGCATTTTACAACCATGAGCGTCGTCATCAAAGCTTGAATTACGCAACACGGGTGCCGTCCCAGATGCGGGTGACCCCGGCGGCCTGGAACTCCGGAACGTGACTACCCTCGCGCGGGGTAAAGAGGAAACTGGAGTGCCAGCCCCTTGGCTATCCCCTCAAAAACAGATCCCATTTTGCCTGAGATCTTGTGCTAGTTTGCTGGGGATATCCCATCACGGTAACCCTACTCCTTAATCTATCCATGGATGTATAAGCCTTTTAACCTGCTATGAAGCTGACATGGCAGATCCGTTCTGGTATCCTATGAATATTGTATGGACGCTCTTTCAGAATTCAGCGAAACATATCTCACAATTCCCTCTATTTATAGACCTGAAGGTGTTGTATGCCTAATGCCATTGATCAAATCTCGGGGTGTTGGGCTGAGTGGATTACTGCTCGCTAGTACCAGCTTAGCCTTTCTGCCGGGCGCAGCCAACGCCGCTGCACTTCCCGGGCCCCTCTACAAATTGGCGTCCGCGCCCACCGTCTATGTGGAACTGTAGGCGCTCACGCTATTTGGCAATGGTGGCACTTAAATGATCGCGC
>DAIDDL010000131.1 GCA_027309085.1 Sulfobacillus sp.
GCGTGCCATCTGGCTCCCTCCCCTCGTGATGTTCTGACTCTTCCCCTCCTTTTGATATACCTCCGCACGGTCCCGAAGGCAAGCCTGTTCTCGACGCAAACCCTCTGGCTCGTCTCGGGATCGTCCACTCGCTGCGCTGCGCGCCCACGTCGTATACTGCGGCGGACGTCCAATGTTTTTGGCGTGGATGCTCAAGCTCTCGACCAGATCCGCCGGATCGAATAACATGGAGAATTTCAGTACATAATTCAGTACACACTTTCATGTGCTCTCATGGTAAAATAGGAGGAGAAGATCATGGCACATCAGGAGGGGATACCGATGTCGCAAGTTTTCCAAGACGTTCAGACGATTCTTGGTGGGTTAGAGATTGGGAGTCATATCGGGATCACCGAGATGCAACGGCAAACAAAATGGCGTGAGACCTTCAATGAGGCAAAAATGATGGAGATTTTAGAGCGGAACGAAACATTCGGAGTGCTATTAAAACCCGAACTCTTACGCTCATTACAGACGTACATTGACCAACTCGAACAGCAAGTCGAGCAGTTACAATTAGATGCGCTGTTTGCTCAACGCCAAGGGCAAATGCATTGGACAACCGGCGCGGATCTTAAAGAGAAGGCCCAAGCCAGCCTTTCCCGTCGGCAAGACTTGATGAGAGGTTTGCCGGATGGCCATCAGTGATGAGCAGCTATCCGCTTGGATCGAATGCGTTGCGAAACTCGAAGGGCTCATGATGGACGCTGAGAAACTCGTGGAGGATATTGTCCTCGTCGCGGTCGCATTTAATAACGATCCGGAGACGTTCTCCGTGGTCATGGCGAACACGATAGAGGCCTTTCAACTCATCCTTCGCGCACGGAATATCGGGCAGCCTCTTGGGGGTAACAAGGCCGGATGGATTTCCTATCATTTCCAAAGTCATCGGACCCGCAGACACAAGGCCGACATGAGGATAGTTTACCGCAATACCGGAATCGCTATTCAAATCATGGGATTCGGGCATCGCTGGATGCCGCAACCGATTTATGATCGACTGTCATCCGATCGTCCTTAGCCGGCGGAATTATTTTCCGCCGGATTTGTCCGCTACAAATTGAGCCCCAAATACACCGCATCCCGATCTTCCCGGCGAATCCCAATGTACGCCAGCGTCGTGCCG
>DAIDDL010000132.1 GCA_027309085.1 Sulfobacillus sp.
GACTCTCCGGCATTGCGGCACTGATGATCGCCGTAACCACGTTGACATTGATGTATGCCGTAACCGGGGCGGCGCTGGGGGTTTCATGGATCGCCGGAAAATCCACAAACAGGGGTCGAAAAGATGGCTAATATCACTAAAATATCCCCAGGACAGGGGCGAGGTGAAACCCATGCCTATCCGGTTTGTTGCCAATCATGCTATCGAGTAAATTCGTTGTGGGCTGCGGAGCATTTCTGCAGATGGCAGAAACAAACACATCGGCCACTGCGGGTGCTCAAGATCGCTTGAGCACGGCGTGTCTTCGGGGAACCGTTGTGCAATTTCTCTGGTGATACCATCGAGTCGCGCAGACCCATTGTGTCAAATGTGGCGTTGACCACTGGTTTGGCAACAAACCGGATAGGCAAGGTTTGTTCATTGTGGGGTGGTCACTGCGCCTGCTACAGCCGTCCATAAGAGGTATGTGCGCATTCCGGCGATCGTGGGCAGTGATTCCGCTGATCGTGGGCACCCCCGAAAAGCGTACATTCTGGTCACCGCCATTTTATGCTCAGGTGGTCACGATGGGTCAACTTTTGGAGTTCCGTGAGTGTTACGATGACGACGCAGTGACTCCCCCTTCAGTTCCAGTCGGTGGGCACTTTGCAGCAACCGGTCCAGTACCGCATCAGCCACGGTGGGCTCTCCCAAGTATTCGTGCCAATGATCCACCGGGAGTTGGCTAGTAATCAGTGTGGCTCGTTGGTTCGTCCGGTCATCAATGATCTCTAATAAATCGCGAAGGTCTTCCCCGTTCATGGGGGCAAGCCCCCAGTCGTCTAAGATAATCAAATCCACCTTGGCTAGCGTATTCAGATAGCGACCGAAGCTGCCGTCTCCGTGACGAATCCGGAGCTCCTCAAACAGGCGAGGCAAGCGCAGATACCGCACGCTCAATCCCTGACGGCAGGCCTGATGACCCAGGGCACAGCCCAGCCAGGTTTTGCCGGTGCCGGTGGCGCCAGTAATCAGCAGATTATGGCCTTGCCGAATCCAGGTGTTCTGGATCAGTGCTATCACCTTGGATCGGTCCAGTCCACGGGAGCCGCGATAGTCGATATCCTCCACACAGACATTCTGCTTGAGATGGGCGAGCTTCAGCAGGCGCGTTAGACG
>DAIDDL010000133.1 GCA_027309085.1 Sulfobacillus sp.
AGTGTGGGGGAGGCTTCTGATTAATAAAAGTTAAATATGTTTACCATTGCATTTAATCAAGGTTAAACATCATATGGATGCTCGTCGGCGAGCATTTCCAAGCACTCGGTATCCGTTCCAGCAGAGCCTTGGCGGTGTTGTTGGTGAGCATCATGTAAATCAGACGTGCCAGCTTGTGTGCGGCAGCGGTCACGGTTTTAGAGAGGTGAACCAGAGAGCCACGTTGATTACCAGCCAGTTACCAGTAACCCACTGGCACGAATATTTGGGCGAACCCACTTGTGGCCAATGCGGTACTGGACCGACTGCTGCAAAGTGCCCACCGACTGGAGCTCAAGCGGGACTCCCTGCGCCGTCACGGTGACACGCCCGTTACTCCAAAATTTGACGCATCGACACCACCCATGCCTAAAATGGCGATGTGCCCACGATCAGCGGAATCACTGCCCATGATCGCCGGAATGTGCACTAGAGACTCTGGATATCTCCGGCAAGACCATCACTCACCGCTGGCGCACTACTGACCCGGCGCAAAATAGCCGCTTATATCCTCGAACATCAGGCCCACTACGTCTTTACGGCCAAAGAGAATCAACCCACGCTGTGCGAGGCCATCCGACTGATTTTTGCGCGGCGTGCCGAACCCGATTTCTGCTTGACACCCTATCTTGCTCATGGCCGCATTGAACAACGCTCGATCTGGCTCTCCACCCGCCTGAATGATCACCTCGATTTCCCCGGTGTGGGGCAGGTTTTTGCCATTCAGTGCGATATCACCGATAAACGCAGCGGTGATGAGTTCTCTACAGAGACGGCCTACGGACTCACCAGCCATAGCCCGCAAGGCGCCAATGCCGCACAAGTGCTCGCTTACAATCGCGGCCACTGGTCTATCGAAAATGGATGCCATTATGCCCTCAATTGGAATTGGGACGAGGACCGCAGCACTATCCGAAGTGGCCACGATCCGGAAAATATGACCGCTTTACACCGTTTCGCCAACGGCATCATCCACGCCAAATCCAGCGATTCAGTAGCCTCCACTCTGCAACGCCTCAATCGCAATGTCCGCATGGTCTTCGATTACCTGCGCATGACGAAAAATGCTCAGCCGCGCCGTCATTCAACTTCGGCCAATACTGCTT
>DAIDDL010000134.1:0-222 GCA_027309085.1 Sulfobacillus sp.
ATATACTCTTCGCGGATCACATTTGACGAATCATGAAGCGGATTTGAACATCTGAAATTTGAGCGTTAAGAGACTATCCAGTTTCGCTTTATGCTGGTCGGGGGCATGCTCCAAGCAGTCGCTTATCGCCTTCTTGAACGGAGCAAATGTCGCGTAATACCGTCCGTGCAAACACTCGGCTTTGACAAATTTCCATAACCGTTCGATGAGGTTGAGGTTCGG
>DAIDDL010000134.1:232-1134 GCA_027309085.1 Sulfobacillus sp.
CGCCTCCGCCATCACAAAGGCATTGCGTTGATAGCGGGCGTTATCCAGCACGACGGTGATGGGTCAATCCGTAAATTTCTTCGCTAGTTTGCCGAATAACGTGACAACACTTTCACTATTAATATACGTGTCATTGGTCACCGGGATAATTTCGTGGGTGATGGCATGGAGGGTGCTTAACACATTAAAGCGCTGACGCCCAGAGGGGCGCCTGGGAGGAAGATACGCGTGGCGCCCAAGACAAAATGCGCCGCGTCGACAAAAAAGACATGGCGTTGGCCCGCCCGGGCTTCGTCTAAGACGGGGGTGAGTTCAGCGTCCAGGAAGCACTGTTGCGCGACCGGATTGGCTTGGGCCGGGAAGGGGCCGGTTTTTCGACGGCTAAACCCGTTTTTTTTAGCCATTCTCGGACCTGGGTGGGACTCCGACGGATTCCCGTTAACGCTTCAATCCGGTCCACGGCTTCCTGAACCGTGTGGGGCGGCGTGCTCGTAAACGCTTCCCGCAAAGTGGTCGCATGGGCATCCAACGCGGCCGAATGGGGATGCGGATTGAACCGTTCCAGCGCCGCGAGTCCCCCGTCGCGATACGCCACTAAGTAGGAGCGCACGGTACCTTCCGTCACGTGCAGGAGTCGCGCCACGTCGTGGCGCGACAGTCCCATCCCCGTCAGATATACCGCTTCCATTTTCCGTTGGACCCGGGGATGGGGATGCTGAAAGCGTTCCTGCTCCAGTTTCTGCATGTCGTTCGCGGGAATGGTCAGGCGTATCATGATCACGGCCTCCTTATACCGGGAGAATGGTCGTCGTGCATGCTCTCCATTGACGGTACAAGAAAGGGATCATTTTGTCCAGTAGGGGCGTCTATATTGAAACGGAAAGGGGGTCAAATCCGGAAGG
>DAIDDL010000135.1 GCA_027309085.1 Sulfobacillus sp.
AGTATTTTATTCAAAAGCGCCATGTTTTCATCGTACCGGGCTTTAAGATCGGTGCGATCTTGGTCCAACATTTGTTTCGACTCAGCGGGGATAGCGCCTATAGCTCTTTCGCCGACATTATCAATGTTGTTCCATGCTTTTTTGGTAATCACCCCGGAGTCATACAATTTGACTCGCGCTTGCTGAAATAATGTCTTGATCAGTTTTTCCATTTCTGCAGGCGTCTTTTTGGGCCGCTTCAGATCTTTGACCCGGTAATTCTCCAGTTCTTCAAGCTGTTCACGCAACACCATCTCCCAGGCACGTGCGTTTAATCTCAATATGTTTTCAGCCATCTCTTTATTGGATTGCAACTGGTTTTGCAGTTGCGCTTTTTCCTGAGTATGCAATTGCTCCTGTTGTACACGCAACCGCGATGCGGAGATCTGTGCATCCGCCGCATCCTGACGCGCACGGCTGATTTGTCCCGCAATACGATCTTGTTCCAAGCGTCTTTCAACGCCCATTGCGTCCCACATGTTGGGTTGTGCCGGTGGAAAAGCCATCAAATTTCTCCTTGTTTCCATAAGTCGTTAATGTAGATTATAGCGCCTATTGCGTGAATTCCACAATTTTTTTGACACATATTGCGCATTCCGGCGATCGTGGGCAGTGATTCCGCTGATCGTGGGCACCCCCGAAAGGCGTACATTCTGGTCACCGTCATTTTGGTGTTCCGTGAGCATCACGATGACGGCGCAGGGAGTCCCCTTTCAAATCGAGTCGGTGGGCACTTTGCAGCAACCGGTCCAGCACCGCATCGGCCACGGTCGGTTCACCCAAGTATTCGTGCCAATGGTCCACAGGGAGTTGGCTAGCAGCCTTATGTCTTGGAACCAACCTGTACGGCTGGTTCCAAGACATAAGGCTGCTAGAAGACGGTTTTTGCGTTTTTGTCTGTGACACCTGTGGCAATCTGTTTTTTAGTTTTGTAATCATACAGATGCAGTGTCACAAGCAACACAGCCTAGCCTGTGACGCACCTGTGACACCTGTGACAGCATCTCGGCGGCCTGTTAAGGGAAGCCTGTTGATCGCCCATGCCGCCGTCGGGCAGGGTGGCAAAGAAGGACGCCCATATT
>DAIDDL010000136.1:0-743 GCA_027309085.1 Sulfobacillus sp.
CTGGTGCCACCGTATGTGCGTAAATCGCGGACGGTGGCGGCCACGGTCCCCTGGCTGTATCTGCATGGGGTATCTTCTGGCCACATGCAGGAGGCGCTTTCTATCCTCCTGGGCGAAGAGGCCAAGGGACTTTCCCCTGCGGCATTGGGACGCCTCAAGGCGCAGTGGGCGGAAGATCATGCCGCCTGGCAACGCCGTTCCCTGGAAGGTAAACGGTATGCCTACTGGTGGGTGGACGGCGTCTATACCAACCTGCGTGCGGAGGAGGATCCACGCATCTGCCTGCTGGTGATTATTGGCGTGACTGCGGACGGGAAGAAGGAACTGGTCAGTGTCAGCGACGGTCTGCGCGAATCCAAGGCCTCCTGGCTGGAGATTCTGCGCGACCTGCAGGCTCGTGGTCTGGAAGCTGCACCATTACTGGCTATTGGTGATGGCGCCATGGGCTTCTGGGCAGCATTGGATGAAGCGTATCCCGAAACCCGCCAGCAGCGCTGCTGGGTGCACAAGACCGCCAACATCCTCAACGAACTGCCCAAATCCAAGCAGGGTAAGGCGAAGGCGGCACTGCAGGAAATCTGGATGGCCGAGAGTCGGAAGGCCGCGGAGAAAGCCCTGGAAGTCTTTGTGCGCAACTACCAGGCGAAGTATCCCAAGGCCGTGGCCAAGCTGGAAAAGGATCGGGCGGAATTGCTGGCCTTCTATGATTATCCGGCCGAACATTGGCGACACATCCGCACCAC
>DAIDDL010000136.1:792-1085 GCA_027309085.1 Sulfobacillus sp.
GTCAGTAAATGCTTATACACCAGAATTGACTATAGCTCTGAATACTTGCTCTTTCGGAGAACCAAGCCAGGCTTCTTCGAGTTGACCATTGGAACCAAGGCGACGAAGGCTCAATGGCTCAAGAAGAGCCGTGCCATCGACGGGGCCTTTCGCATGGCAAGTGGGCGCGAGTGGGGTGTATTTTGATGAAAGCCCCCAGCAGCAATGCCAAGTGGCCACAGAGCGTTCCTTCCGTCTCCGTCACCTACGCCCGCAACGGCGCATCGACCAAGGCCAATGCTCTTGGGATGCGG
>DAIDDL010000137.1 GCA_027309085.1 Sulfobacillus sp.
TATAGCCAGCGTAGTCGCGGCCACCACCGCTTTACTGACGGCGATTCCTACGACGTTAGCGGCACCCGAACCGTCCTGTGTCGTTACAGCCCCGGGACGGAACCAACAGCAGTTCGATCGCCTCATGGCGGCGCTGACGCACAAAAATTATACCCTATGGACCGAAGACGCCGACACCGCGTTCCTGAACGGCCTCTCCGCGCGGCGCTTTTCCCATATGGCGAATACCCTTGACCGTAAATTACAACTCCAGAAAGGCTGGCATGCCAATTACGTAGCGCATCTACAGGATGGCGCCTATAGCAGCTACGTCTGGCGCGTCACGCTTTATAAGGGAATTGTTCCCAGCGCATGAAATCCAAAGAAGGACTTTGCGTAAGTGCCGCAATGGTCAAGGCCCATGATGGCAAATGTGGCAAGGCATATATGATGCAGCATAAGAACATGCCCATGTAACAGTGGCCTTGTGCTGCTGTGAGGACTGCCGGGTCAATATCATGGCGGCAAAAGCCGCGCAAACACCCTAAGTGGCACCGGGAATAAGCAGGCATGTGTGATAAGCAGACCCGAATGCATCTACTACCCGGATGAGGTGGAAAATGATAAGTCGACTAGCGTCCTTTCATCTGACTGTTCGTATTATTCTGGTTGTTATCGGAATTTCAATGCTCTCCGGATGCGTGATTGCTCCACGCGGAGGATATTATGTCCATCCATGGGGAGGCTGGCATCGTGGTTGGCGGCGATAAACAAGCGTCGTCCTTCCTTCCTTCCTTCCTTCCTTCCTTCCTTCCTTCCTTCGCCAATAGCGTAATGTGGGGTCCATGTCATGCTGATAAGACACCAATCTAAAAGAGAGCAAGCGACGACAGCCATCGCCGCTGCCTGCATGCTCTGCGTCTTGTGGTTCTACGCGGCACCGCGCGCCTCTGCACAAGTGGATTTCGCCTTCTCTGTCGGAGATGGGGTCAATGCTTACTATCTGCCCACGCGCTCAGATTTCATCTATGCGTATGA
>DAIDDL010000138.1 GCA_027309085.1 Sulfobacillus sp.
AATAATCATCCATCACCACCAGACAATAGGTCGCCCGCTTGCGCTCCGGATCCTCCGGCGTCGGATCGAGCAAATAGGGTCCATTCATCACGTCGGATTGCCATAGAGCCCCGGGGGCGGGGGCCTCCCAGCGCCGGTACCGCTTGGGCGCAGCGCTCTGCAAGCGTCGGCGGGTGATCCCCGCCCGATGCCAGTGGCGATAGAGGGTACTCGGGCTGATGCGCGCGACGGCAGCGGGATCCAGGGCCACCGTCGGGCACCAGGCCGTCAGTAAGGCGAGCACTTGCTCGGCGCTGCGTTCGGGGACTTCCCGTTATCACGGTGATCACGGATTCGATGATCACGGTGGAGGAGAATCTTCAGCGAATGATCGTGGTGGCCGTGGCGACGTTAATATCGATGGATTACGGGGATCGCCTCTTATTCCGGTTTTTAGTTCCAATGATACACAGTCCCCAATACGGCCAAGCCTAAGGCCGCGTTCTACCTACCCGGTAGATGTTAAGGAGTGCCATGTAGCGCCTCCATCGTTACTCTCCATAATAGACCCTTTGTCCAATTCAGTTTGCCCTGCGAGAAATCCTGTGGTCGAAGTGGAAAACGATAGCATCGTTGGTGGCATAAAGAAATCTGGAGTGGTCGGTCCTATGGGAATGTCATGGGATGTCCAACGACCAAGGTGATTGGTAAATATCACCCAATGGCTTGAGGGATTGGAATTCCATCCAGTCAAGTACACCGTGTGCTGTCCTGTGGCGAGGAGATCCCCCGGCTGCATAATGGATGACGAGACCATGGGATGAACCGAAGGATAGCCGGTTGGCGACCAATATGCTTCGTCCGTGATGGCGGTCCACTGGGTTCCATTCGCCGTGCCATGCCACAAAACAAACCCGGTTTGACTCATGCCATTGACCCCACCTGTGACTAAAATCCATATAT
>DAIDDL010000139.1 GCA_027309085.1 Sulfobacillus sp.
CCACCCAGCCAGTGCTCCGCCCGGTGGCGATGCCGAGCCAGTTTCTTGTATTTGCGCATGGCCCACCGGGCGAGCGCCCGGTTGAAGTGCCGGAGGACCGGATACAGCGCGGAGGGGTAAAACTTCCCGAAGTACTGTATCCAGCCCCGCACCACCGGATTATACCGCTGGGACAGGTCGCTCAGCGTGTGGTCGATTTTCAATTGCATCCGCCAGTCATGGATGGTCTGCCGCATGGCGTTGAGCGCCTTGTTGCTCACCGCGGGCGTAAAGTTGATGAAGAATTTGCCCCAACGATTTTTCGAGCGCCGCGGGCGAAACGTGTATCCGAGAAAATCGAAACTCGTCACGGGATACCGTTCGCGGCGGTCGTCATCTTGGCAGTAGACGATGCGCGTCTTGGTCGGATGCAGCTCGAGTTGGCACTCACGCATGCGGGTCGCCAGCTCCTGATGAAGCTGGGCAGCCGCCGCCTGCGTACGACAGTGCACGACCGATAAAGTAGCCCCGGGGATTTTCACCCCGAGGCCCTTTCAGAACCGGACGTGAACCTCTCAGCTCATCCGGCTCCCATCATCCAGCAGCCGTCTTGGCTGTGCTTGGAACAGCGGCTCCTCCCTTGCGGTTGACCCCTGTCTCAATACAAGATGACGCATGCAAACCCCTTTGCTCAGCTCCCATTACGAAGCGTCATCACTACTACGGGCTGCTCTGCCCCTCGCTATTGCCTCGGTACTTTCGGCCTTGCGGTTCGTCCGCTTGTGCCTTTTCCCTTCCCATCAATAGCGAGGTTCCCACGTTCCACACCGGAGCCTGTGCCACGTTCACGCCGCCTCTTTGCCGGCCACCGTCTGGACAGTAAACAGGTGCCTTCCAGACTTATCCCGGGTTAACGACGAGCCCCCGGTTTTGATGGCGTCCTTACGCTTTCGAC
>DAIDDL010000013.1 GCA_027309085.1 Sulfobacillus sp.
TACGTCCACTTGGCTTGACGCTGAATGGGCAATTTAGCGTCGCAGGTTCTCCCCCTGCAGGGATAACGAGGTTACGACCTGCAATACCGAATATGTACCAAGGAGCACCTGGTGAGGGCTGCACTTAGGCCCTCCGATTCCAGTGAATCGGCGGGCCAGCCCAGTTGACAGAAACACTTCTGCTCCCCAAAGGAAGAGCGCCGTGATGGGGCAGTTACTTCACCGGTCTGGCTCTTGACACAAAAAGCCTCCAAGCTGTTGCTGACCAACTGGCCGCTGACCGAAAGGAAGCAGACGCCCAAGGCAGCCGGAGGAAGCAGTTTAGACGCTGCACTACCCCCATGCCGCTTGTGATTTTGTTCCGCGCATGCGATATGATAAAGATATCCAGAGATCTCCACAAACTTAGGATGCGTTATCGGAGGAGGAGTTACCAGTGCAACGCGACATCCGGTCATTTCGGACAATTATTGCCTTGCTCATCGGCGTTATTTTAGTGATTATTCTTGCTTTGGAAAATCGGCACGGGGTGTCCATTCAAATATTCTGGTGGCACATTCCGAGCGTGTCGCTGGCATTGCTGGTCGCCATATGCCTTCTGCTGGGCGCTGGGTTAGCTCTGGCAGCCGTATGGTGGGATTACCGCCGGCACCGCCCATCTCAGAAGCGGGACGACTCATTTCCTTCCGCCAGTATGACCGAGGACATGACCGCCGCGCCAGCAGACGGCGGGATCCAAGAGCCGCCCAATTCTTCCCCGCATTCGTGAATGGTCTGTCTTTGCAAACCGGCAGCTGGCAAAAGAGGGACGCCACATGGGTTCAATGCTCACCAAATATTCTAGGTCCCGTCGCCGCTCTTCACGGCTCCTGTCATTTGAGCTTACGGGTCCGGCCCCTCGCGATGGCAAGGGGGGGTAGGGTCTGGACTGAAGCGCCTCTTGCTGCTGAGTCTGTTGTCGTATACTTGTGGGACAAATGGCCGGTGTATGTGCGGTCTATTTCGCGGTACGATACCTAATGATAAGAGCCGGTAACGCTCATGCGATTTGATACTGGAAGAGGCAGGATTTCTGCCAGCAAAGGAGAATTTCAATGCGACCCGTGGAATTTGGCACTATTCTATGGAAGCCTTCGCCCGAATGGATCGACGACGCCCGGATTACCCACTATATGCAGTGGCTGGAATCTATTACTCATGAAAATTTTCCGGATTATCAGGCCCTCTGGGAATGGTCAACAAACAACGTGGGGGAGTTTTGGCGGTCATTATGGCACTATTTCTCCCTCACATCGCCCACACCTCCCGTGCGGATTCTCTCTGGTCACACCATGCCTGGTGTCCGGTGGTTTGAAGGCGCCCAGCTTAACTGGGCGGCTTGTGTCTTCAGCAGAATGCCAGAAACCGGACCGGTATTCTATGCCTATTCCGAGGCCCGGGTCCCACGGGTGTTGACAAAGCAGGAGATCCTTGAGCAAACCAGTTCCGTGGCCGCTTACCTCCGCGCAGTGGGCGTGGGCGAAGGGGACCGCGTCGCGGGATATCTCCCCAATATTCCTGAGACCATTATCGCATTTCTAGCCTGCGCCAGTATTGGTGCAGTATGGTCAAGCTGTTCACCGGATTTCGGGAGTGCCAGCGCCATCGCGCGCTTTCATCAGATTGAGCCGACAGTTCTGTTCACTGTGGACGGGTACCGGTATAATGGCAAGGCATTTGATCGCCGTACTGTTCTCGATGCCTTGCAGGAGAAGCTCCCCTCACTGAAGGCCACAGTTCTCGTCCCGTATTTAGATCCAGATATCACGTTTTGGGGTCATCAGGAAGACAAGACCCAGTTGTGGGATGACATCCTCTCACAGCCCGCGCCGTGGACTTATTCGACTGTGCCGTTTAATCATCCGCTATGGATTCTGTATTCGTCAGGCACCACCGGAATTCCCAAGGCGATTGTCCAGTCTCAGGGAGGAATTTTGCTGACGCAGTTGATGATGTCCGTACTCCATCTTAATATTCAGCCCGGAGACCGGTCTTTCTGGTTTACCACAACAGGCTGGGTCATGTGGAATGCGTTGGTCGGCATGCTTACGGCGGGATCTGCTATTGTGCTCTACGACGGGAGCCCTTTTTATCCTTCGCCTGGCATCTTATGGGACATCGCTGAGGAAACCAAGATGACCTATTTTGGCACCAGTCCCGCTTACTTGCAAACCCTCGCCAGACAGCATATTGAGCCCGGACGTGATCATGACCTGCAGTCTCTCCGCGCTCTGGGAACCACCGGCTCCCCCTTGGCGCCGAACCTCTATGCGTGGGTCTACGACCATGTGCGCTCTGATATCTGGCTCGGCCCCATCAGCGGGGGAACTGATATCGCTGCTGCCTTTGTAGGCTGTTGTCCTATCCTGCCCGTACGGGCAGGGGAGATGCAGTGCCGATTTCTCGGCGTCAAAGTGCAGGCGTTCAGCGAAGTCGGGGAGGGCGTGACTGGCGAAGTCGGGGAGCTTGTTGTAACTGAGCCGATGCCGTCCATGCCGATTTACTTCTGGAACGATCCAGAGGGTCAGCGCTATCATGACAGCTACTTCACCAAATATCCGGGAGTGTGGCAGCATGGCGACTGGATTCAAATTACACCGCAAGGCACGGCGATTATCTATGGGCGCTCCGACTCGACCATCAATCGCCACGGAGTGCGCATGGGCTCCAGTGAAATCTACCAAGCTGTGGAATCGTTGCCGGCGGTGACGGACTCCTTGGTCGTCGATCTCGAGTATCTGGGACGCCCATCCTTTCTGCCGCTTTTTGTGGTCTTGGCAGAGGGCACAGAACTGACGGCAGACCTCCGGGAACAGATAGCCGATCTTATCCGCAGCAATGTCTCGCCGCGGCATGTCCCTGATGCCATCTACGCAATTCCTGAGGTTCCGCGCACCCTGAACGGCAAGAAGCTCGAGGTGCCTATCAGGAAAATTCTTATGGGATTTGCTCCGGGCACATCGGTGGATCCAGATGCCATGGCCAACCCCAAAAGTCTCGACGTTTTTCTGCAGTGGGCCAAGCAGTGGAACAGTCCGGATTAAGACTGCTGGTTTCGGGAAATCCCCGAATGGAGGGGACCGATAGATTTACCGACAGTACGCGCGCACGGACCGCCGTGATGCACTAACGCCAAAGATAATCGTTCCAAATAATTAGACCTTTTGTGTAAGGACTTCTAACCAGATCGCGCAATTAATAGGCAGTTGGTACGGTTGACTTCGAGTTTTTAAGAATCACCTATTATTGTAGGTTATTCTTCACATAAATCGAGGCGAAATGTCAATGCAGTCCGTTACTTTTGGGTGGAACAGTCAAGTACGCATTGCCAAACCACCAAGGCTCCTGGCCATCCATGACCCACATCACCCAAGGGGCATAGGGTAAGGAGACGACCTGCAGCGTCGCGCCCTGGCGATCGGGGAATCGTTGGGGGTTCGCGACAGCTCGCGGGGTCCATAGACCCCGGGCGTCTTCAGGCAGGCGGTTCGCCATTAGGCTTCCCTCCATTCGGCCAGAGCGCGTTGCATATGGGGTTCGTCTACCATGGCGGCGTTCGCCGACGCGGCGTCCCATAACGCGCCGAGAGCCAGCCGATTAATCACGCGCGGTAATCCTTGGGACTGGACAAAGAGCAGCCGGAGCGCAGAGGGAGTAAACAGAAGCCGCGGGGCCCCCGCCTGGTGGCAGTGATGCGCCACGTAGTCGGTCGTGTCCGGTTCGGATAACCCCCCGAGATGAAAGCGCAAACCGACGCGCTGTTGAATCGCTTCGAACGCTTTCAGTCGCAAAACGGTCCGCAAATCCGGCTGACCTACCAAGATACACGTAAAGGGGGTCACCGCATCCATCGCGGTATTCAGCACTTATCCTGAATTCGACATAAGTGCTGTTATGCCGTATTGCGGGTTATGCCGAGTTGAGCAGGTCAGTCAGATATCCTGCAAGGCCTACAAGGCATGGCCCGTCCATTTATCGCAAGGCTTCGGCATAATTTTGTCCCCGCGTAGCCATAATACTTCGCAGAGGCAAGGGAGGGCTTAATGGATGGCGAAACTACTGGGCACGCATGTGGCATCCGCTCGTATCGTATGTTCCGGGACTGTTGAAGGCGCTTCTCGCGTTCCTGGAGTCGCTCTAGTTATGCCGAACACCAGCCTTCCCAGGCGCCGTCCGGGGTACCTTGCGGCGTCCTTATACGGCATAACCCGCAATACGGCATAACAGCACAAAGCGTAATTCCTGAATCATCGTTTGGGGGAGGCTTTGCGCCTCATCAATGACTATCAAGGGCTGTTTGCCCTGATGCTGGTACAGGTCCGTCATGAGGGTGATAAACTGTCGGCGTGCCTGGGTGCGTTGGAAGGGCACCCCGACGCCAAAGGCGTCGAGGACTTGCGCATAAAAATCAAACGGTGTCAGATGTGATTCCGCATATACACGACGGGTGTCCGAGCGGCATCCAACTACTGGGTCACGTACCGCACCGCGCAGGACTTCCCCGATCCGATCTCCCCGGTCACCAAGCCAAACGCTCGCGTCTTGACCATAATGTGCAGGCGTGCAGGGCGTCGTCGTGCGATTTCCCTGCCTGGTAGGTAGAACGCGGCCTCGAGGCTTGGCTGTTTTTAGCGAGTTTCTCTTGGGCCGCGAACCCCTGCAGAACCGGACGTGCGGAATTACCGCATCCGGCTCCCCGCTTACCGTGCCGATGTTTCGCGGGGTCGTAGTTTGGGCACCGGCGCCATAAACCAACCTTGCGCAGAGTACCATGCAATCCCTTGAGGGCTGCGTTGACTACGACGGCGGAGCACTTGGTACCAAGCATAGAGCACCTGTTGACGGAGCGTGTTCAGTCCGGGCAAGCATCCCGGGTACCCACGGCGGGGTCGGCTGGTGAACGCAGATAAGGATTTCTCATCGGCGTATGCCAGAGAAAACGGCCTTTAGTGGTCGTCACCAGACGTTGGAGGGCAACAGTTACATAGTGTCCCTCGCCGTTACGCCCGTGCAGCACCCAGGTCTTGGCTTGGCCAGGCTTTGGTGCCTGTACATACCGCTGCATGAGGCGGGAGAATCTTTCCCGATACTTCCGGGCAAGCCAGTGGCCCAGTTTCCAGAAGACTACCCCTTTAACCGGGCGCTCGCCCGGTGGGCCATGCGCAAATACAAGAAACTGTCTCGGCATCGCCACCGGGCGGAGCACTGGCTGGGTGGAATTGCGCGACGCCACACGAAACTCTTCGTCCATTGGCAACAGGGAATTCTCCCTGCGATGAGATAGGGGAGCCGGATGAGCCGAGAGGCTCACGTCCGGATCTGAGAGGGCCTCGGGGTGAAAATCCCCGGGGCTACTCGCTTTGTGGTGGTCGTCAAAGGAACCAAAGCCCATGCGGAAACCATCCGCGCAGCCTGCCGCGCCTTCCTGGAGGACCAATTGCACCTCACGCTGAATATGGATAAGACCCATATCACCCACGTGAATGAGGGCTTTGTCTTTCTGGGGCATCGTATCATTCGGAAACGTGGTCCGACCGGGCGCATGCGTCCGGTGACGACCATTCCCTGGGAGAAATATCAGGGCTTTACGGCGAAAATAGTCCAACAGCTCTCGACAGACTACAGCCAAAATCCCCTCGATATGGTGGAACATCTCAATCAACAAATACGGGGCTGGGCAAAATTTTACCAGTACACGGACTACACCGCGACTATTTTTGGTCGCCTAGACCGCCTCAGTAGAGTAAGAGACATCTCGTCAGCTGGGCCTTGGCCGACAGCTTAGCAATGCCCTTTGTGCTCGACGCGACCCGGCGGGCGCTCGACAACATCTTTATTGAGCGGTTTTGGCGCAGTATTAAGTATGAAGACATCTATTTACACGATTATGTGACACCGCGCGAGACCCGTCACGGCGTCGCCGCGTATATCGCTTTTTATAATGATGAGCGTCCTCATCAAAGCTTGGATTACGCGACACCCGCCTCGGTGTATGGTCTCGTGTCGCCCGTACGGACGACCCCGTAACATCGTGCGCATCTCCGAAGGCCGTCCGCGTTTATGGGCCGGATTACGCGAGAATATCTCTTAAAATCTCTGACGTAAGTGTCGGACATCGGAGTCCACCCCCATTTTTTCGGCCAGGGCGGTGCGTCGCGCGTAAAGCGAGGGCATTCAAGGGGATGACCGTATCACAGCAAGCCGGGAAACAGCCCTGCGGGCTGGGACTCCGGGTCTCGGTTTCGCCGCCAAGAACACGGCTCACCTCGCGCGGAGTGTAAGGGGAAATGGGTGAACCATCGACCACGCTATGCCAGGGAATGCCTAGCGCGAGCTCAGGCAAAGGGCGTGTTCCACCACAGGCGCCACCTGTCGTCATCCAACGACGCCCACCACGCCTGTTTCGTATCCAGATCTTGATTGCGGGCTCAAAAACAGATCCGATTTTGCCATCGACATCCGAGGTACTGTAACTAAAAATCCGTAGAAATATTGTCTTGACAATGGGGTCCTTTATAGAAGACCCCCTGCCACCACATGACAATTTCCCAAATGGTCATGTGGCAGCGGTACAACAAGGACCTTTCATCGGCTTGCAACGGTGGAATTGGCACGGGCAGCTCAGTGACTTTGTCCCTTTGCCGATCCACTAGCAGATATCCGAGAGATTGTGCATGGATTCTTCTTGCGAAGTACCCCAGCTGGCTTCGGTCTGACACGGAACCCGGCTGCACGACTTTGTTTAAGCTTTCTAGGGGTCCTGTGATAAACCCCAAAGAAGTTATCCACAAGACCGTATCATGCGGATTGCGGGGATCGCTTAGTGCGATTTTCGACTTTATCACAGGACCCCTAGGACCTGATGCACGGTTGTTCGTTCCGGCAGGCCCTTAATTACTTTTGCCGCCGCATAGGCGCTGTTCTTAATCGACATGGGTACCCCCTGATGGTTATGAACATGAGGTCAGATCAATTTGTCCGTCCTGATGGCTATTCACAAATATAACGCGTTCACCCTTTAACAGTTCTAAAACTAGATTAGGGATTAGCCACTCACATATATCTAAAAACCGCTCTACGACTAACTTCTCGCCTGTAATGTCATTGCGAACAAATTGATTCCAGATGGGCGGGTAATAACGAGATAGCATGCTAAGAGCATAGAGGGCAATAAACGCCATAAGTAACTGTGGTGGCACAAGTGACCATCGATCTTTTACGTGAATCAGGGGAAGAAACTTGCGCCCATTCAGAGAATAAATCCCTATGTCCTTTCGGCTTCCGAGCTTCCGTCGAAATATAACAAAATCTGAGTGCCCGAGAGTCAGGTAGCAGGGAAACGCACCGCACTTCTCGCAAGTTTCGGACGCATTACCGCCTGTTCGGAAAGCTGTAGACGCCAGTTTTACTCTATGTCCTCCACTGAAATAATCCAACCTGACTCATCTGGGGATGCACGTAAGGAAATACGAACTGTTTAAAGATTTTGTTTTCCAGTCACCTTTTCTATTTAAATATTCGTGATATAATTTGAACTTGAATACAATAAATGCGCTGACAATTTCGGGGTGATCAGATGATACCTTTATATAGGCTAGGCGGCGTTGATTGGCTGACTAGTCAGGCACTTTACCATACCTTGCCGGTTATGCATGAAGAAGGCGTCATTTTATGTTGGCCATTGAATCCCTACGTCTCTTTGGGGTGTCATCAGGACTGGGAAGAATTCGATACAACCTCTTACGTGCCCGTAGTGAGGCGGCATGTGGGAGGGACCTTGGTGTATTTGGATAGTCATCAGGTATTTTTTCAGGTTATTCTCGACCCGTCTCGTCATTCCGAATTGCATACCCCGGCGAAATGGTATCGATATGCCTTGTATCCTGTCATCCAAGCATTAGCCCAATTGGGTTTGGATGCGGAGTTTAAGGAGCCGGCAGATATCCTAGTGAATGGACGCAAGATCTCCGGCAATGCTGGAGGACAAATAGAAGATAGTGTGGTCGTTGTGGGAAATATTTTACTCCGGTTCTCCCCCGAGATAATGGTTAAAGTCCGTGCAGGGTCCACAATGCTTAAGACGGCCTTTGCCGAAGCGATGAGTCGCCATTTAGTAACTCTCGAGGAATTATCTCCTGACCGTGCATGGACGGCGCCGGATGTCATGGATATTTTGGCTGAGTCGTTTCAACGCCATTGGTCCACTCAAAGTATAGAGTTCCCTTGGAACAAGTGGCGCCCAGCCTTGGAGACAGTGGGGCAGGATCTTATCCGCCCTGATTGGATTAAGGCTCCAGGTCACCGTCCCCCATATCACCAAGTGAAAGTGCGCGAAGGCATTTACTTGCGTCAACCCAGGCAAAACGACTTTTCCAATTTGGTCGCTGAAGTGAATACAGAGAAGCACTGTCTTAACGCCTTATGGGGGCTTTCTGCTTCTTTGCCTTTGCCTCTATTTCCGTCAGACGTTGATCGGCATGTACCGAATGGGATACTGCGCAGAATTCTATACCAACTTTTGGACGTCCCCGTGCCAGATCCACTTTATTCGTGAGGAGGACTTATCAATTATGGCAACAGAACCGTTATCTCGTTGGAAAGTGTTATCCGACCGGTATTATGACAATCATCATCAATGGATTCATTATGAAGGTACTTTGGTCACTGTGGGGATTAGTGATTATACTCAGGATTCCGCTGGGGACATCTTGTATGTGTCTTTACCAGAACCCGGAGCTATTTTGGAGAAAGGTCAGCCTTTTGGCAGCATTGAGTCGGGGAAGTGGGTCGGACAACTTTATGCTCCCTTCAACGGTGTGGTAATTGCTGCGAATGACACAGTAAAAGAGAGTCCGCAGCTTCTCAATCAAGATCCCTATGGCCGAGGCTGGTTGATAAAGGCTAAAGTAGACAATCCGACAGCCGAATCT
This sequence comes from Sulfobacillus sp., assembly GCA_027309085.1. Classification (GTDB taxonomy): domain Bacteria; phylum Bacillota; class Sulfobacillia; order Sulfobacillales; family Sulfobacillaceae; genus Sulfobacillus. The sequence continues at coordinate 8,970 of DAIDDL010000013.1, forward strand.
CAGTGGATGTCCAACCAGGATTACCGTGAATTTTTAGCTACCATGATTGACTTATGATGAAGGAACAATGGCGTTTACTGGATCCGGGCCCATTGCCCGCCTGGCAGCAAATGGCCTTGGATAAGGTCGTTATTGAGGCGAGAGCACGTGATGAAGTGCCCAACACGCTCAGATTTATGGAGTTTTCTCCCCATACCGCCTTAGTGGGATATCATCAGGCAGTCGACCTCGAAATTGATCGTCACGAGGCGCAGCGTCTGGGTGTGGAAATTAACCGCCGGATCACCGGCGGGGGCGCTATCTATATGGACCCGCAACAACTGGGGTGGGAATTGTGCCTAAAGTTTGATGAAGCCGAGCGCATCCGGCCCGACGCTTTATATCCGAAACTATCCCAAGTAGTCATTGACGCCTTGAAGGCATGGGGGATTAACGCTCAGTTTCGCCCTGTGAACGATGTGGAAGTGGAAGGACGTAAAATATCCGGAACGGGCGGTACGGACTATCATGGGGCCGTGATTTATCAAGGAACCTTGCTGCTCGAGTTCAACGTGGAAATTATGTTACGCATCCTTAGGCTGCCGATTGAAAAGTTGACCGACAAAGTGATTGACTCTTTTCAAAAGCGCTTAATCACCATGCGAGAGCTATTAGGTTATGTGCCGGCAATTGAGGACGTCAAACACACCGTGCGCGATTCTTTGACGCGTATCTTTGGAGTCGATCTCACGTTATCATCCTTGACCGCTCAAGAAAAATCACAATGGCTGGCCACTCGGGACACTTACCGTGAAGAGAGATGGGTCGATTTGAGGACAGTGCCACAACGCGATGCCAAGTATCCTATCAGAGCACTGACGCACAAAGCGCCAGGCGGATTGATTCGGGCGATGGTGCAAACCGATCTCCGTGGAACCCGTATCAAAACAGCCTTTATCACAGGGGATTTCTTTGTTTATCCCGATCGTGCTCTTCTCGACCTGGAATCTCGTCTCAAAGACGCACCATTGACTCCTGATGTGTTAACGGCCAGGATTGCGGCTCACTATAACCAGGGACACCACTATTTGGGTGTCGAAGTGTCGGACTGGATTTCCTGCTTATCGCCATTGTGGACCGAAACCAAGGAGGGTTAAATATGAATGATCAGATTGTAGGTGAAGGGAGCGAGCTACGCCCTAGGCAGGAGGATACTCGGGAAAGCCCGAAATATGTCATGACATCCTTGGCTGGAGCCATGGCTTTAGGAGTGGAAAAAGGAAAGTTTGCCCGGGAAGAAACCGTACTCAGAGGCTTGAATATCCTGATGACCTATCAAGAAAATTGTGTGGCCAATTGCTCTTACTGTGGAGTATCTAGAGAACGGCGAGCGCCTCGGGAGGAGACCACCTTTATTCGCGTCAAGTGGCCCATTGTTTCTGTAGACGAGTTAATTGAACGCAGTGTCAATGTGCCCCATCAAATGCGTCGATTATGCGTGGGAATGCTGGCTAATCACCAATCCTATGCGCACTCTCTGGATGTTATTCAGCAGTTTCATGAGAAGACTCCTCTTTTAATCTCGGCGCTGATTACCGCATCCCTGATCAAAAAACGCGAAGATCTAGAAAAAATTCGGGACGCTGGGGCGGATAGGGTAGATATTGCCATTGATGCCGCAACGCCGGAATTGTTTGAAAAACACCGGGGACGCCCGGTCAAAGGCCCTCACCGCTGGGATCAGTTTTGGTGGGTGACGGAAGAAGCGACTCGGGTGTTCGAACCTGGCTCGGTGGGCATTCATCTGGTGGCGGGCTTGGATGAAACCGAACGGGAGTTATTGGGTGCCTGTCAAAAAGCGCAGGATATGCATGTCGTTACGCACTTGTTTTCTTTTAACCCTGAGCCCTCAACTCTTTTAGGCGACCAGCCTCAACCGTCTATGGGACATTATCGGCGCTGTCAACTTGGTCGATTCTTGATAAACGAACTGGGGATTCACTTGCATCATTTCCGGTTTAACCAGTGGGGTCAGGTGGTAGATTTTGGCCTAGATGATGAAACGCTGCACCGCATTATTGAGTCAGGTGCTCCATTCATGACCTCCGGCTGTCCTGACGAACATGGAGAGACCGCTTGCAACCGACCATATGGAAACGGCCGACCGAGTGAACAAATCCGTAATTTTGCGTTTACGCCTGGTCCTCAAGATATTGACGACATTCGCACGCAACTCTGGAGTGACTGGAAAGGGGTGGATGATGCTGAATTGGTCGAGTGAACCGCTTGAGGACCTCTTTGCGCAAGCGTCACAGCTCTCAAGACGGCATTTCCCCTTAAGTCTTACCGTATCAGCTCCCAGTCAAAAACACTATGATACGGGAATCTATAAAAACCAGCGGAAGTCGTTTCTGACCTTGAGCGTGACCGGGCAAAGCTGTGCATTAGAGTGTGAGCACTGCGGGACCAAGGTTTTGGATGGGATGGCGGTCGCTAACAGCCGAGCTCGGTTCCAGAATGTAACACAAGGACTTTTCGAATCTGGTGCCGAAGGAGTCTTAGTCAGCGGTGGATGCTTAGACGATGGTTCAGTGCCCTTGGATCGTTTTGTCGAAGACATTGCTCGCATTAAGGATCAAGGCCTTACGGTTTTAGTGCATACCGGATTGGTTAAAAGATCGGTGGCTCGGGCTTTGAAAGAAGCTGGCGTCGATCAAGTCCTCTTGGACATTATCGGCGATGATGACACCATCCGTGACGTCTATCACCTCGACAAAACGACCCAAGCTTATCAGAAATCCTTAAGAATTTTACGGGAAGAAGGGTTAAACGCGGTACCGCATGTAGTTGTAGGACTGCACTTTGGGACAATTCGGGGAGAATTTCGCGCCTTGGAAATGATTCGTGAGGAGGGGTGTCAACAGTTAGTCATCGTAGCGCTGATGCCTTTACCCGGCACTCCTATGGCTAAGACGGATCCTGTGAGGGCTGATGATGTAGGTCGGGTGATTGCCGCAGCCCGCGTGATGATGCCGCAAACCCCCATTTCCTTGGGATGTGCTAAGCCCGCTGGTCAAGAAAAACGCGTCATGGAACAATATGCCATTGACTGTGGAGTACAAAGTATTGCCTACCCGTTGCCAGATACGATCCGTTACGCCGAACATAAAGGCTATCAGATCCATTACCATGAGAAGTGTTGTTCGTTGCTTACTTGATGATTAAACCGAGAGAGAGCCATCCGAAGCCTTGGAGTTCTTGACTTCGGATGGCTTGTTGCTGCTTGGCTATAGTGTCTAAATTGATGCGTTCCGCTGTCCGGCTTTTGCTGGCGATGCCATGATCCCGTCCCATAGCAATACATGCATCCCCAGATAAGTCAGGTGGGACCCTTCCAATGGAGGACATGGAGTTAAAACTGGTGGCTACAGCGCTCCGAACGGGCGGTAATTCTTCGGAAATTCGCGAGAAGTGCGGTGCGTTTCCCTGCTGCCTGACTTATCTGGGGATGCATGTAGCAATAATGGTCGGGGGGAGTTGCGTTCGGGCTGGTTTTCCGGAGGAGTCCTTTCACGAAAAAAAACGGGGGCTGGCAATCAGCCCGCTGAGCATTTCGGTCGCTTTTTCGTCGCATTGATGCACCCTCTGTCTTCGTTGGAGCACGAATTGAGGGATTCACGGATTCGGCCCTTTGGGCCGGGACTCGGGGAAAACGTTCGCCCCAAAAACGGCGAACGTTTTCCCCGAGTGCAGAGGGTCTCCGGCTCAGGACCTTCTCGCTCGAATGGACTTCCGCATGTCCATGATCCCACATGCCAGATACACGGGCGTGTCGCTGCGCAAGGCAAGCATCATCGTCCCTCCAGAGCGTCGACGATCTCCCGGAGCAAAGCCGCATTGAACCCGGGCTGCACCGCGATGACGGCCGCACCCACGCGCAGACTCAAGGAAGGCTCCGCTGCGGGAGGCGTGAGCGGCAGGGAGACCCACTGGGTGGGCGAGGATGTGGCCGAATCGGCCGCGAATTTGCGTTTCCCATAATGAAACTGCCGGAGATTTACCTGCTGTTGTGCGCACCAGGCTGGGGCACTTTGGCCACTGGCCTGAAACGCGCGGCAATGCGCTGCGCCCATTCTTGTCGCAAGGTGGTATAGAGAGATCCTCCTTGTTCTCGGTCTATCCTAAGGATCGCAGAAATTGGAGGTGGTTCGATTCGAGGTGCTATGTATTTAACGCTTACCGAATTTCGACGGCAAAAGGTCTGGAAAGAACAATGGGATGGAAGGGCACAATGGTCGTTTGTCCGCCCGTGGTGACCGTACAAAAAACGGCAATCCGCTCCTGCGTATTCACGCAGGCGCCGAGCACTGGATGCTCGACATTGCTTTGGATGAACGCGACCCGGAGAAAAAAGGGATACGGTACCGCAAGCGAACGCATGGCTCGATCAGCGCCACCAGATTTACCAGCACTAAAGAATCGTACCACACGATCCCTGCCGTAGTCACACGGTGAAAAACACGGCGGGGCATCTCAATCAGGTGCCGGGTAACACCTGGGCCGAGGGCATCACACGAAAGACAGGGACGTGCTTCCCCGTCAATCTCTTTCATGGCTCCTCGGCGGCGAGAGGGGGACGGACCGCACCATCGATCCCCTCTCAATAGTGCGAGAGCAGCCCTCCAGCGGACGAATCCTGTGAGATCCGCGCTGTCGCCAGACAGTGACCTCTAATGACAGATTGAGGTTTTTTTAACCAGGGAGAGGGGAGTCTTAAGAAAGCAGGGGAGAGGCCACTGGCTCTTATCAACAATTCGGCAAAACCCCGAGAGAACACCACCGAAGGCCCCGACCGTACAGGACGAGCCAAATTTTTGCAATGGACCATTTCCGCCAGCTCGCCAGCCATCGCGTGTGACATACTTGGCAGGACCTGATGCAAGGCCAGCTTAACATAAGTTGGTCACAGCCGCATTACCGCCAACATATTTTCCCGAAAACGGCACTTGTGCGCCGCGTCTGACTGTGACGGCGCCTATTGGTGCAATAACATTTGCAGCGACCCGGCACTTGCCGCTTATCTGGGCGCGCCGGACTGAGAAGGTGAGTGAGGAAAAACCCAACCGCAAGATCCGTGGATCCCCTTCTGACGGATCCGTTTTTGTTTACATAATCTCTATTATCGGACACAGAGAGAGCCAGAAAAAACCCCTCTTTGGCTCTGAGCCCCTGCAAATTTACATTCATGCATCACTAAATAAACCCTATCGCATCAAAGCGCACCGCACTTCTCGAATGTTCGAAGAATTTCCGCCCGTGCGGAGCGCTGCAGGACCAGTTTCAATGAACTCTCCCGCCGCCTAACCCATACGGGTTGAGGCAGGGGTTTCTGGGATCACTCCCGGAAGTTCCTGGTTCTACGACCGCTGCGCCGAGCCGTTAGGCTGCGTGCGTCTTATGCTGGATCTCCCCAGGCGTCGATTCGGACCGTTCCGGCCCTATGCCCTTATAGTAGAACAAAAATTTAGGGTTGTCTAGCCCTGCGGGCTGGCCCGCTTGACCCCCTCTTGGCTATCGCCTAAGAAGGGGAATGCGCGGGCGTTATGTTCAAGGGCCATAATGGACATCAAGGACCGGAAACTGGTGTAGGAACGTAACCGATGGGCAAACGAGCCCCGCAACATTCTTCTCCATGACCACCAAAACCGCTAGGTGGGAGAGAACCTTCCCCACCGCAGTCCTACACTGAGGCCGGCGGAACAATCACAGGATCTTCAGCCACCTGCCCATAAGACTGGACCGCAACGCTCTTGGTTTCCGGTAAGGTGGCCTGGCTGATAATCGTTCCGACTAGCGCCATAGCCCCAAAAAATAGAAGACCCGCGCCCGGTCCCCATACCGCCGCGAGAAAACTGTATCCCGCAATACCGATGATACCGCCCACACGGCCACTCGCCTCCGCTATGGCCTGCGAACTTGCCCTAACGCTAGTCGTCACCCGTTCCGCCGTGGTAATCACCGTGGTCTTGTCTGGGCCCCATGCCCCGAAAGCATAGGCGATAACCAAAAGAATCCACGCTGCAGTCGTCCAGGCGGGATGGCTTCTTAAGGGTGATGGACCCCAAAGCAGCAACGCTCCCAATAAAAGAAGCCCGAGAGCCCTTCCCCAAAAACCCCACACTTGAAGCGGGCGCCGGCCCCACCGGTCAATCAACATTACCGTGAACAGAGCGGCCGGGATAGTCACCGCCTTGACCAGTACACTGTGCCATGCCGCACCGGCCACCGTCGTCCCAAACACGGTTACCAGCATTAACGGCAAAAACATGGTCAATCCCTGGTCGCTGACCTGGTAGCTTAGCCATGTTACCGAGGACAGCACCACAGTCTTCCGGTAATGCGGCGACCTAAGGATGCCCTTAACGTCCCGCCAGGAAGTCGCGCGGTGCGCCTGCCATTCCGCCGATTCCGGAATGGATCTCCTAAACCATAAGATGGGCAAGACGAGCAGGGCGCCCACGGCCAGGGGAATGCGCCACCCACCAGGATACTGCAGGGCGATAGCTCCAGCCCCATAGGCGGCCAGCATGCCAAAATTTGCCGCCCACATCGCCCAAGCCATCACCCGTCCCCGGTGCGCTGAATCCACGTACTCGACGAGGTAAGGGAACACTACAGCAAAATCAGCTCCAACGCCCAGTCCAACGATTACCCGTGCCCATATCAGCCATGCCAGGCTTGGGCTCAATGCACTGAGCAAGGCAGCCAGCCCGTACGCAATAAAATCTAAGAGTAAAATCATGCGGCGGCCAAACCGGTCCGCCAGAGGTCCAGCCAGAAGGCTGCCCAGGATCATTCCGATAAACGTAGAAGACCCCAAGAGGGCCACAGCACCTGTGGAGATATGCCAAACCCGCACCACTTGAGGCAGCGCCACCGAAATCGCAGCCACATCGTAGGTTCCAATGAAGATGCCAGCCCCAACAGCCAAGACCACACGCCGTGTATTCACCCCGGCTTTCCCCCTATTCAACCATATTGGAGCTATTATAATTGATAATGGCTTTCATTATCAATAAATTAATGCAGTTATTTAGAACGCCCTGTCGTGAACTAACATGATACCCACCGTGAGCAATATGCTTCTCAAAACTCTTTTCCTATGCATAATGTCCCTATTGCCCCCGTATTCCTCCCGTCTTCGTTAAGGCCAGCCACTTCTGCAAACGCGCACAGTCCACCACAGCCTGTACACGGCCTTCCGGGCTGTCCCCCACAGCCAAAGACCTCGGTTCTCCCAATCCGTTCAAAACCGCCATGGCTCCTTGAAAATCCTGCTGAACCGTCCAGTCGTTAGTTGTAATCACCGTACTTATGTCGGCGGCCCGTGCAGCCAGCAATCCAATTTGAGAATCCTCCACAGCCACGGCTTCGTCGGGATTCACCGCCAGGCGCCGCAGCGCCATGTAATAGACCTCAGGGTCGGGTTTTTTTGCCGCCACATCATCCCCCGCGCACACGGTGTCGATCCAATTGGGCCAGCCTTGACCAAAACCTGTAACGAGCAACTCGCGGACATTCGCGGCTTGTGTTGTTGTCGCAATCCCGACCTTCAGCCCGATCCCAACCGCCTCCCGGATCAGCCGGACAACGCCAGCCCGCCAAGGTATTTTTCCTTGGCGGACCCGCTCCGCGAACAGATCGGTCTTGCGGCGGTGCAGCTGGGAGATAAAAGACGGGTCAAGGTCTGGCAAGTCCGGGCGTTCCTCGATAAAATGCTTGATACGCCGTTCCCCCCCGGCAACACCCAATAGAACCCGGTAGGTTTCAACATCCCACCGAAAAGGCAGTCCAGCCTCTTTGAACGTTTCGTTGAACGCCCAAAGGTGGCCCCGCAATTCGGTATCGGCCATTGTACCGTCCACGTCAAAGATGAGCGCTTTCAACGCCATTTACCGGACCCCTTGAATGTGGCCCGCGTCATCCACCCCAACACGGTAGGCCGCCGGCTCTTTAGGCAATCCAGGCATGCGGATCATGTCACCCGCCAGAGGCACGATATATCCAGCTCCTCGGGCAATATCAATGTCCCGAATGGACACGGTAAAGCCCTCGGGACGACCAAGGCGCTTGGGATTGTCGCTAAGGGAGTACTGGGTTTTGGCTATGCAGACCTTTAAATCGCTTTCCCCCCATTTCTGCAATTTTTTAAGCGTGCGCTCTGCACTGGCACTGTATTCGACCCGGCTGCCCCCGTAAATTTTGGTGACAATCCGCTCAATTTTCTCATGCAAGGGCAACTCATCCGCATATAGGGGCTGGAACGCCGCGGGCTGCCTTTCCAGTTCTTTGGCCACAAGACGCGCTAAATCTTGGCCCCCCGCTCCCCCCTGACCAAATACATCCGCCGGAGCTGCAGAGATTCCCCGCGCGCCGAGGTCATGCACCAGCCACTGAATTTCTTCTTCCGTGTCGGTCCCAAACCGGTTGATGGCGACCACCACAGGCAGTCCAAATGACTCAAGATTTTCGATATGTTTGAGCAAATTCGCCATTCCCTGCTTGAGGGCCCCAAGATTCGGTTCAGCCATGTGGGCCAGATCTTGGCCGCCGTGATAGCGCAGAGCCCGCAAGGTGACCACCACCACCGCCAGAGACGGTTCGAGGTGCGCCAGGGGGGCCTTGATATCCAAGAACTTTTCCGCTCCAAGATCCGCGCCGAATCCTGCCTCCGTGATCACGACGTCTGACATGCGCAGTCCTGCCTCAGTTGCTACAATGCTGTTGCAGCCGTGGGCAATGTTGGCAAATGGTCCCCCGTGCATTATGACCGGCGTGTGTTCCGACGTCTGCACCAGATTCGGCATCATCGCGTCCTTCAGCAGGGCCGTCATCGCATCTTCGGCTCCAATATCCGCCGCCGTCACCATCTCTGCTCCCTCACTGGCGATGACCATCCGTCCCAGGCGCCGTTTCAAATCCTTCAAATTTTGCGCAAGAGTGAGGACCGCCATTACCTCTGAAGCCGCCGTGATATCAAATCCGGTTTCGCGTGGAACTCCTTGGGCAGGGCCTCCCAGCCCAATGACCACATGGCGCAGCGCGCGGTCATTGACATCCAGCACACGCTTCCACAAAATGCGCCGGGGATCAGCATGCAAGCGGCTTCCGTGAAACAGCTCGTTGTCGATTAAAGCCGCTAATAGATTATGCGCCGCCGTAATCGCGTGAAAATCTCCAGTGAAGTGCAGGTTGATTTCTGTGGAAGGCTCAGCCTGGGATGCCCCGCCCCCAGTCGCTCCTCCTTTCATGCCGAATGTCGGTCCCATCGACGGTTCACGCAATACCGCCGTAGCCGCAATTCCCAAACGCCGCATAGCCTGTGACAATCCAATCGACATCGTCGTCTTTCCCTCTCCGGGCGGGGTGGGATTGATAGAGGTCATCAGCACCAGCTTGGCTCGGCGTGGCCTCTGATAAATAATATCCAAGGGAATCTTTGCTTTATCGGTGCTAATCTGAATAATATCTGATGGCAAAAGGTCAAGTTGCTGAGCAATCTCCCCAATGGGCCGCAGCGCTTGCTGGGACATGTGGTCGCCTCCGGTAGACTTTTCTATTTTTGTGAATCGTAACCTTATCTATCCCACTATAACCCATGGTCCAGAGAGTTTCCCTTGTTGTTTCTGTTTTGGGTCTTGCGCGAAAACGGGAATAATACAAATGGATATGGACCATAGAAGATGAGACACTGTTCTTAGGTGCAGAGCGAGAGGTGGATACGGATGACATCATGGCTGTGGCCGTCTATTCTGATCGCGGCTATTCTCAACACCATAATCCATGAAAGCGCACACATCCTGTTGGCTCAGCATCTCGGAGGCCGTTGGCGTGGCCTGCGGTGGCACCATGGCCGTCTATCGTCCGCGATCGATATGGCCGGTCTTTCCCTGTCGGCGCACCGGCGGGTAGCGCTTGTCGGCGTTGCAGCCGATCTATTTTTAGCCTGCCTTGCTGGGCTGCTGCTCGCTCAATTCCACACCGTGTGGGCCGAAGGGCCTTTTATATGGGCGAGCGCCAGCGTCTTGGTGAATGGGTGTCCCCTTATCCCCCATTCCGATGGATGGCAGGTTATTTTTGGAGCAAGGCATTTCGCCAATCCCAAGGGTTAACCCCATCCTCTGGAATCAGTTGGTCTTGGAGCGGCTCATGAGAAAAATAATGATGGACATTGCGCAGCGCGCTCGCGGCCATTTTTTCCAGAGACTGTGTGGTCATCCCTGCAATGTGGGGCGAGAACAGTACACGGCGCCGAATCTCCAGAGGAAGATTCCGCAAAGGGCTGCTGGCATCGAGCGGCTCAGATTCAAAAACGTCCAGAGCAGCACCGTAAATAGCCCGCCTCATCAGTACATCCGCCAGTGCGTGCTCGTCTACGACTGCTCCGCGGCCCACATTGACCAACACCGCCGAAGGCTTCATCTGTGATAGCGACTCCGGTCCGGCTAAATGGTGGGTAGCCTCCGTCAGCGGCACGGCCAGTACCACAATGTCTGACATCCCCCACAGGGCCTCTGCTGGCACGTAACGGATTGCCTTCTCTTTCTCCCATGCAAGATTGCGGTGGCGCTGGTGATACACCATGTGCAGATCAAACGCTTTCCCGAATGCAGCAAGGCGTTGACCAATCGAGCCCAGCCCATAAATACCCAACGTAAGCCCGCTTAAATCACGGATGGATCCCGCTAGCCGCTGGCGGTCGCCGAATGATCCGCCAAGAACCATTTCATGGGCATCGCCCATATCCCTCAACAGGTACATCGCAGACATCAGCACATGCTCCGCGACCGCCTGCGCATTCTGTCCACGATTGTGGGCCGCAACAATGCGGCGAAATGCCAGCGCGGCCAAATCCAGGTTATTGTAGCCAGATCCCAGAGTCTGCACATACTCCAATTGACCCCAAGGGGCCAGTGTGCGCTCATTGACCGCGTTGCCCGCGGCGATCATCGCCCGCGCCTGGCTGAAAGTGTCCATCCGGGTCGGAGCCCCGATATCGCCGATAAAACGGACATCAAGATCGTTGAACAGCGCCGCTGCACGCCGCATTAGGGGATGCTGCGCAAAAGAAATCACCAAGGGTCTTGCTGTGCTGCCCAAGCTTGCCACCATCCCCACAATCGCATTGATTGGATCGATTGTAGCATGTTTTGCTTCGGCATCCCCCACAATTTGCCTATAAAGACTTCCCTACAAGCTGGTTCATGGCCTCTGTCTGCCTAGGTTCCTCATGGGCTTTCACTGCCTCTTTGATCAGTGCTTTGAGCTGCTTTTCATCCAATGTGCCCACGTACTCCAAATTGCCGATCTCAATATCCTGCGTCTTCTGACTTCCATCGTCAAGAATGGTGTGCACCTCAAAATTCGGATATTTGCCGGTCATTCGAAATTCCTTAATCTTCATGCTGACTCCCCTTACGGTTTTAAGGTTAGAATGACCTTTTTCTTAACGCTTTATGCGTATGATTCACCCTAGACCGCTGCGGGATGCTACACTGAAAGCATTATGGGAAAGGGCGGCTACTCCCGGCGATGACAATTGATAAATCGATAGGGCAGTCTATCCGGATGCACCGAAATTCTTTGCACTGGTCTCAGGCTCAGCTTGCCAGCAAAGTCGCCTTGTCGCAAAAACAATTGTCCCGAATCGAACAATCCCAAGTTCTAGACATTTCACGCGACCTGTTGGTAACGATTGCCCGCACTCTAAAAAAGCCACTCGTCAGCGGAGAGCTCAACCAGTGGCTCTACAAATCGGGATACCGGCCCTATGTCGCACCGCTCCTGGACCTGCCGGCCGAATATCTAGAGTGGATTCGGCGATTCAATCCTTTTCCTGCCGCACTGCTCGATATTGGCTGGTATCTGCGTTTTTGGAATGACACTACGGGGCGCCTGTTCGGGATCCCCTTTGGGGCGCTTGACGGTCTTAATAGCAATCTGGCCGTACTACTTTATGCTCCGGACTCCCCACTCGCGGAATGGTGGCCTCCGGAACTTTTGGCACATATGCTGAATCGGCTGCTGGTGCAGTGGCAGCCCTACGCCACCGAAGCGTGGCTTCACCACCTTAAATCTCTCCTCCAACACCGCATTGGCATGACGTGGGAAGAACTGGCCGAAAAGTATTGCCCTTCGCCGGCAACGATCCCCTCAACGTCGGAGATCTTGTCATTTCGTGCACAAAGTGATATTAAAAGGCTGAGATTCCGGTCTAACCTGGTGCCCGTTCCGAATCGTCCGGATTTGGTCATCACCCATTACTACCCTTTGGACGACTATACGGAGCGCTGGTGCTGGCAGTCGGCAGGCCGCACCCTGCTTCCCGAAAGCGAGGAAAACACCCATGTTTCTAAGTGAGGATGATGAGCGGCGCACGAGACGCACACTGGAGACTATAAGAGAAAATCTCACCCTGCGCGTCTATTCCGACCTGCCGCAAGGTTCTCTGACCCAGGCCACACTGGACCTCGTGGATTACACTGTCAGTCTATCTCCAGAAAATCTCAGCCGGGACCTCCTGCCTCTCGCCAGCGGGATGCTCGACCCGACCACCACGATCGTGTCAGAGAGCCACGGCGTTTTCGGCGTCCGCTTTAGCGGGACACCCAGCGGGATGGAATACACCGCCTTGATCGAGGCTCTCCTCACTTTTGGACAGTCCCTAGCAGCAACGGTGCCCCCCATATCGTCATGGCTGGCCCAAATCCAACATCCAGTGCAGGCGCAGATTTTTGTCTCCCCCACCTGCATGCGCTGTCCTCATGTGGTGGCTATGGCCATACAGTTTGCCCGCCTCCAGCCGCTGATTAGCGTCAATATCATTCAGGTTGACCAGTTCCCTGCTGCGGGACAACAGCACCAGGTGTTGGGAGTCCCAACCACATGGTGCGAGCCCGGACCCTATGTGTTCACGGGCATGCCTGCACCCGAGTATTTTGCGGCGTACCTCATTCAGGCATCGACGTCGGCTGCTCCGTAACCCGTGCGGGAGAGCGGATGAAACCCGCACCGGCAGCGCCTGCAATGACAATCAACCCGCCTTCCATCTGCGTCACGGTCAAGCTTTCATGGAGAAGCAGGACAGCCAACACTGCCGTAAACACCGGCAAAAGATTCATATAGGGTGCCGCCGTCCCGCTGCCAAGCCGGTTTACCCCAGCACTCCACATCATGAATGCCACCACTGAAGCCAGAGTGCTCACGTATGCCAAAGCCAGAACACTCTCGGCCGTCAAGCGGACCGGCTGGTATGAGAGGTTCCACAGGCCCAGCAGAGCGGACGGAACAACTCCCCCTACGGCGGCCCCCGCTGTCAGCACCAAAGCCGAAAATCGGTGGCGGTAGCGCCGTCCCAAAGCGGTATATACCCCCCAGGCCAATGCGGCCATAATCAGGACAACGGCCCCCATGACACCGCCGGACTCCGACCCACTCCCTCCTAGCAGCAACAGTTCCCCGCCAATGGACACCGCCACCATCGCCCACTGTCCGAGGCGGACTCTGTCCCCCGCAATAAGAAATCCTGCCACCAGTACTGCCAAAGGGGTGAATCCGGACAACAACCCAGCTTCACCGGCCGGAACCATGGCAAGTCCCCAATAAGTCAGACTCGAAAACAGGAACATGCCCACAAATCCCATGAGCACAAATGCTTTCCATTCTTGCCGGAAGGGCACGCGCTCTCCCCGCTGGCGCACAATTAGCATCAAAATGGCTGCCGAAACAATCCACCGGATTCCGTTAAGGGTAAACGGGCCCATGCTGATGCGGAGCACCCTTCCGGCCAGGTAGTTGCCAGCCCAAAGCATGTTGGCGGCCACCAGCAGGAGAATAAATTTTCCCCGCACTTACTGGGCCGCCTGATGCCGCACGTATACCCGGCGGATTCCTTTATGCCACACTTCCACAGGACTTCCGCCGGGATTGACATACACTTCCCCGGTCGGTTCATATCCTCCTTGCGGCACATTGGTCAGCACACGCTGGTAGCGCGCATTCCATCCGAGAGAAAAGGCTAGGAGGATGATGCCTGCCCCTATCAGGTAATACATAATTTGAGGGATTCCGACCATCCCAAAAATTATCCCGCCGACTACTGCCACAGCTCCCGTGCCCCGAACAACAATCTGGTCCACAAACATGATCGCTTTTTCCCCTTCCCCCACAACGGTGCCCTTACACGGATGACTGCGGCCTCACTTCACCACACGCCCAGTCCACTTGGCCATGCCGCCAACCATATTGCGTACCTCAAACCCTTGGGTGCGCAACATGCGGGCGGCTTGAGCACTGCGGCGTCCCGTGTGGCAGACCGTGACAATCATCGCCTCCGTGCGCAACTCGTGGGTACGCTTATTAAGCTCCGCAATAGGGATTAACTGGGCGCCTTTGATGTGTCCTTGCCGGTACTCATGCTGCATGCGCACGTCCAGAATGACGATTTTCTGACCTTGCTCGATAAGTTCCAATACTTCACCAGGCATAATAACAGAGGGAACCCGCTGTGTTTTTGTGCCTCGTCTCTTGCCAATCAACCATTCCAGCATCGCTATCCTCCAAATTTTGAGATCAACCCAACGCTTCTGCAACCATGTTGCAACGCCCCAAGACCCCGGATCCTGCAGTTGATGCACGCACCACTTCACCGATAGTGATTATTTTAGCACCGCCCGCATTAGGGAGAAAGAACCCAGCGGGAGTGGCGCCCCCGCAATCGGAATGGAGACGATCTAGCCATTAAAAATATTGCTGAGATAGTTGCGGCCGGTATCTGGAGCCACCGCCACCACCAGCGATCCCGCCGGCAGACTCTCGGCCACCCGGACCGCCACATGCACCATTGCGCCTGATGAGCCCCCGGCCAAAATGCCTTCTTCATGCGCCAGCCGGCGGCACATTGCAAAGGCCTCCTCGTCAGCCACCGCCACCCAGCGGTCCACCACATCCATATCCAGGGTGGCGGGATAATAGTCCTCTCCCATTCCCTCAATTTTAAACGGGGCCACGGGACCCGTAAAAATAGAACCCACTGGGTCCGCGCCAATCACGAGAATGTCTGGATTTTTCTGCTTCAAGTATCGTCCAATTCCCGTGATGGTGCCGCCAGTTCCCGCCCCTGCCACCACGGCAGCGACTCTTTCTCCGGACGCTTCCCAAATTTCTGGACCCGTGGTGTTGAAATGAGCGAGGGCGTTGGCCTCTTGTTCAAATTGCCCCATATAGCAGCCACCGGGTACCTCTTCGGCCAGCCGTTTAGCAATGTTTTGGTAATTGTCCGGATCGTTTCTGGGAGCTTCGGGCACGATGCGCACCGAGGCGCCGAAAGCTTTTAGAATGGCAATTTTGTCGGGACTCATTTTCTCGGGAACCACAAAAAGCGCCTGGTAACCCTTTACCGCGGCCGCCATGGCCAGGGCTATTCCTGTATTGCCGGCTGTCGCCTCCACAATCGTGCCTCCGGCGCGAAGTCGCCCATCGCGCTCTGCGCTGTCGATTAAAGCGCCAGCAATGCGGTCTTTTATGCTCCCGCCTGGATTGACCGCTTCAAACTTCACCGCGATTTGCGCCCCATTGCCGGGAATCACACGCTGAAGGGCAATTAAAGGGGTGTGGCCCACCGCCTGCAGCACATTGGGCAGAATATTTCCCGCATGTTCCATTCGCCGTCCCCTTCTTTCAGCTCTGTTAGGTCTTGTCCTTTTGATTATACCGAAATTATGGTCCCCTCTCCGATCAGTAAATACCGTTAAAGAGGATTTTCACGCGGCATGTGGAATAAATTTTATCGTCGAACTTGACCTTGGAAGGATGAGGATAGGGTGCAGCAGGTCAATACCGAAATCAAACATTTATCCCCCACTAAGAATTTCACCTTGAGTTTCTATTGGTTTACAGCCAATGTGCAGTGGACGGCGTTAATTATTATCGTTGTTCCCCGCGCCATTTTGGCCATTGTCGGCCGCAATGCCTCAACAGGAATCCTCTCGATTCTCGTCGTCATCGGTTCGGTTATCGCCACTTTCGTCCAACCCTGGGCGGGATGGGTCAGCGACCGCGTGCGCCACCACTGGGGCCGCCGGCGGCCCTATATTCTCTTGGGCACTCTCGGCAATATTGCCGGGCTTCTGATCATGGGCTACGGCTCCCACTCCCTGCTGGTATTCGCCGCCGGCTATTTTCTGGTGCAGTTCTTCGCCAATCTCGCCCAGGCCGCCTACCAGGCCCTAATCCCTGACTTGGTCAGCACGGCGCAGCGGGGCACTGCTTCGGGCTGGATGGGATTTATGACCCAATTCGCTATAATATTTGGCGCTTTGGCTCCGCGATATTTCGGCAATCCCTCAGTGTACTGGGTGCTCTCCGGAATATTAGCAGGTGGCTGGGCCGTCACCCAGTTTGGCGTGAAGGAACAAGATTCCCGGCAGCAGTCAGTTCAACCCGTTAGCGTTTTGCAAGGAATCCGCCAGATGTGGATCTCCCCCCGGCAGCATCCTGATTTCTGGTGGGTTTTTTCCACCCGGCTGATGGTCATGCTCGGCTTTGCGACCCTGGAAAACTATCTTTTTTACTATCTCAAATTCACCGTGGGCCTCAAAAACCCCGAAAGCACCGTATTTGACATTCTGGTGCTGCTCACGCTGGGCTCATTGGTCTCCGTCCTGGCGGCGGGCTGGGTTTCAGACCGTATCCACAAGCGAAAAATCCTGGTCTCAACCGGAGGACTTTTGATGGGAGCCACTGCGCTTACGTTTGTATTTACCCATAATATGCCCACAATTTTCGTGATGGGGGGGATTTTTGGGGTAGGATATGGCATCTATCTTTCCACCGACTGGGCGCTTGCTGTGGATGTCTTGCCCCCCGGACCGACAGAAGGGAGGAGCATGGGGCTTTGGCAAGCTTCGTTCAATCTCGGACAAGTCGGGGCTGGCATGATCGCTGGAGCTCTGATTGCACCCCTGGCCCATGTCGTTCCCCTGTCTACCGCTTACCGCATGCTCTTTTTGGTAACATTTTTGTACTTTGTCCTGGGCTCCGCATTTATCTATAAAGTCCGTACGGCCCATTGAACACACGAGACTGCAGAGCTTCAACCAATCTTCAGGTTTAGCATAAAGGAATCCCATGACTCCGAGGCGAATGTTAATCATCACGGGAACTCCATCCGAGACCACGCTCTGCGTGGGAGGAGGTCGGTAAACTTGGCAGGATCAAGAAAATCACGGCGGCCCCTGACAGTTTTCATTCTGACAGCGACCTTGCTCACGTCCGCCCACGCGTTCTCGCAAGAGAAAGCCCGGTCCTTTCAGAGGTTGCTGGTATACAGTCCGCAGACCCAGCCTGGCGTATATACCGTGGAAGTCGCCGGCCGCACACGGGTGCAGGATGTCCACGCCCTGCGAGCTGGAGCCACGGTTCGGCTGGCGGGAACCTTGCAGGGGCATACCATCCGCGCCAGCCGCATAGACATCCTCTCCGGTGACATATTTCGCGTCTAGCCGCGTCATGCTATGCTTCATCTGGCGACAGAGCGCCCATCGCGAAACAGGAGGATATGGATGAACAATACAGGCTGGCTCATTACCCACAAGAACTGTTTGGACGGGGCCACAGCAGCGGCAATCGGGCAGCAGTGCGGACTGATCCCGGTGTTTGTAGAACCAGACCAGGTTGCCCGCGGATTCGAAGCCATTTCGGACCAGAAACCGGTTTACCTGGCTGACGTTTCTCTAAAAACCGACCAGTATCCTCTGTACTCCTCACGCATCCATCAGCTTCTGGATCACCATCAGTCGGCACTGGGTCTCAGGGCCTTTCCGCACGTAACCATTGATCTCAGCAAGTCTGGTTCCGGCCTGTTCTACGAGTATGCCGTCACCCAGGGGTGGCTGACCCCGTCAAAAAACTGGGACCGGCTGATCGCCAGTGTCGAGCGTTATGATTTATGGCAGCCATGTCATGAACCGGGACAAAATTTAAACCGGTTGTTTCACGACCAGGGCTATGAGTGGTTCCAGCAACGGTTCGGCCAGGGCTGGGCCCCTTATCAGCCCTCCGACCAAGACAGTCTGGCCAGGCTGATTAGTCAGGAGCGCCAATTTGTCCGGGAGCAAATGGGGAGGGCAGTGCGCACATTCCGGCCGTTTCCAATGGTGGCCATCCCGCTTAGCGGAGAAGGTGCTGTGAATGAAGTGGCCCATAAATTATTGGCGGGGGGAGCCGCCCTCGTTGTCTTCCTCAAGGCAGACGGCCGGCTATCCGCACGGAGTGACACAAGGATCGACGCAGCCGTACTGATGGAGCAGGTGTTTCATGGCGGCGGGCACGCCCGCGCAGCGGGCGGCCGCATGGAGACCCCCGGTCCCTACGGCCCGCAAGACGCCCAATCCCTGCTCCTCCAGATCGGCCACTATCTGGATCCTGGTTAATCTACTGTAAGAATGACTTTGCCTATCGTTTGATTGGTTACGAGGTAGCGGTGGGCCTCATCGGCATGTGCTAACGGAAAAGTACGGTCGATGATGGCTCCCAGCCGGCCAGATTGGAAAAACTCCCCAGTTCTTTCCTGAAATGTTTGGATCAGACGCATCTTGTCATAGACCGGTCTAGATCGCAGGGCGGTTCCTCGCAAGGTGATCCTGCGCCCCAGGAGCTGGCCGAGGTGGATTGGCGCCTCGGCCCCGCTGAGCGTGCCGATCACCACCAGAACCCCTCCCGTTTTAAGGCTGACCATGTTCTGCTCCAAGTAGTTCGCGCCGATAAAATCCAAAATGGCATCCACTCCCTGTCCCGCAGACCACGTGCGCGCTGCTTCCACAAAGGACTGGCGGTGATAATTGACCGCCTCCTCCGCGCCTAGAGACAAGACCCGCTGCCGCTTTTCTTCCGTCCCCACCGTCGTCATCACATGCAGTCCCGCCAAAACAGCCAGCTGGATGGCCGCCGATCCTACCCCGCCAGCCCCCGCATGGATGATGACCCGCTGCCCCATGGCCAGTCCTGCCTTGTCGAAGAGTGCATCATACGCCGTGAGAAAAGCCTCCGGAATTGCCGCAGCCTCAACATCCGTCAGAGCCGGCGGAACAGCCCACGCGAATTCGGCTGGGCAGGCCACATATTGCGCATAACCTCCGCCCGAGATCAGGGCCATTACGCGGTCTCCCTCATGAAACCGCATGACGCGGGTTCCGATCTTAGCCACCACCCCGGCACATTCGAGTCCCGGAATTTGATATTCTGGACGTGGGGGCGGCGGCGGATAGAGCCCTTGACGTTCCAGCAGGTCAGCGCGATTGACGCCTGCCGCGTGGACACGTATGACAATATCATCGGGACCGCATGCTGGCATGGGCACTTCTTGCATGCGCAAAACCTCGGGCCCTCCAAATTCTGTCAGTGCGATAGCTTGCACTATAATCCCCCCGAACATTTTATGGTCCAGCCCCACCCAAAGGGTCTATGGACTGGAACCGGGACATCTTATCCTAATCCTGGGACTATTTTAAACCACAATCCGGGTCGCGCAAGTGTTCGGGAGAGCCAAAAGCCTCTACAATAGAACACTAACGCCAACCCAGCAGGAGGGACTCATGACATTTTCTTGGCTTGTCATCTTCATGTCCGTCGCGACCGGTGCCAGTGTTGCCAATCTTTACTATAACCAGCCTCTACTGACACTCATGGCCCACACATTTCATGTCGGGCCAGCTGAAGTCGGGATTGTGACCATGCTCACACAAATCGGCTATGCGGCGGGTCTCTTGCTGTTTGTGCCCCTAGCTGACCTGTGGGAGCGCAAACGGCTGATTGTGGGGCTGTTTATCCTGACCTCTTTCGCGTTGGAGCTTGTCGCTATCACTCCCGCCTTCACCCCTTTCCTCGTCATGAACTTCGCGCTGGGTTTGGTGACCATAGTGCCGCAGGTGATTGTTCCCGTCGCTGCTGACCTTGCCCCGGACGCGTCCCGCGGCAGAGTGGTCGGCGTCGTGATGAGTGGGCTGCTGATTGGAATATTAGGAGCGCGCACGGTCAGCGGATTGGTGGGCGACTGGCTGGGATGGGCCCGGGTTTACCAATTGGCTGGGGTCCTCATGCTGATTTTTGCAGCCGCTATGGCCCGGTTTTTCCCCCGCTCCTATCCGCACCGCCATACCTTGAACTACACGGGACTGATCCGCTCGCTGGGTCCCTTAATCCGCGAAGAACCGGAACTAGTCCGCGCCTCATTGACTGGGGCTGCGCTATTTGGCGCGTTCAGCGCCTTCTGGACCACCCTGACGTTCCGTCTCGGCACAGCGCCCTACCATTACCCTGCGTCGGTTATCGGCCTGTTCGGCCTCCTGGGAATCGCGGGCGCAAGCGTTGCCCCTGTTGCTGGACGCCTAGCCGACAGGCGCGATCCCAGAATCACCATCACCGTGGCCATCATCCTTGTTTCTGTGGCTTTCTTGTGGATGTGGCCGCTATCGGGCAACCTTTGGGCTTTGATCATTGGCATCATCCTTCTCGACCTCGGCGTGCAGGCCGGCCAGATCTCCAATCAGTCGCGGATTTACGCGCTGCGGCCCGATTCAAGGGCCCGGCTCAACACCGTATACATGGTCACCTACTTTCTCGGCGGCTCTTTAGGATCAGGCATTGCAAGCTGGGCGTGGTCCCTGTCCCGCTGGAACGGCGTGACACTGACGGGTCTGGGAATGCTGGCCGGGGCCGCCATCGTCCACACAATCAGCCTAGTCAGGCAACCGATGAACAGGAAAGCGGTGTGAACCGCGCCGCATTCATGGTACAATGGGCGGCGAAAATACGACAACGGAGTGATGCCACATTATGAGACTACGCCAAATTATCGCCGTACCCGCATTGTCTGTGATGGCGGCGGGCCTGGTGACCGGCTGCGGCCAGCAGGCCGCGCCCGCCCACAAGACTCCCCCTCTCGCCAGCGGCCGCAACCTGCGCTGGAAAGCCCCGCCGAAAATGACAATCAACCCGAACAATTCCTACGTGGCGACAGTGAACACCTCTGCGGGCACCTTCGACATATCATTGTTTGCTCAAAAAGATCCCCACGCCGTTAACAACTTTGTCTTTTTAGCCGACCACCGATTTTTCAATGGTGATGAGATTTTCCGGGTCATCAAACCCTTTATGTTCCAGACGGGAGACCCTCTCAATAACGGCACCGGCAACCCCGGGTATCAGTGGACGGGCAAGGATGCCACCTATCCATACCAGCCAGGAATTGTCGCCATGGCCAATTCAGGCACCCCGGCAACCAACGGCAGCCAGTTTTTCGTGTGCACCGGTGCGGAGAGCACCACCCTCAACCAAAACCCTATTTATACCGAGCTCGGCCGGGTAACCAAAGGCATGACCGTGGTACAAAAAATTGCGGCGGGAAAAGTGAAATATAATCCGGCGATGCAGGAAGATTCTTTACCCGTTCATCCCTACTTCATCCGCTCCATCACCATCGCGGTCACTCCGTCGTAACCAGTCTCCCACCGCGTCCAGGCACTCCCGCCCCGACCCCCTTCGCAATTGTATGGTCGGGGGAAGCGCTTGGCCTCAGGAGTCTGGAACCTGGGCAATCAGTTCCGGACTATCCTCTTGGCTGCTGTTCAACCGCCTCGACACCGGATAGTGGGTCAGGACAACATCCTCTTTTGGCACCAGCGCCCGGTACTGTGCAGACGACCGGTCCAGCCATAAAGGCACCTGATCGGAAGTCAAAAGCCAAGGCATGCGGGCATGAATTCCCTCCATCCAGCGGCTGGCGGCACAGGTAATCAGCACGATGCGCCAGGGCGGCGCTTCCGCAGAACGCAGCAGCAATCCAGCAATATTCAAAGGCCCCGGGCCCACAAACCGGAAGGGCTGCTTGCTCGATTTGGCCCATTCATAAAATCCGTCCGCAGGCACCACAGCGCGTTGCCATTCCACCGCGTCACGGTACAGGGCCTTGGTCTGCAAGTTTTCCTGGCGGGCATTGATCAGCATCCGTCCGCGCATAGGGTAACCCCAGCGGACCCAAACCGCGCTCGGCTCGCCATCGGCATCGTTGCCAATGGCGAGAATGTCCTGACCCGGGGCAATGTTGTAGCGTGGACTCCAAGGCGGGCTGGGGGCAGACGTCAAGCGCCACTGGCTGGCCAATTCTTCCCATGACAGGCCCAAAGAATATCGACCGCACACCGCCAGTTCCTCCTTCTCTCATGATGACCGGGGCAAATATCTAGATCTTCATGGTACACTAGAACCCAAGGGAAACCAAACGTATAATATCAGAAATGCCGAGGTGAATTATGAAAATCGCACCGGAATGTGCGGCCTGTCTCTATCTTCAACTGATGAAAACACTGGACCACCGGGGCGTAACCGACCAGACGCCCATCCAGCGTGACGTCATGCTCTCACTCGCAGACCAATGGAGTGACTACGACAGTCCTGCCCATGCCATTGACCAGATGTATCAAGTAGCCAATCACGCCACCAATCAGGTGGATGCCTACACTGATGAGAAAGTCAGAGCCAATGCCCTGGCCGAAATCTTTTGGAGGCAGCACCCACTGCCTTTGGAAGACCTTGCTGGACGGCTGGCCTATGCGGCATCCGCCAACATTATTGATGCCGGGCTGGATGCCAATCCTGAGCACTTATTCAGCCAACTCCAAGAAGCCATGGACGAGGGGCTCGGCATCAACGCCTCTTCTCAGTTTTTTGCAGACGTCCCGGAAGGCAGCCGTCTTCTGTATATCACTGACAATGCCGGCGAAGTGGTGTTTGACCGGGAACTGATCCGTGCCCTGCGCCACCAAGGCTATTCCGTGACAATTTTAGTCCGCCACCATCCTTTTCTGAATGACGTCACCCGGCAAGACGTCCGCCAGGTTCACCTCGATACCGTGGCCGATAGAGTGCTGGATCTAGGCGACGGGTTTGCCACATGGACACTGAGCCCCGAAATGCTCGAGAGCTGGGGCCAAGAGTTTGATGGCTTCATAATCAAGGGCATCGCCAACCTGGAAGCACTGTCACACCGGACACTGCCCCATCCCGCCCTGTTCCTCTACAGAGCCAAATGCCCTCCTTCAGCACGTCTGGCGGGCGCCGAATGGAACCAAAACGTGGCGTGGCGCCAACCATCATAACACGGACGAGCAGAGGGCATACTAGATACTGGGCCTGCTGTTGTGTTTTCCCAGCAGTTTTTTGCGTGGAACATGCTACAATGTATTGTCTTGTATGTGGGGGAGCGAACGATGAGCAAATGCCAATACGGCTGATAAAGGATCGAATGCTGATGAACACTCGGAACGGCACACCAAGCATAGGGTTTAGCAGGCGGCAACGGTGGATCACCGGTGTTATTGCAGGTCTCGGCGCGCTGTTTGTAGGAGTATCCGTGATGCTCCACTCACGAATCCACAGCCGTATCAGCACTATTGCTATTAACGAAAAGCAGCCGGTTAATGTCCTTGTAGGGATTCGGGGAACACCTGACGCTCCGGCCTTCCTTGGATTTGTGGCGGTAGTGCGCCCCAACAGCCAGATCCTGACGGTGATTCCCGTGTCTGGACGAACGGTGGTCCCCGCCGCCAACGGCGCGCCAAAGCCGCTTTATGAGGCTATTACGGGCGAAAGTCCGTCTTTGGCGACTAAATCTGTTTCCACCGCCATGGGCGTGCCCATCACCCATTATTTTTACTTTACCACAAAGGATCTCTTAATGGTGATGAACGCTCTATACTACCATACCGACCACCTCTGGCCGCAGGCTGCAACCCCAGCCTCCATGCTGGCGACTTTGGGATATCCCGACGGCGCGGCCAGTCCTGCGGGACAGGTGCAGCTGCTCGGCAAAATTGTTGATATGCTGCCGGAGGTCACACCCATAGCCGCCGGCGGCCTGCTGGGAATGACCAAGAGTTCGACGACCAACCTAACCGCCTACCAAGTATTTGCGCTGGCCAACTATATCCGCGGCGATGCCCTGAAGCTGGGCTCGGTCAGTCAGTTGCGCCGACCAAGGAGGTCGCATGGCTAAAGATCTGACATCGGAATCTCCTGCGCTGTTCCCTGTCCAGACTCCATCTCCTACCCCGCGCTTGAAATGGCCCACCGTCAAGCATTTATTCTGGCTTTTTGCGATATCGCGGGCATTTTTCATGGAATTAGGCGGCCTGGCTTATATCTATCTGCCCCATGCCTGGGTGGAGTCCCCGCCCAACACCCTGCCGCCGTCCGGCCGGTTGCTGTATCATGTTACTTTTGGCCTATGGGCTCATTGGGACGGACTGTGGTACTTGTCGATCGCCAACATGGGCTACGCCAACCGGCCCACGGCGACGGCATTCTTCCCCCTCTACCCCTTAGGTGTCCACTTGCTGGGTGGTGGCGTGGTTGGGGGCGTCCTGTTCAGCTTGCTGTGTTTTGCTGTGACCTTGTGGTTTCTGTTTCGATTGACGCAATATGAATTTGGGGACCGAATTGCCTGGAACGCCGTACTGGCCCTGGCTTTTTTCCCTACCTCCTTTTACGCCAACGCTGTGTATTCGGAGTCCCTGTTTATGGCAGCGGCTATTGGGTCGCTATACTTCGCGCGGACGAGACGCTACCGCATTGCGGGCCCGTTAGCGATGGCCGCCACATTGGTCAGCATGTACGGACTGCTTCTGGCCATCCCGCTGCTCTATCTCGCGTGGACTCAGGAAGGACATCGCATCCGCCCGCTGCTTTATAGTCTGTGGGCCCCGTTAGGCCTTGTGCTGTATATGGGATTTCTCTTAATCCGGTTTGGCGACCCCTTGGTCTTTGAACATGCCCAGAGCAACTGGGGGCGGCATTTCCAATGGGTCGGAGGGACACTGTGGGCAGCGACAGTGAAAGCCTGGCAAGTCGCAGGACAGGCCTTCAGCCTGCACACACTGTTTGCCACAGGAATGCCCCAACTGAGCGCCAGTAATTTTTACAACTGGGTATTCGCCTTGTTTTTGCTGATCATGCTAGCCTTATCGGTGAAATACCTGCCCGCCTATTTATGGATTTATGAGGTGCTGGCGCTGCTGGTTCCTTTTTCCTACCCGGCTACCGGAAATCCCCTGATGTCCCTGCCGCGTCTTGTGCTGGAAGCATTTCCTACATTCATCACGTTGGGGCTGGTGATCAGCCGCAAGCCCTGGCATAAGACACTGTATTTTATTGCATCCCTGCCTCTAGGCATATTGTTTGTGGCTCTATATGCTACCGCCCACTGGGTAGCCTGAAGCGCCACGGTCACCCGTGGCGCTTCGTCAGTCCTGCCGCAACTCACGGGAGAGTTAGTGGCCTCCGCAACTGCAGCCCGTCTGGGCCTGAGGGTTCGTCAGGACAAACCCTTCCTGCATTGGGTCCATTTTATAATCTAGGATCCCACCTTCCACGTAGGGCCGACTCTCCGCGTTAACGACCAAGATCACGCCTGCGGCCTTGATCTGCTCGTCTTCCTGGCTGAGTTCCTGGTCCCAGAACATGCGGTAGCCAATGCGCCCGCACCCGCAAGCCGGCTCAGCGCTGACGCGGACATAGTCCGCCTGCTTCTCCGTGCCCAGCTCTGCCAGTTTGGCAATCGCCTCAGGCGTCACTTCAATTTGTAAGCTCATAATCAATCCCTCCCTTTACCCCATCATAAAGGGCTATAGACGGTCTGTAAAGGCTGGCCCAGTTGTGCTGCATCAGATACAGCCCACCCACCAGCATAATGCTCCCAGCGATCCACTGCAGATGCACGGTGGACAGCTCCTTAGCCTTCCATGGCCGCAAGCGCACGCCGCTCCAAATCCCTGCAAAAGCTCCGGCAAGATAGAATGGGACCAGATGCCAGTCGATGGCACATCGCCCGAGATTGCGCACGGTAGCGGTCAATGTCAGGGCTACCACTGACAACAACCCACTTCCCGCGGCGCTAGCCGCAGGAAGTCCGGTCCAGATCATGGCAGGGAACACTAAAAATCCACCGCCGCCTCCAAAAAACCCTGCCACCGCTCCTACAATCAGTCCTGCTATTCCGAGCCGGGCTGCCGGAGTTTTGGCGTCCCCGGTATGTTTTGGTAAAATGAAAGTCAGCGCGGCATTAACCAACATCACCAGACCTAATAAAGCCAGGCGGAGGTGGGGCGAGAGAGACTGTTGGGCCATGTGGCCAATGGCCATCCCAACCCAGCCGGGAAGAGTAAACCACACAGCCGGGCGCCACGTCTTGCTGACGGCATGGCGGCGCATGCCCACCAGTGCAATAGCCATCACCGCCGTTAAGGCAGTGGATGTGCCAAACAGCATGCCAATATTTTTAAGACCGAACAGGTAGCGCAAAATGAACACGGACAGCACCAGGATTCCGCCACCAATGGTAGCCACCAGGAACCCTAATCCCGAACCAGCGGCCACGGCCAGCACACTTGTAGCCGACACATTATCCAGCACCAGGCACCCTCCCATTTGTTTGGTGTTAGAATGCGCGCGTTCGGCTCAAAGCATGCACAAAGGAGGAGAAGCGAATGAAGAACTGGCTGGCGTCCGCAAAGGCGTTCGCGTCACGGGTAGCCCGGGATGACATGCCATCCTATGCGGCAGCCCTGGCCTACAAATTTTTGTTTGCCCTATTTCCCCTGGTTCTTTTTCTTACCGCGCTGTTGGGGTTTATGCGGCTCCATGGGAGCATCGGCCAGGTAACCCGCCCGCTGGACGCCCTGGTGCCCCCAGCGGTGCTGGATTTGCTGCAGAAGAGCATTGTACAGGCGGTGCGCCACGAAAATCCGACCATTTTGTCGCTGGGCATCGTCGGATTTGTGTGGGGCATGTCCGGGGCCTTTTTGGGCCTCATGGATGCCTTCAATCATGCCTACGAACTGCCCTATCCCTACCACCGTACAGTTTGGCAGCGGTATGGCCTCTCCCTGGGGACAGGCATCATCGTCGGCCTTTTATTTATTGCCGTGCTCGTCATAGGCACCGGGGGCACGGAAGCGACGCACTGGGTCCTGGTGCATCTTATTCACTGGTCTGCCGGAGCCAGAGCTTCCGCGGCTGTGCGGTGGGTGTTGATGCTGGTGCTGTTAGTGGTCAGTCTGGACATCCTCTATACCGTACTGCCCGATCTGCGCCTGCGCTTCGTTATTCTGCGGCCTGGAACCGTGCTGGCCACTGCCGTTTTTCTGGTCATGTCGTCGTTGTTTTCCCTCTATACCAGTCATTTCAATACGTACAATAAAATGTATGGAAGTTTGGGCACCGTCATTCTACTGCTGCTCTATCTTTATTTCTTCGCTCTGGCAATCCTTCTCGGAGCCGAGCTTAATGCCATGACGGAGCACCACCGGGCGATGCCCCCCTACAAGAGATGAATAAGGATAGCCAGCAGCAGTCCTACCATCCCACCCACTAAAGCCCCGTTGACCCGGATCCACTGCAGGTCGCGGCCCACATACCATTCTAATTTGTCGATCCATTCCCGCTCATCCATATGCGTCAGATTGTCGCGGACCAGGCGCCCGATCATCGGGTGATAGCGGCGCAAAAGCGAAACGGTCATGCGTTTGACCATGCCCTCCAGCATGGCCTGCTGCTCGGGATTGGCACTGAGAGCATCGGCCATGTCTCCCATGGCCTTGCCAATGCCGTCCCACAGGCCTTCCTGATTCAGACGGGTACGCACCTCAGTCATCACTAAATCGACCGCCCGATCCCACGGCACATGGGTGACAAGCTCGTCTTTCGCCCCTTCGATGCGTTCCCGCAAGGCGGCATCGTCCCGCACCGTAATCATAATGCGCACCAGCGCGAGTTCGAATTGTTCAAATGCCTTCTTGGACTGCAGCCAATCAATCAGCTGTGCTTTGACTGTGACACTGAGGTCCTTGTAATCCACCGTTCCCAAAGATTCCAGGAGCCCGAGCACGAGTTT
Organism: Sulfobacillus sp.; assembly: GCA_027309085.1. GTDB lineage: Bacteria > Bacillota > Sulfobacillia > Sulfobacillales > Sulfobacillaceae > Sulfobacillus. The sequence goes on from DAIDDL010000013.1 coordinate 36,952, forward strand.
TTGAGTGGTCGTCTTGGTATATTTCTCCAGCATGTCCTTAAGGCGGTTCTCCATATCTTCCGTGAATTCCACACTGTTGAGGACCTGGATCACATGCCGAGCCAAAAACGCAAAGAGAGGGCGGTCATTCTCCGATTGGACCAGCCATTTGACGATGCTCACCACATAGTCAGACAGGTCCATACCGTGCACTTTGTCGGCCGTAAAGCGCTCCAGATAGTCAGCCAATTTGTCTTCTGGCATCAACGACAGCAATTGATTCACCGCTTCCGTTATGGCCCCGCGGATCTCCGGACTTGGAGGCGCTTGCAATAACCTGATGATCTGCCGGCTGACCTGCAGCTTTGCAATATTGGATTCGATAAAGCCGACAGACAGCAGTTCGGTTTCCACTAATGTGGCCAAGGCGTCCACGATCCGGTCGCGGTTGGCTGAAATAATCGAAGTGTGCGGAAGCCAAGTAATCCCCAATGGGTGCCGGAACAAGGCGGTTACGGCATACCAGTCCGCCACCCCGCCAGCCAGTCCCGCCAGGGACATCGATTCCAGATAGGGCGCCCAGAATTGCCGGTGGAATACCAGCGCGACCAGAAACAAAAACAGCGCAATCCCTAAAGTGATGTTGGCCCAACGTCGTTGCACGGTATTCCCTCCAAATTTCATCTTACCGAACTCGGCCTGGCAACGCAAAGGTCGCGCGCCGATCAATACTGCCATCATACGCCATGATAAGCCGCCCTGCATTGATTTTTGCGCCCGCATCTCGCACAATGAAACAAGCGCAGGCGTGCGCCGCACGCTGCCGCATGACGCGCCGCCAGCGGCGCTGTGATGATGGAGGAGGAATGCTTCAGTGGTCATTGATGTTGTTGTAGAAATTCCCCGGGGAAGCCAAAATAAATATGAAGCCGATCACGAAACGGGACGCATCCGCTTGGACCGGGTGCTCTATTCACCATTTCACTATCCCACCGAGTACGGATTTGTCGAGAAAACGTTAGGCGAGGACGGTGACCCCATCGATGTCATGGTGTTAATGTCGCAGTCCACGTTTCCTGGTTGCATTGTCCGTGGCCGCATTGTCGGTCTGCTGGAAATGACCGACGAAAATGGTGTGGACAACAAAATCTTGACGGTGGCTGCAGATGATCCCCGCATGAACGGAATCGAGACAATCAAGGATGTCTCTCAACATACTCTTAAAGAGATTGCCCACTTTTTTGCGACATATAAAGAGCTTGAAGGCAAGGAATCGCATGTCGGCGGCTGGCAAGATCATGAAGTCGGCGAACGCGTCCTGAAAGAAAGCCAAGAGCGCTTTGTGAAAGGCCAGCATTAACCGGGGCCCAAATCGCGGGCGGCAGGGATGACCAGCGGAATCAGAAGGCGGGACGACACGAGCAAGTCTTGAGTCATTTTTTCGACATCCGCCAGTACAGCCGCCAGGTCGATCCAGTCCACCGCGGACCCTTCAACGTTTTCAGCCAACAGGCGTCGCATTTGCGATGCCTGTTTCAACTGTCTTTCCAATTGCCAGGCCGCATGGGGGTCCCGGTCAATAATGATGCGGGAATAGGTCCCAAGGGCCCGTGCCATCATCGCCAGCAATTCGGCCATGCCAGTCGCCATGGCCTGCGGCAGCGACACATATGGGTCGCTTACATTGCGCTCGGCGGTAACGAACAGACTGCGCGCAATACCCCGGACTTGGGACAGCGCATGCTCCAGCACTGTTGCCGCCTGTCTCAGGGTCTTCAGCCGCAGGCGTCTTTTGGATGCCATGACATTCCATTTCAAACTCTTTTCGGCTTGGCGGATAGCCCGTTTGACCTCTTCCAGAGAGCGGTCGACCCCGCGCGCCCGTCTCAAATGGCGGCTGGCGTGATCCGGACTGAGTCCCGCAATGAGATCGGCACGAATTTCCCCTAGAACATCACAAACTTCCTGGTCCAAAACGGTAATCGCATTCTCGGCTGACGGGGTCGCATCAGGAGGCCATACCAGTGCATTGACGGCTACTGCCACGACAACCCCCACAGCCGTGTCGAGGGCCCGGATCCATGCGTATTGGGGCGCCATGCGCCCCACAGTCATCACCAACAGCGCAGTCACGGCCACCTGCGGGATTCCCTGAGTACCCATGCGCAGGCGGGTCGCCAGAAATACCGCGAGATACACCACAATTCCCACGGACCATGCCGACAAGCGAAAAAAATATCCGGCAGCGACCGCCAAAACAATTCCGCCCGCCACCCCGGCCACCCTCTGCACCCCACGCGACACAGACTCTGCGACAGTCACCTGCAAAGACAAGATAGCCGCCAGCGGCGCGAAATACGGACGGCTGGTCCCAAAAAGCCGCTGAGCCGCGAACCATGAAGCGCCAGCAGCCAGACCCGTCTTGAAAACCTGGGAATTCGTGCCCTGTTCAATCAGGCTGCGCACCTTCTGCCACTGTATCCGCATCATGGTGCTAGGATGGTGCGCCAGGCTATTCTCTATGCCTGCACCAAATCCTGCCAAATCTTCGCAATCCGGAGAATTTTTTCCTCCTGCCAGTAGTCCCCCACAATCTGCGCATTCGCAGAAAATCCTTCGGCATTCACTGCCACAGGAATTGTCGCGGCGGGCAGACCCAGCAGATTAAACAAAGATGTAAACCACACCAGGATATTGCGGATGTCAGCAGCCTCCCCGCCGTATCCCGTCAGGGTCTGCGTGTCCAAATCAGGCGGGTAGACCGGTACCGACGGCATGATGATGCCGTCACACGCCTGGGCGCTAAACCATGCCCGGTAGGTCTGCACCAGTTCGGTCCGGGCCCTGAGCGCCTCGATATACTGCACGGCCAAGTACGACGAGCGGGAGACCAGTCTCTTCCGCACATCAGGCTGATAGTCCCAGGGACGTTCCTGGAGCCAGCGCCAGTGATAATTGGCCGCCTCCGCTCCAATTATCACCGTTTGTGCCGCCCGCACGCGCTCGGTGTCTGGAAGATCGCCACGGACAATCTCAACCCTTCCCCTACGGACCAACTGCTCCACGGCCCACTCAAAGCGCCCATTGAGGTCAGCATCCAGCGCCTGCCACTGTGGCCCTTGCGGCCAGAAAAGCCGCAGGGGAGCGCTTGGGTCAAGAGGTGTGGACCGCATCCATTCCACGGACACCACCGGCTGCTCCGCAATCACATTCAGCACAAGCGCCAAGTCTTCCACGGTGCGCGCCAGCGGTCCCACGTGGTCAAGCGTCCATGACAGGGGAATCACCCCCTCCCGGCTGACCCTGCCGTATGTGGGTTTGAGACCCGCTATGCCGCACAGGGCAGCCGGGATGCGCACCGAGCCCCCCGTATCTGTCCCCAATGCGGCCGGGAACAGCCCGGACGCCACCACAACCGCCGAGCCGCCGCTGGATCCTCCAGACATTTTGCGGGAGTCGACGGGATTTTTCACTGGCCCGAAATAAGAGCTGGTGCTAGTTGGCCCAAACGCGAACTCGTGGAGATTCAGTTTGCCGATATCGACATTCGCCCCTGCCGCGCGCAACCGCGCAACAACCACGCCGTCGGACACGGGACGGTAATCCCTGAGGATCTTTGAGCCCGCAGTGGTCGGCACCCCGGCGGTTTCGAACAGGTCTTTGAGGCCGACCGGAATCCCGTCGAGAATTCCGCGTGCCTGGCCCTTCCGGAATCGGTCCCAGGACGATTCGGCCGTCTTCCTAGCGCGCTCAAAATCCACCGACACAAAGGCATTGGTCTGCGACTGCACAGCCGGCTGGCTGGCATGGATCCGTTCAAGCAGGGCGACGGGGTCATCGGTTCCACTCAGAAAATTCTGGTGCAGCCGCTCAATCTGGGAGGACATGGGGTGCCCTCCCTGCTGCATGGGGGACCGGCGGTGTGAAAGGCTCTGCCCGGTTGAGGGCCTTAGGCGCCAAGGCGCGGATGACCATGCCCATTCCCGCTTGATCCCAAATGTCTTCACCCAATGCATCCATACCCAGCACCTCATTCAAAATCTGGCCAAATGGGTCACTGCGCTCCATAGGGATTCTCCTCCTGGTGGGTTGTCGTGATTATGGATGTATTATACAATGCCCATGCCCGCTGTGCCTCTCCGACAAGGATGCGCAACCCGACTCCACGAAAATGAGGGATAATAATGCAATGGACTGATGAACTCATTGGCAGACACTCAGCACCGCGGGTGCACCATATTGACCGGTGCGCTCTGCAGCAATTTTCCCGCGCAATCGGCCTCACTTATCCCCCCTACTGCGATACTGAATCTGCCCTAGAGGCCGGTTATCCCGACGTGATAGCCCCGCCCACCTTCCCATTCACGCTAGCCGCGAACGCGATTCCCGGTATTGACATGCCGGCTGCCGGCATCATTCACGGAGAGCAGGACTTCGAATATGGGGCGCCGATTGCCGCAGGCGACCATATCAGCGTGGTCAGCTCGATTCACGCGCTAAAGCGCCGAGCTAAAATGGTCTTCCTGACTATCCGGACAGTGGGCACCAATCAGAGGGATGAAGAGGCTTTTGTGTCCCAGAGCCTGCTGCTGATCAATACCAGCACACAGGAGGTGGGGTAATGTTTGTGCCAGAATCGCTGGGACCCGTGGAAATTTCTGTGACGCGGGAACAATTAGTGCGCTACGCCGCCGCTTCAGGAGATTTCAACCCCATTCACTACGACACCCTCACCGCCCAGTCGTTTGGGCTGCCAGGGGTCATCATCCACGGCATGCTCAGCATGGGTCTGTGGGACCTTCTCTTTGTCCCCTTCTACCAAGAAGGCTACCGGATTACACAGTTTCATGCCCGTTTCCGCCAAATCGTGCAGCCGTCTCAGCTGATACTGAGCGGCACCGTGAACTCGCCAGGACCTGCGGAACTGCGGGTGACCCTCGCGGCCCATATCAAGGGCGAAAGCAAGGCCGCAGTGACCGGAGAGGCGGCACTGGTGCTTACCCCGCGCGCCAGTCACGGTACAGCGACCGGCCAAGTCCGGCCATAATCATGGCCAGTGCCGCCAGGATCCAGAAATAGCGCACCCAGAGGCTTCCTGACGGTCCAAAAGTCAACACCATGGCCATCGTGTCCATAAGGATGTGCGCGACAAGAGGCACTACGATGTCTCCTGTCGCCATCATGTAGAGCACCCACGGCAGGACACTCATCCCAATGGTCCACATGGTCCATGGCCCCCAAAACGGCACATGCCACAAGCCAAACAGCGCGGCGGCCAACAGGGCCACACCAAAGCGCTGCCACGCCGAAGATGGCCGCAGAAACTGCCAGAGAAAGGCCATCGCCCCAATCAGCAGCAGATTTTCCACAGGCAGCACCAGAGGGAACTGCCACAGCATCCGCGCGGCCCCATGCCACGTCATCCGGTCCAGGCCGGATTGCTGTGGGTTGAATCCCAAAAGCCGCTGGGCAACATCACCCAAAGCCGTGCTGGCAATCAGCACGAGAACACTCTGGCCTAAAGTCGCTTCTGTCCACCGGGCCGTGGCCAGAATTTTGGGGACGAAAGGCCAGCTCAGAGCCGTGAACAGCAGAGCTCCATACGCATACCCTGCCATGCTGCTTTTGGTCAGGGGAGATAGAACCAAAACCGCGGAGGACCCTACAACGGTGGCCACGAAAAGCCGCAGCATCGAGACGGGCTGTATCAGGGACAGGAATTGTGGCGGGGGCGGGCTCAGGACCCCGGGCCAATATTGCGCAAAGCGCCGATGTTTTTTCATGGTTTCACCCTGTACATGCATAAGCGGGGCGGGCTCGTCTTATGACAAAAAAAGAGCCGCCGCGGCGGCTCTTTAGGACACCTTTACTGCAAAATATCCTCAATCCGCCTGAGGGCATCCGCAGACAGGTGAACATCGACCGCCTTGACATTTTCCGTAATCTGCTCAGGCCGCGACGCGCCGATCAAGGCACTCGCAATCCCCGGCTGCCGGAGGATCCAGGCCAGGGCCAGTTGGCTCAGCGACAGTCCCAAATCTTGCGCCACCAGCAGAAGGGCTTCAATCTTGTCTAAATTCTCCTCCGTCAGGTACCGCGTAATGAAATTGCTGACCTCTTTAGTCGTCGCCCGAGATCCTTCGGGCAAGGCCTGTCCCTTGCGGTACTTCCCAGTCAAGAGACCCTGCGCCACAGGCGAGAACACCACCACGCCGATTCCGCTCTGTTCACACAGCGGAAGCACAGCCTGCTCGATATAGCGGGAAAACATATTGTAGACCGGCTGGCTTGCACGCAGGGGGTGCAGCGCCAAAGCGGTCTGCACCGTCACCGCTTCGGCAATTTTCTCGGCAGGCCACTCGCTGACACCACCGAAAAGGATCTTGCCCGCCCGGACCTGGTCATCGATAGTCCCCAGAATTTCTTCCATTTCCGTATCCGGATCGTAACGGTGGCAGTAAAAAATATCGACGTAGTCGGTTCCCAGCGCCTTCAGGCTCTGGTCGAGCTGGGTGATTAAGTGCTTGCGGCTCAGACCGCGGTCATTGACACCGGGGCCCACAGGCCAGAATGCCTTAGTTGTCAGAACGTAAGAGTCCCGAGCAAAAGGGGCTAGAGCCTGGTTCAGAAAACGTTCCGCGGCGTGGGGCGTGCTGCCATAGACGTTGGCGCAGTCAAAATGGTTGATGCCCAACTCATAGGCATGGTGCACACAAGACTCTGCCGTATTCTGCTCCGTCACCGTGCCGTACGTGAGCCAACTGCCTAGCGCAATTTCGGAAACTTTGATTCCTGACTTTCCCAAACGACGATATTTCATCCAATGACCTCCTGTTATGGTGAATAAATGTTTGCATCTTCGCTGCTTCGGTCTCTAAGACAGCGGCGTCTGGACCGACTCCGGAATGAGAAGAGACGATTCGTACAGACGCATGGCCGGATCCTTGTCCTGCAGTCTGGCCAGTGTGTACTGGTCCTCCACCAGCAGAACCGGCCGGTCACCGGAATCGAGCACGACCGTAGCGCGGTCAAACCGTCCCAGTTCAGGCCGCGGACCATCAATCCAACGGGCCATCACATAGTGCATAGGGCGTATTGTCACATCCACCCCGTATTCGTTTTTCATGCGAAACTCCAGGACCTCAAACTGCAGCGGGCCCACTACTCCCAAATACACTTGGGGTCCCCCATCTGTCGGGTGAAAGACCTGAATCAGTCCTTCTTCTGTCAATTCCTTCAAGCCACGCTGGTACTGCTTATGTTTGAGCGCGTATTTCAGCTCGACTTCCCCGAAATGCTCCGGGCTGAATCGCGGAAACCCGGTAAATTCAAAAGCCGAACCCTCCGTCAGCGTGTCGCCGATATGAAAGAGCCCCGCGTCATGCAGCCCAATCACATCTCCCGCAAAAGCTTCCTCCACAATGGAGCGGTCCTGTGCCAGGAACTGCTGGGGTTGATTCAAGCGAATCACCCGCTGGGTGCGGACATGCGTGACGGCCATTCCCCGTTCAAAGCGGCCCGAGGCAATGCGCACAAAGGCAATGCGGTCGCGGTGCTGGGGATTCATGTTGGCCTGGATCTTGAAGACAAATCCGCTGAAGGTTTCCGCGTCGGGCGAGATCGGCCCAATAGAACTAATCCGGGGAGTCGGGGACGGCGCCAACGCCAAAAACGTATCCAGGAAGCTCTGCACCCCAAAGTTCGCAATAGCGCTGCCAAAAAACACGGGGCTCAGTTCCCCCGCATTGACCCTGTCCTCCGCAAAGACTTCCCCGGCTCCAACCATCAGTTCCAGAGCTTCATCCAGAGCACGGCGCTGGTCCTCCGGAATCTTGTCCGCCAGTTGCTTGATGTCCGCGATTTGGTAGTCTTGCCGTTCCCGGTCAAAATACTCAAACCGCCCACGGCGCACGTCATAAATGCCGCGAAAATCCAGTCCCATCCCTACTGGCCAGTTCATAGGAAAAGTCTGAATGCCCAGCACCCTCTCAATTTCCTGGAGAAGGTCCCAAGGATCTTTCCCCTCACGGTCCAGTTTGTTGATGAACGTGAAGACAGGAATATGCCGCTTGGCAGCCACCTGAAACAGCTTGATCGTCTGCGGTTCAACCCCTTTGGCCGCATCAATCACCATCACTGCACTGTCGGCCGCCAACAGTGTCCGGTAAGTATCCTCACTGAAATCCTGGTGGCCGGGGGTATCCAGCAAATTCACCCGATACCCTTGGTAATAAAACTGCAAGACCGTAGAGGTCACGGAAATGCCCCTCTGCTGCTCAATGGCCATCCAGTCGGAACGGGCATGCGCTTGTTGCCGTCTGGCTTTGACGGCGCCCGCCTCCCGGATCGCCCCGCCAAACAGCAGCAATTTTTCGGTCAGGGTCGTCTTTCCGGCATCCGGGTGGGAAATGATGGCGAAAGTCCGCCCTTGCCTGATGTCTTGTGTCCACTTGCTCACGGTACCCGCCCCTTTATCTGCCTGACCCTTAAATTATATCATCCGCGCGGTGATGCTACACAGTGCCAGGGCTGCAAAGTGGTTTACAATAGTCTTGGTCAATTCTGTCTACAAAGTTCAAAATTGAGGTGGCAGACATTGGAAAACACAGTGCTAGATCCTTTCAACGCCCGCGTCGTAACTGCGTTCGAAGGCCAACCGATTGTATATTTCCGTCTTGAAGCTCTGAATCCCCTGCGGTCTTCATCGATATCCCACCTGCCTTTTTCCATCAAGGTTTTGCTGGAATCTGTCTTGCGGCAGGTGGACAACCACCAAATTACCCCGGATGATGTGCGCAGACTGGCGAACTGGGACCCCAAAAATTTCAGCCATGGCGGGGAAATCCCTTTTAAACCGGCCCGCGTCGTCCTGCAGGACTTTACAGGGGTGCCAGCGGTCGTAGACCTGGCCACCATGCGTGACCAGGTGGCCCTGATGGGACACGACCCCAGCCAGATCAATCCACTGGTTCCGGTCGACCTCGTTATTGATCACTCGGTGCAAGTGGATGCATTTGGCACTGCAGCTGCGCTGCAGTTCAACACCGATAAAGAATTCGAGCGCAACAATGAGCGCTACCGCCTCCTAAAATGGGCCCAGGATGCATTTCAGAATTTCCGCGCCATTCCTCCCGACACGGGCATCGTCCACCAAGTCAATCTCGAATACCTCGCCTCGGTGGTCGCTTCTAAAGAGGACCCCGACGGCCATTTGATCTTTCCTGATTCCGTGGTGGGCACGGATTCCCACACCACGATGGTCAATGGTCTGGGCGTTCTCGGCTGGGGTGTGGGCGGTATCGAGGCTGAGGCCAACATGCTGGGCCAGCCTTTGTATTTTGTCACCCCCGCGGTGGTGGGATTTAAAATGACTGGCCGCCTGCGCGAAGGGGTCACTGCCACGGACCTGGCCTTGTCCGTCACCCACATCCTGCGGGAGCACGGCGTGGTCGGCAAGTTTGTCGAGTTCTTCGGTCCGGGCGTGGCCCAGATGGGTCTGGCAGACCGGGCGACAGTAGCCAACATGGCCCCGGAATACGGCGCCACGATGGGCTATTTCCCCGTTGACGAGGAAACTCTGCTCTATTTGCGGCAGACGGGACGCGACCCTGCCCATGTCCGCCTGGTCGAATGGTACCTGAAAGAGCAGGGGCTGTTCCGTACAGAGCATACACCCGACCCAGACTATTCCGAAGTCATTGAGCTTGACCTCGGGTCCGTCGAGGCCAGCATTGCCGGCCCCAAGCGACCTCAAGACCGCATAAACCTCAGCGCAATGCCGCAAGCCTTTGAGGAATCTCTTGCGGCTGATACCAGCCAGAGAGGTTTCGGGCTGTCTGAAGCTGACCGCCAAAAGCAGACGGAAGTCGTCTGGGAGGATGGCCACCGCGAAACGCTGGGCCAAGGCGCCGTTGTTATCGCGGCTATTACCAGCTGCACCAACACCTCCAACCCGCACGTCATGATCGGCGCTGGGCTGCTGGCCAAAAAGGCTGTGGAGAAGGGGCTCCATGTCCGTTCCTTCGTAAAAACCAGTTTAGCACCAGGATCGCGGGTAGTGACGGAGTATCTGCGGGCCGCAGGACTCTTGCCCTATTTGAACCAGCTGGGTTTTGAAATTGTCGGCTACGGATGCACCACGTGCATTGGCAATAGCGGGCCGTTGCCCGAGCCCGTGGCTCAATCCATCCAGGCCAGCGACCTGACCGTGGCCGCGGTATTAAGCGGCAACCGCAATTTCGAAGGTCGTGTGCATCCCCTGGTGAAAGCTAACTATCTGGCTTCGCCACCGCTCGTCGTGGCCTATGCCCTGGCGGGAACAATGCGCATCAACTGGTCCCGCGACCCCATTGGCCAAGACCCTGCAGGTCAGAACGTGTACCTTTCCGACCTGTGGCCGTCCGACGCTGAAATCAGGGATACCCTTAACCAAGCCCTCCAACCTGAGATGTTTGCGGACCAGTACCAGCAGATTTACCAAGCCAATCCGCTATGGAATCAGCTGCCAGAACTGGGCGGAAAAATTTATGGGTGGGATGCGTCATCCACCTATATCCAAAAACCGCCTTTCTTTGAACAAGCTGAAGCTAAGGGCCGTGTCATTAGCAATGCGCGCATCCTGGCTCTGTTCGGAGATTCCGTGACCACAGACCATATTTCTCCGGCGGGCAATATCGCCGTGGACAGCCCCGCAGGCCGGTACCTGCTCGAGCATGGCGTGAACCCTCGGGACTTCAATTCCTATGGATCGCGCCGCGGCAATCACGAAGTCATGATGCGTGGCACCTTTGCCAACATCCGCATCCACAATGCCATGGTTCCGGGCACAGAAGGGGGCATTACCCGGTTCGTGCCTACAGGCGACATCATGCCCATATTTGACGCCGCGATGCGCTACCAGGAAGCCCACGTGCCCTTGGTCGTTTTTGCCGGCAAGGAATACGGCACTGGCAGCTCACGCGATTGGGCAGCCAAAGGAACCAAGCTTTTGGGAGTGCAGGCCGTAGTGGCTCAGAGCTTCGAGCGCATTCACCGCAGCAACCTGGTAGGCATGGGAATCCTCCCGCTGCAGTTTCAACCGGGAGAATCCTGGCAGACATTGGGCATCCAAGGCGATGAGACCGTCACAATCGAACTGCCGGCAGAGCTTGAGCCCAGCGCCCTAGTCACATTGCGGCTCATGGCGGCTGACGGGGCGACCCGGACATTCTCCGCCGTTGCCCGCCTCGACACCCCGGTGGATGTGGAATACTACCGCAACAACGGGATCTTGCAAACCGTGTTAAATCAGATGGCCTAGCTTCACAATATCAGACAGGCGCGCGGAACCATTCCGCGCGCCTTTGCGTCAAGTGGCTGAGCCTCATCGACCACGCTGGTCCACGAGGCTCAGCCACTATCAATGATTCCCAACACTGCGTCAGCTCCTATCAGGAACCCATTAAAGCCGCCCTCCGAACTGCACCGCAAACTTGTGTAAGCTAAGCGCAATGGGCCAAAGATTTTCCGCATGGCCTCCTGCCCCGCCCGCAATGACCAGTCCCCGCTTCAGACTAGAAGCAGAGACGGCCGGATCGCGCCCTAATGTTTTTCAGAAAAGTCTTTGGAAACATAATTCGGCAGCTTTTTCCCCGCCTCTTGCAATTATTTTATGCAGCAGTATAGTTATGCAGTGCGTTTTCATGATTCACCAATTTACTGTACGAAAGTTTCAGGGGGGATTCCTTGTTGACCACGCAGACACGCACAACCGGTGAAGGCCGGCCGGCCTCCGGCTTCCAGCGCCGCCTGACCCGCACAGACCTGACCATGACCGCTATTGGCGGACTGATCGGTTCGGGATGGCTTTTCAGTGCTCTTGCCGCGGCCACTATTGCCGGTCCCGCTTCGATCGTTTCCTGGATTATCGGAGGAGTCGCTGTGGTGATCTTGGGGCTGGCTTTTGCAGAACTGTCGGCCACGTATCCGGAGGCGGGTGGCGTCATACGATTCCCGCAGTATTCCCACGGCACGCTGGTCAGTTTTCTGATGGGCTGGGCCGCCATTATTTCCTGGGCCGCTGCCCCCGCGATGGAAGCGGAGGCCGTGTTGGAGTATTCTGCCGGCTACCTTCCCGGCCTTTACAGCTCCGCTCAAAATTCGCTGACGGGTTGGGGCTTTGCGGCCGCCACCGCCCTGTTGGGGCTGTTCTTTGCGTTAAACTATCTCGGCGTGCAGCTCTACGCCAAGGTCAACACCCCCGTGACGTTCATTAAACTCGCGGCGCCCACCATGACCATCATCGCTCTCATCCTCACCGCATTTCATTCCGGCAACTGGACTCGCTTTGGCGGATTCGCGCCTTACGGCGCCAACGGCGTCTTCACCGCCATTGCCGCAGGCGGAATTGTCTTCAGTTTTACCGGGTTCCGGCCCTTATTTGACCTGGCCGGTGAAGCGAAGAATCCCCAGCGCGACATTCCCTGGGCCTTCATGGCCGCAATGGTCATCGCCAGCGTTGTCTACTTGCTCCTCCAAACCGCGTTTATTGGTGCTGTTCCAGCCTCCGACCTCGCCAGAGGGTGGGCGCACCTCGCCTTTAGCTCCCCTTTCGCCAAATTGGCTTTGGCTCTCAACATGAGCTGGCTGGCAGTCATCCTTTATGCCGACGCGGTCATTTCCCCTGGGGGCAGTTCTCTCGTATATGCCGCCGCCATTCCCCGGGCGCTCTATGCTTTCGCGCGCAACGGGTACTTCCCTAAGATATTTCTGCGCCTGAACAAACGCGGCATTCCCGCTGTCACCACCCTTGCCAGTTTTCTGATTGCCATGGCCTTTCTTTTGCCTTTCCCGAGCTGGCAGAAAATGGTCAGCATCGTGTCTGGCGCCACTATCATGACGTATATGATCGGGCCCGTCGCCTTGATGACTCTGCGCCGGACCGATCCCCGCCGCCACCGTCCTTACCGGTTGGGGCGCGCCGAGCTTCTCGCTCCTGCTGGGTTTGTCATTGGCAGTCTGATCTTTTACTGGAGCGGTTGGCCGACGACGGGATGGCTGCTCGCGCTCACTGCGGCAGGGGCTGTCGTGTACGTGGGGTATTTTGTCAAAGATCCCTCGGCCGGAAAATGGAACGACCTGCGGGCCGCCTGGTGGCTGATCGCTTTTTTGCTCTTCGTAGTCGCCATGTCGGCCGCCGGGTCGTTCGGAGGCCACGCCTGGCTACGAGCTCCCTGGGATACTCTGGGCGTCGCCCTAGGCTCCTTGGGATTCTACTATTGGGGGGTATTCAGCGGCATCCGCCATGGTCTGGCAGAAGCCCAGCGGCAGGCGTGAGGAATCCGCCAGCACTCCGCACGCACGCGGTATTCTTCGGCCAAGAATGTCAATAATGGCCTAAAATTCCGCGCCAGCGCGCCAACCGGTCGGCCCCGATAAATCCCAAGATGCCCGCAGCCATCCACAGCGCCATGTTAAATACCGCTTCAAACCACAGGCTGCCTGATCCTGGTCCCACGGATTGGAGAAGCTGGCGGAGCAAGGCCACCTGCGCCGTAAACGGCAGCACCATGGCTACCCCATGCCACAACAGCGCGGGCTGTCTTCCGATGGGCACCATAATCACAAACAGCAGCAGGAACTGCACAATATTCAGCACCTGCCCCACCCTTTTAAAAATCAGGGCAATGGCAGCGACCAGCAACCCCATGCCCCAGGCGGTAACTAACGTCATCCCAAACGGCGCCAGTGCCGCCGCCCGCCAGTCAAACGTGACTCCCGTCACGGCAATCAAGGCGAGAACCACAACCACCAGGGGAATCAGAAACACGACAATGGCCATCACGGCCCGGACAAGAAACACCCAGACAGCAGCCCGCGGCGCCATCATCACCTGCTCCAGCGTGCCATTCTGAGCTTCATTCTGGACCGACCAGCCCATATCGCTCGTCGCGCTCATCATCGTCATCCAAATAGTGTAGCCCACCACAATCGTGGCCAAGCGCCCCGCTCCAATCGGCGAGCTTGTGATGTACGAGGATCCATAAAAAAGGCCCGCAAAAACTAGGAACATTGTCAGCATGGTGGAAATCGTTTCCATGGGGTAACGCACGGCGAGGATCAGAGACCGCCGCCATTCGGCTGTCACAATACCGCTCACGCGCTCGCCCCTTCCGACACTACTTTTTGGAATACTTCAGCCAGATCCGCCTGGTGGCGCTGGACCCGCAGAATAGGATGCGGCGCCAGAGAAGCGATGAGGTCATACACTCCCGCCATATCTTCAGAGTTGGGGGTGTAAACCAGAGACACACTATCTATAACCCGCACCTCACCGGCTGCATGGCGCACTCGTTCCAAAATTTCAGCCGTCCAGGGGGATGCCGCCACAATAGCAAAAACTGGATGGGAGAACTGCTGCAAGAGATCCGCCGTGCCGCCTTGCAGCACCAGTTGTCCCTGCCGAATAATCGCCAGCCGGTCACTCAGCTGCTGCGCCACGTCGAGTTGGTGCGTCGTCAGCAGGATAGCCGTACCGTCTTGGGCCAGACCGCGCACCATCTGCTTAATGGCCTCTCCGGCTTCATAATCCAGCCCGAGAGTGGGCTCATCCAGCAACAGCAGCCGCGGTCCATGCATAAGGGCCTGACACAGAGCGACCTTCTGCTGCATGCCCCGTGAGAGGGTCTGGACCGTACTGCGCGCCCGCTCGGTCAGCCCCACCCGCTCCAGAAGATCCCCCGCCCTCCTTTTTGCGAGCTTCGTCGACATCCCTCTCAGCGTGCCCCAGTAAAGGAGATTTTCCATGACGGTCATGCGCCAGTAGAGATTGCGGCTCCCCTCCAGCACCGCCCCCATCTGCCGGGCCGCGCGGTCATGGTCCCGCCACAAATCGTAACCCCCAATGCACACTGAGCCGGAATCAGGCCGAACCAGGCCGGCGCTCATCTTGATCGTCGTGGTCTTCCCAGCTCCATTGGGGCCCAGAAACGCAAAAACTTCCCCGGCCGCAATGGAAAATGTCACATCCTGCACGGCATTGAGGGTGCCCGTGCGGCTATGGAACTTCTTGCACAGATTGCGGACCTCTAATATAGCCTTCTCCTCCTCGCCCTGACCTTCTACGGAGAGCCAGCCGGCCCCTTAGGCGTCTAGAAACCGCACCGTCGTTAGGGACACTGCGTCAAACTCTTCCTCCTCGGCTAAGATCTGCGCCTGGAAGGACGGAAAGGCTCCCGCCAATACACGCAGAGGCAAGTCCCCTCCTTCAGGCGCAGCGGCCCGGCGCCAGGCATCGGGGGCATTCCACAGGGACTGCCATTGGCCCCCGCCGAAGCTTTCCCGCGCGGCGGCCAGATAGCTCCGCGCAGAATCCGGGAGAGATCTGACGTCCGGCGCCCAGAGGTCCAGCCGGTGAATAATGGAGCCAGTCGCCATCACGATTAGGGAGCGGGAGCGGCTCAGTTTGCGAATCATCCTTCCCAAGCTCTCGTGAGCCCCTGCCCCCAATTCAGGACAGATGGAAATGGGCAGCACAGGGACGGACGCTTGCGGGAACACATGCAGCAAGGGCGACCAAGCGCCATGGTCCAACCCCCACTGCTCCGTGACTTCCGCCGGAATTTTTTCTGCGGCGCACAGGGCCGCAAGTTGTACGGCCACGTCTGCAGCCCCCTGCGGACGGTAGCCCACCCGATAAAACTCTTCGGGGAAACCGGAAAAATCGTACAGCTGCTGTAAAGGCGCCTGAGCCACCAATCCGAACCCCCCGCGGGTCACAAAGTGCGGGGAAATCACGATAACCGCGTCAACACCCCCCGCGCCCGCCAGCCAGTCTTCTCCCGTTTGGCGCAGTGCCTGTTCTGTCGTGGGATGTCGCACACCCAGGTCTCCAATCAGCGTGGGTGTATTGGGTGCGTAAAGTCCTTCCAGCATGGCGGCTCTCTCCTTTTTTTCACGCGGTCAGTGAATCTGAGACAGTACGCGGGAATTTTCCTTAGTGTATCAGGAAATGTTGCCGGCCCGCCATATGCGGGTAAGCCAGATCCCGCCATCTCCTCCCGAACTCTGACCGGGCCATACTCAATTCGACAAAAAAACCATAATATTTATGCAAAATTCGCCCGCTAGGCAGGAATTCGACACCACTATTGCGAATAGTATCCGAAAGCACGGTGGCGCGAACTGCTGTCGCCATGTGTTTGGGTTTCCGGTTTCGCCCCCGTGTTCCTTAACGTGAGCCAGTGTACACGTCTCACTCTTAAATTATAAGGAGGGAATGCTTTTGCGTATCGCGACTGGTCTTCCCCGAAAAGTTCTGTGGATGACGTCTTTGGCCCTGGCTGCGTTAGTCACAGGGTGCGGCGCCGCCAGCGCCCCAAAAGCCGCGAGCCCTTCCACAACCGCCGTAGTGGCGCTGCCGGTCCAGGTGCAGCCAAGCTGGTGGTTCCCCGTTATTTCGAGCGCGGACTACGGCGACTCAAACTTTCAGATGAACGTCATGATGTACGTGCCCCTGATCCATATTTCCCGGACAGACGGCATCGACTACCAGCGCTCGCTGGCACAGTCTGTGACCTATAATGCGGCGGGCACGCGCTACGTCATCACCCTCAACAAGAAATGGCACTGGAGCAATGGACGTCCTGTGACTGCCAAGGATGTCGTCTTCACCTGGGACATTTTAAAGGCTGCCAGCACAGGGGCCGCCAATCTTCCCTGGGGATACGGGGGTGCCGGGTCGGGAGGCGTGCCCACGCGCTGGACCTCAGTAGAAGCCCAAGGTCCCGATACGGTGGTGGTCACTCTCAATACGCCCTCCAACCCCAACTGGTTTATTCATAACGGCTTGGCGCAGATAGTGCCTGTGCCGGCCTCCGTCTGGAACAAGGACCCCAAAAATATGACCGCCGAGCTCAAGTACATTCTGTCAGTCGCCAATTCCCCGCAGCAAGCCGTGTATCACGTGGTCGACGGACCCTACCAGTTTGACCAGATGAGACCCAATGACTTCTGGTCATTCACTCCCAACTTAGGTTACGACGGCCATAAATCCACCCTGCACAAGGTCGTTTTCCAGTACCAGAGCTCCGCGGCCACGGAGTTTTTAGGGTTGCGCAAGGGCATTATCGATGTCGGCTATCTTCCCACCTCGGAATGGAAAGCACGTAAGCAGCTGACATCAGACCGCATGACCACCCCGTACCAATTCGGATTTACCTTTCTGCAGCCAGACTACAATGCTAAGGCACCGGGTGGGCTAGGTCCTGTGTTTCAGAAACTGTACGTCCGCCAGGCGCTCGAAATGGGCATCGACCAGCCCGCGATGATCCAAGCCTTCTTTCATAATCAGGGCGTGACGGAAAATGACCCGATCCCCTCCGAGCCGCGCACAGTCTTTTATGACCGCCATCTTTCCCAGCTAATCTACCCCTTCAATCCCCAAGCGGGAAAAGCCCTGCTGGAAAAGCACGGCTGGCGCATGAATGACGGGGTGATGGAGAAAAAAGGCGTGAAGCTGTCCTTTACCCTGCTCTACGTGTCGGGCAGCAGCAGCGCCGCCAATATCGTGCAGCTGGTCAAACAGGACTGGGCGGCCGAGGGGGTGCAGATTTCCCTGCAGCCTGGGCCTTTTGACCAGGTTCTGAGCACGGCCCAACAATCCGACCCGCAAAAGTGGGATATGGCATTTTGGGGCACCAGCAGTTGGACTTACGAGCCGGATTATTACCCCACGGGGGGCAGCTTCTACCTGTCGGGCGCCGGAGCCAACCAAGGCGGCTACGACAGCCCCGCCATGAATCAGTTGATTATTCATTCGTATGCCCCGGGTTCGCCCCAGCAGATTCAGACTGCGCTTAATGCCTATCTCAGCTATACAGCGCACCAGCTTCCTGTCCTGTTTCTGCCGTACACGCCGACAGTCAACGAGCACGCTGATGATATTCACGGCACCGTGTCAACCTATAACCCCATTACTACATTTCTTTACCCTAATTTATGGACGGTTTCCCCCCAGTAGGAAGACCAGAGGCAGAGGCCGGCCGCCGACCTCTGCCTCTTTCCCTTGATCCTATCCCTTCCGGTCACTCTATCTCCCATAAAACCTGGCTGCGGATGGCTTGCCCGGGCTCCAGACGCGCCATGCCCGTCACCTGTGGAGACAGCGGCAGATTCGGCGCATTGTGCACCCAGGTATATGGTTCAATGCTGAGAAAATTACTGTCCAGACGCGGGCGGTAGAGCACCCACTGAGTAAACGGCGGGGGACATGTGAGCCGGGCCCGCAGGCGGCCAACCTGGTCGCAAAGCTTCACATGGTTGGGCCCAGGGCCTGTCACCCTATAACAGGTATCACAGACAAGGTCTGCAGCAGGCCGGCCGCTGTCCAGACCCTGCAAAGCATGTCCGGCCGGCCAGAATTCGCCCGTCGGCATCAAGTCTCGGCCCATCACCCACTCTTTTCCCTCCGGCAGCCTGACAGTCCACGGGCGTTCCAGCAGCACGTTCATGTGGAACCCGAGACCGAAAGGCACAAATCCGTCTCCAAGATTGCGCACCTCGACTGCGATTTCCACGGAGGTCCCTACCGTGTATTCTACCGACACCGACAGCGGCTGTCCCATCATCTCTTGCAAGTGCGCGGCGGTCGAGGCCGTTGGAGTGAACCTCACGTGGCCGGGAGCCGACTCCACACCCGGATCAAACGGCGCATTCCACAAAAACCCGTGCAGGTGGTTGGGTCCGGCAGAATCGTTCTGGGGCCACTGCCATACAGTGTTTCCCACCCGACAAATGCCGCCGGCAATGCGCCCAGCGGGAAAGAGAAGAGGCATGCCATAAACGTACGGCTCCTGTTCCAGAACCTCTGGCCCCGAGGGCACCCGCAGCAATTGCGTGGCCGACGGCCGGTGAAACAGCTCGATCAAGGTGCCCCCAAATCCCGGGAGCCACTTCAAGCGCCACTGCTCCGTTTCCAGGATCTGCGCCGGTCCCCATGCGCCCCAATTCTGCTCCGCGATTCGCACAAACAGCGCCTCCTTTTATCAGATGCGCCGTAAAACTTCGCCGTTCAGGGCGGAGATATAAGGCGCTCGCCGTCAGGCGAAAGTTTTTCCCTGCAATGCTATACCGTGGTCGCTGCGTGATATCTTAACTATGTGTTCGCCCTTTGACAATGGGATACGTTGGCGGTTGTCTCCCGCCATCGTGGGAGACGTAAAATGTCTCGCGTCGTCCAGACCCGACGTTAACAGGATTCGGCGAACGATTAGTCCAAGGAACCGGAGACCTTCGGGGGGCGTTTGGCTCACCCTTTGCGAGTACAGTTGACGTCAGTCGGTTCCTCGCAAGAATCCCCTTCCTTCAGAGAGGGCAGTGTCAATCAGAAAGCACGGTGAAGTCCCCGGGCTGGGTGGTCGACGGGCATGATTCCCGGAGGGTCCCACCCCTGCTCACTGTACAGGGCGCGGAGTTCCCTCTCAATGACCGCCCCATCGCCCCAAGCTCCCAAGGCGATGACGGACCCGCCAAACCCCGCCCCAGTCAACCGGGCGCCGACACCTAGCTCCTTCAACCGCGCCACCGTGGCATCGAGCACCGGAGTCGACACCCCGTAGTCATCCCGCAAGGACTGGTGGCTCTCCCAAAACAACTGCTTGACGCGGTCCCAGTGCTTCTGGGCAGCAGCCTCCACCGTTTCCAACACCCTGCCGTTTTCAGTCACCACATGCCGGCTGCGAGACCGCAGCACGGGGTCCGGGATCTTCTCCACTTCTTCTAAACTGGCCTGGCTCAAGCAGCAAACTTCGAGTCGCCGGCACGCTTCGGCCGTTTCATGCACCCGCTCCTGATACCCGCTCGACGCCAGGGTACGGGGGCTGTGGGTGTCGATAACCCACAGGCACTGACCATCATGAGCGTAATCGAATGCTACGGGGCGGGCATCCTCCTTACCAGCATCAATCCATAACGCATAATCTTGCTGGGCTAAGACAATGGCCATCGGGTCCAGAATGCCGGAATCCACTCCCAGATAGTCGTTCTCGACCTGCATAGCCTGGTGAATGAGGTCGCTCGAGGATGCTGGGGCACCCTGCCAGTCTCTGGCGGCAGCCAGCAACCCTAAAGACAGCGCCGCGGAAGACGACAGCCCGCTGGCCACAGGAATCTCCGTTGCCAGCCAGAGGTCAGCGCCCCGGGAGACGGCCAGGATTTCCCACACCGCTGCGATGAAGGCAGCCAGCCCCGCCAGCGGCCTCGGACCGCGAATCATGTCCTGGCGTCGTTGGGCAGTCAGACTCCAGTGTTCCTGACGGTAGTCCGTGGCCACATGCACCATAGAGTCCTCACGCCTGCGCGCGGCCACCCAGGTAGCATAGGGCAGGGCGATAGGGAGTGCATAGCCTCCCTGGTAGTCGGTGTGGTCCCCTATCAGGTTCACCCGCCCGGGCGCCACCCACACAGACTCAGGGGCTTCCCCGTACAGCTGAAAAAATTGCTCCGCCATCTGTTCAGCCGTCACCGGCGATTTATTCACCAAGCTTTTCTCCCTCCTGTTCTTCCCAGTCAAGGGCAGGCTGCAGCCGCTCCCTCACCTGTTCAGGCACCATGTCCACCACGAATGCGCCCATGGCCAGTTCTGATCCGGCAAGATATTTAATTTTTCCGCCGCCCCGGTCGATGGGCATAAAATCCCACCGCAGATGATAGGGTGCCCGTGCCGCAGGTGTCTGGTACAGAGCCATTACCAGAGCCGTGCGCATCCCGAAGAACCGGTCATAGGCGCGCAGGAGTTGCTGCATCATACGCGCTCCTTCTCGCTGCTCCTCCTCACCCAATTCTCCGAGGCTCCCCACATGGCGCTCGGGAACAAGATGGACCTGATAGGGCATGCGCAGTGCCCACGGCACTTCGAGACGCCAATACTGGCCCCGTGACAGCACCAGAGTGTCAGGAACATCACGGCACAGCGGGCAGGTGTGTGCGAAATATCGCAGTTCGGCCTGGAGGCGCGGCGGGATGTAGGGATAAGCATAGATTTGGCCGTGGGGATGGCCAATGGTGGCCCCCACCTTTTGCCCGCGGTTTTCGAATATGAACACCGCCCGCGTCCCCGGCTCCTCCTCCAAATCATGGACACGGTCCGCCCAGACTTTCCAGATCAAGCGGGCGCGGGCAGGAGGCAGATAGGCCAGGTCGTCATAGTGACGGGGAGAATACACCACCACTTCCGCGTTGCCGGGATGCCGGAAAGCGGGAAACTTATTTTCGAAGACCGCCACATCAAACGGCAGTTCACCGACTTCCGACGACGGGCCGGGGCAAAAGGGACAGATCGTTTCGAAATCCGTCACAGGACGGGACTGGCGGTCGCCATTGAGACTCACCCACTCGCCTGTCAAAGCGTCTTGGTGCAGTGTTGTCATAATGAGTCCTCCCGGGTCTTCAGGTTCCCCCACAATGTGGCCGCCGCCTCGCTGTTTGGCCACCAGCCCAGCTTGTCCCCGGCGGGCCCCGTGTCGGCCTGCCAGTGCCTGCTCCCACTGCCAGCATGGGGTCCCCACACCGGCATCACACCCTCAGGCAATGCCGCAAGGCCGCCCGACCCGATATCGAACACAGTCGAAGAGGTCTTGAGGGACATGACATATTCCTCAGCACACACAAATGCGTTGACAGCATCGTCTAGCGGCACGCTGTCCTGCTGCAGCACTGGCCGCGCCGCAGGCACAAGAGGGGCCCCCCAGAGATCAGATAGCCCGCCGTCTTGTGGCGCCAGCGTCTGGAATACCCTCAAGAGGGCCAGGGGCCACTGGCCGCGGCCGGCAAACAGCCTCAGCTGCTGTTCGAGCTGCCTCAGGTTTTCCCCATAAATGGACAAAGGGGCAAGACGAGCCGGCTCCCGATAATCCTCCACACTGTAGACCGATGCATGCGACGCCGCAACCATGGGAACCCCGCCCATTTCTTCCAGAGCATTCAGCATCGCCATCCCTTCGCCCACCGTCCGGGAAAAGACGGCCCGCAGATCTGCGGGGTCAACACGGTCCAAGGACGCCGTATGGATAACTGAGCGGATGCGGTACTGGTGGGCTAACACCTCCCAGATTTCGCGCACCGCCACGCTGCCCTGAAATACCCTGTGCGCCCAGGGATCCTGGCGGCCATACCGGTCAATGACCGCCACCACCATGCCTTTTTGCCCTAGAGCGCGGGCAATGCCGCGGGCCAAAGGATTGGAACCGGTTACCACCGTCACCAAGGGGAGGCGCACTGGCGCCGATGTTCCGTCCCCATAATAGAGAATACGCCGGCCATCACCCAAGAGGTGTTGCCGTTTCACCATTGTCTCAGCCATGCATAGTCCCTCCCACCGGGTCCCCGCCAAACGGGGCCGCCATGACCTTTACCCCGCGCCGCCGCAAGGTATCCATGTGGCCGTTGCTCAGGGCGTGCTCACCGGTCACTACCGTGTCGATGCGCTCTACCGGCGCTATGTGTGCTAGGGCCCGGATCCCCCACTTGGTGTGGTCCATCACCACAACCACACGCCTGGTGTGCTCAATAAATGCCTGATCGATGGAGGCTTCCTGAATGTTTGGAGTGCTGATTCCCTGATCCGGATCCAGCCCGTGCACGCCTAAAAAGAGCAAGTCAGTGTATAGATGCCGAATCGTATATTCGGCGAAAGGTCCCACCAAAGCATCCGAAGGCGTGCGGAAATTTCCGCCGCTTAAAATAATCTGGCTCCATCCCTGCTGCTGCAGTTCCATAGCAATATTTGTTGAGTTGGTCACAAACGTCAGTCGCTGGAATTCTCCCAGCTGGCGGGCCACGGCCCAGGTTGTCGTGCCCGCCGAAAATGCCACCGTCATATCCGGTTCGATGAGTGTGCGCGCTAAGCGGGCAATCGCCTGCTTCTCGGGCAGGTAAAGCCGGCTCTTCACCTCAAAAGTCAGTTCTTCCGCACTCATGTGTACCGCGGCGCCTTCGCCGACACGCGCTAGGAGCCGTTCATCGCGGAGCGCACGCAAATCGCGGCGCACCGTCATTTCCGACACCGAAAGAAACCGGGCTAGGTCAGGCACAGAGACCGTGCCGTGCTGCGCCAGCCACGTCAGCATTTTTTCCTGCCGGTCTCGCGGCCTCATGGGGATCACGCTCCTGCTGCCATTCTATACGACGGTCACAGATTTTAACAGCTCTCAGATATATTTTGTTACGCAGCAGATGGCGGCTCTTTAGAATAGGCGGGGCAGATTTGCTATGATAGGAGCACAATTTCGGCGCGCGTTTCCGTGCGTCATGGAGGACAATTAATGAACATTTGGCTGTTAACCACCGAATTCCCCCCTTATTTTGGCGGGGGCATTGCCACTTATGCCCACACCACCGTCCAAATTCTGGCTCAAAAGGGACACACCGTCACCGTCTTCGTAAATGACGACGGTGTGGACAGCATGGTGACGACAATGCAGGGGACGGTGCGCATCGTGCGTTTCCCCAACACGGCCGGGCCCCGTCTGGCAGCCTTGGGCCCGATGTCGCGCCTCAGTTACAACTTCGCTTTGTGGACCGCCCATTTTGTTCAGCTCGAAGGGCCTCCTGATATCATTGAGAGCCAAGAATATATGGGAATCGCAGCGCACCTGCTCCAGCGCAAGCGCACTCTCGATCCGGTCTTTGCCAACATCCCGGTGGTGGTGACGGCCCATAATCCCAAATTTATTTTGGATCCCATCGACCGCGCTCCCACCTACCAGTTTCCGGACTACTGGACAGGGGAAATGGAACGATTCTGCCTCTCTGCCGCCGACGGCGTCATCTCTCCCAGCCACTACCTGCAGGCGGCGCTGATGAAGGACCTGCCCCACCTCCATCCCGAAGTCATCCCCAACCCCTACATTCTTCCTGCCAAAGAATCCCGGGCACAGGAAAGAAAACTACTGTACGTGGGACGTCTGCAATATTT
The DNA here is from genome assembly GCA_027309085.1 of Sulfobacillus sp. Lineage (GTDB taxonomy): Bacteria > Bacillota > Sulfobacillia > Sulfobacillales > Sulfobacillaceae > Sulfobacillus. Next base: position 60,881 of record DAIDDL010000013.1, read on the forward strand.
TAAAGGCATTCTGACTCTGCTGGAGAGCTTGGCGCCCCTGTGGGATCAAGGATTCTCCTGGCCGCTTGAGATTGTCGCGGGCGACAGCTACTTCTTCCCCAAGGGCGAGATGATGAAATCCTATATCCTCAGGCGCTACGCCCGCTATTTCAAAAAGCATCTCATCCGCATCCACCCAGCTGTCGCGCCGTCGGCCCTCCACCAAATCTACTCCGAAGCTTATGCCCTGGTTCTTCCCTCAGTTTTTGACAACCTTCCATATATTGTGCTCGAAGCGATGGCCCAAGAATGTCTCGTCGTCGCCACACGCCGGGGCGGCCAACAAGAAGTGATCGAAGACTCGGTCAGCGGCATTCTCACGGAACCGGACGGCATGTCCCACGCCCTGCAGCAAGCCGTCAGCCTCCGTGCGGAAGATAGAGCGGAAATGGGGGCCAACGCCCGCGCGCGAGTTGCCTGGTACACGGATCCCAACAGGATTTACGAACAGAAAATTGCCTACTTTAAACAGGTGGCCAATCAGAAAGCGGTCCGGATGTTCCCCTTTCTGCGGCGTGATTTGCCGGAACGCACGGCGGTCTCCGGGGCCGACAGTTCTTTGAGCGTCGTGATCCCTTACTACAACTTGGGCCCGTACCTGCTCGATACCTTGAAGAGCTTGGACCGGGTGCACCAGTCCACACCCTTGGCCATTATTGTCGTCGACGACGGGTCGACGGACGGGGTGAGCATCGCAGCGCTGCGCAAAGCCCAGCAGCGTTACCCGTACATTGTGATTCACCGCACGGCCAATCACGGGCTGGCGCAAGCCAGAAATTTCGGCGCACAGCAGGCCGCCACGCCCTATATCGCTTTTCTGGATGCCGACGATATGGTCGACCCGCGCTACTATCCCCGCGCGCTCAGCATTTTGCAGCATTACCCCAACGTCAGCTTTGTCGGCTGCTGGGCGCAATATTTCGGAGCGGACCAGCAGATCTGGCCCACGTGGAATCCCGAACCGCCTTATGCGCTATATCACAACCCACTCAATACCAGCGCCCTGATATACCGGCGTGAGGACTTCCTCACCTGTGGCCAGAATGATCCAGACATGGAATACGGGATGGAAGACTATGAAAGCATGATCCGGATGATTGGCCATGGGTGTCGCGGCGTGTCGATTCCTGAGCCCTACTTTTTTTACCGCGTCCGCGCTGGGTCTATGTCCCGGGGCTTCAACCCAGACAATCAGATGTTCCTATACCGACTCATTGTCCAGAAGAACCCGGACATCTTTGCCCGGTACGCGACCGATCTGCTGTATCTATTTAATGCCAACGGGCCGCAATATCTCGTGGACAACCCCGGACAGCGGAGCCCCACGGCAACGCGCTGAACAGCCTAACGTCCTGGAGCATTCGCGCGCCAGACTGCTTGGGCGAGCGAGTCGGACCGCGTGCCGGGCATAGCTTTGGGTGCCGCCGCCATGCCCGGCACGCGGTAGCCGTTTGGGTGGGCCATTGTCTATGTGGCGGGATCGTCAGAAAAGCCAGCGCCTGATATCCCCATAGCTAAAGCTAGGGGTTTTACGGCGCGTTTGATAAGGACGGATAAAGAAGAAGGCTTAAGAGACCTTGCAGTGCGGAAAACCCTTGTCAAACTCCAGCAACACGCATTAGGAGCGCGAAATCTACTTGGCATCTCTCAAAAACCGTGCGGCGGGCAAATCCTGGAGCACTGCCTCAGCTTGCCTGGCTGCGCTTTGTCGGCAATAGCCGTCACAACACCCATGAGGGCCTCCGCATGTTCTCATCTCACGGGCCCCAACATTTTGATGCGTCATGCATGCGATTAACGATCAACCTACCTAAGTCACTGCGCTCTCACGCTATTTCCACCGAGGCCACGTTAACGCCCTCCACCACCACGAGACGCCGATACCACCGCCATAGCAATTTCTGCTTGACGATAAGCCGGGCGCTAAAGAAGTTGACTGACGCCAAAGCCAGCAAGCGGCGCTCCAACACTTGGACAATTTTGTAAAGATTTCCCCGATAAGACGTAAGCATTCTCCTTCTTTGCGCGAAAAGCGATAAATCCCACACAGGATATTCATAACCTCATCCCATTATGCCACAATTCGACGGAACGGAAATGGTTAAAAATGGTGACATTATGGTCAGAGGCCTCTGACCGGAAGCCGGGGGCATCCCAGGCTCAACGGCGCCAATGGCCCCGAATGGCGTAATGCACCACCAGGGCAGGAAATTGGCGCCACTGCAAGTTTTGTGAGAACCCTGTATCAGGACTCCATGCGGGACCACTGCTCGGCCAGCAGCGAGTAGACAGCATGGTCGACAAATCGGCCATTGAGCCATTCGGCCTGCCGCTTGATGCCTTCTTGGCCAAATCCCAGGCGCTGCGGGATCGCAGCGCTCTTGTGATTGCCGGTTGCGACTTGAATTTCCACGCGATTCAAGTCATATTCCCGCAAAGCAATAGACACCATGGCTCGGCAGCTCTGCGTCATAATGCCACGGCCTTGCAGCGCGGGGGCCAGCCAGTACCCGATACTGGTCGAACGGTTCGCCCAGTCGATGGAGTGGAAGCCAATAGCCCCCGCCAGCACACCCTGCCAGAGGATCACCGCTTGAAACCCATTGCCGGCGGCATACTGCTGAAGCGCTGCTTGGATATACTCCCTGGTGTTGTCCACACTCACGGTGGCATCCACAAAAGGCAGCCATTCCCGCAGGTATGGACGGGATGCATCAATCAGGCCGTAGAGGGGCTGAGCATCAAACATGTCCAGATATTTCAAGCTGATCTCTTCGCTGACCTGATGAATGAACATCCCTCTACCTCCCGATGAACTGCGGCGGCTGCTTTTTCAAAAAGGCTGCAATGCCGATATGATGGTCCTCGGTCGCCGCGGCAGCACGCTGCAAATGCTGTTCGAAAAGCAGCTGGTCGGGAAGTGAGGCGTCGATGCCGCGGTGAAGAGCCCGCTTGATCATCGCGACGGCCACGGGCGGCATGGACGCGAGATGTTCAGCCACCTTCTGAGTTTCCGCCTCCAGAGTCTCGGCGTCGGTCATTCTGGTCAGCAGTCCCAGGCGCAAAGCCTCAGGAGCATCCACCACATCGCCGAGCAGAGCCATTTCCATCGCCTTGGCCATCCCCACCAGACGCGGAAGAAAATAGGTCGACCCTGAATCCGGCACCAGCCCGATTTTCACAAACGCCTGCGAAAATTTCGCCTCAACGGACCCGACGCGAAGGTCACAGGCGAGGGCCAAGGACATTCCAGCCCCCGCACAAGCTCCCTGGATGCGACAGACCGTAGGTTTGTTCAGTTGGTAGAGCCTGGTAATCAGGGGATTATAATAGCGGGCGACATGTTCGCCAATATCGACGGTGTCACCGCGCCCGGCCACTTCTTTCAAATTTTGGCCAGAACAAAACCCCCGTCCGCTTCCGGAGAGTATCACCGCTCGGATTTGGGGGCGGCGCTCGGCGTCTCCTAGAGCAGCAAACAACTCCGTCAGCATGTCATTCGTCAACGCATTGACCGTTTCCGGGCGGTTGAGCATGATCTCTAGTGTCGCGCCGTGTTCCTTCACAATCAAATTGGCATATTCGCGTCCCACAGTTGGACCTCCTTCAGCATTAATGGCCCTCAAAATGGGGAGCCCGCTTATCCAAAAAAGCCTGCATGCCCTCTTTTTGGTCATCTGTGCCAAACAGCAGCGCAAACAGCCGCCTCTCGAACCGCATGCCCGCTTCCAGCGGAAGGTCCGGTGCCGCGAGTACGGCCTCCTTGGCCAGCTGCACAGCAATCGGCGGCATCTTGGCGATTTTCTCCGCCAATGCCTTAGCTGCCCCGACAACGTCTTCGGCCGGAACAACCTGGTTGACCAGGCCCATTCGGTAGGCCTGGTCAGCATCCACGGGTTCTCCAGTCAAAATCATTTCCATGGCCCGCATTTTCCCGACCAGTTGGGTCAAGCGCTGCGTGCCGCCCCCTCCTGGGATCACCCCAATTTTGATTTCCGGCTGGCCAAAATGCGCATTGTCTCCCGCGATTACCATATCACACGCCATCACCAGTTCCAGTCCCCCTCCCAGTGCCCATCCCGAAACGGCAGCGATGAGAGGTTTAGGAAATTGCCGCAATGCGTCAAAACGGTTGATCACGGGCGCACTGACCACACTCGCAGCGGTTTGTCCGTGCAGTTCAGCGATATCCGCACCCGCCGCAAACGCCTTAGCGCCGCCCGTAAGAATCACCACACGGACTTGTTCGTCCACAGCCAAAACCGCCAGACGGTCTGTTAATTCCTCCATTAATGCCGCATTTAACGCGTTCAACACTTCCGGCCGGTTGAGTTGCAATATGGTGACAGCACCCTCGCGTCTCTCTAAAATGTTCACGGACCCTCATCCTTTCAGTTTGCCCTGCTCATCCAATGTGGCCGGCACTCAGCGCATCCCGGCTATCAGTGCATATACCCTAAAAGCTGATAGGGTTCCTGCAACAATGCCTTCAGCAGGGCCAGGCTTTTCGATGCTTTCACACCGTCAATCACGCGGTGGTCAAAGGTGAGGCTGAGATACATGGTCGCCCGTTCCTCAAACCCCTGAGCCATTTTCCTTGGCTCATAGACAATGGGGTACATGCCGACGATTGCGACTTCCGGGGCATTGATGATGGGTGTCGCAAACAGCCCCCCTAAGGGTCCCCCGCCGGTAACCGTAATGGTCGAGCCCGCTAGCCGGTCAGGCCCCAATTTTTTAGAGCGCGCCTGCTCCGCCACGAATGCAATCTCCTTGGCCAAGTCATAAATTGTGCGGCTCCCAGCGTGGGAAATAACGGGCACGACCAGCCCCATTTCGGTGTCGACCGCGATTCCCAGATGCACGTCATCATACAGATAGAGGGTATCGTGTTCCCACCGAGCGTTCAGCTCCGCAAAGTTTTGCACCATGATGCATACAGCCTTGGCCACGATGGCCAAATAGGTGACTTTGACTGGAGAACGCTCGGAAATTACCTCACGATTCAGTTCGGCGCGCGCCTGCACCAGTTGGGTGGCGTCGAACCGGTCAACCACCGTGACCTGGGGAATGGTGCGCACTGACTCCGTCAGGTGTTCTGCAATCCTCTGCCGCATACTGCTCATCACCAAGGGCCGTCGGCCGCCTGCCGAGGACACAGCCGCCGGAGCAGACCTGCCCGCCTCACGGACATCGGCGGGTACAATCCGGCCCTGGGGCCCAGTGCCCTGCACCGTGGCCAAGTCTATCCCGGCCTCCTTTGCTAAACGCCTGGTGGCGGGGGCCGCCCTCACGCCGGGGGCCACGGCCCCCGCGGAGGGCAAACGCGGAGCAGGCGCGCTGCTCCCACCCGGCGCCGCTAGCGGCGCGCTGGAGGAATCTGTGCGGCCGTCATCGATGACCACGAGGGTCGCGCCCACCGGTATCACGTCGCCCTCCTGCCCGATGCAGCGCACCACACGTCCCGCAACCGGCGCAGGCAGCTCAACCACCGCCTTATCCGTCTCCACTTCCACCAACGGCTGGTCCAGCTGCACACGGTCCCCCACATTCACCAGCCAGCGGACAATTTCTCCTTCTGTGGTGCCTTCTCCCACATCAGGCAACTTAAATTCAAAGGCCACTTGTGCTCCCCCTATTCCTCCGCCATCACTTGGGATACCACACGCTGGACACGGGCCGCTGAAGGGACATACCAGTCCTCCCATGCGTAGGGGGGAAATGGCACATCCGGTCCCGTCACTCGCTGAACGGGAGCCTTCAGCCACCAGAAAGCCTGTTCGGACACGGTCGCCATGATTTCAGCGCCAAAGCCACCCGTAAGGGGCGCCTCATGCACAATCACCGCGCGGCCGGTTTTCCGCACGGAAGCCACCAGCGTCTCCTCGTCGAGGGGAGACAGGCTGCGCACATCCACCACCTCCACAGACACCCCTTGTTCCCGCTGAAGATTGCGTGCAGCTTCCTGTGCGACCGGCACCATCGCCCCGTAGGCGATGACAGAAATGTCAGTGCCTTCCTGAACGATGCGCGCGGTCCCCAAAGGCACCCGGTACAACTGTTCCGGCACCTGTTCACGACCCATCCGGTAAAGGCGGATGGGTTCTAGGATAATCACGGGATCGTCATCCTCAACAGCCGAAACAAGTATGCCTTTGGCATCCGCTGCAGAACTGGGCACCACCACCTTTAACCCAGGAATGTGCGTGAGGTAGGCCTCCGCAGAATCGGCATGCTGCTCCGGCGCCCGGATGCCGCCTCCATAGGGAGCGCGGACGACCATCTTTGCACCCAAGTGACCGGCGCTGCGGTCGCGAATCCGGCTAACATGGGAAATCAACTGGTCCAGCGCCGGATAGAGAAATCCCAGAAACTGAATTTCACAGATTGGCCGCAAGCCTCCCACCGCCATGCCTAGCGCCGTCCCTACGATGGCGGATTCGGCGAGCGGCGTGTCAATCACCCGGGCCGCTCCATACTTGCTCAGCATTTTGTCCGTCACACGGAACACGCCGCCATTGACGCCGATATCCTCGCCCATCATCACTACGCTCTCGTCTTGAGCCATGAGGAGGTCCAGCGTATCGTGGATCGCCTCCACCATATTTTTCTCTGGCATTTTCAGTTCGCCCCCCAGTCTCGAAGCTCGCGGGCGAGGCGGTTTGGCATGACCTGGTAGACGTGGCGGAACATCTCCTCCACCGCAACAGGGTCCATCGCCTCAACCCGCGCTACCGCCTCATTGATCCGGTCCCGGCTGTCAGCCGCCATCCGCTCTTGGTCTTCCGCAGACAGGATGCTGCGGCCGGCGAGATACTGTCCCAAGCGGATCAGGGGATCTTGGGCGCGGTGGCCCTCGAGTTCCCCAGACGGGCGGTATCGGGTGGGGTCGTCCGCCGTCGTGTGCGGGCCCATCCGGTAAGTCACGGCTTCGATTAATGTAGGCCCCCCGCCCTCTGTGGCGCGTTCGCGAGCTTCACGCACGACGCCGTACACCGCCAGCGCATCATTGCCATCGACTCTAATTCCCTCAATGCCGTAGGCGACGGCCTTTTGGGCAAGAGTCTCGCTGTGGGTCTGGTGGCTCACGGCCGTGGAGATCGCCCACCCGTTATTTTGGCAAAAGAAAATGACAGGAACCTGCCAGACTCCAGCAAAATTCAGCGCCTCGTGAAAATCGCCCTCGGAGGTCGCGCCGTCCCCAAAATAGGCCATCGCCACCTGCGGTTCTGCACGCTGCCGCAGGGCATAGGCCAGACCCACCGCGTGCAGGAGGTGGGTGGCGATGGGAATAGAGCTAGGGAGTGCGCGGACACCTGCCGCATAGCTGCCAGAGCGTCCCATCGCGAATAGAATGACCTGGTCTAAAGGCAGACCGTGCACGTAAAGCGCGCCGTGATCACGGTAAGAGGGAGCTATCCAGTCCATCGGCTCAAGCGCGTGAGCCGAGGCAATTTCCGCCGCTTCCTGCCCCAAGGAGGGGGCAAATGTCCCCACACGGCCCTGGCGCTGCAGGGTCAGGGTCTTTTCGTCAAAAGCGCGCAGCACCACCATATCCTGATAAATGCGCAACGCCTCTTCATCCGTGCAAGACACGTGTGATGTGTCCCCTCCCATCACGGATATCATTGGCCACGTAGCCATACTCTCACCCCTATCAAAGATTTTACCTGCACCCTGCCACCTCCGAATGCCGGTGTGCTATGATGCCATAGGAAATTGATGCGGCCCCAAAGAAAGGATGAAGCGCATGCGCGCTGGCTTGACCCCCGGAGCAGTAACGAGCGTGGAAACTGTGGTGACTGCCGCCATGACCGCGACCTTGGGCGGCCAGCCCATTCACCCCGTCCTGGCTACCGCCCAGATGATTGAATGGATGGAGTGGGCGGGACGCAAGCTCATCCTGCCCTACCTGGAGCCCAGCGAAGATGCCGTGGGATACCAGGTCAACATCGTGCACACGCGTTCCACACCGGTTGGGGATGTCCTGAAAGCTTATGCGGAATTCCAAAAACGTGAAGGGACGCGTCTGTTTACCCGGGTTTGGGCAGAAAACAGCCAGGGGCAAATCGGCAATGGCCTCTTTGTGCAAGTGCTGCTCAGCAAATCCCGCCTCGCGCTTCTCACTGGCGCACCGCCCCCCTAGTCTCCTGACCGCTGATGCCCATAAGGGACGACGGGCGGCCCCCTTCCAAAACTTATACGCCAGAAACCGAGCGGGCGAATTTTTTGGGACCAAGTCGCAAAGGCACTGCCTTCCCAAAATTCTGCAGTGCGGGAGCCTGGCGAGTCCACCTCCAGCGGACCCCCCAGCACCGCTCCCCGCCGCCTCTTCTAGGACTCTTGGTGTCCCACCAACAGAGTGAAGATGCCCTTGGCAAAATGCATGAGATCCCGCCCCGCTGCGCGGCCGGGCTCGGAGGCCAATGCCTCTTGCAGGCTCTCTTCATCGAGAAACTGCATCTCGGCCATCATCAGATAGGGAGAGTGGGCCCCGTCAGCCTGGTGGTCAAAACGGGTCAGGCGCACCCCCTGCAGACCCGGCATGGTCTTGACCAGAGGAATGTGCACCTCTTCGTAGTGACGGTTGAATGCTTCTATGTCATCGGGATGACGATATAAGGCAACGAGCGTGACCATAACAATGACAACCCCTCTCTTCATTAGGCTCCCCATAGGCGCCTATACCAGTAATCGGCTATGATATGAATTCTTCGTCAAGGGACTTCTCAGGGCGCCGGACCTGACCTGCCGCTCCCCCTCAGATGCCTGCCGTTTTCCTTCCGGCCCCCGCTCCCAGCATGGGCTCTTCATGTGCGAGTTCACGATATCACGGGCCTAATTGTGCAGTCAATATTGACTGCTGATTCTTTTCCGAATATAGCCGTTGAAACAACATTCTGTGAGTACCGGCACGGTGCGCCTGCACCGTGCCGGTACTCCCTCACCGGACCGGACCGGAACGCATGGACGGGAGGACTTCATGGTATTCTTAGAGAATGAAAAGACACTGGACGCATCAAGACAAATGGCTGCACCGCGGGGGGAGCCACGGCGATGGCAACCGCGCCCCCCATGTTTGATGTGATTGTCATCGGGGGCGGCCCGAGCGGGCTGATGGCCGCTATTGCGGCACAGAGCGCAGGGGCCCGCACAATCCTCGTGGAAAAAGGCCATAAATTGGGGCGCAAATTGGGTATTTCGGGAGGCGGGCGCTGCAACGTGACAAACGCCAAGCCCTTACCGGAACTGATGCAAAATATTCCCGGCAACAGCCGCTTTCTGTATTCAGCCCTGAGTCGGTTCGGCAGCCCGGAGATTGTCGCATTCTTTGAAGATCTCGGCATTGCTCTTAAGGAGGAAGACCGGGGCCGAGTGTTTCCTGTGACGGATAAGGCGGCTTCTGTTGTAAAAGCTCTGGTGGACAAGGTCTTCGACCTGAACGTGGTGGTCCGCCAGGATGCACCGGTGCAGTCGTTGCAGTCGGAACACGGGAGCATCACCGGCGCCGTGCTCAGCACCGGAGAATGTTTACAGGCCCCCGCCGTGATCGTCGCCACTGGCGGGTGCAGTGTTCCCGCCACAGGGAGCACTGGCGACGGCTACCCATGGGCACAATCGGCGGGCCACACAATTGTCCAGCCCTATCCAACTGCCGTCCCCCTCACCAGCTCCGCTGCCTTCATTGCGAACCGGACCCTTCAGGGCCTGTCGTTTCACGATGTCGGCGTGCAAATCGTCAATGGCGCAGGCAAGATCCTCACGTCAGAATACGGCGATCTGCTGTTTAGCCATTTTGGCCTGACAGGTCCCGTTGCCTTGCGCTGCAGCCACTACGTGTCCGTCGCCCTGCGGAACAACCCTAAAGACGCGCTCACAGCCCTCATTGACTTCGTGCCGGAACTGTCGGCCGATGTAGTGCGGGACACTTTTCAGCGAGCCCGCCTGACGTCGGGCCGGAAACACGTCGGGACCGTCCTCTCCGGGTGGTTTCCTGACCGCCTCGCTGACTTGATCGCCCAGCGCGCAGGTCTCTCGGCCGCCCACGATATGGCACACCTCAGCAAGGAGGCCGGGGCCTCAATCCAGCAGGATATCAAAGCCTTTGCTGTGCCGCTCACAGGCACCCTGCCGTTGGAAAAAGCCACCGTCACCGGCGGCGGGGTATCCATTCAGGAGATCAATCCCAGGACCATGGGCTCCTCACGCTGCCGGGGCCTCTACTTTGCTGGAGAAGTCATGGATGTGCACGCCCACACGGGAGGGTACAACATCACCGTCGCCTTTTCCACAGGTCATTTGGCTGGGGCGTCCGCCGCGCAGTTCGCGCTGGACAAGGCTCACGCCACCTTGCGCTAGGCGCCCGCCTTGGAATTTCTGAAAAGCTACCGTGATTCCCAGTGACTTTGCAAAAAGAGGTCGCGGCCTGATCCCTGGCGGTACTGGCGGTAATGCTCCGCGTGGGTTTTATAAAAATCCTGATGATATGCCTCAGCCGCATAAAATACCGTAGCCGGGAGAATTTCTACCGCAATGGGCGCGTCAAACCGTCCGCTCTGGCTAAGGGCTTGACGTGATTCCCCGGCCTGCGCCTTCTGCTCCGCGGTGTGGTAAAAAATTGCTGGCTTGTACGATGGTCCCCGGTCGTAAAACTGCCCGCGCCCGTCAGTGGGATCTACTTGCTGCCAGTAGATCTCCAGCAGTTTCCGGTAACTGATCACCGCCGGGTCAAAGGTGATTTGCACTGCTTCGTAATGTCCAGTGGTTCCAGAACACACGTCCTCGTAGCTGGGGTTCACCTTGTTGCCGCCCGTATAGCCGGACACCACCCCCAACACTCCCGGCCACTGGTCAAACGGCTTCACCATACACCAGAAGCAGCCCCCGGCAAACGTCGCCAATTCAGTCATCTTATCCTCTTCCTCTCTGCGTATACGCTTCGCCCGCTGATTCCACTTTCTCTTTAATTATCACACATTATCCTCACGACCCGCAGCAGCCAACTACTCAACACGCTGCAGCTGAGATTCAAACACTTCCCGGAACAGCGCCAGCCCGCGGATCAGCCACGCCATCAGTTCCTCTCTGTTGTCATCCGTGACGCGCCCGCTGCGGTCAAGCCCTATCTTGCACGCACGCCGGGTCGCGGACGTTTCCCAGGACAAGGGCCGTGGAAAGCGACGGTCAATATCCGCGCGCATGCTCTTTAAGAGGTCAAAAATCCTCCGGTTCGCAGCCTTGTCCCCCACGTCCACATAGAGGTCAATACGGGTCTTTCCCTCTTTGGTAAATGACAGCGTATAGCTGATGCCCTTATGTCCTGAAGAGAATGTATACCATGACTGCGCCAGCGGGGTGCGGGTCACTGCCAGCCGCGCAATCAGATCCGACCAGAAAGCCCGGTACAGCTCAGGCCGGGACGGAGGCACCGCGCTTTCACTCAGTTCCTCTTCTATGAGATGCTGCAGGGCTTCATCCATATTTAGGTGAAGATTTTCAACATACTTTTGAAATTGGCTCAGCAGTCCAGAGGGCAAGTCTATTTCCAGACGCTCTCGGTCTTCACCGCCTTCATCGCGCGCATAGCGCCTCAACGTGCCTCCCACTGCTCCATCTCCTCACTTACACCATCATCACAACCATGTCTTCTATTGCATTATAATATTATGACATCCATAAATTTCATCCTAACAACTATCATGACAAGATTTCTTCGGTTATTTTGTCCCCACATCGGGTTCACCGCGCCTCACACCCAATGCCACAAACCGTGCCATGTGCTTTCCGGCAATGAAGATCAGCCGCACCACCGACTATTTCAAGGCAGTTATAATATTGCTACTATGTTGTATGTATAGTGCATCCATGCTTTTACTGCCATGTCTTTATCATTGTTCCTATTATGTTTGTCTATTATATTTATCCTACAAACCACTTTCCTAACATGATCATCGACCCATTTTGATGCTCTTCTACTAGTGGAGACCACACGCCAGACTGTTCAGATGGACGGATTTTACATTGATGAGGTTGCGCCCATGCCCAAACCGGATGATGCGGTCCATGGGAATTTTTCCGAGAAAAATACGGTCCGGGACGCAAGCGGCTATTGATGTACCCTAGAATTGCAAGTATAGCGCGCTACCCGGCCAAGGTCGCGGCAATGCTCTTTGTAACTTTCCGAACCCCATCTGGTTGAAGGTCAACGGACCGAAAAACTGAAGAGGAGTGTTTTTTGATGAATCATAGCGGCATGAATCATAGCGGCATGAATCCGAAGGTTGATGAATTTCTAAGGACAGCGAAACACTGGCAAGAAGAATATGCGAAGTTAAGGAATATCGCGCTGGACTGCGGACTGACCGAAGAATTTAAGTGGGTGCATCCTTGTTACACGTTTGAGGGAAAGAATGTCGTTTTACTACATGGCTTTAAAGAATACTGTGCGCTGCTGTTTTTCAAAGGCGCGTTGCTGCAAGATGCTCAGGGTATCCTAATCAAACAGACGGAGAATGTACAGGCGGCACGCCAGATCCGCTTCACCAGTCTTCAAGACATTGTGGCAGTGGAAAATGTCTTGAAAGTCTACATTAATGACGCCATTCAAATCGAAAAGTACGCCGTGCCAATTCATAAGACGTCAGAATTCACCATTCCGGACGAACTGCACAACAAATTTGACAATACTCCGGCCATGAAATCTGCTTTTGAAAAACTGACACCGGGAAGACAAAGAGCCTACCTTCTTTATTTTTCTCAGCCCAAACAATCTAAAACACGAGAGTCACGGATTGAAAAATGCATGAAGCAAATTCTCAATGGTAAGGGACTCAACGATTAAGACTTCTGAAACGGGCGTCAGTACACGCTTTGCCCCCGACCCGCGACCGCATTGTCCCCGATGTTTCGGGTCTTTCCCCGCCCCTGTTGCCCAAAGCATTGCGGTGCACAGACACCCCTGGTGAATGCAGGAGGCAGTACGGGCGGCGCACCGCCGATATGGCCGCGGGTGCACCGCCGCATCTCTTGCCAACCGGGCCAGCAGCAAAAAGCTCGTGAACCACCTGGCCCGCGAGCTCTTCTTTGATGGTGAATGGGTCCTTACTGCAATGCCAGGGCGTAGCTGAGAGCTCCCTCGAAATCCTCCGTTAAATCATTGATGCTTTCGATGCCCACGGACACCCGCAGCAGGTTATCCGCCACGTTCCGGCGGTGCCTTTCGTCAGCCGACATCCCCGCATGCGACATGGTGCTGGGATGGCTGACAATGGTCTCCACCCCGCCCAAACTGACGGCAAAAATCGCATAACGGAGCCGGGATACGAAGGCCGTCCATTCCAAAGACGGGTCAAGCACCACCGAGAGCACCGCCCCAGCCCCCAGCGATTGGGCCATATGCGTCTTGATGCCGGGATGGTCTGAAAGACCCGGATAGTAGACCCGCTCGACACCACGGCGCCCGTGTAGCCAGTTGGCCAGATACAGAGCGTTCCGCTGTGCGCGGTCCATTCTGACCCCGAGGGTTTTGATGCCGCGCAATACCAGCCAACTGTCCTCGGGGCCTAACACGGCGCCCCACGTCTTCTGATTTTTCCCAATACGGGCAGCAATGTCCTGGTCATTGACCACCACAAGACCGGCAATGACATCGCTGTGGCCCCCGAGAAACTTGGTGGCTGAGTGCACGACCACATCGATGCCGAGTGTCAGCGGGCGTTGCAGGTAGGGCGACATAAATGTGTTGTCAGCAATGGTGACGAGATGGTGGCGGTGGGCAAGCTCCGCTATCATGCGGAGGTCCGTGATTTTTAAAGTCGGATTGGATGGGGTTTCCACATAAATCGCCCGCGTATTCGGCATGATACTGGCTTGGACTTGGCTCGCATCCCCGGTATCCACAAAACTGGCCTCAAGACCATAGCGCTCCACTAGTTGGCTGACGATCTCAAACGTGCCTCCATAGAGGTCTAGCGGCAAAATAATGTGGTCTCCCTGGGAGAACAGCATCAGCACGGCCGCAATGGCTGACATGCCCGAGGCAAAGGCGAAACCGTAGGCGCCCTGTTCCAGGTCGGCGACTGTTTCTTCCAGGGCATGGCGCGTCGGGTTCCCGGACCGGCTGTAGCTCCATGTGCCGGGATGATCCCCGGCGTCCTGGTGAAAAGTGGACGCATGATAGATTGGTGTGCTGCTCGCTCCTGTCGCCTTGTCGACCAGCGATGCATTGTGAATCAGTTTTGTGAGCATATCCATGGGTCGTACCCCACCCCTCTTCTCTCGTCTTTCATGGGAGTGTACCGGGAACAGGCAGGAGATACAAGGACCACAGGCTGGGTGGTGGTCCCTGCACTAGGACCAGAGGGACCATTAGGGCACAAAACTATCGAGCATGCGGAACAAGCGGGCCAGTCCATTATGGATGGCCGTAGTGCTGAGCGCACTGACACAGATCCGGATCCAGTCGCCATAGGTGTCGCCGATCCCGAAAGCGGCGCCGGGCGCAAAAAGGACTTCACGGTTGGCAGCATATTCATGCAGCGCATAAGCATTAATTCGGCTAGGGAGATGGACAAACAGATAGAATCCCGACGTAGGGCTGCCGTGGACTCTGAGACCGTGGCTTCTGACCAATTCGGATGCTGTGCGCAGCCGCCCGCTGTAGACACTTTGCGCACGCGCGATATGCTGGGTGACATTGCCACTGCGGAGCCATCCCTCAACCAGCAGCTGCGTCACAGTGCCCGTATGCAAGTCGCCTATCTGCTTGCGCAGACTCAGATAGTGGACCACGTCCCGGGGCGCCACGACCAACCCCACCCGCAGTCCCGGCGCCAGCAACTTGGATAGAGTATTCAGGTAAATCACGTGATGGCCCCCCGGGTCCAGGGCTCTGAGCGGCTGGGTGTCCTTCACGGCTAGGAACCCGTAGGCGTCATCTTCGACAATCGGCACCTCGAATTTCTTGCATAGCGCCAGAACGGCATGGCGCCGCGCCAAGCTCATAACCGCGCTGGTGGGATTCTGAAAAAAGGTCTGCAGGTAAATCATCCGCACCCGGGAATGGGTCAGAGCATGCTCCAAGGGCGCGAGGGCGATTCCTTCCCCGTCCATGGGCAACGCGAGAACCTGGGCGCCGTGAGACGAGAAAACTTGGAGAGCGCCCGCAAATGTCGGCGCCTCTGTGACGATCACATCGCCCGGGCCCGCAAGCAAGTCCGTCACATAGTCCAGTCCTTGCAAAGATCCGGAGGTAATCAGAATATCATCGGGATCGGCGTCAACACCCCTACGCAGCAGGTACTCTTCGCTTAGAGCCTGGCGTACCCGAGCAATTCCCTGAGTTGGGGAATAGGAGAAGACCTCGCGCACGTGCTGGCTAAATAGGTCGCGCACCACCTCCTGCAATTCCCGCAAGGGGAGAAGGTCCGGGTCGGGCATCCCAATTTCAAAATTATACCGCGCAGCACTCCCTGCCGCAGACATCAAGTCACTGAGAAAACTGGAACGGGGAACCTCTCCCATATCCTTGCCCATCGCTGACGGGCTCACGTCGTGGGGCCGGAGCGGAATGTTGACAACGGTGGGCGCCGACAGAGTCGTCCAGTGCACATAGCCCAGAGCTTGCAATTTCTGCCAAGCCCGGCGCACAGTTGACCGGCTCACACTGTAACGTTCGGCTGTTTTGCGCTCTGAGGCAAGCAGGTCGCCCACATGCAAAATGCCCTGTTCGATGTCCTGACGAATGCCGTCGGCTACCCGCTCAAATTGCGTCACTGGCTCCCACCCTCACAGTCCTCTTGAACCTGCCGGTGTTGCCAAGAAGCGAGGATGGCCCTTGCCGTCACCGCAGTTCCCGCATCTTTGGCGTCTCATTACCAGGATCTACGTGACAGCATGCCCGCAACTGGGGCAGAATTTAGCACCGTCAGCGACAGCGGCCCCACACGCCGGGCAATGGCTGCCATGTGTGGCGGATTCTTCAGCGCTTCCCGCCGTGAGGGCTTGCTGCGCCGCTGCAACGCGCTGTTTCCGGTCATCAATCTGGTTCATTGCCGCTGCAATTGAAGGGTCATGGGGGTCCACGGGCTGGTTCCGGCGGATACCCTCATGAACAACCGCTCCCAGGTTTTGCAGTGCCTTGTCCAGGTCTGCCTGAGCCTGGTTGACCTCGGCCCGCAGTTTGGTCAACGTTAACTGGTGATCGACTTCCTGGGCGGCGCTGTTCACCGCAGCCATTGCTTTGTCTTTGAGATTCTTCCAGTCCGGCATCGTTTGACCCTCCTCATCCCGTGCTGGGCGGCGTCCCTGCCGTATCCGCAGAGAACTTTCCGCCTCCCTCCTATTATAGAAATGCCCTCACAGCCCGTGCAACTCCCACGTTCCGGCTCGCCACTGTCACCCACGAGCCCTTTATGAAAGGACCGTGACCCGATTAAGGTCACGGTCCGGGATTACTGGGCCGACCAGTAGTTGGGATAGTAAAGATCGGTGATCGGATTGTACGTTGATTGCACATGGTGCAAGGTATTCACTGTCTCGTTGAGCTGAGCCACCCACGGGAACCACAGATACGGGATGTCATGCGCAGCCCACGCTTCATAGGCAAACAGCGCCTGCTTGGTTTGCTGCGGAGTGCCCGGCTGGTACGAATCCTGGATCAGCCGGTTCATCGTCGATGAGGCGTAGTGGCCAGCATTGGCTGCTGACCCTGTGGCAAAAAGTTCTCCACCAGTCGGGTAGTAGTCGGGCTGATAAGTCCAGCCGCCTCCCCAGAACGCCGCATCCCACTTGCTCGGATTGGAATGCATCGTCTGCACGACGTTGTCAAATTGCTCGGGAACCAAGCTCACCTGAACTCCTTCTCTGGCCCAGTCCGACTTGACTAGCTGCACAACATCCGCGATCGTCGTGCTGCCCGACGTATAAATCAGGGGGAAGGACAGTTTGACGCCGTGCTTGGTCATGACCCCATTCACCATGGCCCAGCCATGCGACTCGAGCAGCCGCTTTCCCGCTGTGGGATTAAAAGGGTAGGGGTTGTTCTTCAGCGCCGCGTCATAAAATTTCGTAGGTGGCTGGGGCGGCACAGGACTGTCCTCCGTCACGCCCTGCCCATGATAGAAGCTATTGATAATCCCTTGCTGGTTAATTCCCATTTCGAGGGCTGCCCGCACGTACCGCTGGCTGAATACTGGTCCTAAGCCGCCCTCGGCCAGAGGGCTCTGATTGACCCGTGCCATGTTGAAGCCAAACGCATACCCGCTCCAGAAATGGTCATGCGCCAGCTGTCCCTTCGAATCCCACAGCGAGGGAGGCAGATAGCCGACGTCAACTGTCCCGGTCCTCAGCCCGGCAAATTCATTGGTCGTCGAGGTCTCGTATTGGAACTCCAGCTTCTTAATCGACGCTTTGTGACCGCCGTACGAGGTATTGGGGACAAACGACCAATAGTCGTTTGGCGCCATTTGAGAAAATTTAAAAGGACCGTCCACCACGCCGTAGGCCTTGGCCGTTGGGACATTCGCCACACTCTTGATATACGTGAGCTCCTGGGACATGTTGCCCGGATATTTGTCCCAGACACTGGCAGGCACGGGGATAATCTGAGCCAGCCCATTGTGAATGAACCACGACTGGTTTTCCGGGTGCACCAGCGTGACAATCACTTTGTGAGTCCCGTCAGCCGTGACACTCTGAAAATCTGCCGGCACCCCGCCGCCGCCAGCACCCCCGTACGACCAGACAGCGTTGTTCTGACTCGCCGCCTGCATGACATCCCATGTGAACACGACATCTTGCGCGGTAACCGGACGGCCATTGGACCAGGCATATTTGCTGCCGAGAGTGATGACATACCGCGTCCCGCTAGGATTGTAGGTAATGGATTGCGCCAAGGATTTTTGATAATCAATGCCATCAGTCTTGCTGATATAGACCAAGGGCTTGTACATCAGGAAATTCATCTGGCTGTTTACATCAATAAATGCGGTCGACGATAACACAGGGAAAAACCAGTTGGGCTCTGTCTGCACGGGCAGCGCCATGACAACTGTAGACAGCGCGCTGCTGTGAGGAGCTTGGCCTGCAGTGGACGTTCCACATCCGGCCAACGTCATGCCCAGCCCTGCCGCCGTTAGAGCAAATACGCGGATTTTTACCATAAAAGTGCCTCCTAACCGGTGATAGGGTGGTACGGGCGGATTCGTCCACATCGCGGACTGCTTCCTCGTATAAAAAGGGAGTGACCAAAAATCGGTAAAATTCGACATTGTTTTCAATTATATTTGCTATTATACAGAAAAGTTATGCACAAGCAATAGTATGTAAAAAGAAAGTCGCCGCAACCATGGGAGGAAACGGCGGAGCGGTTCTAGCCAATTGGGACCGGGCGCACTGCCCATCCCGGTCCTTGACCATTTTGGGATCGCGGCGGACCCCGTCTGGAAAGAACTGCGGTTACGACGGTTTTTTGCGGCGCGGGATCAGTGCCGCAATGCGGTCCCAGTCGTCCGCCGTCAACTGGGTGAGACTGTTGAATTCTCCGGCTCCATTGAGCCACTCTCCCCCATCCACGGTCACCACTTCGCCGTTGATGAACGACGCATAGTCAGAAATGAGATAGGCAGCCAGATTCGCAAGCTCTTCAGGCTGCCCTGTGCGTCCCAGAGGCACCCGGTCACCCATACTGGCTGCAATTTCCGGAGTCGGGGCCAATCGCGCCCATGCCCCCTCTGTCGGAAAGGGGCCGGGAGCAATAGCCACCTGGCGGATGTGGTAGCGTGCCCATTCCACAGCCAATGAGCGCGTCATCGCCAGTACTCCGGCCTTGGCGACGGCCGACGGCACAACGAACGCTGAACCCGTCCAGGCATAAGATGCGACAATATTGAGAACGGTTCCCCCTGTCCCCTCCGCGATCCAGCGCTTCCCCGCTTCCATAGTGCAGTACAGAGACCCGTGGAGCACAATATTGATGACCGCGTCCACCGCGCGCGGCGATAGCCGTTCCGTTGGACTGATAAAATTTCCGGCCGCATTGTTGACGAGAACATCCAACTGGCCATATTCTTCCCAGATCTCACTCATCACCTGAGCCACACGGTCTGAATCCCTGACATCACAACCCCGGAAGATCACGGGAATGCCCTGGCTTTCCAATTCCTTCGCCGTTTGTTCGAGGACCTCCAGACGTCGGCCAATGATGGCAATTTTAGCTCCCAGTTCACCAAAGCGTAACGCCATCGCTTTGCCCAGCCCAGTACCTCCTCCTGTAATCAAGATCACCTTGTCTGTCAGCGCCTCTGGCATAAACCTTTCCATGCACACTTCATTCCTTTCATTTTTCATCATGGGTTCGCTTCCCGGCCAGGTGCATCGCACGGCCAACCGGGCGAAGGTTCTCACAAAACGGTGACACATCCCACTTAATTATAGAACTAAAAAATTTGCCGCGCGCAAGTTTCCCGTTAGAGAGAATTTTTATCAGCCCTGCTAGTCTTTACGCCCGCCGTTCCAGCTGGGGGCCAGCGCTGGCCCCCAGTCCCTTTGGTCGAGCAGTCCGCTTTACCCCTCCCGGACATTGATTTTTACCCAAAAAAACCCGCAGCCAGAGCTTGCGGGCCCGATGCCTTGCGAATCTTGTTAAAGTTTTTTGGTGCAAAAATACCACGTTTTGCAATCCACGTCCTTTTGCTTTTTCCTGTCGTCCAGGGCGCTCACGGTGTTGGGGGGAGATACAATCACCGCGTCACCGGGCTGCCAGTTGGCCCCGGTATTGACTTTGTATTGGTCCACGGTCTGCAAGGACTTGAGCACACGGATCACCTCGTCAATGTTCCGGCCTGTCGTCATGGGATAGTAAATCATCAGACGCAAAAGACCCTCGGGGTCAATGATAAACAGGGCCCGAACCGCCTGGGTTGTTGCCGCCTTGGGGTGAATCATCCCATAGAGCTTGGACACATGCATGTCCAAATCCGCGATGATAGGAAACGGTGTGTGCTGCCCAAACGTCTCCTGAATCGAATTGACCCACGCAATATGCGAAAAAATCGAGTCAATGCTGAGGCCGAGCAGCTGGGTATTCATGTCGTCAAATTCCTTTTTGCGTTCCGAGAATCCCATGAATTCCGTCGTACAGACCGGCGTAAAATCTGCCGGATGGGAATACATCACCACCCATTTGCCCCGGTAGTCGGACAGGTGGATATGGCCAAACGTCGTGTCGGCCTCAAAATCAGGAGCTGGCTCATTGAGTCTCGGCATGGGCTGCATTGCCAAAATCTCTGCGGTTTCCATCTTAACAACCTCCTATTTAATACTCTGTACTACATCATACCAACCTGATTGTAAGTGCTGCATGGTACTCTGTCAAGCATTCCCACTTTTTCCGGGAGCATGCGCCGGCACGGGCACCTGAAAAATGCTCGCCCCTCTTCCGTGGCCCCCTCGCGGCAGCCATCCTCTGAGAGGCCTGTGGTCCTGATCCTGAATTCCCAGGCACGGCTGTCAAAATGGCCAAGAGGCGGCAAATATGCTATGAATGGTAGAGAACCGTCAGACGATATGCAGTGGGAGGAAAAGGGATGGAACAGGAAGCCAAAAAGCGCAGTCTGCGCATGATTACTTATGGCCTGTATGTATTGACGGCCAAAGACGGGGACGAAGTCTCCGCCGGAACGGTCAACTGGCTGTCTCAAGCGTCATTTGCACCGCCGCTGGTCATGGTAGGGGTAAAGAAAGACAGCCACCTTCATGCCTTAGTAGAAAAGACACAAAAGATTGCAGTCAGCATCCTCGATGCGGGACAGAAAGACATCGCGGGAGACTTCTTCCGGCCGACCAAGGTTGAAGGCAGCCAAATCAATGGCCACGAGTTTGAATTCTCCACCGTCTACACATTGCCGCTGCTTACGGAATGCCCCGCCTGGTTCGAAGCCCAAGTCACCGACACCGTCTCGCGCGGCGATCATACCGTGTTTGTCGCCGAAGTCACTGGCGCCGGTGTGCGCCAGCCCGATGCGCTGCCTCTGGTAATGCGGGAAACCGGGTGGTTTTACGGTGGCTGAAACAGTGACCGGCCTGGAAAGTACTTCCAGGCCTTTTCATCTGCACCCGCTGTCCAGTCTGTGAAGGCAACAGCGGCATTCTCAAAAAGGGAGGCCTGACGATGACGACCAACATGAAACAGCAAACCGCCCTCACCCAGGATTCACTGAAAGCATTCTCTGACCGCTATCATACGGAACCCTTACATCAAGTGCTGTCCAATGCGATTCAGAAGCACGGCATCAACGCGGCTGCTATGAACCCCGGGCGAATCCCGGAAATTCCCTATACCTTTTCCCACGAAATCACATCGGGCCCGATTACCCACCAGCGCCAAAGCGGCCGCTGCTGGATTTTCGCCGGCCTGAATACCCTGCGCATCCCCTTAATGCGGGACAAGAAAATCAAGGAATTCGAAATGTCCCAAACCTATCTGATGTTCTGGGATAAGCTGGAAAAGTCCAATTACTTTCTCGAAACCATTATGGATACTGCCGACGAGCCCACGGACAGCCGTCTCATTGCCTGGCTCCTGCAAGCGCCCGTGCAAGACGGCGGCCAGTGGGATATGCTGGTCAATCTCATCAACAAATACGGGCTAGTTCCCAAATATGTGATGCCAGAAACCTTTCACAGCAGTCAATCCATGCCGATGAATCGCCTTCTGACAATCAAGCTCCGTGAAGACGCCGCCATTTTACGCCAGGCGCACCAGTCAGGCAGTTCTCCTGACGAATTGGCCGCAACCAAAGAAGCTATGGTCAGCGATATTTACCAAATTCTAGCCCACTTTCTCGGCGAGCCTCCCCACGAATTTACATTTGAGTACCGTGATGAGGACAAGGTATTTCACCAGGAACTCCGCCTCACACCCCAAGAATTCTATCAGCAGTTTGTGGGTGTCAATCTGGCGGATTACGTCAGCCTGATTCACGCGCCCACAGCTGACAAACCTTTCGGCAGAACCTATACGGTCCAGTATCTGGGGAATGTGCGCGGAGGACAGCCGGTACGGTATCTCAACGTGGACATCAACACATTAAAGGATGCCGCACAAGCCCAGATTCTTCACGATGAGCCCGTGTGGTTTGGCTGCGACGTCGGTAAGATGTCTGACAGGGAAAGCGGGATTATGGACCCTGCCCTATTCGACTTTTCCCAAGCCTTAGGGGTCTCTTTTACGATGGATAAAGCGCAGCGTCTGGACTACGGAGAAAGCCAGATGACGCACGCGATGGTGCTGACTGGAGTAAATCTTCTCGACGGTCATCCTAACCGCTGGAAAGTCGAGAACAGCTGGGGCACAGATCCCGGTCATAACGGATTTTTCGTCATGAGCGACCATTGGTTTGACGAGTATCTCTACCAAGTGGTGATTAATAAGAAGTATCTATCCGCCGAACTCCGTGAAGCGTTCCGCCAGGATCCCATTATGCTCCCGCCGTGGGACCCCATGGGGTCTCTCGCCCAGTAATCTCACGGAGCCAGGGCCGCAACATGGTCCTGGCTCCTTTTCACTGCGCACAGGTCAATTTTTTCGCTTTAGGCACAAGGCCTCGTGCCGGGGACCTTCTTTTCCCGGTGAAAAGAAAAGACAACCACGGGGCTGAGCTCAACCACCCACGGTCATCCGCGCGGAACAAAGCAACAGAGCAGAGATACGAAGGGGCGTGACTCTGCCGAGCCAATTAGACCGGAGATGTCTGACTCGTCCGCGGTAGAGCTCGTCTCGCACAAAATGGCCTGTCGATTGACAGGTATAGATTATAATTTCTTAGGCGTATGGAAGGCTGCAGGATGATGCCAGGATTCTGTTGAGAAACGGGACGGGCCATGTGGGAAACGCGTGGAATGCGGAGCGTTATCAAACGCGCCGTAAATTTAGCTATGGGGATATAAGGCGCGGGCCGCAGGCCCCTTTCTAGCTTTTCTGGCGATGTTGTAAGAGTAATGCCACCGCTTCATCCAGCAGACGAGATTTTGGCACGCGGGATGTTTGATGAAGCTGTTCGAAAGCCGCCCATAAATTCTTGTCGGGCGAACTGCCAAAAGCCACACGGCCGCACGGGGATCGACGCCCGTCGCATTCTCGGAGCCTTGCACGCATGGCGCGCGAAGCGCTTACTCTGTGAGCCGTGTGGGATTAGGCACAGCCGAAAGATCCGGAGAAATGGCTGTTGTGCTATGCGGAGTCCGAAATGCACCAAACACCCTGCACCTGTGCGATACGTCCTCAGGGGCACTGCGCATTAGGCGTCGGTGTTTTTTAGAAGCACGGCCACACCGACGTCTCCGCGCTGCTTAACGTGTCCAGAAGGCATGATTGGCTTGGTCCCGCGCCTCTAGCGCCTCCAGGCGCTGATTCAGGCCGGGCCGCAAAGCGGCCACCTGCCGGATGATATAGTTGATGAGAACAAACGGTGCCGCATAGGAATCAAACAGCGAGGCGCTGGCAACAGGCACGACCACTACCGGGTCAGCCAACTGCACCGCGGGGGATACCCATCGGTCGGTAAACGCAGCCACGGGGATATTCTCCTGGCGCAACCGCTCCAGCCACGTCACCAGCGGCTGGGGATAACGGGGAAAGACCCATGCCACCACGAGCGCTTCAGGGTCGGGATTTAATCCAAAGGTTTCCCACAAAGGGGTATTTGGCGTCGCAATTTCAACTCCATCCTTAACCTTGCTGAGAAAGTAGGCCGCATAGGGAACGATCGTGGAGGACGCGCGGGCACCTGCCAATATTACCCGTCTGGCACCGGCGATGGCTTTGGCCATTGCCTGGACATGGGTATCAGCGACGAGGTCCGGCAACCCTTCCAGATTCTGTATTTCCTGCGCAACCAGCAGGTCTGCCTGGGGAGACCACTGGGGCTGCACGTAAACCGCTCGCTCCGGCGTATTCCACTGCTCGCGGACCAGACCTTGCAGCGTGCGCACGAAGTCCGTAAAGCCAGAAAACCCCATAGCGACACTGAAACGGCTAATGGACGCCTGGCTCACGCCAATGACATGCGCCAGTTCGCTAGCCGTCATAAACGATACTTCGCGGTAATGGTCAGAAATATGTTCAGCAATCTGCTGGTTGATGGATGATGTTTGGGCAGCCGCCGCCACCTGCGCGTGAAAGGTTTCTAAGGTCATAGCTGTCTGCAAAATGTCCTCCCTTGATGAACCTCGTCTCCGCAAATCAACAACTAAGGGCGGTCGGAACGCTAGCCGCATTGTCGAAGACGTTACCTATCTCTCAGTCACCAAATCACAACCGCCAAGCGCCTGTTGGCTGCTTCCTGGGGCGGACAGCCGCTGTACTTTGCCACGGCCTAGTCCCCCGGCAGGCGGGCCATTCTGCCGCCGCGCTTGACCCACATCATCGCCAGCCCTGGATTTCACCAGGCTTAGGACGCAAGCATCGACTCCGAACACCCCTTGCTTTCAAGATTCCCACCGCCCCAATTCTATCGCGTCTGTGGAGCCTTAGAATTTCTTGCGGGCGAAACAAGGCACCGCCGATTTCTTCCACAAACTCCACATTAGCCAAACCGCGCGCGAGACAAAATTCCCCAATCGCCCACCGCTGATTTTTCATCAGAGCGGTGAGCGCTGCTCATCCAGCAATAGGCCACGAATGTCTTATCCAGAACACTGTGGTACATCATGACACATTATATAGCAAAAGATTTTTAAAATCTCTCCGCTCACCCTCACCAGTGAGGCCGTCACCCTGAGGTCACGGGCTCAGTGGTGTTCCGCTAGGAGTTACCTCCCAAAACGGCGCCAGGTAAAAACTGAGCCTTGTGCCTTTGAGTCCAAATTTGCGGGATTTTGGACGGGGGCGTGATATCGTCCGGCCAAAGAGTGAGGCCGAAAGGTGCCGCAAACCCTTGGTAGGGTGTCCCGTGGTCTCGTACAACGCTGCCTTCCGGCGCGCGTGTTGCCTCGGCACACTCAGAAGGTGCCCGAATCAAGGCCTCCGAAGACTCACTCGGAAAATCGCAGGGCTCGCTTGTGCCCAGTTCTGAAATACGAACCGGGCACAAGCGAGCCCACCGGCATCTCGAGATTACCAAAACAGGGCGTAAAGCCCCGGCCTTTAGGCCTGGGGATATAAGCCCATGGCCCGACAGGGCCAATATTTGCGCTCTCGATGAAGATTAGACACCGCATCGTGGTATAATAATCATATGGACTACAAATCGAATCAC
>DAIDDL010000140.1 GCA_027309085.1 Sulfobacillus sp.
CCCAAACCGTCGCTTTTGAAATGCCGAGAATCTGACATATTTCCGGAATTCTGATGATTCTGTCGCTAGTATTCTTTGTGGACCCGCTTTTTCCACTCATCATGAGTGGGTAGGGTGTTCCGTTGTCAATCTGGGGAAACATTTGAACTCCTTTGTCGTCGTGTGGCGGCTATCTGCCGTTGGACAAGACAATACGCGACTTGATTGGATTGCACATGGAACCTGAACTACAGTTTTTTGCGTTTAGGGTGGTTGAAGTTTTTATATAAATGTGATAGGCAAAACGAGTGGGTTTGAAGCGGACGATCTATCAATCAACCGAACACTCATGTGCGCATTCCGGCGATCGTGGGCAGTGATTCCGCTGATCGTGGGCCCCCCCGAAAAGCGTACATTCTGGTCACCGTCATTTTATGCTCAGGTGGTCACGATGGGTCGAGTTTTGCTTTTTCGTGAGCAATTTGGCCTCATACAGCCCCCCCATGACAAGGATACGGCGGAACTCTGGGGTGACGGCACACGGACGCCATTGTGGGAACACTTCCAGTGGCTGCCAGCTCTTGCAATCTTCCGGGGTGGAGCAGCTGTGATGATGAGTGCCCATTTAAGTAAAAACCCGGCATTGGCCGGGTTAAATAATCCAGATAATGTTCAGGAAAATATTATCAGAACTGTGGCAAAGGCAATGGGGTGGGATTGATAACTCGATACGCCATACGCGAATTGCCAGACCGCTTTCCCGGTACTTGACTTACTACGCTTCTTTCACCCTGAATTAGCAGATTGATGGCAGTATCAAGTTTGTTTTTCTTCCTTAAGTAGTCTGGAGCATTTTGCATGATCAGCGTGCGGGGCACGTCGTACATGCCAAACTGCCCTTTTGTAATCATAAAACCCAGTAATTCATTCGCGTTTATAATATCGCGCACAGGG
>DAIDDL010000141.1 GCA_027309085.1 Sulfobacillus sp.
CCACGCTACCTCGGCGTCTACAAGCTGGTATGGAAGGGGTTTTACCACGGTCAGCGCTCAAAGGCGGGCGTCAAAGGGGACGACACCCGTGGAGTGTCTTAGCCGGACCGGAGGTCAGTGACCGATCAAAAAAGGCCTTGTTCACGCAAGGCCTTTTTTCTATGGAGGAGGTGTCCTTGCGTGAATTTACTAGAACCTGAATCTGTGATGGACACCTGAGCCAATCTCTCCCGACATGGCGTAAAATCAAGGAAAATGCGGACTTTCAGTCCGCACCCGGAGGGTGAAGGGATGGTTCGGCCGATTGTGGTGTAGGAAGAAGGAGACGAAGTCCTTTCGAGCCAAGGTGGACTGGGCATTATCGGGGCACTCATCGATCAATTGCCATTAGGCCCTCGGTTAAATCCGACCCAGATCCCCGAGAATCTCCGCCCGAACATTGGGCATCGGGACGCGGTGGTCGCCTACATCGGGCTCTTGGCGCAAAGCAAGAGCGACTTTGACCACATTGAGGCGTATCGTGCGGATCCGTTTTTCGGCTTCAGTCTGGGTATTGCCCAAGTGCCCTCCTCGCCCACGCTGCGGCAACGCCTTCATCAGGCGGCCGCGCGAGAATATCGTCCCATGGTCCACTGGGGCACTGTCATTCGGGAGAACAACATTGCGTTGCTGCAAAAATATGCCCATATCAATCCCATAACCATTGGCACACACCAGCAATCCCGCTCGATTGCGATGTCTCGCCCTTCGACAATGTAAGACCCAGAAGGAAGGGGTGGTATCAGCAGTTGCCACATTTCCTAATCAAATATGGACATCCGCCGTGCGTCTGACCTTTGTCTCCCTCTGGA
>DAIDDL010000142.1 GCA_027309085.1 Sulfobacillus sp.
GAGCCGCCGTTTTCTCACGCTCCCATGCCGCATTTTGGGCGTGAAAAGAGGCCGATCCTGGCGGACCGGCCCTGGCTTCCTGATTAAAATAGGGGTCGGGCAGATCCTCCGGGAAATCTTCCCGGTGCACGTGGTAACTCAACCAGTGCTGCACCCACCGCTGGCGATCGGATCGCTTTTGCGGCCATGGCTGGCACGGCAGAAAATGTGGATCGATCCACCACCAAAAGGCATAAAACTCATGCAACGTCTCGACCATGGGAAATAACTGCGGCGCATCCGTGAGCCGGAGGCTGGATGCCCCTTGTACCAGGTACCGCCCCCAGTCTGCCAAGCTCAGGCCATCCCAGGTCGTCTCGGTTCCCTGCACCCACGTAGCGGCTTCGGCGAGAATGCGGGCGGCGCGGCGGATTCGGCGCCGCGATCCCCCTTGACTCCGCGTAAATTCCAAGAATTCTTGGATGCGATCCGCCCGTTGATTGTCCGGAGTCCAGACCATGGCGCCCGGAAAGCGCGCCACCATCTGCACACGGAAAGGACTGGTCGTTCTGATCTTGCGCATGTGGTGCTCCTCCTTGTGTCAAGATATTGGGTTCATCCGGTGCCGGCCCATTGCAATTCCGCCTGCGCTGTGGCCACGACGGCGTCATCGATTAATTGATGCTGACCGCTGTACGCCGCCAGCAAGCAGGCGGTGGCCCACGCATTAATCCGGCGCGGGACCCCTTGGGACCAATCGCTGCCACTTTTCAAGGCCGCTTCCGTAAAGAGAGGGCGGTCAATG
>DAIDDL010000143.1 GCA_027309085.1 Sulfobacillus sp.
GGATTCAGGATGGGGCAAAGTCTTTCGTGGGGTCGGTATTTATATGTTGATGACCTCATCACACTGCCGACACACCGTTCCCGGGGCCATGGCGCCGCGCTGCTCTCGTGGTTAGAAAGCTTTGCGATAGAACATGACTGTGAACAGCTTCATTTGGGGTCAGGCTTTCAACGGAAGGATGCGCATCGGTTTTATGAACGAGAAGGGTTCGAGTCGGTTGCCTATCATTTTCACAAAGTCTTGGTGCCGTAATCAGTAATAGTCATCAACACTCTTATGCATAGGCTTGCCTCGATACTGGAAGGGGTTGACGATAAATATGCAATGGTTATATCTGGCAATAGCAATCGTGTCCGAGGTTATTGCAACTTCTGCACTCAAGGCAGCAAATGGTTTTACCCGCTGGGAGCCATCGCTTCTCGTTATTACCGGATATGCGTCAGCGTTCTATTTTCTTTCGCTCGCGCTACGTACCATCCAGCTTGGTGTGGCCTACGCTATCTGGTCTGGTGTCGGTGTTGCCTTGATTATACTGGTTGGTTGGGTTATTTACCGTCAGCCTCTTAATGTGGCGTCACTCATCGGTATCGCGCTCATTGTCTCTGGCGTGATAGTGCTCCACATTTTTTCCAAATCGGCATACACTAATTGAAAAATGCCGCCGTTGGGGCATGAAAGAGTACATGTGAGCGTAGTAATCGGCCCTGGGTGCCGCAAATCGCGCCGAAGAAACACGCTGTGGCTCCGGTTATGGGAAAGTAAGGGCGTGGTGCTGCAGAA
>DAIDDL010000144.1 GCA_027309085.1 Sulfobacillus sp.
GCGCGATCATTTAAGTGCCACCATTGCCAAATAGCGTGAGCGCCTACAAAAGGGCGTTCCGTTGACCCCCGCACGTTGGACCTAATTATCGCGCAGGCGGTCGCAGAGAGTAACCAAGCCTTGGCCCAACAGTTTACCCAGCAAATCGGAGAACTGAAAGACCAGGTAACCCAGTTAATGCAGCGTCTCGAAGAACAGCAACGGGCCGAAGACAGCGCCGGCGTCCCGTTAATTAGGCCCCGCCAACGCACGGATCTGGAATTAGTCGCCGAAATACGCGAAGCGATGCGGGACGTAGTCCGAGAGGAAGTAGGTGCTCAACCGGCCCGCCGCAGCTGGTGGCCGTGGAAACGCTAAGGCGGCACCGACAAATTACTTTCCAATCCATAAAGACATCGACTCTGGGCCGCCAGTAAGCCCTATCGACAGTCAGCAACTTCATTATTCGGTGCTGCCTAAGCAGGGAGCGGGGGCAGGATGGGCATGAGTGCTGCCGACGAAGCGGAGCGCCGGAAGATCTGGGCCTATGTGCAGCACAGCCTCTGGCTGGAAGGCTTCACGCTCAGCGACGAGGACAAAGCGTTGTTTGAGCGCTATGTCCGGGGGGAAATCACGCGGGCCGAACTGCATGCGGCAATCATGGCCCTTGTCGACACCCTCCCCGAAGACAAAAGTTGACATAAGATCTCTTGTCGGACCGTATTCCCCAAAAGGTCTTGGCTCGGGCTAGAGTTCGAGCTCGTCCTCCTGG
>DAIDDL010000145.1 GCA_027309085.1 Sulfobacillus sp.
GCCCTATTCTCTTGGGGCCATTTGCGTCCATCTGCTACGACGATCACAGAGCATCGGTCCAAGCGTGTCGGAAAAAGGACTGGCATTCTGCCCCCTTACACGCGAGGTCGGGGTCAATACAAAATTTACCAATGATTTCAGTGCTTAGCATTTAAAAATTGGTGCGCAGGGCCACGGAATCGATGTGCCAGGCTACCTGCCAGGACCGCAACGCAGTGTGGCGCCGGGGGATGGTTCAGGATTGGAGGGTATAGTGGACGATGCCGATCAGATGTTTCCGGCGTAAGAGATTCTGCAGGGCCTGTTCGATGGGAGTGGCCTGACGGTTCCGTCGCGCCGCCGCGAGATCCGCGTTTTTTTTGTTGAATCCAGGCCTCGACATCCTGCACGGTTCGGGCTAGCGCGGTATCTTCGAGGTGAACCCGCAGATAGTCGAACGCCACGATATACCGCCGCTCGGCGGCGGTCTATTCCCGATACCAGAGCGTGTGTTCCGCGTCATACGCCTCCATGCCCCGGCGCGTGACCGCTTCCTGCCAATGATCTTCGTCGACCGCCTCTGTATATGGCCTAATAGAAATGGCTCTTCCGCACTTTTGGTGTAAGTGTGATCCGATGTCGAAATTCCGCGGTATAATAAGGACAAGATTTCCAAATAGTCCCAGATTGGGAATGATATGTCACTATCAATTTTGCCTGCCGTGTCGACCCAGGATCTCACAATAACAGATGATGGGCACCAGTTTTT
>DAIDDL010000146.1 GCA_027309085.1 Sulfobacillus sp.
ACCCCCTGGATTTGACTCTTCTTACCCTATCAAAATAAGGCCTCTCGTGTCATTGTTTATTAGGGGGCGTAAAAGCGACGAGGTGCCGCGTTGCTGAAGATTACGTCACACGCTCGTTACAATTGGATAAAACGAGTCACCTGAGCTGAAAGGAGTTGAAGCCTAAATGAATCTTTGGGGCATTCCAACGACATGGGGAGTACATAAATTTCTAGATTACGCGTATAAACAGCTCCTTGTTCCGAACAGCCCGTTGGATCAAGCTATCACTGCGACGGCGAATCAGTTTCCGGAGATTGCAACGGTTTCCGAACACTTAACGACTTTGATTCAACATCCGGACGTACGGTCAAAGTTGAACGGCTTGCTGCAGATAGACGACTCGGATCTACGCGAATGGGCACACCAGGTGGTAGAGGCCGGATTGTTTGTGGTGACCGCAAAAGCGGAGGAAATCCTCCGCGATTTCATTACACAGCTGTGCCAGATTTTTCAAGAGCAGTCGCCGACTTATTCGGCTGTATTAGAACTTACGCGTGAGAACAAAAATGACCACGCAAACCTGACACGGGAGCTTGAGCTTTTGAGTCAACAACTGGCGGTCTCGCATCCATCGAACTTTGATGAGGACGGTCTCCGGTTGGCCTCGGCATTGGGCGTGGGGGGTGTGTTTCGTCAATAGGAAACGGACACTTTCAGCAAAATAAATGGACACTTTCAGCATGAAAAGTACCCAGGCGTTT
>DAIDDL010000147.1 GCA_027309085.1 Sulfobacillus sp.
CCACATCATCCAAAGTCGTGCCGTCGGCTCCCGGGGTCATTGCCCCCTGATTGGCGTATACGTTCTGGTAGGCCAACAGGAAGAAGTCCGGGTTGAATAGGTTCCGATAGAGTCGGTGGAACAGGTAGTGGGATTGCGATGCATGGTGCTGTAGCTGTTCCAAGACCACTTGAGGATTTCTCACGATGCCTCACGCATCCTTCCTTTTGTGTCTTAGAGAGTAAACTGTCCCCCTTCGCCCTGTGGTCGGCTTTCCCGACCGCTGACTACTACGGGGACTCCGTGACCTTGCCAGATATTCAGCGCCGTTGCGCATAGCTGACCGACGGTCAGCGTTCTGGTTTAGGTCATCCTTGGTTAGACGGGTTTGAACCAGCATGGACGATTGTCGGATACGACGTTGGCGATTTTCCGCGTATGGCGGCTAGGCGGGCGCGCGATATGGTGGTGGTCGCAGTTCGGACAACTCTACGCCACCGCGCGTCCATACGGCGTTTGTAACCATCGTTCCGCCGCAGTTGATGATAAAACCCCTCTCGCTGTCGTTCAGGCAGACCGGCCTTTATCCTCATATCGCCCCGGTCATCTGACCCGCAGTCGCCGTCTGATGGTTGACGGACTTGGGCCTTTTCCCGGCATGCTACACTCCCCGTCGGGTTTCCCGTTCGGATGAGCCGGGTGATGATGGGCCATTCTCATATCGAGCC
>DAIDDL010000148.1:0-416 GCA_027309085.1 Sulfobacillus sp.
AGACCGGAAGCAATCTTGCCGCCGACGGCACGCCCCTGCACCAATACGGTGCCTTGACCATTGAGGATGTACTCTTCGAGCACCTGACCCTGTTTCTGCGAGGCCACGGTCTCTGGCCGCGCCTGGACCATGTAAAGCTGGCCATCGGTGCCATCTTTTGCCCACTCCATGTCCATGGGTCGGCTTGTCTGCATTTTCTGGCTGTAATGCCGTTCGACCTTGATGGCGTAATCGGCTAGGGTCAGCACGTCCGCATCGCTGAGGCAGAAGCTCTCCTGTTCGTGGCGATGGGTGGCGACATTGCGGGTGCTGTGCCTGGTGTCCCCTTCGGTATAGATCATTTTGATTTTCTTGCTGCCCAGCACCCGCCGCAACACGGCTTTTTTGCCACGCAGAAAAGCCGGTTTGAAGACATA
>DAIDDL010000148.1:424-655 GCA_027309085.1 Sulfobacillus sp.
GAAGCCCGTTTCGGTATCCAGCGAAAACATCACGCCGCTGGTCGCCTTGTCCGAACGCACCATCTTCATGATCCCGATGGAAAGGGCGACCTTGAAATGATCAAAGCCCTGATCAATCCGATAGTGAATGGCGCGGTCGGTAAACAGGCTGGCGAAACAGCGGTGGCAGGCATCGAGCAAAGTGGCTTCGCCGGAAATATTGAGGTAGGTATCCTGCTGACCGGCAAAACT
>DAIDDL010000149.1 GCA_027309085.1 Sulfobacillus sp.
TGACGGTGAAAAACCGCACCGTTTGGCCTCGTTCGCACGCGGCCATCCCTAATGCTGTGGCCAAGTGCGATTTGCCGAGCCCCACCCCACCGAAAAACACGAGGTTGCGATGATCGGCGATGAACGTGCCGTGTTCCAAGTCCTCCCACGTCAGTGTGCTCGGCAATTGCACGACGTGTCGGTCAAAATCCGTCAATGTCTTGTGCGCGGGAAAACCTGCACGCGACAAGAGCCGAGCCCGCCGGCCGACTTCACGGTTGGCCAGTTCGGCGGCCATGACCTGTTCCAAAAACTCCTCTTGCGTGGGGCTCGCCTGTTCGCACCAGGCCACGGCCGTTTGGCTCCACGAGAGGCGTTTGCAGTATTGGGCGATGACCTCGCGCCGCTCGCGGCGCGCTTTCGGGAGCATCATTGGGGCCGCCTCCCGTCGAGTAACGCATCGTAGGGGCGCAAGTCCACATCGCCCGCCGCTTTTTGGGACGGCGCCAAGGCCATGTACCGCGCCACGGCGAGAATATCCTCGGTCTGCATCCGCCCGATCCTCAAGGCTTCCTCCAGGGCCCGGACCGCATGGTCCCACCCCCATTCGTCGGCCCCCTGCGCCAATCCGCGGAGGGCCGCTTGCAGATCGGCCCGTGTGTTTAGTCAAGTG
>DAIDDL010000014.1 GCA_027309085.1 Sulfobacillus sp.
TGTCTGTATTGCGGGTACGAGGATCGTTGGGTGCTCCCCACCTTAGCTCGCGAACCCGGCGTGGTGGTGGATATCGTGGATGTCTCTCCGCACGGCGGCATCGCTGATCCGGGGCCCGAGTCTCCCCCGTTTCATGGCCACGATGGGCAGGGCGGGCCGTTAACCACGGCGGGCATGGAAGCGGTCATGCGGCAGTATGTGCGCGCCTATCACCTCGCCGGGGCCGCCCTCCATGTCTATGTCGCCCCGGCTGCCACCCAAAAACTGTGGGCGGTGCCAAGCTTTCCGGCCCTGGCGTTCGTGAATCGGCAGGGCATCGTAGCGGTGAGTCCGGCGGGCGCACAGACCCTGCCGCAAGCCCGCGCGGATCTTGCGCAAGCGGTGAGGTGACGCGATGCAGATTGTTGGGCTAGAACTTTTGGCGTTGATTATCGCCAAATTTGTCTTTCACGTCCCAGTCCATGGCAGTGCCTACCCACTGCCCCTGTTTATCCTGGTGTATGTCATGAGCAGTCTCTTAGCGTTCGTCGGGATGGCCGGGCTATGGCTCATTATGCAGGGATTCGGTGTTCTGCTGCATCGCCGGATCGTCGGGTCATTTGAGCACTGGCTTCTCTTCGATCCGGCAGGGGCCATGGGCAATGTCTATTTTTTTCTGATGAGTGTGAGCTTTGCCGTATTGTGGGTCCTGATGAGTCATGGGCGTTGACGCTCGCGGAGTTCGTTGTTGGCATACTGGCCCTGCACCGTCTGTCCGGAGAACCGTGGTGACCCAGTCCTTTGGCTCCCGAACCGCCATCGCCCGATTGGGAACCCTGAGCGCCCATGGAAACACTTGCTCATAACTCGTTGCCGTTCACTGACCGATTACGTCAAACCGGGGGGGTTGCAGTGAAAACAGAACCAAAACCTGAAAACCGCACTATTATCCGCACAATAAAAGATAGGCACAACCCATACGTCATGATCCGCAAGACGATCTTTGAAGACACGAGCATTTCTTGGAAAGCCAAGGGGATTATCGCTTATGCCCTGTCGCGGCCCGATGACTGGCAAATTTGGGTGAGCGACCTTGTAAAAAGGAGTACCGATGG
Organism: Sulfobacillus sp.; assembly: GCA_027309085.1. Taxonomy (GTDB): domain Bacteria; phylum Bacillota; class Sulfobacillia; order Sulfobacillales; family Sulfobacillaceae; genus Sulfobacillus. Next base: position 1,095 of record DAIDDL010000014.1, read on the forward strand.
CCGGGATGCCGTATATACCGGCCTCAAGGAATTGAAAGATAGCGGCTACATAAGAGAGAGCGTTTACCGGGATCAGCATGGCCGGATCAGCTACCGGGAATACGTGATCTACGAGAATCCGGATGACGCATCACTTGATCCGGAAAATCCCGATCAAGTGACAGTTCAACAAAACTCACTTGATCCGGAAAATCCCGATCAGGTAAATCCCGATCAGGTAAATCCAAGACAACTAAGTACTAATCTTTACCAAGAAAGAAAAAACACACACACGACGGAACATGTGTGTGAAGATTTTCATTCCCCAACCCCAAAGCCAGACCCTCTCCCCCGTCCGCCCACCGTTTCTGAGCGAAGCTGGGCGGAATGGCGCGGGCGCTACGGAGAGGAGCGTGTCAACGAGGTGGGATCTTGGGCTAAAGAAGTCCAGCCCAAAAACCCAGCAGGCTGGATGAAGAAGTGCTTGGAGGAGGAATGGCCGAAGCCGCCAGAGCTTGCACAAAAAGAGCGCAAGCTGGAATCACTCCAGCGAGAACGGCGGGAGAGGGAAGCTGAAGCCAGAGAAGAACAGCGCCTGGCCGATATTCGGGATAAGGAGGTGGGGGAGGTAATGGGATGGTGGTACGGCCTGTCTGCGGGCGAACAGGACAAGCTGCGCGGCCAAATTGATGGCCAGACACTGATAAACGAAGGCCTAAACGACATGGTAGCCAAGGCGGCGTTAATGAGCCTGCTGCGCGGCAGGCAAGAAGCTCCGGGCATCACATGGCTTAGGGTGGCTAAGGCGGTTTGGGAAAAAGAACACGGAAAATGGCTGGCCCAGTGTTCTTTTGGAGGGGCGGGGGAGGGTCAGCTTAACACGTGATTAACGACAGACACCACACGATAGGAGGATCACTATGGACAGTATCCCAGAAGAAATCCAAGAGTTCTGCCGCGAGGTGGATGCTTTTTTAGAAAAATTCGGTTCCCAAGATAACCCCACGTTTATCCGGAAATTGTTTAATGTCCTCAAAAAAGCCGCAACAGCCGAATATATTGCCGGTGCTCTAGCAGGAAGTCCCTTAGACATGATAAAACCAGCCGTGCAATTATTGGGGGATGAAGCCCAAGGCCTTCACATCATCTCCCGGGCGAAACAATTAGGGCACAAATATCCTGAAGAATTTTCTCTTTGGATTGATCGCATTAACGAGACAGGCGAAATTTATTGTGGCCACTGGAAGAAACAATAGTATCACCTCACCGTAATCTTGTTGATACCTAACACCCAGCCGCAGACGTCTCACAGTGTCTGCGGCTGGGTTGTCATTTCCCTGCCACCTGAGGAGGCGTCTGGATGTCATCAAACAATCTCCCGAATCTTCCCGAATACCGCGGCCGCAATCGCCGTGAGACACTCTTTTGGATCGCGATCGGCGTGGCCTTGTTGGGCCTGGCCTTGTACGAATGGGGCCCTCGTGCCCTGTGGCACCAACTCACGAGCGGTATGACGCGCCTGTGGGACGCCATTCCTTTGCTGAACCACCCCGTGCATCTTTACCGGCAGGGGCATCTCGTCACGCTCCATGCCCATCCCTCCTGGGCCCGTGCGGTCTTGCTGGGCGGGCTGCATCTCGTCGGCACGGTGCTCCTCTGGGCCTTGCCTCTGCTTGTCCTGATCGGGCTGGTCCGGTGGGGCTTACGCCGGCAACGCATTCGCACCATGACCTGGACCGAAGTGGTGCTCTTCCAAAATGACGTGGTGACGCCCGATGTCATGCGCCAGCTCTTTGACCAACTCTGGGACGCCTTATGGCCGCGCTCGCGCTGGGTGGGATCGGCGTGGTGGTATCGCCTCTTTGTCACCGCGCCGCCGTTTTCGCTGGTGCTGGTGCGTGACGCGGCGGTAGACGACCAGATGCATTGGTTCTTAGGCATTCCCGCCGCCATGCAGGACCGGGTGCTGGCCGCCTGGCAGAATGCGTACCAGAATGTCCGCTTCCACCCGTGGAGCCATCCCGTCTCGGCCCCGCCCCATCCGGTCCGGCGCTGGGAACGCACGCTGAGCCGGCAATGGGCCACTTGGCAAGCGGCCCGCCGTTTGCCTCGCCCTCCCCTGTGGCACATGGCAAGCTGGGCGTTTGTGTGGCGGCAGAATTGGCGCACGGCGCGGATGCAACAACCCGCCGTAATGCAGGTTGGCTCCAACACGGCTCCACCCCGTCCCCAAGTGGTGCGCTGGCGGTTAAAGTACCGCACAGCCATTCGCATGGTCGATGTCGTCTCCGAGTATAAAGCCTTGCCCTTAGAATTGCTGGTGCAAGCCTTGGCCCGGGAAGCGTGGAAAGAGCATCAGCCGCTCCCCAACTTTGTCTGGCAAGCCACGTGGACGCCCATTCCCACTGGCCGGGCGTTACGCCGCGTCGAGCAAGGCGCGCAAATGGCCGCGTGGGAGGAAAATGTCTCCGCCTTGCAAGCGGCCGATAGTGCCTTGGATCAAATGGGACGCGGCCGCTGGATGACGGAACTGCGGGCCAGTGCGCCGACCTATGACACCATGCAGCGCATGGTCTCGGCGTGGGGCACGCAAAACCGCTGGGCCATCTTGCGGCCCCGGAATGTGATTGTCTGGCGACGCGCCTGGAGCCGCTGGATCACCGAAGGCGTGCCCCGGATTTGGCCGCTCGGGGGCGGCAATCCGCTGTGGTCGGGCGAATGCGCGGCCTTCTTTGCTTTGCCCACCGGGCGCTTGCGGGTGTCGGACCTCCCCCGGTCCATGACCCGCCGGATGCCGGCGTCCCGAGCGTTAAATCGTGCGCCGCATGAGGTGATTGTGATGGCGGAGGGTCACGACCGCGTTGGACTCTACCCCGCCGACTTTACCAAAAACCTGTTGCTCTTGGGCATCCAAGGATCGGGCAAATCCACGTCCTTGATTCATGTGTTTAAGAATGCCGTGCGGGCGACACGTCCCGATGGGACTCCCGAAGCGGCGGTGATTCTCTTTGACATCGGGAAAGATACGGCGCAAGCGGCTTTGCGCTTGGTGCCCCCGGACCGTACGGTCATTTGGTTTGACCCGACGGATCCGGCCAATCCGTGGGCGATTGAGCCCTTGGATACCACGGTCAGCGACGCGGCGGCGATTACGCAGATGCTCGACACCTTGCAGGATATTTTTGGAGCCGACGCCATTGGGCCCCGGTCCCGCGAGATCTTGAGTCATACCCTGACGGCTATTATTGCGGCCTCGACTCCAGAGCATCCGCGCACGCTCCGCGATGCGTACCGGTTTATCACGGATGAGGGCTACCGCATGGGACTGCTCTCGCTGGCCTTAAAACAGCCGGATCTCCCGCCGCAGACCCGCGATTTCTGGACGGTAGTGTTGCCCCAACTCTTGGCCAATAATCCCCGGTTCTGGGAAGAAGCCGTGGCCGCCCCGCGCAATAAGCTGGATGAGCTCTTGCGTCATCAAGCCGTCGAACAAGCGCTCGGCGTGGCCCGGCCCGGTCAGCCGCGCAAGCGGCCGATTGATTGGGACCGCGTCATCCGGGAACGCCAAGTGGTCATTGTCAATCTGGATATGGCCCAGCTCGGCGGACGCTCCCCGGTGCGGCTCTTCGGGATTCTGATGACGCAGCTGGCGTGGCGGGCAATTCAGCGCCAAGGCTTGAAACCGGAAGAGGAACGGATTCCCGTACGTCTGCTGTATGACGAGGCCCAGGAATATCTCTCCTTGCAGTTCCTCGACATGCTGGCGTTAGGCCGCGCTTATGGGTTCCAGACGGTGTTAGCCACCCGGTTCCTCATGGAATTGCGTGACCCGGCCTTGCAAGCCGGGATTGTCAATCTCTGCCAGAACCGGATTATTCACCGGATTCCCGAACCCAGTGAAGCAGTACGGCTCATGCAGCAGATGCTCACGATTTACATCAACAACATCACGTTGACGGAAGAAGCCCAGAATCTCGAACGGTTTATGGCGGACGACATCATGCGCCTGCCGGACCACACGGCCATTTGTTTGTGGCAGGCCAAAGGCGCGGTGCAGTCGCCCTTTGTCGCGGAGACGATTGATTGGCGGCCGGAAGCGCATGAGGACTGGGCGACATGGCACAAGGCTCATCAAGCGACCTGGTTACCCCCAGAGGAACCGGAGGAGTTTGAGTTGCCGGAGGATAAGGGTCAGTCGGACGGTACAGACGGCACGCCAAGCCCGGAGGCGGGAGAGGTTCACGATGTCGACAGCCACACCGAAAAGCCGCAATCAGACCCGCTGGACGGTTTGGACATTCCGGCGTTTTCTTCGACACCCCAGCCCGCTTCGTCTTCTCGTGCCGAGACGTTATCCGCGCAAGCAATTGCCCAACGGTTTCGCTTAACCGAGGCGATGGTCTTGCGTGTGTGCCGGGAACAGCACTGTACCTTGAGTCATTTGTCCAACGTTTTAACTCAGCACCAAGCCGAACGGCCCGACTTTATGACCCAAGTGCCCAAGTGGCTCAGCGAACATCCGGAGTGGTTCCCTGATGCGCCTGAGCCAGCATCGACTGACCACAGTACGCCAACGGTGGCCGTCTCGGAGCAGACGGCGGACACGGACGTCCCGTGGTTATTAGATCCCAAACTCTAGGCAAGGAGTGTGATGACCATGGCGTCTTCCCGGCGTCCTATTAAATGGACGCCTCCTGAACCGTATACGCCTACTATGAAGCCTTACAGTGAGTTTACGTTGAACTTCTTGTGGGATTTAAGCTTACTGGGTTATGTGCATACGGGTCATGTGAGCATGATGTATGGAGCCCCCCATTCTACGACGTTATTGCACGTCAAACGGTGGCGACAAAAAGGGTTGATTCAAGCCGCGTGGGTGCCGTACCACAAAAAACGCACCCGCATCTTTACCCTGGCCCCGGGAGGTGTGGAATTACTGCAATATGAAGATGATAAAACGTGGGACATGCTCCATCCTTATTGGATTCCGATTCCTGACCAACAGCGGACGCTGCATACGGTCGAGCACAATTTAGACCGCACGACGGCGGCGCTCCTGCTTGTCAAAAATGCGGGAAGCTACGGACTCGATGCGTTTTGGGATAAAACCTATACGCGCATTGTAGGCATGTTACCGAATGCCACGGTCTCGCTCAGGCCGGACGCCGCGATTTGGATTAACGGCCATCCGTGGTTCATTGAATTGGAGCGGTCGTGGCGCAATAGCACCCTGATGCATAAGCTCACGCAATATGATCATGTGGCCATGCATGGGTTATGGCGCAAGGTGCCCCAGTGCAATGAGCCCCCGAAAGTGCTGCTGATTCCCACGGCGGCCAACACGCAAAACAAAAACTTCAAAACATGGATGACGACCTTTCGTCTGTATCAGCATGGGTATGTGTGGGTGTGGCCGTGGGATCATGTCCTCAAGAAGGATTTCACCATCTATGGGGGAGACGGCGATACGACGCTGGTCTCCCGCAATTTCTGGAAGCTGAACCAAGCGCCCGCCTATCCAGGGCGAGTGCGCTAACACTTCTCCTGAGGAGGACTGCCATTTATGGAAAAAATTGCGATCGATGCTGGACATGGCTATATGAAAGGATTAAACGCCAATGGAGGACGGGCGTTGTTCCCGTCTTTAATTGCTCCCGCGCCAGCGGTGACAGACTTAGGCACGTTTGGGCAATTGGCCATTACGATGATTGACGGGACGCCGTACGTCGTTGGCGAAGCCGCACGGCCTTATGCGCTCCCTCGGTGGTCTCGGGATAAAGCGGCGGATGATGACACGCTCAGGTTAATTTTGGTGGCCGCCGCTGCCTTGGGAGGCGTCGGTCCCATTCAGCTTGCCACCGGCCTTCCGCTGACGTGGTTTGGCCCGCAACGCAAAGACTTCAAGGAAGCACTGCAAGGCTATGGCGGCACGGTGGTCACACCTCAAGGCATTCATACCCAACTGTGGTTTGAAAGTGTGAAAGTGCTGCCCCAAGGGGTGGCGGCCGCCAGTGCGATTATTGCCGATCCTTCCCGGGTGGCAGGAGATTATGTGGTCGTCGACGTGGGTTACCGCACGATAGACTTTTTGGTTGTCACTAAAACCCCTCAGGGTACGATTCAATTTGACCCCACAAAAGCGGGTAGCCCCGAACTCGGTATGCACGCCGTGACGGTTGCTCTTGTAAATGCGTTGACCCACGACTATCATATTCCATTTCAGACAGCGGAAATTGAAGAAGCTCAGACCATTCATGTACGCGGGCAAGTGGTAGACCTCGCGCCTCGACGCCAACAGGCCACCGCGCATGTAAGCCAGCAGATTCGTGAGGCGCTTATTGAGCAGTTGGATCACAAGATGGATAAGATTGCCGGCCTAGTCTTGGTCGGAGGGGGAGCTACGACAATTCCCACGCTCTTCCCACATGCTATGGTCATGGAAGACGCCCAATGGGCAAACGTCACAGCTTACCTCAACAGCTTACCAAAACCTACGGTGTCGGTATGATGCACTTTGCAACAGCTATTCAATTGACGGCACACTAAACCCCTGATTGCGTAAGGGTTTTGTAACGCTTTGAAATAATAAGTGCCGTCAACCTTTCGATTTTTGCCGATTTTCGTAGTATGTTGACGGCACTTATGTCAGTATTTTACACGTTATCGCTTACGTACCAACGAGAGGAGTATGCCGTCATGCGCGATAAGAAAATGACTATTCGATTGAGAGAAGGCCGCGATGATATGCTGATCGCCGCCATCGACAGCATTCCCCCGGGCCAACGGGAACCGTTAATCCGTCGAGCCCTCGCATGGTATTTGGTGCCTGGCGGGTTTCATGATTTGGAAGAGCAATTACGCATCATCAGTGGGTCGTCTCGTCCTATCGCCCAAGACACGGCCCAAGCGGCTCCTTATGTGCCAGACCCCTTGGCCGTCTCGGAAATTCTTGATCAGGCCATGAAGGATTTTGGCTGGGATGACGACGATGAATGATGGGAGAAAGGGGACGACTATGCAATTACTGTTAATGCTTCATTCTGAACACGATGCAGTCCTTATTGAGGCTCTCCAAGCAATTCCGCCTACAGAACGTGAGGCTCGCATTCGCCATGCGTTGATGGACTGTTTTGTGAAAGCTCCGGAAATCGCCCAAGCCATTCAGCGCTTGGCAGATGTCTTAGAAGTGAAGACAACGGGAATCCCCGTTGCGACGACAGCCTCGACAGAACCTACAGACCTTACGCAGGCCGATCCACAAAAAGAAGTCGAGCGCAAAGTCGCCATCAGCTTATTCAAAAACTTTGGCGCGTGGGACGACGATGATGAGTAATATCGGCACCGACGCCCGCCTAAACTCGCTGAGCAAACAAGCGTCTCGTAGTTCTAAAGCACTATCCGATAAGGTCCTGATGCCGGGGGGCTTAAGTTCCGGTTGGCCCGAGCTTAAGTTTCGGTTGCCGGGATACTTAAGTTCCGGTGCCATGCCGCTTAAGTTCCGGTTGCGGGGGGCTTAAGTTTCGGTTTGTCGGCACTTAAGTTTCGGTTACAGTTTTTTCCAAATCGCTACAGCCTTTGTCCTGATTGCGATTCCGGGATCGGTCCAAGGGGTAAAATATAGAGCTATTTTCCGATGTTCTTGCTGAAAGGCTTCTCGTGATCCGGTTTGAACTTTTCTTCCCCCAAAGTTTAGTGATTGGCGCTGTTCCATCCTGAGCGCCCCCTGTTCCGGTAACGTCTCGCAGATTCCTATTTCCCTATCGCTAGGAGGCCCTTCTCATGCTCAATAGTCTCGGCAAACTCGAATGCATCCGCCAAGTCGTCGCTCCACCCGGCGTCGACTTGGCCACGGCTCCTGATCTCTACCGCACCCGTTTTAGCACCGCGTCGGAATGGCAAGAGGCCCTGCATGACTATGCCCGGTCTCTCACGGCCCATCCGACGCCTACGATGCCGCATCTCGACGCGGATCTCCTGGGCATTCGGTTCCGGGCTCCTGACAGCACCACGGTCCATGCGCTGTGGGACGGGGAGTATTCGACACCCATCCTGCGCGTGTCGCGGGCCGCTCGGACGCTGCCCGGCCACGCGATGCTGGATGCCATTGTCCAGAACCGCATCGAGCAAGCTCCCGAAGCGTCCTTGTACTGGGAAGATCCCCAACTGGACTGGCTGCACGCGCAGCGTCCTGAGGGCAAACGGGTCATCGGCGTCCATGGCCAAGCCACCTTGTTTCAGGCCCATGAAGGGGACACCTTGGTGGATACCCTGGTCACCCCGCAAGGCTGGTTTACGGAACGGCAGTACGACATTATTACGCCGGACTGGATGAAAGCCGCAGGCGCTTCCAAAGAGGCCATGGAGACCGTCAGGCAGGCGCTGGAGATTCCCAGCCTGTGGTATGCCGAACCCCGGCCGAAACCCCTACGCAATCCGCATGCCGTTCCACGCCACCCCAAACCGCCACGGCTGTAAGACGGTGCGTTTCATCATTCCTGCTAAGGAGGACTGTTCTGATGCTGTGTGACCTGTTATTCCTTTGGACCCGTGCGGGGGTGCTTCGCGTTCCGGGTCTCCCGTCACGGCTCGCCGCGGAGGCGCTGTGCGTATGAGTCAGACGCTCATTCCCACTTACCGGTCGTGGACCAAACCGTTAACCCTCGTGTGGCAACCGATTTGGACGCCGACCCAGGAACGGCGCGGCGAGATTCTGACCCGCGTCCATCCTCCGCAAACGGATTGGCTGCTCTCGCCACTGAAGTGGTGGCAGATGGCCGCCACCCTGGACCCGTATGTGGTCGCTGCCTTAGATCAATGGGTCTGGATGCGCGTCCATGTGCAAACGCCGGCCCGGTGGCATTGGCACATCAATATCTGGCCGCAGACGGTCTTAGTAGCATCCCAGTGGATCGCCGAGCAGGAGCCGCAAGCGATTGCCTTAGAGATGACCGAGCAATGGCCGTGGTCACCAGACTTGTGGAGCCTGTTTACCGATGTGTGGATGGCGCGGGGCGGCCGTGTCTGGGTCGATGACTGGACCGATCCGATGGCCTTGCCGCCCTGGTCTCATTTAACCGGTGTCAAGGTGGACAGGACGGTGTGGGACGCCAACCGATTAACTCCCGCGTCTGTGGCCCAGTGGACGCAGTTTGTCACCCGGTGCCATGACCAGGGCTTGCTGGTGGTGGCCGAAGGGATTGAAACGGTGCATCAGCAAGAGGCCGCGCTGGCGTGCGGCTGTGACGGCTTGCAAGGGTTTTTGTGGGGCCATCCGCAGCCGTGGCCGGAGCCGGAGCGTGATGCCCTTGATGCTGTTGTCAGAGGGTACGGCGAAGAATGGTAAGCCAGCGCCTCTTAGGCTACCTTGGAAGCGGTGGGGAATCCCTGCCCACCGCTTCCGAGTCACACGGCGTGCTGTGCCTAGACACGCCCCTCATTCTCTCATTCAAGGAGTGATACGGTATGCCCTCTCTCCCATTGACTATGGTCTTGATGGACCGCCGCCCGGCTTTAGTGCGCGCTTGGACTCGCGCCTTTGTTGATACGCCCATTACCGTCCGGCACGGCAACATTCTGAGGGCGGCGGAAGGCCACACGCTCATCTCGCCCGCGAACAGCTTTGGGTGGATGGATGGGGGCTTTGATGATGCGATCCGCCGCACGTATCAGATGACAGGCGTCGATATTATGACCCGCGTCCAAAACGCCATCACCGCCCAAGCTGACGGGGAATTGCTGGTGGGGCAGGCCCTGGTCATTCCGACCCCGGAGGGCCCCTTTCCGTATCTGATCAGTGCGCCGACCATGCGCAAGCCGGGGCCGGTGCCGTGGAGTGCCAACGCCTATCTGGCTTTTCGCGCGATTTTACGCACAGCCTGGATGTGGAACCAGTCCCATCCCGATACGCCGTTGCCTGCGCTCTATGTGCCAGGTCTGGCGACCGGAGCGGGGCTGATGTCTCCCAGACGCGCCGCGCGGCAAATGCGGGCGGCTTGGGAGACCGGTTGTGCGCCGGGCGCAACGCCTGTCCCCACTTCTCTCACCTTTGGAGGTTGATACCATGGACATCTTTGAAGACTATGCGATTCACCCCTTAGCGTTCTTGATTCCCGCGATGAGCGCCGAAGAACTGGCGCGGCTGACCGAAGACATTGCGGCGCATGGCCTCGTGGAGCCGATTGTGCTCCACGAAGGGCAGATTCTGGATGGCCGGCACCGCTACCAAGCGTGTCAGACAGCTGGTGTGGAACCGCACTTCACCGTGTTTGACGGAGAGGACCCCGTGGCGTTCGTGCTCTCGAAGAACCTGCACCGAAGGCATCTCACCAGCGGCCAGAAAGCGGCCATTGCGGTGGAGGCCTTGCCGCTGTTGGAAGAGCAGGCGAAGAAGCGGCAAATCGCCGGAGCGCAATTAGGCGCGGCACTAACCAATAATGCGTCGCCGGAGCGCCTTCCGGAAAAAATTCCGGAAGGCGAAGAAGCCCGTGCTAAAGCCGCCACGCTTACCGGCACTAATCCTCGCTACGTTTCTGACGCCAAGAAGATTGCGCAGACCGCCCCGGATGTCCTCACGGCCATGAAAGAGGGAGCGGTGACCATGACCGAAGCCAAGACCTTGGCCCGGCAAGACCCGCCGACGCGCAAGGAAATCCTCTCAGCCCTCTCCGACCTGACCCCGGACGAGCGGCGGGAAGTCATGGGCGCGTATCAGGTGCCGATGCTGTCCGTCCACCACTCGTCCGAGTCGGACGAGTGGTACACGCCGTCGTTTCTAGTAGAGCGCGTGGTGGCCGCCTTGGGAGCCATTGACGTGGATCCTTGTGCCAATGCGGAGAAGACCGTCCCGGCCGGCCAGCATTTCACCCGCGAGGACGATGGCTTAGCCCAGCCGTGGTCTGGTACGGTGTTCATGAACCCTCCTTATGGCCGCGAGATTGATGCCTGGGTCACGAAACTCCTGGACGAATACACCGCCGGGCGCGTCACCGGGGCCATTGCGTTAGTGCCCGCCCGGGTGGACACGGAATGGTTCCGGCGCTTGCAAGCCTTTCCCGTGGCGTTTTGGCATGGCCGCATTGCCTTCATCGGCCCGAACGGGGTCTTGAATCCCGCGCCCTTTCCCAGTGCGCTTGTCGGCGTCGGGCTGTCTGCCGCCGACCTCGATGTGGTCTTCGGTGATGTCGCCACGGTCTATGTGGCGCTGCCAGCGTTAGGAGGCATGTCTCATGGTGATTTGGAGTGACCGCTTTCGGCGGCAGCACGACCGGCTCCCGCCGGACACGCAAGTCGTCGTGCTCAAAATCCTGCGGAAACTGCAAACCCAAGGAGCGTGCCGGATAAAAGCGCTGAGCGCCTATCCCGGTCTCTATGAAATCCGCGTCAATTCGAGTATGCGCCTGATTCTCGAACGGCATACCACCGGGCATTGGTATGTGCGCAGTGTCGGGGAGCACGGCCCGATTCTCAGGCGGCCCTAATGCGCCCTACGGAGGAATGTGAACAGATGTGTGTCTGGCTTCTTGGCAGTATCCTGGGCCTCGTTTTGGCCCATGAACTCGCGCATATTCTCGTCACCCGCCTTTATGGTGGGAAATTTTTGGGGATAGTGGGAGACTGGCAGCACGGGCGAATTGGGGTCGCGTTAGAGGTGAGCCCGCTCACGCCCTCGCAATTTCGGCAGACCCTTATAGCGGCTCCCATTGCCGAAGCGCTCTGGCTCGGGCTAGTGTGTCATGGGATGCCGGAGCTCTGGCTCTGGTGGCGCTGGATTCTCCCGGTCCACTGGGGCCTCAACGCCTGGCCGTTCGGATCGACGGACGGGGCGCGGTGGTGGCAGTCATGGCGGCCAGTTCCACTTGTTTCCGACATCTCGTCAAAAGGAGGCTAACGACGATGCGAGCTTTTTTATGGTCAGCCTGCTTTAGGCTCCCTGAATGGTTTTTCGGTCTCTTTCTTGGTGCCGTTTTACTGATCTGGAACCCGATGGGCTGGTCGATTCTTCGTGTGGTGTGGGTCCTGCACCTTTTAGCAGGGATAGCCCTCGCCTCGGTGTTGGGGCTGTTGTCCTTTCGATGGGGCTCAGCTCGTTGTTTTCCTCCGGTATCTCGACGGGAGAGGAAAGACGAGGCGGTATCCGCAGGATCCCCCCCGATGTATGCCATCCACGTGCATACCCTAGCGGGTGCGATTTTTGTGGGACTCGTGCTCACCATGCCCCGCAGGCTGTGGTCAAAACCTCCGCACTCGCTCCATGCGCTGGGACCCTTGGTGCATTTCTTATGGCGCTGGGGTTTCCCGGCGTTAGGGATCGAGGTGATGAGTCTGGGAATCATATTTCTGGGCATGGGCTATCGCAATTCCGAAGATACTATGTCGGTTAGGCTAGATGCGTCCCGTGGCAGCCCAATGTATCATCAGCAAAAGACCCAATACCGTTCCCATCCCCATCAGTACGCCCTCAAGAATACACAGACCATGCATCAGACGGAGAGAGCCAGGCACAGACTGCTTCAAGGCGCTCATCGTTTTCGCCCCATCCATGATCGGCGGCCATGGCATCATGTCCAAACATATCGTAGTGCCTCCAAAGACCAAGATTATGGGAGCTACAGACCACAAGAGACTACCAACAATCCCGGTGACTATAGCAACGAGGCCGACTCCAGACAAGCTCATCCCCAAGCGATGCCCAACCTTGCGAATGGGTTCCTGTACCCTCACCTGACTCACTCCAGGGACGATGCCCATTCGCCATCGACGACCGCGAAGAATCCAAGGAGCCGATCCGATGCGCCAGTCTTTCACAGAATAATGCCCCCATGCCAAAAAGAGGCGATGTCCTCCTTCATGAAGGAGGCTTATTCCCATATACAGGCCATACAGTACGATAAGACGTATGATCATATATGGATAACCTCCCGTACTCTGATTCGCCTTAGTCTGATCGTTCTCCTGTCTATGGGCTTAGCGCATATCGGCATTGTGCTATGGCTCCGGACCTGAGCTGGGAATACCACCGGTGGCCTTTTTTGAGGCGTTAAGGCCGATTAGTGACGACGGGATGGGTTCTAGGCCGTGACCGGCCTAGATAGCATCAGGCATTCTCTTTCAGGAGGTGCTTTGCCTGATGTCCGATTTTCTCAGTTTCTGCCTGTGTGACCAGTGCTGCCGCCCTACGGATGTTGCTCGTTTGCAGAGTGTGTGCCCCTCTGACACCTCGATGCCTCTCCGTGTCTGTCCTGACTGTTGCATGGATATTCTCTGGAACACCGCAGATGGCGTCATTCCTCTCCCTGATCCGTGGGAACAGACGCCCACGTGGCTGCAATCGATCTTTCTGAGTCGGTGGTTTCGTTTCCGTGCCGTCCAGTGGCTATGGACGCACACTTACCGGAGCCATTTGCGGCAGCCACTTTTAACGGAGAGCCCAGAGCTTGAGCGGACCGGACAGCCACTGATTGGATAGCGGGGTGTTTTGCGAAAGGAGCGACAGAGACCCAATGACACTCCCAGACCGTCAACCTGCCGATTTTGTTCTGGCTCACTGGATGCGTGATCCCGATGGGCTCACCGCTTTTATCTTGGACTGGTAGCCGGGATCGCCGCCGGCATGGATCCTGCGGGTATTGATGGCGCAGCACCGCCTGCGCCTGTGGTGGCGACGGCGTTAAGCGCCGTGCCTTTCCTTCGTAGCATACGCCCTTTCTTTTTACCAGGGCGCATGCTACGCTAACGGAAAGGAGCCGCTGTTTGTGGAAGGAGATCATCCTATGCCGGATCAACCTCCCATGCCGCCGACGACCCAAGATTTCCCCGATCACTGGGGATTTATCTCTTACAGGCCATCAATCGACTCGATGACAAGATTGATGCCGTGCGGCGCGACTAAGAACGCACGGCCCACGATTTGCGCCAAGATATTCATGCACTGGATGCCAAGATTGATCAAAAGGTGGATGCGCTAGATACCCAATTTACCGCTCAAATCGAGCAGAAGATCGATACCTTAGATACTAAAATTGAGCAGAAGGTCGATGCTTTAGATGCCAAATTCGATCAAAAGCTGACCAACTTGCAATACTGGTATTGGGGCACTTTTGTCGTGATTATCGTCGGGTTTGTGACGCTGTTTTTCACCCATGCCTAAACCGCACGTGCCCCGCCTCTACGAGCCGACTCCCGTCGGCTCGTTTTGTCTTACGGGGACTGCACACAATCAGAAAGGACGAGTTGCTATGAAACGGTTGTCCCTCTATCTGGCCGGCCCCATGACGGGCCTGCCCGATTACAACTATCCCGCGTTCTTTGCGGCGGCCGACTTGTTACGTCACGCTGGCTACATCGTGCTGAATCCCGCCGACATTGGGCTCCATCCAACGTGGACCTGGGCCGATTATATGCGTGTCGGGCTGGAGACATTAACGGACCAGGCGGAGGCCGTCGCCGTGCTGCCGGGCTGGGAACACTCGCGCGGCGCGCGGATTGAAGTCCGCATTGCGCACCGCTTCCGCCTCCCCGTGCATACGGCGTATACGTGGCATGCGCTCGCAGCGTTTTCCCCGCTGTCCTCTCACTCAGCATCCTGTGGGATAGAAACGATATAGAAAGGATCGGGCCATCCCGCAGGGTGCTTCCCTGCGGGATGGGTGAGGTATTCCTCAAGAAAGGAGTTTTTTCTCATGTCTTTGACCTCTGCGCTTCCCGTGTCTCCCGTGTTTTTGTTACGCGCTCGTCACGCCGCCGATGTTTGGGGTGCCCGGCCTCTTATTACCCCAGAATGGTATATTCCGTTAGGATACCCCACTCCAGCGGGGCTCATTGTCCACCACCAATTGCATGCTTGGCCTTCGCCAGCCCACCGGCAGCTGTGGGGGCACTGCCGCTATGGCTGTCCTGCCGCCGTCATTGATCGTCTGTCCTCCGCGGACTTTTCTCTAATCTTTGATGCGGATTCACTCTGGGGCCGGCAGTATTTCCTGAATCTATTTGCAGCATTTTTGCATACCGGGCCATGGCCGGATCTTGCCCGAGCTGCGGTTTCTCGGGCCGCAACGCTTCAATGGCAGGCCCTCTGGAAGCGCGGGACACGATCCGGGCAGTCCGGCTGGCAACATCCGCAGTGGTCTTGGCTCTTCATTCCCGATTTTGCGCCGCTCGCGCCCCTTAATGCCTATCTGCCTGCCACGCAGGACCCGTTGCCGCTCGGGCCGTGGTTAGCCCAGACGATTCCTTTGGTGCAAAACGTTGATCCGTTGTGGCTGATCGACCAACCGTTGGTGCCCCTGCAACTTATTGGCATGCAATGGGCGATGTGGCAGGCCATGGGCCTGGGGTATTTTGAACCGCTTCAGGAGGGTCCAAACGATGGCTCCTCCCGTTAAGTATAATTCGCGCTACAACACGACTATGCGGTTGTCCTACACCACCATGATGAGCATTTTAGTCGGGTTAGGCGTCACCGTTGGGGGATTTGTGGACCCGGCGTTAACGTTTCTCAACAATCCTGCCATTAACGCGGGGGCCTCAGGAATCATTGGCACGTTAGCCGGGCTCGGTGCTGTGGGCATCTTTAATTCTCGCCTGGCGAAGTCCTCCAGTACCGTCGATCAGGCCTATCAGGAGGCGCTAATTTGGCCGCATCCGCATCAAACCTCCGGGTATCTGGTTCTGCAACCACACCATCGCAAAACCGGCTGGCGGCTCCGTGACGCGATAACTTGGCGCAAGCCGCCCAAAATCCTTGGAGCCGCCGCTACCGAAGATCAAGCGCAGGCGTTGTGTCGCGCTGTCACACAGGAAGATGGCGTCGTCATCGATCCGTCTCGTCTGTCTGACGCGCAATCTCAGGCCTTTGATAAGGCCTATGCGAAATATACCCAGGATCCCAGCGTTTATGACCACAATACGCAAAAGCAACTCACAGGACTGTGGCGCGTCACCGCTGTTGACCCGACCACCCCGGAGATCCTCGCCTACCGCACGCGCTATACGGCGCATGGCCGTCAAATCGAATTTTATCCTTCGCCGCCGCAGACCACGTCGACGGTCACTACATTGAAGGCCGATTTGGCTCATCGCAATTTGTTTGCCCCGGCCGATCAGACTATTCCGGAATCGTTGCCAGAAGGCACCCCGCTTGTCCAAGCGCCCGACTTACACACGGCGTGGGACGTGCAACGGCTCCAGACCCAAGCGACGATTCCCTGGACACTGCTAAACGTGGCCAATCCGAATCAGATGCCGTATTGGACGGCGGGGTGTGCCGTGCCTACGGCTAACGGCACGGGGTTAACGTGGCACTTTTTCCCCGAACCGCCGCGTACGATGACCGACCCGCAGCGGTTAAGCCAAGACCTGCGCCGCTACAGCGTGCCGGATCAAACGCCTGCCGAATGGCCAGTGGCCGTGACGCCTCCCTCAGAGGCTCTCGCCCAATGGAACGCCCAAGCTCGTCCTACCCCGGCCTTATCGCCTGCTGCGCCGACGTTAGCAGTTTCTCTCCGTCATCCGTCACTGTGAGGGGGTCGCGCCTCCCATGCCCAAGCTGGGCATGGGCTGGTGATGCTGTTCGCCATTTCTGTCGTATGGGCTGTGATAATCCATTCCTATCACTCACTTTTGAGGAGGTTTTTTTGATGGAGATCACCTACGCGACCCCGGAGACGCTGGCTGTGCTTGATCGCGCCTCCGTCTCTATCTTGCCGCATTGCTGGGCTCAGTACAATGATGTGCATTGTCGCAAGCCGAGCCTCGCCTCCCCGACCGCCGCCTTGCAGGCTGGTTGGACGGTGCTGCAAGTGTCGTTGACTTCCGTCCCCTCTCGCCCCGCCTCTTTTGGCACCACCTTGCTGGTTCCCTTTTGTCCCGAACACAACCATAACGATATGGCCGATGTCGCTTTTTGGGCGTTTGGCTTGCATACTCCCATCTGGGACGCCGCGATTCCGGCGTTAGGCTCCGAACGCATCCAAATGAACCGGGATTGTCCCGAATGCCACCGGATCGTCGATGCCCAATGGGATCTCTCCGAGCCATTGCCCGATGGCTGGCATGCCGCGTATACCTATACCGGCGGCTCTATTGTCGAAGGCCATATAACGATCGCCTGCCCCAAACACACGTATGCCCTGTGGGATTTTTCGTTGGGCATTTAAGTCTCGTCCGGACTCTTGCCGTTGATGCCGCGTCCTGACGGAGCGCAGCATGTTAGCAGTGTCTTCCCACTCCCCCAAAAAGGACGGCGACCACCTTGACAACCCATTGGACAGCCTTTTACCTCGACCGTGCCGTACGGTATCGTCGGATTTTCTTAAGGTTCGCCAAGCCTCGGCACCACCTGGCGATTCTCCTCCTCGCGCTATTGAGCATGGTTGTCATTAGCGAAATGCCCACCCCGTGGGTTGTGATCACGCAACTACCGTTTTTAGTCTTGCCGGTTTGGCTATATGGTTCCCATGCTTCTTGGGCGATCATGCGCCGCCGTTCCTCGCGGTCCTAATCGGTTCCCTCGCGCATACCGCCCCCCTGCACGGGGCGGTATGATGAAGGTGTTCTGCACCATACAAAAACCCACTCAAAGGAGCTGTTCACTCATGTTGAATCGCATTATTCTCATTGGTCGTCTCACCCGTGACCCGGAACTCCGTTACACACCGCAAGCCGTGCCGGTGGCCTCGTTTTCGCTCGCCGTCGATCGGCCCTTCACCAATCAGCAGGGCAACCGGGAAGCCGACTTCATTGATATTGTCGCGTGGCGCAAGCTTGGGGAGACCGTCGGCAATCATCTGACCAAGGGCCGGTTGGTGGCCGTCGAAGGCCGCTTGCAGATCCGGTCTTACGAAGCCCAAGACGGCACTAAACGCCGCGTCGCGGAGGTCGTGGCCGATTCCGTCCAGTTCCTCGACTTCCCCAAGGACAAAGCCGGGGCACCCACTGGCACTATGCCGGAGGACGCCCCGGAGTTGCCTGACGACTTGCCATTCTGACGACCCTATCCAATCTATGTCCCGGGCCCACCAGGCCCGGGGCGTCCCAGCTTTTTTGGCAGTAGACCGGGTTCCTGCTATACTGGAGGTATACGACGATGCACACGAAAGGACTGAGTACCCCCATGAGCGATGCTCCGAAGACGCCGACTGAGCCGACCCCGGTCATCGAGATGCCCTGGGTGTTCATCAGCAATCAAATTCAGCAACTGAACGACAACATGAATCAGCGGTTTAACGACGAACGCATCCGCATGGATGACCGCTTTGCCGCTATTGACCACCGCTTCGCGGCCATTGATCAGCGGTTTGCGGGTATTGATCAGCGCCTCGATAAGCTCGAACACCGCCTCGAATTCCGCGTCAGCACGTGGTTGGCCATTATTCTGGCGGCGCTGACCCTCATTATTGGCGTCCTCTTGGGTCATTCTGCGGGCTTATGATAGGGATGTCAGATCAGCGTGTCGTGTAATCCTTTGCGCTCCGTGCCACCAAGACGCGGGGCTTTTTTGGTTTGCATGATGCGGCCGGGTGTCCCTCCTAAGGGTCAGCATGGCCCCGTCAGCGCCAAAGGAGAGGACTGTGCTCTGCCACATCTCGTTCTGGATATCGCGCTTTCCCGCCGAACATCCCTCGCCTGGGCCTGCCCGGGCCTGGGAGACTCCCTTCGTCGCGGCTTGACCTTGAGTGCGCCTCCGTGTAGCAGGCCCTCATAGAGGGGCCTGCTCTTTGGTCGGTGTTTTCACCACACCCCAAAGGAGCGGATATCCCATGACCTCTTCTCTCTTCGATGCGTTGCAGACTCTCCCGACCCTCACCTACCAAGTCGTACTCTTGACGTACGGCCTCGTCAACGGCACGCCGTACACCGTGCGCACCATTGCCCGCCAGCTCTCTCTGTCGGAAACCTCTGTGCACCGTTTGCAAGCGGACGCACTCGCACACTTACGCGGCATTCCGGCTTTTCGGCAGCTCGCGGGCACCCGACAGGCGGTGCGTCGTGTCGGCTAATCGCGTGACGCGTCGGGCCCATTATCGACTGCGCCCGATGGCACGGCGGTTTTGGGCGGTAGTCTTCCGCTTGAGTGCCTTCGTGCTCCTCTGGGGCGTGTTGGTCAGTGTGATGCTCGTGGGCCCCCACCGCTAAGTCCCAGCGCGCTCTCAGAGCCATTCTAATCAAAGGACGTGATCATCCTATGACAACCCCAGCCGTCTCACAGACCACGGATACTGCCCCTTATTCGCCCGCCTGGCACGCTTGGATTGCCCGGCTGCGCATGCAACCTCCCCATTCTCACTTACGCGCCAGCCTGAACGCCCGGCAGACTGCTCTTGCCGCCCGTACCACCCCGGAACCCGGGGCGGTTTAACATGTCACATTCTTGAGGAGTTATTATGGCACTTAATTGGTTCTATTACATCAGACAATCTTTATTTCCCCAGCCACTACCGCCTTTAGCGACGATAGTGCTTCAATGGATTCCTCTCCTGACTACTGAGAATTGCTGGTGGCATCAGCATAACAATAACGTTACGCTATTTCTCCACAAACAGCGTATCTGCATCATCCAATGGGAACCATTACCGCTCGCGTTCATGGGAAGAGTTTACTTAATTTTCCCGGACACTATCCCCACTATCACCTTTGCGCTCACCCAACACGGCGATGCTTGGACCTATCAGGCCACAGACAATTCTCCCCTCTCTCCGCAGGATGCGTACAATCAGCGTATACGCCAATTCCCGGGGAGCATCCTCCCATGACGCATGAACCCCAGCCCCTTTCCTCCAAGACAGGGGAGCGTGTCATTATCGCAGGGAGTCTGAGGCCCACCCTATTGGAATTTTCTTGACGTTTCGGGTATCATCACAATAAAGGAGAGCGACCTAACGATGGCGTATTTCATCCGTGCGGGGCACACCCGCAAATTGTGGCGGCTGTTCCCTCGCAAGCCCTACTCTATCCCCCCACGATCGGCATTGTGGATGTTACGAATTCAGGCCTTCAAGAGTCTCCTCGCGCACCACGATTCTTTTGGCGATTTCTTCTAACCTTTCTTGTTCCACCGGATAGAGGAGCGGTCACGTCCCGGCCCTTGGCAGCCGGGGCTCTTGATTCCCCGCCGTGATTCTGTCCCGTGTGTACCGCACCTTTTCCCGAGAGAGCTTTCACCTATTCTTGGATCCAATCCAAGGAGACATGTCGATGGACGATTGGGATATGCAACTGCTCACCCGCCGCAACCAGGATGAGGAACGGCGCGATACCGCCCCGCTCATCCTCGACGAATTGCGCTGCTGGTTTGAAACCCATCTGACTCCGTGGGCCGACCGCTGGTACGGGAAAATTCTCGTGTCCGCCGATTTTACCGTGACGGTCAATATCTGGCTCACCGCTACGCCCTTCTCGGGATCCCACTGGATCTCAACCACACCAGCCTCTTTCTCTCTGGGCCGCGTGTTATTTCTCACCGGCTCCTTGCAGGCTCTCCGCTGCGCCTCCGCGCACTGCCTGCTGGAGTATTCGGATCACCACTGGCACGCCAGCGAAGAATTGTTTGCGCTCTGGATGGCTCAGATAGACACAGTAGTTACTCAGCAACAATGGGCCCATGTCCCCTCCCTTGCCGCACACCCCAGACTCCGCACAGGACACCTGCCACCGGCTCGCCGCATCGCTCAAGGATTCGCGCTCGGTGCGAGCATGAGTACGCTCGTGACCCTTCTTCCGCTGCTCTTCGTCCCTCATGGGGGGATCCCCCTGTGCTCTATGGTCGGGTCCTTGAGTGTCCTGGTTTTTTCTCTGCCCTGGGCCTTATGGCCGTAATGCACCCCTGATGTTCTGGATCGGCTCCGCTTCCGACCCCCCTTTTTGCGTTCCTGGCCTCACCCCTCGCTCCGTTCACTCGATGCCCCGCTGTGCGGAATGTAGCCCCGTTCCGTGCCCTATGCGGGCACAACGTGTCAGCCGTGTTCTCAAATACCCTTAAACACCCTCACACTCAAAGGAGCTGACCTCTCTCATGGCTGTGGCCTCACATCCCGTGTTGGATACCTTTATTACCCAGTTCGCCGCTACACTGAAAGCCGAACGTACGTCCCGCTTTGCCCAAATCGACCTGGCCGCGCAAATTTTGCTGCACTTCGGTTATGCCGGGCTGCACCGCGTCAGTGATGCGGTCGGGATGGATCCCCGTATCTTAGTCGTCTATGCGAAAATCGGCCGAGCGTTTCCTCCGGAGATCCGCCGCCAATGGCCCACCTTGCTGTATACGCATTACCGCGAGGCCGTGACAGCGGCGCACCGGTTTTCCCACGGGTCGAGTGCCGATCCGCAGTGGTGGGCACGCCAGGCATTCACCGCCGGCTGGAGCGCCGCCGAATTGCGCCGCCACGGGTTACATCATGTGCCCCTGTCGGCGGATCACCCCCCGCTGGCCGAAGATGTGGTCCGCCGCGCCGTGCGCATGGCGATGGAAGGGCAGGAGCAGGAGCGGCGCATTGAGACGCTGCTGGCCCGGTATAATGCGCAATATGCTCCGGTCACCGGAGTCGTCCTGGCGATGTGCCGCTCCCCGTATCCGCCGCCGCACACAGTGCACTCCTGACGTGCTCATGTCCCCCATGGGTCTACTCGTCTTTCGCCGGCGCGGGCAGACCCCGCCGGGCCCTGGTTGAGTTGTGTGCTATACGGTTCGTATGGTGATCACCCGTGGGCGTTAGCGGCTCCGCTACCGCACCGCGTCAGGAAACACTTCCCGATTCTCAGGCGGATTTCACACGCTGTTCTCCGTGATCTCTTCGCGGTCTGCGCATGGCCATCAGGGAGCGTCGCAGGCTGTCGTGCCCTACGCGGGCACGACGTGTTGGTCGTGTTCTTCTCAACACAAAAACACTACTCAAAGGAGCTGTGCCTTCATGTTAAACAAAATCCTCTTAATTGGTCGCTTAACCCGGGACCCGGAAATGAAGTACCTCGCCAACGGCACGCCGGTCGTGAACTTTTCGGTGGCGGTGGACCGTCCGTTCACCAACGCGCAGGGCAACAAGGAAACGGATTTCATTGATATTGTCGCGTGGAGAAAGCTGGCCGAGACCGTGGCGAATCACCTCACGAAAGGTCGGCTCGTGGCCATCGAAGGCCGCCTGCAGATTCGCAGCTACGAGGCGCAAGACAGCTCTAAGCGCAAAGTCGCTGAGGTCGTGGCCGATTCCGTCCAGTTTCTCGACTTCCCGAAAGACCAGGCCGGAGTACCGGCCGGCGGCATCCCGGAGGACACCCCGGATTTTCCCGACGACTTGCCATTCTGACGACCCTATCCACTCTGTGCCCCGCGCCCACCAGGCCCGGGGCCTTTTTTGTGTTTCACCACGACAAAAGGAGAGGATCTCTCATGCCAGACTCCGACAACGATCCGCACAGCCCGATTTTCTGGGAGCTCGGACGGTACACGGTCGTCATTCAGCCCACGTGGCATCAGCGCTATACGTGGGACATCGTGGGCCCTCACGACCAGACCCCGTTTGCCACCGGATCGGCCCGTACGGTCGCCGAAGCCTTGCGGCAAGCGACGACAGCGGCCGAGATCCCTGCCGCTAGTGGCTCCTCTCGTACGGCACCCGCCGTTCGAGACGGCTGATATTTTCTCCACGGCTAAACTATCGTAAAGGAGACGTTTCCATGACCGTCTTACGCCATTCCCGCCAACACCACCGCATGACACACCGCCGCTGGGCCCGGCGTCGTAAAATCCTTCTCAACCTCCTCTATCCTTGGCGGAATACCCCTGCCGACTGCGATACGCATTTTCCGTCCCATATGCTGGGCAAAAAGCCACGACGTGCTTGCCATATTGAGGAAAAACAGTTTCGCCAGCAAGTGCGCAAAGCTCTCTGGTACGATGAACCGATGCCCCGCTATCGCCATGAATATGCGGATTAGCCTCCGGTTTTTATTGATTGATTCCGCGGCACCCCGACCTGCCATTAGCTTTTGTACCCGACGACCAGATCACCACCCTGTGTGAAATTTGCACAACGGAGTCGGCCGCTGGGCAATTATGCCTCGCTTGTCATCCAGAGTCTTCGTTTGCCATTAACGCGTGTTCGACCTGTGGTATCCACAGCGTCGGTGACTAGTATGAAAGGCCTGAGAGTTTCAGGCCTTTCATCATTTCAGAAGAAAGAAGGAATCCCCCATGTCCTCCATGCACGATCAGCACACTATCGACACCCTCATTGACCATCTCGAGTCTCAAGGATCCACAGAAGCCCACCTGGTGGCGGAACTGCTCGAAACGCTCGATATCCCTGACGACCTCCAGGTGTCGCCAACCTCATTCATGATTACATGCCTGGACGAGCTCATTGGCTGGGCCATGCAGGCCCAAATGGTTTTACGGCGGTGTGTGCGATGAATCACCACGGGAGTCCAGTTCCCTGCCAAGAGGCCCAATGCCCCTATTGCCTACACTGGAGCGCTATCTGCTGGGATGATACCGTTGCCCCGGGCGGGCTGTGGTGGGAGAACGTACGCGACGGCGGCTGTCCGCATTGCGGCGCTTTAGTATTCGTCGAAAGCGAATGCGCCCGGCGCGACCGGCCCTAAGGGGAATGTCCCCTGTGTTCTCACCTCGGCTCCGCCGGGGTTCCTCTACCGCGAGACACTGGGCAGATTCCTGCCTCCCTAGGCCCCTGATTCTTTCACCCGCCTTCCCTCTTCCGTCGCTCGGCTCTAGCGCGGCGGGGGCGCCGCGCAGGTTTTGTCGCCATACGATCACACATCAGGAGGAATCTCTCTATGCCTAAAATTTTACAGTCTCGGGTCGTAGATGCCCATGTCGTATTCGTGCTCCGCTATATGCACCCCCAAGCTCCCCAGCCTTACGCCACGCATCGGTATGACGCCGCCTCCGATACCTATTTCTGGGGGCATTATTTTCGTTCGGAAGCGGAAGCCTTAGCGGATTTACGGCGGCGCTGCCATTTGCTCGCAGAGATGCGCACGGCGGCGCCTCTTTAACCCGTGATCGCTATGGTGAGGGACCTTTCTAAGCTGACGTTACCGTCAGCTTGTGGCCTATCCTATCGATACGTCAGCCACGAAAGCCGGTGCGGTCTATGACCACTCACATTCTCGAGTGTTCGTCTCAAGGGGATCGACGCTTTTCTGCGCTCTATGCGCAGGTCTCCGTATTCGCCAACACTCAGAGCATCGAAACCCATTATCAGCTCGCGAAACGGTTTGGGCCGTACGCCCCACGTACTCCACGCGACGCGAAAGGCCGCAAGCCCACGCACTTTCAGGTGCGCGATACATCTTTTTCCCTGACCTTGGGACCGGCATGGTATGAACTGCTGTGGGTGAAATATCTCGATCAGCATCCCGACCTCGTGGCGTACGCCATGACATTCGAGGATTTCCATGACGCATTCCACACCCCGCGGCAAGTCGTGTGTCAGGCGGATAGCATCCGCCGCTACATCCGAGACGGCCGTGGGGGTGTTCTCGCCCGTCCCGATATCCAAACCTTGCAGTCTCTTTTCGCCAGCCGATAAACTGGAGGGGATCGATCCTAAAACTTGGACCGCCTTGAGCTTTGTGGGCCTGACGACGGGGCTCCGGGCTTGGGTCTCTTCCTAATGCCTCAGGCTCAAGGCTCCGCGCTTACCGCGCGGGGCTTCGTTGTGCTCGATATTCTTTCCCAAAGGATGTGATATCATGCCGAAGCTCAGCAAGCGTCTCCGCCAGCACGGTTCTCGCGCTCTCGGTCGCCAGACGTGGCCGGTCGATCCGCGGCCGCGCATCGTCCCGTCCAAAAAGCACCCCACACGGTCTGCCGCGCAGCAAGGGTTGCGGGCGGTGCGTCAAGAATCTCAAGACCGTTAAGACGCCCTGGTGTGTGGTACACTAGAAGAAAGGAGTGCCATGCCCGATGGAAGGAGACCGTCCGATGTCTGATCAGCCGCCCATGCCCCCGACGACGCAAGAGTTCCCGGATCACTGGGGATTCTATCTCTTGCAGGCCATCAATCGGCTCGATGACAAAATTGATGACGTGCGGCGGGATCAGGCGCACACGGCGGAGGCTTTACATCAAGAAATTCATGCGCTGGATGCCAAGTTTGATCAAAAAATTGATACCCTTGATACCAAAATTACTGGTCTCGATACCAAGTTCGACCAGAAACTCACGAGTCTCCAATACTGGTATTGGGGCACGCTCATTGTGATCATCGTCGGATTCGTCACCCTCTTTTTCACCCGGCCTTAATCGACTCTGGTGCGTTGGCCAGGCTTGACATCACAGGACGTCCTCTCCTCCTGAGTCTTCCTGCACGGGGCTCACAGCCAATCCCGTCTTCGCCCGCCTTGTGACTCTCTAAGAACGTATCCCCTACTCCAGAATGGAGGCGTTTAGATGCCCAAAACCGAGCATGTGGCGCAGCTCATTCGCGCTATCGGGAAGAAAGATGACGCGAATGCCCGCCGCGCCGTCGAGGTGATGATTGCTCATGAGGACGCGCATAACAATCGGCAGTCGGCGGCTGCGTTGCAGCAGGCGCTCAATACCTGGAGCCGGATGCTCACACCCCTGCAACCGTTGCCCTATGCCGTACAGAACCTCGTCTGGGGTGAATCGGTTCTCCGAACGTTGGACGACTTGGCCTTGCCCGCAGCTATTACTGCGCATGTCCACGCCTTCTTGTCGGAGCGCCAGCACGCCGCCCGACTCCGGGTGGCAGGACTGCCAGTGGCCCACACGTTGCTGCTCACCGGACCACCCGGCAATGGCAAAACGAGTCTAGCTACCGCTGTGGCCTCGGCCCTCGACATGCCCTTTCTCGCCGGGCAATCGCACGCGCTGATTGAATCCCACCTCGGCGAGACCAGCCGCAACGTAGGCAAACTCTTTGAGTATGCCAATCAAAATCCTGTGGTGCTGTTTCTCGACGAACTGGATACCTTGGGATCAGGTCGCGCCGCAGAGGGATCGTCCGCCAACAAAGAATACCGGCACGTGCTCACGTCGCTACTGATGCTGATCGACCACTTCCCGGACACCAGCGTCTTGGTTGCGGCTACAAACCGGCCGGACTTGATCGATCCGGCCCTCATTCGGCGGTTTGATTTAGCGATGGTGTTGCCGCCGCCATCGGAGTCCGACATTTTGGGCTATCTCACCCGGTATCAAGCCGATCATGCGATGCACTTCCCCGTGTCGGTCACGGCCTTGGCCCATGACCTCGCCGGCCATCCGTGGAGCATGGTCGAACGCACGTGCCAGCAGCTCCACAAGCAGCGGATTCTTGCAGAATCCGCCACCACGTCAGTCTTAGTCAATACCCGCGCTCTCTAATGCGAGAGATCGGAGATAGGAGCCCAGCTGATGGTCCCCACCCGTCCCTTCTCGTTAAACGTGCGCCATGAATGGCGGACAGCCGGAGGATTTCACGCGCTGTGCCACGAAGCTCACCAGAGTCCACACGTCACCGCTATGGTCAAACGCCGAGTATTTTGCCATGCACCCCAAGACAATTTTTTGGACCCTCTCAACAATCAATGGATTTGGTTGCGCTCACGATGGCAAGGCGTCGACACTCAACCGATGCGGTGGATGGTGTCGTGGATGCCCTCTGCGGTATGGGATAGTAAATTTTCTCACGACACGCCTCTTACCGCGGATCTTTCGTCTTTCGCGTGGCAAACCGAGAATCACCCCACCGCAGAGGTCTTGATTATTCGCCGATTCTGGGGACGGTATTATCCGACCCCTCAGAATCCTATTATTAGTTGGGGCACGGTATTCCCAGCCTTTCGTCAAACCGTATGGACCACGAGCGGCGTCTGTTGGGAGTTAGCGCAAGCCGTATTGCGCCCCGAGTGTTGGACCCATATTCCTGTTCCTTCCACAGAAGAAACGTTCTACTGGACGCCATCACCCCCCGTTTAGCGTGTGCCGTCCCTCTGGCGCAAAGTGGGAGAGGCGGTAGACCGGCGCGCAAACCGCATGACCCCAGAACAGCGGAGACGGTCTGACCTATTTGGGGGGGAGTAATCGTTGCACGGATGGCTCTTTGTCGTCAGCAGTCGAAAGGAGAGGAGACGATATCTCCCATCATGACCGCTTTGGTGGATGGCTATGTAGGCGTCGGGATCTTTTGGGCCATCCTCTTGATGCTGACCGCCGTTTGCGGCGCCGCTTGGTCCATCACGCTGGGATCTCATACCCTCCGCTTGTCCACCCCCGGCCTGATTCCTCGCTGGCGCGAATGGCGCCGGCATCGCACCATCCAGCGCCGGGAGTCCCACTCATCATCGAAAGGATGATCGCTCATGTGGCGTGTCATTATCTGCGGCAGCCGGCATTGGACGGACCCTACACCGATTGCCCGTCTGATCCAGGCCTTGCCCCCGACCACCGTGGTCATCACCGGCGGCGCCTCCGGGACCGATACCCTCGCGCATCAGCTCGCCCAACAGCGCGGGTTGCACACGGAGGTCTATCCCGCTCAGTGGGCCACGAAAGGACGGCGTGCAGACCCCTTGCGCAATTAACGCATGTTAAACTCGGGGGTCGCGGCTGTCTATGCCTTCCGATTATCGGGTGCGAGTGCGGGCACAGATCACATGGTGCGCATTGCCCAAGCCGCTCGTGTGCCCGTGCGGGTCGTGACACTCTAGCGGGCATTGCGACGCATGTGGCGCGTGAGACCGCCTCAAGGCGGTCTCCGAACCCGCACTATTCTCAATACACAGGAGGGCTTTCCATGGCACGCACACACGTTGTTCATTGCAAAAAGGAACCTTTTGACGTATACATCGGGCGGCCGAGCAAATGGGGCAATCCGTTTACGCACAAGCGCAACGGGACGCTGGCATCGTTCGTGGTCACCACACGTGAGGAAGCCGTAGAAGCCTACCGCGCATGGATTGTGCAACAACCCGCACTCATGGCGGCTTTGCCGGAATTACAAGGAAAAACACTGGGATGCTGGTGCAAACCGCCAGCGTGTCATGGCGATGTCTTAGCGGCACTGGTCAATGCTCTCACGGTTCATTGATCCCCCCATGTGGGCCGCCTTCAGGCGGCCCTTGTTTCGTCTGGACCTCCACTCATTCCGAAAGAAGGCTGCCCTCATGCGTGTGATTCTTGTCAACCCTCATGAACCCCCGGTCGTCCAAGAGATTACGGGCGACTTAGCCTCCCTCAAAGCCTGCGTCGCAGGCTATGTCGAGCGGATTGCTTGTGACGGGCATGTGAATATCTTAGCCAATGAGGAAGGCCGCCTCCGCGGCATGGCCTTGAACCGTGCCGTGATGTTGTCCAATGGCGGCGTGATCGAGATTGTGGGTCCGTTTCTTTTGATCGGCAGCAATCCGCAGCAGGGCGTATTCGAGGATCTGTCTGATGCCGATATCGCTCTGTGGCTCTCACGCTTAGCCTGAGCGGATTGCCCGTGCGGCCGTCTCCTCAAATCTCTCTGGCCAAAGGCAGGTGACCCCTCATGCAATTACCGGCGGTCCGTCCACTCGCCGTCCCGTCTCATTGGCGCACCAGGCCTTCGGCCTGGCCCGGCGTCTCGTGGTCCCTCACGGCAGCTCAGCGCACCGCGTTTTACGGAGCCGTCTGGAACGGCCCGCAGTGGTTTGTCCAGGCCGTGACTCCGGCCCATATCGTTCTCGAAGCTGGGCACTACTTCGACTGGTTGGCCACGAATCGGCTGCTCACAGGGCCCCTCGCGGCCTTGCCGCCCGAGGCCCAAACATGGGTGCAAGCCTATCCGTGGTCCGATCCCCCCACCTGGCTGCCCACCGCCCGGATTGCCCTCGCCACGAGTGGCCTCATCCAGGATCGCTATGGTCGCTGGCTCTTTGTCCAACCGCCGCGGCGCGCGGGATGGTTCGCCAGCGCTGGCGGCGGGATCACTCCAGAGGATGGCGCGGATGCCGCGACGCCCCAGCGGGCGTGGGTGCGCGAGGTGCAAGAAGAACTCGGTATTGCCGTCACGGCGGTAGTCCCCCTCGGCCCCGTCGCCTCCCCCTGGCATGACGAATGGGTGTGGGGCTTTCTGGCCCGCTGGGAGGGTGTCTGGGAGTCCGCTCCGTGGCAGCACGCCCCAGACGGCGCGTTAGAAGTCGGACGCGTCCATTGGCAAGCAGCGGACACCCCGTTGTCCTGGCCCCTTAGTCCCGTGGCCGTGTGGCTGTGGGAATCTGTTGTCATGAGACACCCCGTCCTTTCTTAGCCCGCCGTCTCCGGCGGGCTTTTTTCTGCCGTATTCCGAAAGGAGGTGGTGCTTTCTATGACCCTCTCAACTTTTGTCCGCACCCTGGCGTATCCCGCCCGGCCGCACAAGGCCTCTGGTTTTTCCTTGCAAGCCCTCGATTGGCCTCCCGCTTTATCCCCAGAGGCTGAACGTGCGCTCATGGCCCGCGTCGCTGCCGGCGACCGGGATGCTCGGGATCAGTTCTTCCAAGCTAACATGCGCCTCGTCTTCTTTGTCATCAAGCGCTATACGGTTCCCGACAGTCTGACTTTCGAGGATCTGGTGCAATGGGGCGCGATGGGCCTCTGGGAAGCCATTCACCGCTTCGATCCGACCCGGCAGACCAAGTTTTCGACCTACGCCGTCTTTTGGATCCGGCAAGCCATTGGCCGCGCTCTCGACAATACCGCGACGCTCATTCGCGTGCCGGTTCATCAGCGACAACGCTTAGCCAGTCGGGACCACCAAGCCGATCCCGGCCCTCTCACCCCGGCTGATGCCTGCGCTGTGCATGCGATGACGCCACTCCAGTCTTTTGACGCGCCCTTAGACGAGGATGATCCGGATTCCAGTTTGTATACAGCGTATCCCGATCCTGCGCTGAATGATCCGCTTGAGCTGGTCACCGCGGCCGATGACGTTCAAGAACAACATCAACTCCTCGCGCAAGCACTAGCCACGCTCCCCGAACGCACGGCCCGCATTCTCGCCTGGTACACCGGCTGGCCCGATCAGGCACCGCAATCCTTCACGATGATTGCGCGGCGTCTCGGACTCAGTAGCGAGCGGGTCCGACAAATCGTTCAGCAGGGCTTAGCGCAACTGCGCCAAGCCCCCACGCTGGCCTTACTCGATACGGAAGGAGAGCCTTCGTTATGCCTAAAGCTATCTGGCGCGAGGCCGATCTGACCCAAATCCGCGCCTGAGTCCACGAGCGCAATGCGCTCGCCCGTGACAATCACGCCTTGCGCCTCGCGGCGCAAGCGTTGCACATCACGATCAACACGTTTTGGCAAGGCGATTGTGACAAGGCCACGGTCATTCGGGCGCAGTCCCGTCTTGTCAATATTCTACTGTCGTCGCCGCTTCCCCACGACTCCCTCATATCAGAAAGGATGGATATCCCATGACGGGACAAGACGCGCAAGCGCTCGTACAAGCCGGCATCGAACGCCTCATCGGCGATCCGGCCCAGTGGCTTCAGTGGGCCCAAACGCAGGCTCGGTTTCACCATTACTCTCCCCAAAATATTCTGCTGATTCTCGCCCAGCGGCCTGATGCCACCCGCGTAGCTGGATTTCAAACATGGAAGCGCTTAGGACGCTTCGTGCGTCGGGGCGAAAAAGGCATCACCATTCTGGCTCCCATGGTGCGAAAAAGCTCCGACGCCGTGGAACCAGACGACGTGCCAACCGAAGAACCCACCCGAAAACTCGTCGGCTTTCGGCCCGTCACGGTCTTCGACATCGCCCAAACCGATGGCGATCCTTTAGAGGATCCGCCCCGTGCGATCGTTCTCACAGGCGATACCTGGCAGCCGGTCCTGACGGGGCTGATCGCCTCCACCGTTCCGGTTCCTGTGACCTTTGGGGCGTTGCCCCCGGACACGTGGGGCATGTGGCAGCCGGCGCTCGATGGTCACATTACGATCTCCGATGCTGCCGCGCCCAATATGCAACTCAAAACGTTGCTGCACGAATGGGCCCACAGCGTCGGCATTCCGGCCGGCACAGCAGTCCCTGTGGACGAGACCGCCCGCGCCGAAGAAGAGGTGATGGCCGAAACGACCGCGTACATCGTGGGGCAAATCATTGGACTCGATACGCTATCCTATAGTCAGTCCTATGTCGCAGGCTGGAGCGATCGGTCGCCAGAGACCGTCCGCCGGGCCCTCAGCGCGATTCATCACCGCGTGCGGGTGATGATGGACGCTATCGCCCATTCGCCTGACCCGTTAGTGCAGACATTAGCCCCCGATTGGCGTGAGGCGTCTTCGCCAGCGCAAAAGGTCAGTTAAGCACGGAAAGGAGCGCGCATGATTCGCCACAGCCGGGGCAATGCGGCCAAAGATACGAAACGCTGTCCGCATTGCGGGTTTGAGAATGCTCTCATCGTGTGGGGCCGCTTAGCTCCGGGCGAAATCCGCTTGGCCCATACGTGCAGTGCCTGCGGGCATCTGATTATTCTCGATCCGCACCGTTATGCCGCCTTCCTTGCCAGACAGGCGCATGACCGCTCCTAAAGCCTCCTATATCCCGCCGTACTCGGCGGGAACGGTTGCTCTTGTCTTTTACTTCTCAAAAACAAGGAGTGTTCTCCCATGTTCCACTGTCCTCGCTGCCATTCTACCGAAAATTTTACCGTCAGCGGCACGGCTCTGGTCGAGATCTCGGTCTATCAATTCTCAAACGACACGCCGCATCACGCTGTCGATCTTGTCCACGATGTCGTATGGGAAGACGACTCCGCGATCGTGTGTCGTGCCTGCTTCCACGAGGATACCGCCCGGGCGTTTACGATAGAAGACGCAGAAACTGTAGAATCCGGAGATTCTACCATATCACAGGAAAACACCACGCTCACTGCGCGTGATATCAAACACACTATCGCGCTCATTTCTGCCGTCCTTGAATCAGATTTAACCGGTCCCGACGCCTGAGTGGCGGCAACCCCCAAAAAAGGAGCGTGTCTTGATGCACCGCTACTGGATCTACAACGGCACCCTTTATTCCGAAGCAAAAGCCCAACAGCGTCCTTATGTGCGCCGCAAAGGCCTCGCCATTTGGGCCGCTACGCATGCGGCTGCCATCCGCCAACTCACTATTCTCCAACAGGAACAGGTCTCAGACCCGCGTCTCTATAGAAACGGTCCAGGTGCTGTGTCATCTTCTTAGGCACTGGCCTCAAGACAACAGCACAGCTATTTGTTATGATTTTCTCAAGCGCCGGCGTGGCGTATTCCTTCCGGAGGTGATCCTTGTGACGACAGAGGCTCTCGACGACTTATTACACGCGTTGCCCGATACGCATGCGACGGATGTGCTCACCTTCTACCTCCACGGACTCCACCCCGGCGACGGTCCAGTGGATGCGGAGACCGTGCGGGCGTGGCTCGATGACCTCCATCAGCATCTCACGACCCTTCTGCAGGTCTTACCCTAACGTATCATTCACCGCGGCAGGACGTGCCCGGCCCGTGTACTGAGGGCCGGGCTTTGTCACGGAGATCTGATGCAAAAAGGAGAAAACCTATGGTCCATGTGCTCAAAATCTGGCCTGAAGACTTCCAGCCGGTGCTCACCGGGGCCAAAGCGATTGAGTTGCGGTCGGAAGCGGATCGGACGTTTGCCGTGGGCGATACCCTCCTGCTGCGTGAATATGTGCCCGACACCTCCCCGCCGTATACGGGGCGCACGGTTGCCGTCGTCGTTACACACATTGTGCGTGACCCGTCGGGTTCCTGGCTCGCTCCGCACGTGGCTGCGCTCTCTATTCGGCCATATTTCGCTCGTCATCCCGAGTTACCCGGCCTCTAGGGCCGGGCCGTGTCGTGCTGTGATCTTTCCGAAAGGACGGGAATACGCGATGTCAGATGCTTCCCTCATTCATTTGGACGTGGCCGCGTGGTGCGGCACGACGACTCTTGGTCAGCGGCCACCCGCCCGGCTCTTACGCGCCTGTCTTGAGGACATCGTGCACGAGGGCAAGACGGTTGTTTGCGATTTCGCTCACGTAGACGTTCTCACCAGCGCATTTATGGATGAGTGCTTCGGCAAGCTCTGGGACCACTTTCCGCATGACCAGCTTCGCGTCCAGCTTCGGATTCAGCATCTTACCGGGAATAACCGGGCGATCTGGCGGTTTGTGCTGGCGCATCGTTAATCCTAAGCACTTGTTGGGTCATAATATAATCTAGGGGATACTCAAAATACGAGGTGAGAATGAATTGAAATGGGAACACATCGAAGCCGCTGCTAAAAAACGTGAAGTCCCCACTATCTGGATGTTTCGCGAACTGTGGCAACGTATGGTATTGGCCACCATCATGAGCATGGATACAACCCATCGTATCGTGTTCCAAGGCGGTACGGCTTTACGATTATGTTATGGCAACACACGATTTTCCGAAGACTTGGACTTTGTGATGAATCAGAGGTCTTTACCGTATTCGTTATCGGAACCTATTCTTCCGTTTCATCAAATCGTCGAACAGATGCGTCCTATGCTTCCTCACCCTTCTAATATCACATGGAAAATTCAAAAAGCTACACCGACCCTGCAACGCACGGTTTTAACGGCCCAGCTTCCCGACAGTACGAACGTACGTCTGCATCTTGAATTTGTTACCGTGCCAAGCTATGATCCTAGAATATTGACTCTTTCATCTCTGCGCGATTCTCAACCGATTGTCGTTGAAAGTCGTGAAGAAATTTTAGCGGATAAAATTGTGGCGTTGGGCCTTCGACCTTATATTAAAGGTCGTGACATTTGGGATGTGGCATTTTTACAAGCATCTCATGTTCCCGTACATGTTGATTGGATCCTACAAAAGGTTCAGGATTACGGTGCTCAATCTCTGGTCTTTTACCAAAATCTTGTGCAACGTCGCCAGATATTACAAAACCCTGAGACCCTCATGCAATTTCGTCAAGAATTGTCACGATTCATTGCGCCTCAACAGGTCGCCACATTGGATAGCCAACAGGCGTGGGCCCAGATGACTCAACAGTGTGTCGACATGATCCAGAACACTACGGCTCATTTCACAGGACCTCGGAGAGGAGGACCGCATCGATGAACACACCAACCCTTCAGCAATGGCTTCATGAACAACCCCAGCGCATTCTGTTGACTGCGGAGATTGCTCGTGCCCGAGGAGAGTCTGTCGATTTCACGCATGGTCTTCTTGCCTCGTGCCGAGACCCCCTACCGCTATTTCACGTCGGAGATCGTTGGGTCAATCCTTGGACGACAGACAATCCGGAAACAATTGTTCCTCTCTTATATCCGGATGGGTATGTCTCGCTCGAATGGGCTCTCGCCCGGTGGGGCTGTTTGTCCCAGCAACCGACAGTCTTAAGTGTGGTGACGCCGTCTGCTGTCCCGCATGATCCGCAAGCTGTCACGCATCGCTGGTCATTGGAGTGCCTTTCGCCGTTATCGAATCGGCATCCCGCCCCGATCCTCACCGCCGAAAACGTGCCCGTGGCCACCGCCGCCTACGCGTTAATCGACTGGGCCTATCATCGCTGGCTGCAACCCGGCGCCTCTCTCTCTCTTTTGCAAAGTTTTTTGGACGATTGTGACCGCGACGTCGTGGACGACGATCTCATCGCTTTACAGCAATATGCGGACCCCCTCATTCGTCAATTAGCCGCCACTATCATTCGCCAGTGGCCTGACGACAGCCATGTCTTCGTGGCTCCATTCAACACTACTCGACAGCCTTAAGTACACACTCTCTCGCGTGTGAGTCCACTCAGTTTGAAAGGAGCGCACCCTATGAAAATCAGCCTAAACAATGAGACGGTTTTTGATACGGATGACCTGACCGACACCCTCCACGATCTCTTTGCCCGTTTGGCCCCGGCTACCGCATTGTCGCCAGAAGCCTTAACCCATTTTGATGATGTCACCTTACGATCGTTATTACGCCGCACCACGGTGAAACGCGACATGGTCAACGACGCCATTGCTCTCATCCAAGAGGAGCAAGCACGCCGACACGCTTCCTCTTCATCGAATGTTCCAGACAAACTCTAAAGCCTTCTCTTGCCGGCAATCACCGGGCGACCTGGCGGTTTGCCTTGGCGCCTCGGGATCTTTCCCCAGTTCCCTAGAACGAGGTGTGGATGATGCCAGATGATCCTCAGCAGCTTCCACTTCTCGGCGTGGCCTTTAAGTGCCACGAGTGCGGCCTGGTCTTCCGGTTAGCCTCGCTGGATGACGATCCCACGACGTCGTCCGGGTGTTGTCCCTTATGCGGGGGGCGACAGTGGAATATCTATGGCAAATACGTCAACGGACAGATCGTGCGTCTCGTTTGATGGCTTCTCATCGGCACCAGGACGCTTATAAATAGTCTCTGGCCCGATCGCCGTTTAGACGGTGCAAAAAAATGAGCTGGGTGCGATAGCCGCCCCTTTTCGGGCGGCTCTGGATGTTTGATAGAGTTTTGTCCCATCCATGGCGCCGTCCGGCGAGATGACGGACGCGGCCTCGGAGCGGCTCCCTGTGTTGAGTACCTCCGCGGTCGGCCACGCATCGTCTGGGTTCTTCGAGAACACCTGGTGCGTGAGCCGGGGCAGGACCGGCCGCCATGCCTATCCGACATGCGTTGAATACTCTCTCGCCTTTTCGAGGGACGACGCGCCACCTCGGCGCTAGGTGCATGCCGGTTGTGTTTTAAGACTGGTGGATGCTCGCACCCTGCGTGGAGCGGGTATCCCCGCGGCTGGCCATTCGGTGGCCGGTCGCGGCCCTCCAGTCGAACAATAAAAACATTCAGGCCCGTCGTTCAACGACAGGACAGCGGTCCCCCCCGAAAGGGACTGACGCAAAACCGCCGATGGGGGTGCGACTCCCGCCGGGTCTCCAATTTTTCACGATTCGTAGCATACTTGACCATCCTTCTGCATACAATGGCCGTAAGCGATTGTTGACAAGCTCGGAAGGATAGCCCATTATGAGAAAAAAGAGGAAGCTCAAAAGGGGGGCGCGAAAAATGGCGAAGCCAGTGAAGATCCAGGAACGAGTTGACGTTCAGCAGGTCACCATTCCCCCGGCTTCAGAGGTCAATGCGGCTTTTATGAAGGTCGGCGATGCCATCCAAAAGCGCCACATCGAGGCGTTCAAGCGATTGGCCGATCAATAATGCGTTGGGTGTCGCTCACAGAAGCCATCCTGTTCCAAGAACGGGTGGTTGGGGATACCGGTGGATCCATCGGAGTCCTCGATCAAGGAAAATTGGAGGCCGCCATTGCGCGGCCTCTCACTGTGGTATTCGACTACGAGCCCTTTCCGACGCCGGCTTTGAAGGTGGCGGCGCTCATTGAGAGTATCATTACTACCCACCCCTTTCTCGATGGCAATAAGCGAACGGCGATGCGGTTGGGATTGGCGCTTTTGGAGTTCAATTTCCCGCGGACTGGGACCGCGTCAGATGTCGACATTGAAGCTATCGCCGTCGGGGTGGCTGAAGGAACAGTGGCTTTTCCAGAAGTTGCGCGATGGCTCGAAGGGCTTTACATGTGCTCGAACCCGACGCCTGTCGAATGTGACCCTTCGGATATAGGCCCTTAATTCCTTTCGTGCAACACTTCTTTAAACCTCCGCGGCCCTAAAAGCTGGGACTTTAGGCCCGATTGTGGCCCGTTCACTCGGTCAAAAATTCCCGCGTATGGAAATCACGAATCGCGGCCTCTTATCCTTCCTCTGCTAATTGTGCGACAATCATACCGTCTGATCCTCTCATACACCGCCCTATCGGGCGGCGTGTCGTTTGTCCTATCATGGCGCAGGTGGCGAGATGACACCGTGCGACGCAGCGGCCCTACGTCCGGTTGTCCGGACGTCGTCTGTGACGGGCCCAGCCGGGGCAGGACCGGCCGCCATGCAGTAACTGATTTTTCGGAACACCCCGTCAGGCCGCACCAAAAGGGTGCGGCCTGACGCGCAAAGCATGGGGAATCCTCACGGGGTGTTCTGAGAATCGAACCTGCCGGTGACGAAAATGGCAACCGTAGCGGAGGCGGGGAAACCGATGGTTGATACCCCAAACCCGCAGCCACTAAAGGAACCATCCCCGAGTTGCGGCACTGTGGGTTCGAGTCCCACCCGGCAAGGATAAAGGAATTGCCCGAGGGCAATCCCGCAAGACTGGCGGACGCCCGCACCCTGCGAGGTGCGGGTGTCCACGCGGCTGGCCATCGGGTGGCCGGTCGCGGCCCTCCAGTCTTTTATCCCAAAATCGAAAAATTAAAAAATCTACCTAGGCGCGTCATTTAACGGTAGGATAGCGGTCTCCAACACCGCCTATGGGGGTTCGACTCCCTCCGCGTCTGCCAACTTTTTCGTGCCCTTTATCTCGTCTGCATGATCCCCAAGGAGGTCCGCGTGATGCTCTGTTATCTCCTCGAAACCCGTACAGGACAACGCTGGGCGATACACGCCACATCTCGGGTGCGGGCCACGGCTCTGGATTCGTTCATCCCTGTGTGATCCCACCATCCCCCACTGGTTATCCGTATTCCCCGTAGCACCACAATAGACCTGGCTGGCCATTGTGCCATTGCGCATCTCCAAGATGCCATTCCCGGCACGACCGTGACTGGTGCCCCAAAAGAGTTCGACATTCTCGGCGTGTCCGCCGAGATCTCTCTGACAAGGTGTATTTCAATCACACGACAAGGAGAATACCTTTATGTCCACACGCGGATTTGTCGGCATTGGCACCCCTACACAATGGAGCGGCCGCTATAACCATTCCGACTCCTATCCCACCGGATTAGGCGCAGAGGTCTGGACTACCGCCCAGCGGTTTTTCTCTGACGATCAGCATCTCCACGGGTTTGCCCACCGTCTCCTGAGTGTGACCGATTGGCGCCAAATGGCGACACACGGCATTTGCGAGTATTGTGGCCAACGCACGGGCCACCCGCAGAGCGTTAGCGGTCTAATCGCTGTGCCTTTTCTCGACCGCACGGCACTGCCTGACACGGAAGAGGCACTCCGCCAACAGAAAATGGCCGAAGCTCGTCAATATCACTGGTCCGGAGAGCGGCGGGCACTCATGACCCAGGAAGTCCACGATGAATGGCAGATCGTGCAAAATTTACGGAGCTGCGGCTATCCCGATCCCGACGCGTGCTACCATGAGCACGATGCGGAAGATCCCACGGCGTCGGCCATAACACCCGACACCTGCGACTGTCTGTTCATGGAGTGGGGATACGTGCTGGATCCGGATATGCAGACGCTCCATGTATTCGTCGGAGGCATTGAGACGCCGATTACCTGCGCGGTTGACATCATTCGGCCGGATGGAACGCATGACTGGTGGCACGACAAAACCCGTTATACCGGGGCCTTGGTCGGCTCCTATCCCTTAACGGCCCCGGAACCCGATTGGCATGCTGTCGACCAGGCGGGACAGACTGTATGCACCCAACTGGAGAAAGATTTTGCTGCACATCCCGACCATCCGCTCTTAGCCTCCGTGCGGGCGTTGCCCTTGGTGGATGTGTGGGATCAAACCGCTCTGTCCTAAATCGTAGGGGTGACGCGAGAGGCGCCCCGCTCTTCCCTGCCCTAGTTTTGCTCGCCCTACAGGCTGGCCCACTGGCCCTCCACAGACCAGATCCCGTTGCTACCGCCCCACGCCGCGGGGCGGTTAGCGGTGAGCCGATTATCCATCCTGTGAGAAAGCCGGTGATGCTGATGAGTCATTTTGCCACCCTCGTTTTAGTTCCTCCATCCACTCCGCCCGACGCCATCGACAGCGCGGTTGCGGCATTGCTGGAACCGTTTGACGAAAATACCGAAGTTGAGGCCTATCCGACCGACTGCTACTGCAAGGGCAGTCTCGCCCAACGGGCCGGACGCGTGGCCGCCGATCAGGAAGTGGGTCCCCTTCATGAGCTAACCGAGCGGTATTGGGCACTGCCCGAGGCTGACCGCCCAGACCTGACGGAATATCTGGCCTCCTATCAAGCCGTCGCCGACCGCGCCGAACGGGCCCACCCTCTGTACCAACAGCCCGATCCGGCGTGCAAGGAATGCCATGGGACCGGTAGCCGTCTCACGACGTATAATCCGGATAGCCAGTGGGACTGGTGGGTCATTGGCGGGCGCTGGGACGGCTGGCTCCATCCCGAGAATGTGCTGCCTGTTCGCACTCTCTTAAGCGACAACCTCGCAAATTCGGAGAAAACGCCCTTCGCCCTCGTAACGCCGGACGGGGCGTGGTACCAGCAAGGCCGCATGGGCTTATGGGGCATGGCGTCGGATGAAGCTCCAAAGGAGGAGTGGGCGGACACGGTGCAGACGCTGCTCCGCGCACACCCGGGGGCCCTCGCTGTGACGTGTGACTTGCATATCTAAATTCCGCTGGCTCCTCTGCCAGCCTGAAGGTGGCAGAGGAGGCCCTGTTTTGTCGCCTCTCTCTTTTGAAAGGAGTGCCAAATGAGTATAATGATGCCGGTGACGGGGGTGGTCCAAGTGCCTGGGTGGTCCGCCAAAGCGTGGTGGTCTAGGAGGCAGCAACTGTGGCTGGTCCAAATCGAGCGCAACTGCCCCGACCGCGGCGGGTGGATCCGGGGTTGGCTGACCTCGGCCATCCCCGGTCAACCGCAGACCTTTGCCACCTTAGCCATGGCCCTCGCGGCCACCGAAGCGTTTTGTGTCAAGCCGACGGAGACCACGTGGCAAGAAAATTATGGTGTGCTCTAGACAGAAGGGGGTGCCTCTGATCAGAAACAGCGCGGGACTCCATTGGGGGACTCTTCACGGGTCTATTGGGCTCACGGGACACTACTTGCAGATCCATGTCAGCGGCTCTCCGCTCGCGGTGCGTATCCTCATTATTCTCCTGACCCTGTTGTGGATTGGGGCACTCATCGCCTTCTGGCGTCTGGCTCGCCAGACGATCCGCACCATACGGACCGTCTGGCGTACTATTCCGTGGCTCGGTTGGTCCTGGCGCGCTCTCCTGATGATGATGCACAACGCCACCTGGATTTCCCTGTTGGAAGATCTGGTGTTCTTGTTACTCGATTTGAGTATCGTGATCGGGATCGCCGCCATGGTCATTGGCGGCCTGTGGCTGAAAGCTTTTTAATCTGCCTGCCGGCAGCCCCGGCATATCGTCGGCGACGTGTTCGTCGAGGCTGCGAACCGTAACGTATGACTGGCCTCTCTCAATTTCGCCGCAAAGGAGAATTTCTGATGAACCACACCCTGAAAATCGTTCCCCCGCACTTCGATGCCGTGGCTGCCGGCCAGAAAACGCTCGAAATTCGCCGCGAGGATGACAAGACGTTTGCCGTCGGGGACGTGCTGACGCTCCGAGAATGGGATGACCGCCGTCTGCCAGCCCGCCAGCACGATCAATACCGGCTGCTCCACGATCTCCATATCAGCCCGCCATCCAGTGGGGGAGAAAGAGAGCATACCGAGTATCAGAAGGCCCTCACGCAAGGGTACACCGGCCGCGGCTGCCGCGTGCGGGTGACGCATGTCCTGCGCGAGCCGCCTTTCGTTCCCCAGGGCTATGCGGCCTTAAGCATCCGTTTGCTCTCGCAACCACCTGCGGCCATCACGACCCCCGGCGGCGTGCTGACTGTCCAAGGGGAGGACGATTCCGACCCCGCGCAATATCCCGGCTATGCCATTGCCGTGGACGGCGAAATCGCCGCCATTGTGGAATGGCATCCCGACTATCAGGCCGTGGTCTTGCGCACCTATACCACGCGCGATGACCTGGAGGCCCAGGCCTATCACCGCTGGGACACGGGAGAGACTTTGCCGGAATTGGAGTAATCCTTTTCGCGAAACCAGCTGCTTCGCGTTCCGACTTGGCCGATAGGGCCCGCACAGGTTTTGAGGCCCCTGCGCACCCTGGGCGGTAACTTCTTGGCCTCCTCGACGTTATGTGGGGTAAAGGAGGCCCGCACATGATATGGATGACCCTCAATGCCCGGCAGCACTCCGTCAGTCTCTACACCACGTCATCGCACCACATCCGGCCCGTGCTCCGGCATTGCCATGACCTGAATCAGGTCATGGACACGCTCGGGGCTCCGACCCCGCGCAACGAGGCCTATGTCTCCATTGCGTGGGATTTTCTGGCGGCCCGTGCGGGATCTCTCCGCTAAAGAACGTCCT
The DNA here is from genome assembly GCA_027309085.1 of Sulfobacillus sp. GTDB lineage: Bacteria > Bacillota > Sulfobacillia > Sulfobacillales > Sulfobacillaceae > Sulfobacillus. Next base: position 42,212 of record DAIDDL010000014.1, read on the forward strand.
CTCTACAGGAGTACGAAAACCGAATTTCATCCAAGGAGTGTTGTCATGTTTGCTCACCGGTCTGTTCTGCTCAGTGCAAGCGTGCTCATCCTCAGCCTCAGTGGCTGCGGGACTCAAACAATCATCGCCTCCGCACCTCATTCGGCCGTGACGCCCGCAGCCACCCCGCTGACGGTGTCCCCTGCACCCTCAGCCTCCGCCGTGATCCTCGAGCCTGGGGCGGGGACGGCACCGTGGGTCAGCCTGATCGATCACGCCCACACGGGCCTCGATCTCAATGGGTATCTCATCGATAACCCGGCCATTCTCGCGGCCTTGCGCCAAGCCGGCCAGCGCGGCGTGCCCATTCATGTCTTGCTCGCGCCCAATCCCTACGACGATACCGCCGCCGTACCCGCAGAACGCCAGGTGTTGGCTCAGGTTCCGGATAGCACCGTCCGCAATGCGCCGACCCGGTTTGATCAGGCGTATGCTTTTGACCATGCCAAGTACCTGGTCATCAATCCCGGCACGGCGCAGGTCACCGCCATCATCGGGTCGCCGAACTTTACCGACAGCGCATTTGATGGCACCAATCTCGAAGCCGCCGCGACGGTCACTGGATCGACTGCGCAAGCGGCGGCGCAGGTCTTTCAGGCGGACTGGACGGACCAGTCCGCGGGTTCTGCACCCCGCCACCAGCTGGTGCTCTCTCCCGGCGCTGCCGCGACTTGGCTTCGCCTCCTTCAGTCCGCCGGGCCGATTGAGATGACGGCGGAAGAAATTGGCGATGATTCTTCTGTGCTCGCGGCGATGGCCGCGAAAGGGTCCGCCTTGCATCTGCTCTGTCCGGCTCCGTCCAATGCCGCCGCCCAGGCCCGTCTCGCGACTTTAGCCGCCGCCGGCGTGCAGATTCGGACGCTCACCGCCCCCTATGTGCATGCGAAGACCCTCATCACGACGCAGACGGCCTTCTTAGGCTCCCAAAACTTGTCCTCCGTCTCCTTGCACGACAACCGCGAAATGGGCGTGCTGGTCTCAGGCGGAGATCGTGCGGCCCTGGCCACCTGGTTTCAACATTGGTGGGCTCAAGCCACGCCGTGGACGCCTACGACGGCCTCAGCAGGCTCCCCAGGTTCTCCGACAACGCCTCCCACTTCGCCTGCATCGTCCGCACGCCCCTGGTTGCCGCAGGGGGCCTCCATGACCACGGTACGACACCTGTGGGGTGCGCCAGTTCGCACGTATCCCACGACCTATCAGGGGCAAGCTCAAACGGCTTGGATCTATTCCACGGCGACAGTGTATTTTGTCCAGCAGCACGTAGTCGATGTCAGCGATCAGTCATAGGTCACGGATCTCGCGCACCGACTAGCCCATCCTGAGGATGGGCTGTATACTAATCTCTGAGCGGACCTTTTAAGGTCCCGGTCGGCCTCCTTCCGGCGTGCCACGTCTGCGATCTGCCGCCTCATCCGAGCGCGAGCAGAACCGGAAGGAGGTGGTGCTGATGAGCATCCATCTCACCGCGCCAGTGGCCTTAGCCATTGTCGGGCTGATTGGGCGATGGCTTTTCCGGCGTCGCAAAAAGTAAACTACCGGGAATACAGCCCGGCAGTTTAAGTTTATCTCTGTAGCATCCTGTACATCGATCGCAGACGGTGGAGCTCTGCACGGCGTCCGGCCAGCCACCGGATGCCGTGCATCTTTCTATCATGTTTAGAATACTCCGTTTTCATACGGTTGGCAACTGCGCGGGACATCCGCAACCACGGCTTTCTTGTCACCCATAGCAGCAGCTGGCACCGCTGCCTCTCTAAATTACGCGAGGCCGATTGTCCGAATCTATGCCCCTTCGCACAACAAAGGAGGTTTCTCTATGCGCATTCTGAACCAGTGGCGCTCTTCCGCTCGCCGCCGCCTGTCTCGGCCTCTTTCCCGTGTGTCCGGCCCACGCTTCGGCCCCCAGCCCGTGCTGGTCTTTGCTGGCCCCTATCTGGGCCAGGTGAGCCGCTGCCGCTGTGGCGCTTATGCCGATGCCAACCGTCTCGGGCCGCACGACACCTGCCAATATTGCACGCCGCTTCCGGTCCTGATCCTTGACCGCCGCGACGCCGGAGACGAGACCACAGACAGCGATGAAGCCGGGTCCACGTTAGAAACCTATGGCCTCGGCCCCGATGGGGCCACGGACGCCCAGACTCCCCGCGTGTTCTCGGTCCTTACGGCGTGGCTGTCCGCCTACCTGGCGCGGGAATGGCAGATGACGCCCGAAGACTTTGAGACCACGTATGCGTATGACGATAGCTTAATGGTGCTCGACGAAGCGGAACACTGTGCCGTACGACAAACCGGTCTCAGGATTTGGTGAAAGGAGAGAGGCTATTGTTCTGCGAAGTGTTCACAGCTAGCGTGCTAGGATTCAGTGGATTTCTCATGATGATCATGGCCTTAGGGGGCGGCCGCCTAGAGATATCGCTCACGCTTCACCATGAGCACTCTATCTGGCATCGTGTCTTTAGAGCATGGCACGATTCTCAAGGGCCAGACTCGCGGACCTGAAAAGACAGTCTGCAAGTCCTCGACGCGGCCGCACGCTGTGCCGTGCGGGAGACCGCTCTTCACCTCTGGTAAAGGCTCTCCTATGTTGCCTGTCCCGGCCTGATGGCCGGGATGGCGTTGTGGCATCTCTTCCCGAATGACGGCGCGGTCTGGACCGTCTGCGTTCCATTCTGCGGCCTTGCCGATTTCCCGGCCCGCTTTTTCCTCATACGTGCATGAAAGGAGAGGAATGTATGCACACCTGGATTGCGCTCGACGCCGATGACAGTTGGGGCGCTCGGTGCGATAAACACCAACGCTGGGACGACTTTCCGCAACCCGTCTATGTCCTGGCCGGTCCCGGCTTGTATGAGACGGAACGGTTCTTGCTGGTCAGTGACGCTCCATGGACCCCGGATGCTGTCCGGGCCACGCTCGCAGAACTCTATGGGCCGGCCGACACCTGGACGGATGATCCTCACGCTCATCAGATTTATGCCGATTGGGTACAAACGTGGCTCGGTCTGGTGCTTGCCCCATCGCTCTAGCCGCCCCGTGTTTTATTTACCCCCCTGCGCACCCAGACGGTCAGCACCGGGCCATTCGATCCCCTTCCCTGAAAGGATGACCGCCCATGTTTCACCACCCGTTATTTGTCGCCTTCCGCCCGTATCTCAATACGGCCGTGACGATCCATGCCGCCAAAAAAGCTCCGATGCCCGGCGTTCTCCTCGCCCTCACGGCCACCGGCTATACCGTACAAGGACTCCACTACCGTGAATGGTTCTTCTTCCACGACCTGATGACGGGGACCGATACGCTCAGCGGACCCCTGGCACCCCTGTTGGCCCACGTCCGCCGTGTCTATCGGCCGGTGTCGCTCATTCGCTCTCCCGCCTAACCCTTGACAAGCCGCACGCCCCTGCGACTATCGCAGGGGCGTGAGAGAATCTGTGAGACGTCTGCCGTGAGCCTTAGCCGATTTGCGCCAAGCGTGCTCGCGCCGCCGTGAGTTGTGCGTCGGCGACCGCAATCAAGGCTTCCAGATCGGCCCGGTCCAAAGTGTCCACCACGAGACTCTTAAAATTGCCTAAGACGAGCGCCGGCCTGATCCGGCCCCTCTCCCCAGGCTCCTCTGCCGACGCTTTCTCAACGCCCGCTTGGTCTAACAGGCGCACGACTTCTTTGCTGACCCGTTTCATGGTCAGAGGCTGCATTTGCACCAGCCGCTCGATCATGGACACAAACAGCTGCTCGGCCTGCTCCATAATCTGTGCCTGCACGGCCGGATCGGTGGTCACGGCCCCGGCCTTGCGCCGGGTCGCGGTGAGCAGTCTTTGCGCGGCCCGGAACTGCTCAATCGAAATGAGTCCTTTATCGAAGTATGGCCACAGCTTCGGCTGGGCCTGCAGGATGTCGCCCAGCTGCTGGTATAAATGCAGGCGGCTTTGGCTCATGCCCAGCTGCCGCGCCATTTCGGCGGGCGACCGCCCCAGCTGGTGCAAAGCCTGCACACTGTGGACCACATCGCGCAGGCGCATCGACTCGCGCTGCAAGTTTTCCGTCATTTGCAGGACGGTCCGCTCTTCGTCCGTCAGCGGCGTGGTCAAGACCCGCGCCGGCACATGCGTCCAGCCGAGCGCCTGCGCGGCCGCCGTGCGGCGGTACCCGGCCACGAGCCGGTAGCGGAAGCCCCGGGTTTTATTCGGCAAGGGCTCCACAATCACGGGGTGCATCATCCCCTGCTGGGCTAAACTGGCTTGCAAGGCCACCAAATCCTGCGGATCCATGCTCTTGCGCACATTATCGGACCGCCGGTCTAACACGGTCAGCGCAATCTGCACGATCTGGCTTTCATACTGGAGCGCACCCATGGTGCTCACGGCCCCGGGGCCGGCCTCTTGGGGCGCCGACGCGGAGTCGCCCATCAACTGCCGCAGCGCCTCCGCTTCCTGATCCAGCGCCGGAGCCGCCGATGGGGCCGTCTGCGGTTTCAGTGTGGCAGGCGGGTGCAGCACGGACGAGGTTTTGGCGCGGTTGGGTGCGGACGCCTCAGATTTCTTGCGCGGAGGGCGAGCCGGGGAAGCATTTTTGGAGGAAGCGATAAGAATCACCTTCTTTGGAGGAATTTAGCGTCATTGTGGCACAGACGGCCCCGCGTTGGCAAGCCCTAGCCCGCCCGTCGGGGCGGGCTCTTGTCCTGAACATCCTCTGCCGAAAGGAGGTTGTGATGTTATGCCCCCGACACTCTCCCGCCGCTGGCTGACCGGGAGCATTTCTGCCCTGCCCCGTGCGATGGCGGTGGCCGCCGCCTTTTTACAAGAAGCCACCGTGGACTGGACGACCTTCACATGGACCGATATTGACACCGCCTATGAACAGCTGATCCATTACGAGCCCCTCGACTGGGTGTACGACGAATGGAACGAGGGGGATGAGCCTCCGAATGCCGGCAATGCCTGGCACCCGCTCTTGCAGGTCTATGCGCTCACCGAGACGCTGTCAACCTGTCCAGGAATTTGTCCGCCGTCGGTTCCGTTCTACTAAACGAAGGGAGGCTGTTGTGGTGGCCGTCAGCTATTTGACCCAAGAAGACATCACCGACTGGGCCCCGTGGTTCTGGGTGCTCATGGCGTTCCAGTGGACTGCGGAGCAAGGCCGTCCGGTCCCGCCCCTCACGCTGGCGTGGCGGTCGGACTCCTGCGATCTGCCGGCCCATCTGCGCACCTTAGTCGCCGCGTGGATGCCCACGGCCACGGCGATAACCGCCACTGATGACGGCACCCACTGGACTGTCTGTTGGCGCGATACGCGCTGGATGGCATGGCGCGCCCGTCTCCAAGATCCTGGTCTGTCCCGAGTCCAGCGGCGGGATCTAGCCCGCGCTTATGCGGTCTGGCACCATACGCTGCAGGCCCGAAATATCGCCTATACGCAGCGCGTGCCCATGATCTCCATTCGGCTGGAGCTGGACGGCTTGTCGTGGGAGTGCGATCTCAGCGAATATGACAGTGTTTGGGAAGAGCCCGCATTGCTCCCATTCGCCCATTGGCTCCAAAGTCTCGTGCCGCTTCTGGACCGTATCCCCACTGGAGGTGATGCCCCATGCACGTCGTGATTACCTTGACCGATGGCCAGCTCCCGCAGGTGACCGTCACCGAGGGCCCGGCGGTCCGCCACTACGAAACGACGCCCGAGGTCCTGGCCGAGCTGTTGGTGGATGCCGACGACGGTCCCGCCCCGCGTCCGTGGACGGTCAGTCCGATTCTCCCACCACACACGGTCTTGTGGGCCCAGCAAGGCGACAGCGAGTGCGTAGTGCTGGAAATCCCCGCGGGCCCCCAGCCGTGGGTGCTGCCCACGGGTGAGGACGCGGTCACGGCCCTCGTCATTCCCCTGCCCCGCCTGCTCTTCCTCTGGACCCGGCACCGGGGCCGGATCACCCAAAAAGCTCTCGTGGCATTGAACACGGACGCTCCGCTCACCCCGGACACCCCGCTGTTTGCGTATCCCCTGTCCAATGTCTATGATAACACGACGTTATGCTGGACCCTGCCTGACCAGCCCTATGCGCTCACTGATATCCCCGGCTTGGCCCGCACGTTCTTTGCGACGCCCAATAATTGGGATCTCACCCGGCACCGCAATCAGAGCGGACTCGATTACCGCGCCTTGGGCGCGGCCTTAGCCGATCGCGACACCTTCCCCCCCGAATGGCTCGTCCCGCTCCATTTGACGTGGACCCAGTGGATCACGCAGTTTGTGCCACAGGCCGAGCCTGTGGCGGAGGATCGCTAATATTCATCTATCAGGAGGTGTCTTTTCTATGGCTGATCCCACCCAAATGTCCTTTTTGCCGCCTGAACCGGTGCCCCCGCCGGCCGCACACCAAGCCAAGACCCCTGCGCCTGCGGAACCCCCGGTCTATGACCGGGACCGTACCGTCGCCTACGCGGGGCACCAACACCCGATTACCGACCGCACCTTATCGCTCGACCAAATCCGCGCACTCCTCGAACGCGAATACCCCGAGCTCTCCAAAGACCGGTGCGAAATGCTCTACGATGCCAAAACCGGCATCATCGTCCCCGTCGTCAAAGGCGCTCGCAAAGGAGCCACAGCCCGATGACGCCTTCGACGCCTCCCCCGTGGATTGGGTCTTATGCCACCCGCGCAGCGTTAGACGCCGGAACGGAACCGATTCGGTGGCTCGCCACCGCTCAGGGCCTGTACGAATTCCGCACCACGGCCATCGGCACGTTCTGCGTGCCGCGCCCGGATGTGCCCTTGGAGATGGCGCAAGAAGGGCTGACGCTCGCCATTCCGCGCATGCCGAGAGCCCTGCTCGCCGCTCTCGTGGCGCAGTTCCGCACGGCATTGCCGTCCGAACAGTTGGCCCAGGTCTATTGGGAGCCCGGTCCCGGCCGTTTTGTGGTCGACATTCCACCCCAAGAGGCGGACGGCACCTCGGTGACCACACCGGACGCCACCGATCCCTATGACCCCGCCCGCCCCCGCGTCCTCCAAGTGCATTCGCATGCGGCCGGGCCCGCATTCTTTTCAGCCACGGACGATGCGGATGAGCAAGCGACCGGCTGTTATGGGGTCATCGGCCGTCTGGATACGGCCCTGCCCACGATGGTCTGGCGGCTGGCCTGCGGAGGACGCCATGTGTCCTTGCGCCTCTGCGATCTCTTTGCCGACTAACGCGGCTTAAAAAGGAGGCTGTGTGATGACCGATACCCTGCTGGATCCCCCCCGCCCTCTCGCCACAGACGCCGGGGCGTTTCCCTCAGACCTCAACATCGTAGTAGTCGGCACGGGCGGCACGGGCGGCTATGTGGTCCAATATCTGTCCCGCCTACTCTATGCCCTCTCCCAACACTCCCCCCATCGCGCCTGGCGTCTGACGCTGGTCGACGGGGATGCCGTGGAAGCCGGCAATCTGCTCCGCCAGCATTTTCTGCCCCAAGATATCGGGCAGCCGAAAGCGACGGTCTTAGCCGAACGGTTTGGCGCGGTCTATCAGATCCCGGTCTTTGCCGTACCGACGTATCTGACCGCTGCGGACGGGCTGGATGCCCTCATGTTCAGCCCGCGCCAGGAGCAGACGCCCTATACGCCGCGGCTGCTGGATGTGATCATCGGCTGTGTCGACAATCACGCCACGCGGCAGGTGCTGGACCAGATTTTCCACCGGTTTGCTCATGGGATCTACATCGACGCCGGCAATGATGGAATCAATCCTTCGGACGATCCCGCCGACCGTGAGGCCGTTCAAGCCAGCGGCTATGGCGGACATGTCGTGGTCGGCGTGAAACAGCGGGGACGCGTTCTCCTGCCTCCGGTTGGCACGGTCTACCCCGATATTCTCACCGATACTCAGTCCGCACTGCCGGGCCAAGCCTGCGGCCAGCAAGCCGTCTCACAGCCCCAGCGGATGCTGACGAATGTCTGGGCGGCGATGACGGTCATGAGCGCCCTGAATACCCTGCTCACCGACCATCAGGTGCTCTGGCATGTCGCCAATTTTAATGCCCGCTATGGCACGACGCGCAGTCAGGCCCTCACGGCGACTTATTGGACGCAGCTTGCGAGCGGCGCATGACATACCCCGAACTCATTGAGGAACAGATTCCCTCCGACACGCGTGTGGTCTATGACGCTGGCAACGGCTGGCATCTCACCGGGACCGTGACCTGGGCCTGTGGCCACCGGGGGGTGGTGCGGATGGCCTTGCGCTCCGTAGACCATTCGCTGGCCCCCCTGTTTTTTGAGGCCGAGCGCCATTTTTACTGCTCGTCCTGTTACAGCCAGTGGCACCGCCGGTTCCATATGGCGCAAGGCGACTGGTACGTCCCCCGGTGCCCCCACCACCTCAATCCTGTGCAATGGTTTGCCGATACGGCGTACCACATCGCCAAAGCCCACACCATTCTCCGGGACTATGCCGACACGTCCCTGTATCCCGCACCGTGCTCTCCCGAGACTTTGCCCGCGCCGCGGCAATAGAGACTCCCAGCTTTGGCTCACACGCCGATCTATCCCCCCGCAGACTCTCTAGAGACTGTGGGGTCTGGGACGGCCCCGCGTCTCTCGATAGCCCGTCCTGCCCGGACGGGCTGTGCCGCGATCGATGATCAAGACTGCTGATGCCAGAAGGGGTTTCCACCCCTGATCGAGGCTCCACCACTGGACGCCTACGCACAACTCTTACGGCCTGCCGGCCCCGCCCACCATTAATAAAGGAGCGTGTATCCCCGATGTCCCAAACCTTTACCGCCACTGACTGGGCTCCCTTTGTCACAATAGCGACCGCCATTCTGCCCCTGACGCATACGGAAAGCACGGCCGTGATCTCTGCCACGGAGACCGCGCTCTCGGTGTCCTTGACCGCCTCCTCGCTCTGGATGCGCTATACCGTGCCCAATCGTTTAGGGGATACCCCATTGGCTCCTGCGGGCGTCCCTTGGCCCGCTTGGGGAGCCTTGCTCGGCCGGATTCCCGACACGAAGGATCTCCTCAGTACGCTCGCCGACACAGACCCGCCTCAACTGAAAATCCGCATGGGCCGCTACCGGGCGACCTTAGCCACGCAGCCGGTGCCCGCCACCCTCGAAGACACGCCGTGGCTGGAAGAGACGGCTCTGGTCTCGGGATCGTGGGACGCCTCCACCCTCAATGCCTTAAAACGCCGCCATCAACACGCCTGCACGACCGACGCCAGCCGTCCAGCCCTCAGCCATTGGCACTGGATTTATGACGCCGCGCATCAGGCCTGGCAGATCACGACCACCGATGGTGCGCGGTTGATTCGCTCATTCCTTCCCACCGATGAGACTCCCCATGACCAAGAATCGTGGCTGGTCCCCCGTACGCTCTGGCCCTGGCTCGATAAGATCGCCCGCGTCTGGCCCGCACAGCCGATCGCGTGGACGGTGACGCCGCATTACCTGCGGTTCCAATGCGGTGGTCTGCTCCTGGCGCTTCCCCGTCCGGCCCTGCCTTTCCCGGATGTCGATACGGTCTTGTGGCCCCGTCTCATCACCTTCGTGCCGGAAACCACGACCACGCTCGACCGCGCCCCGCTCCACGATGCCCTGGGACGTCTCTTGCGCTGGATCGACCAAGACTCCGAGCAGCCGGTGCAATTGGCCTGTACGGGCGATCAATGGCATCTGACCTGGCAAGCCCGCGATGGCTCCCTCGCCCTCGATGAATGGGGACTCTGTGCGCCCATCGCCCAAGCGTGGTCGGCTCCCTTTGCCCCCCGCCTGTTAGCGGAGCTGGTGCAGGGATTGTCCGTGGACGCCATCACCCTCACGTTTGCCCCGCAAGCCGCTCCCCCTTTTCTGCGCCTCACGGCAGCCGATGATCCGTTGACCACCACCAGTGTGCTCTTGCCGGTGCGTCAATTGGCTCCCCGTCAGGAGGTGGCCTCATGATCACGACAGCCCCCGCTCTGCCGCCCTCGGTCTTCTACGGCCCGCCTCAGCTGTGCTGGGCCGAAAGCGCCGACCGCCTCTGGTTTATGGCCCCGCATCCCGACAGCACGAGTTGGCTGGCGGGGATTACCCAGCTCGACACCGATCCGCTCCTTTATGCGTATCCGACGCAAGATACGGCGTTAGCGGGGCTTCATGCCCTGTGGCGACGCGACCGGCTGGTGCTCGATACGCCCCAAAGCCTCGACTGGATGCTCGCCCATCCACACAACACGCTGCTCGCCCGCCGCTTTGACACGTTAACATGGGAACCCGCCCCCCGCTGGCTGACGGCCATTCGGACGGGACATTGGCTCGCCGGACATGCTCGGTGGACGCCTCAGACGGACTGGGAAGTGTCCACGATTAGCGCTCGGTGGTGGAGTCAGCATCATCAATGGGACGGCACCCAGGCGACGGCAGGAGTCGAAAATTCGGTATAATGTTCACGAAGACGTCAAGGCTAAAGGAGCGACCCCCGTGTCTCATGCAAAAGATGTCTTGTCAAAATATCTGTTTGGCGCATTTCCTGAGGACGTCTTCAGCGCATTGGGGTGGCCAGGCCTTCATCTCACCCGCGCCTTGCCGACGGAATGAATGGAAGTGTATCAGGGCACGACCGATTCGTTAACAGGAGACTGGAGCGTCAATTCTCGACCCTTCCACTCAATACGTCGAAGAATACTTTGCTAGGCATTGCCCATACTATGCTGTTGAGGAGGATTGACACGTATGGACAAATGCCGTACATTTAAGATCACATCCATTCAGAGAAGGCGAGGAAGTCCCATGCCGACAGAAACCACTATGTCACGGCGCGAATCTCGTTTAGAGATTCGCGTTTCCGCTGAAATTAAACAGTTACTCGATGAAGCGGCTGAATCTCTCGGCCTGAGTACATCAGCGTTTGTGTTAGCCACCGTGACGCCACGGGCTGAAGAAATCGTCCAACAACATGCTGTGATGACATTAAACGCCGAAGAAAGTCAGGCCTTTATTAACCAATTATTAAATCCTCCCAAACCTTCTGCGGCATTACGAGCAGCGGCAGCGCGCTATTGGGCGCGAGTTGATCAATCCCCATCATGAGCGAATTCATCCGTGTTGAAGTCTTGGCGGGCTATCATGACCGTAAGAATTTTGAGTGTCCTACCGGAGGACTAGGAGACTATCTTCGTGAACGAGCAAGCCAGGACGTCAGGCACAGAGCCGCCGCTGTGTTTGTCGCCGTGAACCCCGCCGCCCCAGAAAGAGTTTTAGGCTATTACACCCTGTCGTCATTGAGCTTAAAACTCACCGACATTCCTGCACAACATCAGCGCAAACTGGCTCGCTATCCCGACGTTGGCGTCACGTTATTAGGCCGTTTAGCTGTCGACGTTTCTTGTCGAGGTCAACATCTAGGCGAATTTTTACTCTTTGATGCGTTATACCGCGTTATCGCTACGTCGTCTACAATTGCGACGGTCGCATTAGTTGTGGATACCTTAGTTGACTCCAAAGATTTTTATATCCGTTATGGTTTCACACATTTAAGAGATCAACGATACTGGCTTCCTCTAGATAGCGCCCGCGACCTGATGCAAAACCAACCCCCATCAATCCTGACGCATGAAGAACGCCCATCTTAAAACCATCTCACTGCGTGCCGCAGGAAACGCCCCGGTGACCAGGCGGCCATGCGCGCCGCCCAGTCCCGCCCAATGAATTTCCCCCGATTCTTCGGACAACCGCGTATGATTGAGACAAAATGCCTAGCCCGTCCTGACGGACGGGCTTTTTTTGTTCCCTCAGAACCCACTCATCCGAAAGCGAGGAGATCCCTCATGAAAAAGTGTCTCGTCCATATCACCCACGCCAACACGGAGTGGCATGTCCATTCTTTAGACGTCTTCGATGCCGCCGATCTTTTCGACCCCCTCGATCCTGCTCACATCACAGCACTCTATCAACACCAGACCCTATCGCTTAATGAGAATGAGCGGCTACATGTCATCGACGCCCAAGAATTTCGTGAGCAATGGCTGATCGCCCTGAGCCAATTGTTTACGCACAACGCTTTCATGGCCATTACGCAACAGCTGCAAGTCTTGACTCCCGTCTTAACCGAACCGCCCGCCACCTTTGTGGCTGAATATCCCGAAAAAATCAAGCGCATTCTCGAAGATTTTCTCAGGTGTTGGATGCCTGGAGACCCGCCCTGTTAGATCGCTCATTGGAAGAATCCGCGGCCCCTTTCCATACGGAAACCGCCATCCCTTCTCTAACCCGTCCTGGCGGACGGCTTTCACTTTTCGGTATTCTTGTACCAAAGGAGACTGATCCCATGCGTTTCGCCGGCCAAGCCCAACTCGGCTACTATCCCACCCCTCCCGCCACCCGGCACGCGCTAGCCAGCGCGTGCCGCCCCTCCGATTCTAAACCGTGGACAGTTTGTGACCCGTTCTGCGGCCCGGGTGACGCCTTAAACGCCTTCGCGACACCCTACCGCTACGGTATCGAACTGGATGACGGCCGGGCGGCCCAAGCACGGACAACGGATGCCACGATTCTGTCCGGCAATGCGTTTGACGCGCAGATCGCCCCGCACAGTCTGTCTGCGCTCTTCCTCAACCCGCCCTACGATTATGACCCGATTCGCCACGCGCGCTATGAAGACTTGGCCTTACGCCACTTTGTCCCAACGCTCAAACCCCACGGCCTCGTCATCCTGATTTTTCCGCGCTCCAGCTGGTTAGCGGTGAATCAAGCGTGCATGGAATTGCCTCTCTCCGCTCCGGTGGGTCTCTGGCGCTTTCCCGACCCCGACTACGAGGCGTTTCAGCAAATTGTTCTCGTCGCGCACAAACTCGGTGTGCGGGACAATATCGACGCCGCGCACAGCATGTACCGTTCCCTGCGTTATCGGTCGACTTTTTATGCCCTGTGGCCTCTCACCTTGCCCGCCCTGTCCGTACCCGCCGCGCAGCCCCTCACGCCTGAACAATTTACCTGGCATCCGCTTCGCGAAGACACCATTCTCGACACGCTCGCCCACGATACGCATCTCCAAGCCTTAGTCCAACCTTCGACCCTTCCCCCGCCTACGCTATCCCTCGATACGCCGATCGCCACCCCTATGACGCTCCACCGGGGCCATCTGGCAACGCTCTTGACTGCCGGACGCTTAACCGGCGTGATCGGCGAAGGATCTCAACGTCACCTCGTCAAAGGCCGCGTCGTGCAACACACGGTCTCTATTGATGTCGTCGCCGCGGGGTTGAACCCCAAAACCACCCTGGGTGCCCACGAAACCCAGTATCAAGTCGTGCTGACCACCTTGCATGCCGATGGCACGCTGCGCACCTGGGAACCCGTGGCCGAGCCGGACGACGCGGAGGCGGACCTCGCGACCTCTTCCTAATTTCGCCCCTCACGCATTCTCTGACGTTCCCGCTATACCCTGCCCGTGGTATCGGGCAGGGTTTTCACAGGTTTGCTGGCTGCCCTCACTTTTTTGATAGAATCCCCGAAAGGATGTCGTGATCCGTATGCGCTATCCGCATCTCCGTGTCGAAAATTCTACCAGTGACTATCACGTGCGCACGCGCTGGATGGCGTGGACCGACCGTGATCTCACACGGATCGCCGGTGTCGCCTTATTCGGACCCATGGCCACCGTCCAAGGGGTCACGGCCACTGTGCTCAATCATCCCCCGCGTGCCGTCTCCTGGGAATGGGACCCTGATGATCCCCCGCTCACAGCGGCCTTCACCGCCCCGTCTTGGCCTCCTCTTTCGCAAACCATGCGCCGGGATGACACGCTCGGTCCCTTTAAAATTGTGTCCACGGCCTTCCCGATGAAAACCCGGGCCCAATGGAGTCAACAATTCCTCGTGCCCGAGTCCGTCTTTCCGACCCCCGGAACCGACCGGGGCGACACTTTTCTCCAGTTTCACTGGGGACCTGCCGATCAGTGGCCAGAGACCGCATGGACGGTCCTCCAATCGCTCGGAGTGCCCTTAGCCCCCTCTTGGCACACGGAGTTCTTTCAGGCACTCACCCAGGCCCACGCCACCTCCTCCGACCCCGCGAGTCTGCCCACCATTGAACCGCTTCCCTTTTGGGCCGCCCACGACACGTTCGCCCCGATGCCGCTCCACTTCACGCATCTCGACCGCTTAGGCGACTGGGTCTCCACCCTTGTGCGCCGGTCAATCCTCGTGATTCCGCCCGGCACGGGTCCCAATCCTGCGGTGCCGCTGTCCCCGGAGACCACGCACCCCGACACCTATCTGCAAGCGTGGGCCCCCGCGTTAGGCCGCCAGCTGGATACCATGGTGGTGCCCCGTCACCCAGCCGGATCACCGCGGCCGGCCGCGTATGACATCTTAGCCCGGTCTCCCTATCCTGCCCAAGCCGATGTCATCCAAGCGGCGGCGCTGACTTTGCGCGACACGGGATCGGCCGTCATCGTGGGCGAGCAGGGCACCGGCAAAACGCTGATGATGGCGACCGTGCCCTGGGATCTCTGGCACCGTCAGCACCAGCGTGCGGGCTACCGCGTCTTGGTCATCGCGCCGGATCATCTCGTCCCCAAATGGATCCGCGAAATCCGCGAGACGATTCCGGGAGCTACCGCCACCAAAATTGACGACTGGCGCACGGTCTTGCACCAACGGGCCGCCTGGTCTCGCCCCGCGACTCATCCCGAGTACTGGGTACTGGGCCGAGACCGCGCCAAACTGAGTTACCGCACCCACTTTGCCGCACAGTGGTCCGTCCAGCGCGGGGGATGGGTTTGCCCCGACTGCGGTCATCTCTTGGAACATCCTGAAACCCATCACGCCTGGGCCGAAACGATCAAGAAATCCCGATCCACACGCGCATGCCCGTTCTGTCACACGCCCTTGTGGGCCGCAGATAAGACGCTGCGCCGCATGGGGCCCATGCAGCTGTTGCGCCGCTACGCCACCCGCCGCTTTGATACGGTGATCGTCGATGAGGTGCATGAGCTCAAAGGCGCGACCGAACAAGGCCAAGTCCTCGCGTGGGCCTCCCGTGTCGGCCGCACACTACTCGCCGGCACCGGCACGCTCGCCTCGGGCTATGCCGATGATTTACACTTGCTCCAATGGCGTCTGCATCCCGCTTCCATGGTGACGGAAGGCCTCGATCACAACCGGCCGCAATGGACGCTCCAGCGCTATGGCCGCGTGCGCACGGTGACCCGCGAACCTTCTGCCGACACGGAATCCGATAAGCAGTACGGACGCCACGCGGCTCCCGTGACGACCACGAAACGATTGCCAGGCATTAGCCCGCTGTGGTATGCCACAAAGCTTGTCGATCGCGCGGTATTTCTCACGCTGGATGATTTGGGAGCCGACGCGCTGCCAGCCTACACCGAAACGGTCCGCTGGGTTCCCATGGATGACGATCAAGCCCGCTGGATAACCCTGGCCATCGGCATCTTGCGCGACGCGGCCACCCAAGCCTTACAACGCGGGTCGCGGCGACTCTTAGGAGCCCTCGTGTCCACGGCCCTGACGTTGCCCGATGAACCCTGGCAATCCTTAATCTTAGACCATCACGAACATCTGTCGTACCAGCCGTCCTTAACCCCAGACCGCGTGTATCCCAAAGAGCAAGCGGTGCTCGATGATGTTTTGGCCGAAATTCAGGCAGGCCGAAAGGTCTGGGTCTATACGCCGTACACCAAAACGCATCCGCAAGCCGACCGCTTAGCGCAACTCTTCCGCGATCACGGCTTGCGGACCGCCGTGCTGACAGACGCCGTCGCGCGCGACACCCGGGAAACCTGGGTGGCCCAGCAGGTTCGTCAAGGCGTGCAGGTGGTCATTTCCCACCCCCAATTGGTCGAAACGGGACTAGACTTGCTGGACTTTCCCAGCATCTTCTGGTTTGCCACCGGCTACAATCTCTTCCGCTTGCGCCAAGCCTCCCGCCGCGCCTGGCGCTTAGGCCAGCGCCAACCGTGTATGGTGCGCTTCTACGCCTATCAAGACACAATGCAGGAACAAGCCTTGATGCTGATGGCGCAAAAGCTCGATGTCGCCAAGGCCTTGGAAGGCCAGCTTTCCCTCGAAGGTCTGCAAACGGTGAGCAATGACACGGGTTCGCTCGATCTGGCCCGGGTGCTGGTGCAAGGCTTAGAGACGACGATCGATGTCTCAGCAGTCTGGAAAACAGCGGCAGCGGCCGCTCTGCCGATTCCTGCACCGCCCTGTAAGGAACCTGATTTCCCCTCCTCTCCGCCGTCTCCCGCTTCCGACCCCGTGGTGGTGCCGTGGGCGGCCTTAACCCGCCGTAAACGTCGGGTCCGGCCCGCTGCTGATGATCCGAATCAAATCAGTTTTGGGTTTTAACCGAAAGGAAGGATGGATCCGATGACGTATTGTCCCTTATGCGCGTCGCTGCTCCTGCTTATACGCGATCCGGCCACGAGCGACCTGTGGCAAGGGTGCCCGGATTGCGGCTGGATGACGCCCGATGACCTCTCCATCCCGGAACGTTCGGCCTCCTAAGCCTTTTGGGGGAGCGTGAATGCTCCCCCAAAAGGCTTAGGCCTATTATACGGTTTTTGCGCTATAGACTCCTGACTCTGCGCTCAAACCCTGATGCCGCTACTTCGCACCCCAGCCTTTCCAGCACAATGGGCCTGCGAAGTTCCTCTTAGCACGGCCTTGCGCCGTGCTGGTGTTTCACCCGTTCCCATGTCTTATCCCAGGAGACACACCTCATGCCTACGCCCTTTGTCCTTCCCACCATCCCCCGCTGGCGGCTCTTGCTGACCGCTGATGGCGTCATCGGACTCCATCCTGACGGCCAAAAAGCCTTTGACACCAATGATTTGGGCACAGTGCTCGACGCACTGGATCCTGCCGACCTTTGCGCAGAATCCGTCGCCCTCTGCACGGCGGCCTTGTTAGGCGTGTCGCCGTCTTCACGCACTCCCGTCGCCGTCATCGCCCCACCGGACACCCAGGCGTCCCTCACCACGCTTGCGACGCTGCACGGCTTTGTCCCGTCAGAAGAGCTTATCGAACCTCTCATCGCTGCCTATGTGCTGGCGGTCTGGCCCACCGTGACGATGACCGCCGCACTCGCCGCGTTATCGCCGAGGCTTCCGTTCATTATGGTGCATCCCGCATCCTTGCCCGATGCTGTCCCTTCCATGCATCTCCATCCTCGCACGTTCTCCCTTGACCCGTCCTAACGGACGGGTAATGCGTGAACCGTTAATACGCCCCAGACTAGACGTCAGACATGTTCCTCCCATAGGGAAACATGTCGCATTAGCCCGTCCTCACGGACCGTGTCATTGCGATTTCACACGAAAGGATGAGATCCCCTATGTCGCTGTTGCCATTCACCACGCAAGCCTTTGCGCACTATGTCCAGACTCACACTGATCATCCTGACTGGTCGTTAATCGCTCCCAAATTCTACGTCAATCCCACTAACCCGTGGGGCAAAGCCGACCGGATCGACACGCTCATGGGCACCTGGTATGCCCCGCGCCATTTCATCGGACAATTTCTCATGGTCTATCCGGCTAACACTGACCCCTATGGCGATCCCTACTACACCTATCTCACCAACATGGCTTCCGAAGGCTGGAACAACTTTCTGGATCATGCCGAATGCCGCCGCCTTACGGAACTCCACCAGATGGGCTTTCGACGCATTGCCGCTGACCACTTGCCCCCAGGCGTCCTCAATGGATTTTGTGGATACTGGCACAATTTTCTCCACGATGTCCGGCACTCTCTCAGCGCATAAGCTAGCCCGGCCTTATGGCCGGGCTTCCTGACCTCTCGTCAGAAAGGAGCTCCAATGTCTACACCGTCTCCCAAACCCTCTCGCGGCCGGATCTCGTATTTACCGCACGCGACCATTCGCCTCGGACCCCATCACTGGTATATTCGCTCCCGGTGGCTATGGGCCGTCATTGCCGCCGGGCGCACTCTCTCCCACCATCTTTTCCACAAAGGAGCGTGATCATATGACACCGTCCGTTCTCCCACAGGAGACATTCACCACCCAGACCTTGCACGAAACGGCGTTAGCCGACGCTCGGGCCGCCAATCCTTTCGACCCGCGCGAGATCCGCCTCTCGGCCGCCGGCGGCTGTCCCCGCCAGCAAACGTTGCGGATCTTAGGCGCTCCCCAGGCCCCGGAATCCGTCACGCAGCTGAGCATCTTTCACGCCGGCCACTACTGGGAAGATTATCTGGCCAGTCTCTGGGAAGCCCGGTATCCCGGTCAGGTCAATCGCCAAGTCACCGTCGAAACCCAATATGGCACCGGTCATATCGATCTCTGGGTGGAACCGATTCATCACCTCGTCGAATGCAAAACCACCAAAGTCGCCCGACGTGCGCAGTTGCCGCTCGACGAACACCTGGATCAGGTCAACCTCTATCTCCACTTTTGGGGCAACGCCCACGGCGCCACCGGCGAAATCGCCTATCTCCTCAAAGAAACCGGCGAAATTCTCACCTTTCCAGTCGTCTACGATCCCCACCGGATTCCCCGCCTCTTAGAGCGGTTGGATCAGATTCTGATTGCGGTGCAAATCGACCAACAGCCGCTGCCGATTCCCGAAGACGCTGCGCCCTTCCAATTCCCCTGCGGCTGGATGGACGCCTATGGCCAATTTACCAAATGTCCCTTTTGGGCCCATTGCTGGGGCGAACCCACGATTCCTGATGACGCCGATGAGACGCTCATTGTGGACGCTCCTGAGACGTGGATCGACTCATTACAAACGTATGCCACCGCGGTCACCGCCATCAAAGACACCAAACAGGCCTTAAAGCCGTACGAGCAAATCAAAAAAGACACCGAAGCCGCCTTAAAAGACTGGTTTGATGCCTATCCCATCGCCGGCTTGCGGATTCCTGACGGCACGTTGCGCCGGACCATCAGCAAAGCATCCGATTCCTGGGATGTCCCCCAAGCGTTAGCCGATGGCGCGATTACGCCTGAGCAAATCGCCCCCTACACCACTCACCAACCCGGCCGCGTCACATGGCGGTGGGAAACGCCCAAACCGCCCAAAACTTCTCACAAAAAATCTCCCACCCCGCAGGACTAAAGGAGACGACTGCTCATGGCGTATCTCAGCACCATCACGATTGATCCCACCACACAGTCCGTGACCTTCCGCGATCATGGCTTGGTCGTGACGGTCACTCATCATGCCTTACAACGCGCCGCCTTGCAATTCGGCCATAGCGTCACCCCCTTCGACATTTCCGTCGATACCATTCGTGATCCGGCCCGGCGCGTTACCCAAGAAGCCATTCATGCAGCGTGGGTGGCCAAGGCCGCCCAAGTCCTAGTCCCGTGGACATCCGCTGCTTCTCGTGCCGCCACGCCGTAACTGTTAGCAGGCCGGAAACGGCCTGCTCTTCTCTCTCTTGTCCTATCCATCATTCAAAGGAGGGGTTAACCCCATGACCACACTGCCAATGATCCACACATCCACCGATATCCAGGAATCCCTTCCCGCTCAAACCCACCTGTATGCCAAGCTCGCCCGCGTCTTCGGCAAAATTCACCGCGTGCCCAAACGCGGCCGCAACGATTTCCACAAGTATGACTATGCCACGGCCGCGGATGTCTTAGATGCGGTCCGTATTCCCTTAGCCGAAGAAAACATTTTTATCTTTCCTAAGACGGAGGATGTCACCCAAGTCGAGTGGATCACGCCCAAAGACAAACCGACTCAATGGAAAACGACCGTGACGCTCTCGTTTACCTTCTGCGATGGCGACACGGGCGCGACCCTGCAAACGATCTTCAAAGGCGAAGGCATTGACGCCCTCGACAAGGGGTTGCCCAAAGCGCTGACGGCCGCCACCAAATACTTTCTCCAAACGACCTTTCTCGTCTCCACGGGCGATGATCCGGAATCCGATGTCAAACTCGATATGATCGCCGAAGGCTTTCCGAAGCCGCCGCAAAATCCGCAGACCACTTATGGCAAGTCCGCGTCAAAGGTCTCGGCGGCTGCCAAAAGCAGTCCGCCCAAAAACGCCCAAGCGACCCCGAAACCCTCTGCTGCTCCGGCCACGCCTCCGGCACCGGTTGCCCCTCCAGCAGAATCCGTACCCCTACAAGCCGCGTCCAAGGAAGATCTCTCGCGTGATCAGCTCGGCCTGTTAGCGGCATTGATGAGCAAACAACACATGACGCCAGAAACCTTAATGGCCGGCATTGCCACACAGTTCGGCTGGACCCTGGACAATCCTCGACATTTAACGGTCGAACAATACACCCAAGTAATCCAATGGCTGCAAACCCCACCGGATGCTCCGACAGCCGCTGCATCCTAACTCTCTATCGGCATTCACCCCATTCTCGGGGGCTGCCATGAGGCAGCCCCCTCACAAGGAGATGTTCTTCCATGATGCATCACACTAAGCCTTCCCAAGCTTCTGCCAAAGATTCTACTCTGCTGACCACGCACCACATCGCCCCAGCCCCATTCGACGCCCGCTGCTGGTGCGGCAAAGCCGCGACCATCACGCGCACCACACCTGAAGTCACGTCCCACTACTGTGCGCGCCACTGGATGCTCTGGCTCCAGTATGTCACCCGTGATCTCGAAAAGCCGACGACCGCCTCCACAATATCTTTAGCCTTCGCAATTCCGGCGCTCCAGCGAGGTGAGTCCCATGCGTTATCCGCCATGGCTTCCGCGTTGGCGTAACGATCTCGCGCACTGTAATGACTTTTTGCATCGCCAGTGCGATGCAGGGTCTGCCCCGTGGCTGGCTATTGTCCGCCAGCCCTATCCCCGGCATATGCGCACGGTCCCCACGGTCCTCAAACACTATCTTCTGCACGATTTGCAAGGCCACCAGTGCATTTGGTGTGGCCGCACCGTCGCCACCCCCCACGCCACCATTGAGCACGTCATTCCCTTTGATAGTGCGTTGTGGCCGCAAATGACGCCGCTCGAACAACTCCTGAGTCTGCGCGTCAGCCACGATACCTGCAATCATCGCTACGCGACTTTACGCCGCAACCTGCCACGCTGGGCCCTTGCCCAAGACCTATGGCGCTGGCGCGCGATTCAGCAGGTCTTATCCCACGATTCCTATTGGGCCTGCTGGATTCCCCATGACTCGATCCAGAAAGAGGGGCTCTCCCATGTTTGTGCTCTATCTTGAGGCCGCTACATTGCCACCCGCAGTCAAAACCACCGTACTATCCTTGCTCGCACACGACACCATCGATCCCCAAAAGACAGGGTGGGACGGCACCCTCAGAATTTTCGTCCCCGACGAGACCGTACCGCGGTTAGCGCAATCCGGTGACCCCACCATCCGTCAAGCGATTGCCCAGAGCCCCCGTCTCCATACCGCGTTAGCACAAATCTTAGCCAGGGATGTCGCTGAGGGCATACTGTTGCGGCTGGCGATCAATCCTCGCACTCCACAAACCGTACTCCGACAGCTTCTGGACAATCCCCATCTCTCACCCAACATCCTCGCGGTGATCCGTGAGCACCCGCATTGTTCTCAGGCATTAGACGCCAACATCCGTCAACGCTTAGAGGCTATACCGTCCTAAGCTTGATTTGCTAGGTGCTCCATGCCGTATTTCACGGATGGCCCCACGTTTGGTCGCCAGCTCCAACAACTCTGGAGGCAGAACGCTTGTATGCAAGAAGAGTGAGCTGCTGCGCTGACCCAACGGTCAGGCGCCACACGGGTCCATATGCGGCCCAATCACGAAAGACGCCTCACGCGCTGAGAGGACACACTGCTCTGGATTTACGCGGGCTCCTCCGACAAAAAAAACGGATCGGGCAAAGGCTCTAAGCCATGGACCTCTATGCGGTATGCTACAATGACGGGAAACCCCCGTGAAAGGAGCGCTCGCGTGGACAAAGAATGGGACACCTTGCAGGCTATCTTTGCCTTGCCCGCCTTAGCCAACCAGCGTCAGGCGATCATGGCCTATGTGGACCCTTTTCGGCGTTCAGTCAACTGGCCGGATCTCGATGCGGCCGCCGCGTCGTGGAGTCACGGAGAACGGGTGCTCGTGCGTCTCGCGCAAACCTTATGGAGTGCGACCGATTTGTTGGCCCTGGACGAACTGCGCGTGCTCGATCCGGACACGGCCCAGCAGGTCTTAACGATTATCCAGCGCTGCTACTGGGGCTAACCCTGACAGACGGAGCGGCCTTGATGCGGGTCACAGTTGACAGAACTCGTGAGGCATAGTATAACGAAACCGTAGACCACATAAAAGCCGCCCGAGTTAGGGTAAACTCAGGCGGCACCGGTTCAGCTTTGCGAGTCGGGGGCGTTAGATTTTCAGGCTTTTTGGGCGCGAACCGTTAGAACCTGAAGACCCCAAAAATGTTTTTCTTGGAAATAGCGTCGTGTGGCGCTATTTCTTCTTTTTTGGCTTGAGCAGGATGTGCAGGACCTGTTTCAGTATCGCTGGTGGAGCTACGATAATCACCACAGGGAGCATCGCCCGTCCTCCTCTCTCGACCCGCTACGCCGAACCGGCAATATCGAGAGGAGGCAACCCAGGCACCATTCGCGTATCTATCCTTAATATAACATACGGATGTTTGTCCGGCTTGTCTTTTCCTCGTCCTCTCCGCTATGATCAGGCTATCGCCATCAGCCAGGAGGGATTGCTATGCGACAAAAAGCCCGCCATCAAGATGCCCGTGCCGGCCAGACCTTGTGGCGCAAAGACCACGGCACCTACACCGCTGTAACCGTCACCGCTGTCACCCCCAGCCCCAAAGGTTTCAAGGTCCACTATCACGAGGCCGACGGACGCCCTGGCAAATGCTTGCTGGACGCTTTGTACTGCCGTATTGACTGACCCGTCACCTGCGGGCGGAGTGCCTGGCCTGGGGATGAGCTCTCGACACTTCTGGGGAGTTTTGTTACCCTATTAGGCTCTTTCTCAAATCCAGTGAGGAAGATGTGCCTCTTGAGCGCATGATAGGCATTAAGCCTCTCTATCCCAGCGGCATTCAGCTCCTATCACCGGATTCGAGACAGAGCCTCATATGCTCATGCTACTTCTGATTTAACTTGATGTCACAGCTCTCGCGCTAAAAGCCGCCTCCGCCTGTCTCCAGTGAATGGGCTGGTCTGGCTAAGTTTCTAACAGGCATTTGGATAGCGCTCTGTCATCTCCTGATAATGCGCTCAGGCATCCGGTTGCTGCAACAAACGGCCTGTAAGGCTCGCATTAGGGACAGGGCTTGGGCAAGCGGGTTTCAGTCTTGGTACAGGCTGAAAAATTGCAGCAATCTTTCCACCTGCGCCGCATCCTGATACACCGCG
The DNA here is from genome assembly GCA_027309085.1 of Sulfobacillus sp. Classification (GTDB taxonomy): domain Bacteria; phylum Bacillota; class Sulfobacillia; order Sulfobacillales; family Sulfobacillaceae; genus Sulfobacillus. The sequence goes on from DAIDDL010000014.1 coordinate 65,553, forward strand.
TGTTGCCGATACTCTTGAATGACGGCCGCCACGTCATCCTTCACGGTGGGCTGACGTTTCTTACCGTTAAGGCCCTCGACGAATCATGACCGGACGATGCGTACGCAAAAACGAGACGGTTCTACATTGCCATGGGGTTTAGACCCCTAGAGGTGTTTCCCACCCTATGGGGAGACAGGAACCCGTGTCTCTTCATGGCCAAATGCATGTCGCATGCCATCCCCAACCAAGTAAGCCAAACGATGCTCGCAACCCGCCCAGAGGATCAAGCTTAAAGCATTTTTGGTCTCGTTAGCCTGAAGATGCGACTAGGCGGCACCAGAAGCGTAAGAGTCCGTCCCCGTTGCAAGATAATGGGCCAAAGCGGACAAGCCGTGTTCCTGGCTGTCTCACAGGGCGTCATCCGGGATTACCTGAAAGATCTCGTCCCACGTAAAGCCAACCAAAAGAAACCCCGCAATGGCTCGTGCCCCAGCATTTCGTTTGCCAGCCAACACCCGATTGAGATAAGAATAGGCGACTTCCATCCGCTTTGCGAGGTCTCGTTCACTCAGCTGTCTATGAGCCATATACTCTCGAATCTTTTGCACATCCAAGACCAACTGTGCCATCCGTTTCTGCCCCTTTCATGATGTCATTCGTAGCATATCCAACACCCTCACGCTTGCCTACCGGGAATTGTTGGGAATTGCCTGACATCATAAAACATGTCAGGCAACGGGCTGTGGTTTTGATCCGTCACCGTCAGACGGGCATGGGCCCGCAGCGCCTCCCAGGAGGATGCATGGACATCATGAGGGAGAGCCTCATCACCCGCGTGGTGTTCGCAGAAAATCGACGCGCGCCGTGACTCGGAACCTGGCACAGACCCGGGAGGCCACGAAGACATAGGACAGGACACCCCCCAAAGTCTGGGGAGGGGAGAGGGCTGGGGTTCTTGGAGCGGGACGGTGGGCGCTCATCTCGTAGGGGGGCCGCGTCATCCGACGCCGCCTTCCACACGCCGCAGATGAGCCCGGGAGTCTCTCCCGTTAGGCTCCTCGACAGCGGTCTCTTGTGGTGAGAGATGGCTAGCCTGGCACGTAATTCTCCGCACTCTGCCAGTGCATGACCGCTAACAATTGACCGTCTGGTGTTATGTCTTACGTTATTTGGCCACCCAACTCTCAACTTAGCTAGCCGAGTATGGGGGCAGGCGTTTGGTCGCTAAGCAAACCGGTGGAGGCTCTTGACGAGTACTTTTGCCCGCGGTAGCGGCGGTCCAGAGCGCATGGATGCGGCTGTGCGGACTCTGGACCGCCGACTGCCCCGGGCGGTATCCCCAAGAGAGAGCGTCCACAGAGAGTCTGGATGCGGCGGAGAATGTTGAGAAAAACACGTGCATTTCCGGCCAAATAACGTGAGAAGCGACAGTCTGGGCCCCTGACCGGTAGGGGAGCGACGCCCACTTCCGGACCTTCATAGACGGTTTGGAGGAGGATCTCCTCGCCGCACACAGCACACCGTATCGATCGTGACGGCCGACCCTTTGTTTTCCCCATCGCGCTCGTCCTTTCTCCCTGCCCCCAGGGTATCCTGAGGTCTCAAAACGCAATCACCGTACCCGTATCTCCTTGCGAGAAGGGTCTGCCGGTCCCCTCTGAGCGCTGGTCGGCCACAGAGGGATGGCAGCGCTGGATGCGCACCCGCTCGCGGAACATCTCCGGCCACCGCTCAATTTGGGGACTTCCCCCGGCTCACGGCATCGGCTTCCATCTGCACAGGGACCGTCGTCCACCCGAGTTGCCTGGCAATCAGATACCGGCGATAACCATCTTTCAGCAGATACCCCGGCGGTTCTACGGTCCGTTCCACCACGAGGGGTTCATCCAATTGGCCCTGCTCCCGGATCTGGGCCTGCAATTCCGCCGTCCGTGGGGCACTCGGCGGCGTGCGCAGAAACGCGTCTGGGATGGCAATCTGCTCCAACGGTACCACCGGATACGCCGACAGGTCGGGCCGAGACCCCGCAGACGGGTGGCGTGGAGCGACCTCGGGGCGGATAGGCGGCGCGGGCGCTGCGGACGGATTGTCTGGCACGAGGGATTCCTTCGCCAGGAGCTCCTCCACCTTCAATGCAATCACCCCGATTTCCCCTGGGCACTCCGAGAGGGGCAAATCGGCGACCAATTCTCCTTGCACTAACAGCCGGTGATCAGGCTGCCGGGGGAATCCGAGTTTTTTGCCGGCCTTTTTCGCCACGAAGACCGAAAACGTCAGCACACTGGCCGGAGACAATCCTTTCGGCGGAGCCGGCGAGCCGCCTTCTTCCATCTCGAATCGAAAATATTGGGACGTTTCGACAATCGGGCCGGTGGGCCGTCCGGTCAGGGTGATTTTGGCTCCCATCGCAATCCTCTCCTCCTCATGACGTGGCTATGCAGTTCTCAGGCATGTCGGGCTGGATAGCGATCGCGGAGCAAACATTCGCCGGGCTCACGATCGGAGAAGTGTTGATAAGAGCCTTTCGGCCCTGTGGCACGGGATACCACTCTCTGCCCCACGACCGCGCGCCAGTCCCCCTGATCTCTCCCCCACAAAACCTTGCCGACTGCCGTATCCTCGATACCCGCTTGGAGGCCACGCGTGTTCCGCCTGGTCTCGTAGACTTCCTAAACCTGCTCGGCGGCTGCTTGCTGGCGTCAGCCTGTCTTCCTATTTTACCGTATTCTGGTGGACCCCGGTCCCCCTTGGTGTCCTAGAGTGGCGGCAGACGGTTTCTCCAGGAGGTTCTTGAAAAATGCCCGAGCGTGACCGTTGAGACTAGAGGCCGGGGGAGTGCAGGCTCGCCATCGCCGGAGCCTGTGGGAACGGGCAGGGAGGGGCCTGTGAAAGGTACGCGAGAGAACGATATCATTCTCTCGCCGTCAATCCAAAACCCGCCACGCCCTCCCCTCCCTCCCTTTCGGTCGGGCGGAATTCGTGATACCCTCAGGGAAAAGACGACGCCCGAGGAGGCGGATCGGAGGCCTAATCATGACGGAGACCGAAATCCTCGACACCTGGCTGCTCAAAAAAAGTCCCAAAACCCAACAAATGTATACCGCCACGTGGCAGGCCTTCTTTGCCTGGGCGCGCACGCCGGCGGCGGAGGTCACCGTCCCCCTCATTCACACATGGCTGGCCCAGTTGCCCGGCTCTCCGGCCACGCATACGCGCAAAATCAGGACCTTGCGGTCGTATTATGCGTGGGGCATCGCCCTGGGGGCCTGGACTGACAATCCGTTCGAGCGGTTGGCGACCCCCGACCCGCCCACACGCCTGGCGCAACGCATTCCGTCGGCCGAGGATCTTCACGCCCTCGTGCAGGCGGCGGACCAGGACAGCCCAGCGGCCTACGCGTTCATTCACCTCCTCATGGGCACCGGCTGCGCCCTCCACGCCCTGACGCTCGCCCACTGGACGGATTGGCAGCCCGGCGCGTCTCTGTGGATCTTTTCGTCCCACGGGCACCACCGGCCCGTGCCCCTGGGCGCGGACACCCAGGCGGCGATCCAGCGCTGGCACGACACGCTGGCGCCCGCGTCGCCGACGACCCCGATCTTTCCCAGCCCCAAAAAGCCCGCGCACAGTCTTACCGTCAGTGCCCTCACCGACTGGTTTCACCGCCTCACCTCAGCCGCTCGCCTGCCGGACACCCTGACCCCCCGCTGGCTGCGCAATTATTATGGCCTCACCCAACTCCAGCAAGGGGTCCCGCTGTCGGTCGTCCAACACCGCATGGGTCATGCCTGGATTCTCACCACGCTGCCCTATGAGACCTTAGCGAAAAAGTTCCCGCCGTCGTCGTAACCGCCACGCCGTCGCGCCCTACGGGGTCACGGGGCCTTGCGCGTAATCTGTTCAGCACTCAAGAGAACTTAACTCAGTAGGCCAGTTGTTTGGGCAATTGCTCGTGAGCTTTACAGAGCTTAAGCTGGAGTCAATCCAGGAAGGTCCCCGCCGGAATGGAAGGAGGGCCTAAGACCCGTTAAATATTACCAGGCAAAATATTTGCATCCTCGCTGGTTTGCTGCAGGCAGGTTGTTATTTAAGTGCCCATTACCGCGGGGCTACAAGTTTCTCTTGGTAGCGTCTTCTGCTAGTCTCGAGGCTTCCGTAAAACTCCCAACCATCGCTAAGACATACATCGCTATAATAGACGCGATGATCAATATTCTCCATGCTAGTCTAAGTGTCCACTTGATCATCAGCCAAACAAGTAAGAGTAACCCGGTTACCACTCTCCAAGTTTCCTGTCCTAAGGTGCCGTAAGGATCACTCCCCAGCTCTCTTATCCCATCTTGAGACACTTCTAAGTATACATAATCCCTATTTCTCTTCCACATCCCCGATCTCTCCTTCACCTTTATCCTCTTTACCAAGGGTTCCCTCTCCATTACACACTCGAACAATAATAGCCATCTTCTCCGCGGACCAGCACAAGAACACCCTCTGGACCACAATATTTCAGATTCTTTAAATCAGTAATTGCGGTTTTCAATGTCCCCTCAGTATATCCTGCAGCTAGCCCGTCCTCTAAGCGCATACTCCCCACAGTGGCGATCTGTTCGCGAATCCATTGCTTGGCGCCCACACCATTTCGTGTTGGCGTTCGTGCGACTGGGGAGGCGGATTTCCCCACCCGAATGGCTGTCACTACCTGGTGGTCCTCTGCCCGATGGAGTTGAATCTCTAGGCCCATCACTTCAGTGGGATGCATCTGCCCGTGGAGAAAATCGATAATGCGCACCAGTTCCCGCGGCAAATGATCGGCAACAAAAAGACAACGAAACCTCCCGATAGCAATATTTTTGGTGACGCGATTCCAAAATTTCTCAGGGGTATTCTCTTCAGTCAGGAATTCCGCTAAGACAGCCGCTGGGTCTAGTCCATTCACCTGGGATGTGTGCTCCCAAGTTTGCTTCAAAAAATCGTCCGTCCAAAACGCGGCAGCGTTAGCCAAATATTCCAACATCTGTCCGACCACCTCACGGTGAATGCGAGAATCTTCCCGCCGCTTCACCTCCACCAACGTGGGTATCCCGGTCTCATCAAGAAAGACATGATCGACACTCCATCGAAGCACACCCGTATCGTCCGGCACGCCCATTTCGCGTGCTACCAAAACCCAGCGTCCCCCCAATACCTGCTCAAGGATTTCCGGGTGGTCAGCTAAGAGCCTTTGCAGCACATCCTCCGAAGCAAAAGGCTCCAGCGCGAATGGAACTAGATCCTGATCGCGCTGATAAAGGAAAGTCGGTTTGGACATGAGACTCCCTCCTTAGAATACACACTTAGGCAACGCGCATTAATTACCTTAACTATGATACCGACGTTCACGCTATCAACACGTGGTTTCGCCATTCGAGTCAAAAAAGTTATTGCAACGCGGCGACTTACATCTTCACCTAGTTGCCCCGTCGCCTCGAATCAGGTTCCAAGGTTGGGGGAGGATAGGCTTGCCATGTCAGTTCCGCATCGGCTTCAATTACCCATTGTTGTTGGCGATACTGATACTTGCAGAGATCCACCCCCCGATGACTCCGCCACCATCCTTGTTGGGTTTGAAAATAACGATCGTGGAACGAGTAGGGGAGCGTCGGCAGAATTTTGATAGTCATCCCTAATCGAACCTCCTGCTCACGGCACCACTGCCGCACCATATTTAGTTTCTGTCGATCGGAGTTGCCCACAGCAGCGAGAGTCACCTCCCCCCTGGCTGCCATTCGGCGAATTCCTCCAGGACCCACTGGAGGTTCGTTGGGTAACGGGAATGGACGTCGTTCCAATGTTTGACGATGTTCTGATCATAGATGCGCAGGATTTTGGTCCGGCGAAATATGGAATGCCAAACCACTTCTGAAAATTCCTCACGCGACCACACCTTGTCACCAGAAGGGCGTGGAGGCAACACCTTGCCGGTTTCCCAAGGTTTCGCCAACCCCATCATCAGTCAATCGTCGGGCGGTTTGCGAGAGGATGGTTGAATCGGAGCGTCGCCCCAGTCCCTGTGCTCTAAGAGATCCACGATCCAATAGGCGGGATCGCGGCTCGCCATCTGGTGAGCCCGCAGCAGGGGATCTCGCGGCTCTTCCGGCATGGGTACTCCCACAAAATGGTTCACACTGCCGTCCAAATGTTTTAGTAAGCGCATAGCTTGCTCTTGATCTGTCTGATCGGGCCACCGTTTTATCGCGGCCACCATGGCTCCGCGAATGCGCCTATCCATGGGCAACACCCATGGATTGTCGACGGTGTGCCGTAATAGGTGGAGGACTGTACTGCGCGTGTGTGCATCCACTGCGGCAAGATCATACAGAGCGGGACAATGAATAGTCATCTGCATTTAAGAGGGCCCTCCGAACAGCTCATCAAAACCATGGGGCCAGGGATCCAGAAAGTTCCCTTGGCTATCCAGCCGAATGGGCAGAGCCTGACTGCCTTCAGACGTTTTCTCGATGTACACAATAGACACCGCCTCAGGGGCGAGGTGTCCCGTGCGAATCAGTTTCCGAAGGCGTAGCAGGAGCGTTTCACTGTGTGTTTCGATAATAAATTGGCGGGCGGGGTTGGCCGTCACAGCCTCCGCTAACACGGACCCAAAGGCCGCTTGCAGCCGCGGATGCAGATGCAGTTCGGGCTGCTCTAAAAGGGTTAAAGGGAACTCTCCGGCTATCACCTCAACGACGAGCGGCACAATTTGACTGACACCATAGCCCACCTGATCCATCGACACCGAGACCCCGAGGGTTTCATCCCAGAGTTGCAGTTTCCACAACCGGGGCAAATCAGGATCATCCACCGGCGCAACGCTCACCCGGTATCCCATATCCATGGCAGCCAGCGCCGCGTTGACCGCTTCAACCAGTTCGGGATGTTGAGCGATGCGGTCAACCGTCCACTGCCCCTCCATGCCCACCTGATTCCGAGGCTGATCGTCGCGCTCTACGATGGGGCCAAATCGCGTGCGGGCGGGACCAATAAAAGCCACGTGCGTGAGCATCCTTCCCACCTCCCAATTCAAATTGCTTACGACCGTCGTCGGAGGCAGCCAAAGATCAGGTAAATCACCAAACCGTTCGGGCGGCGGAAGCACATTTTGGTCGTCAGCGGGCAGCCGCCGATACCATGCTTGAAGCAAATGGGGAATCAAGTAATCGGTCCAGTGTTGATATTCGGCGTAATGGGGCATGTACATAAACCACCAGGGATGTTGACCCATTGTAGGGCGGGACAAGATACCCCAACGCAAGGGCCGCAGAAATTTCGCCTCCATGGCCAATTCTTCTCCCATTTGGTCATCTTGTACCGTCTGCTCAAAAGTCATGGCCCATTGTCGTGCCTGCATCATGGCGGACTCTTCCGTCATCCAGCGAATCCATGCGTCCCATGGCGCTTGTTGTAGATGTTCGACCATTTGAGCGCGCCCTTCGTCAGTCCATTCGTCGTCATTCATCATCCAGGGCGCTTCCTCTATCTCACTCCATGGAATGCGTGCGATGTGCTTTTCGGCCAGCCGGGGATTAGTCTGTACCAACTCCTTCCACCAGCGTAAATGTTCCACCACGAGGGCCCACCGAGCTAACGCATGATCAGTGAGTTCCATGGTCAAGCGTCTCCATTCCACACTGGGTTGCTGCACATTTTTCTCTATCCACCGTATAGGTACACGAGGATTCCAGCGGCTCCGGCGTCGACTCTCTTCCCACACAGCTTGGCTAGCTTCGAGCCATTTAGCCGTGTCATCCATTGACGACTTCCCAACGATCCCTATGAGATCGGAGAAGCTCTCTCCCCCACTTTGATCGTCTTTCTTTCGAAGGTCCGCATGCTTCGGGCGTGCATCAGTGGGGATTCCGCTCGGAGAGTGCGACGGAGGAGGATCTGTTGCAAACCGATCAAAGTCATCAGGATTGACGTTTAACTGAAATACCGGCTGCTCGCTATCCGCCAGATAAATTTGCGTTTGGCGTTGGACAGTATGGTAGCCGACCTTATTCCAACCCCATGTCCATTCCATGCCCACCTCGACGGGCTGGCCCCCTATTTGGGAGAGACCCACAAGATCAGCGGCTGTCGTACGCCAAAAAGCCCCGAGACGCAGTACAGCCTCCGTATCATGGCTGTGAATGAGCGTCTGATAATGACGGAGGTTTACCCAGGGCCCATTCGGAGTTAGGGCATGGGTCGGATTATTGTCTGCCAGGGTCTGGTTCAACAGGAGCAACGCTTCGATTACTGCACTTTTCCCGGCGCTATTGGGGCCATAGATGAGCGTGATGGGCGCCAGCGGGATGTCTTGAGCTGCGCCAAAGGCTTTAAACTGTTCAATGCGCAATCGCGTGAGCATTCTTCGTTATTCTCCTTTCCTGCGGAACCTCCCAGCTCCGTGCACTCATCCAGCCATTGGGACCTGTTCGAGGTGTCCCCGCCGGATTGTCTACCAGTAGACCCTCTCTTGCTATGATTAAAATGGCGGATTCTCCGGCCCCGAGTGCTCCGCCAACTGGCTTAAGCTCTGTCGCCAGCGCTCGACACGCTCAGCAATCACGAGATCCTCCCAACCGTTTAAGCGCCAATAATCGTGCCCGGGAAGACCCGTACTCTTACTTATCACCAGCCCCGTTAAGTCCGGATGTTGATGGGCCACGCACCATTGCGCAATCACATCGAGGACTTTTGGCACTTCGTGAAGGGGATGAAGACCCCCCAACAGTTGACCGAGGTCCCCGTACGTAATCGGTTGTTGACGAGGCGCCCGCTGCCGCAAAAGACTCCACGCGACACGCGCTTGGGCAAGATAATCAACCTCTTCAGCTGTTGGCGGGCCCGAAAACAGCATGGCTTGAATATGCGCCGATGCAAGCCAGATCCATCCGCTATAAGGAGCGTGCAGGTGCGCACGTAGCCCGTCCGGCAACACACCGGCAGTTGCCAACGCTTCAACGATCGCCCCATTATCCGAAACGTTTTGCACTCCTGGATTGTCCAATGCTACCATCCAGCCATTGGACAACGCCTGCACACGAGAACGAAACGGCTGCGAACACCCCGCCAGAACAATGTGGCCAACCACTGCTTGCTGACCGTCCAAGTAACGTCGTAACGCCTCCGTCAAGACGCCAGAAACACTGTCACCAGCGGCCCGCAATTCAGCTTGTTCCCATAACGGCACATCGGCTTCCCGAATGTAAATGGTTTTCTTTGGCATAACTTCTCCCTATGACACTTCTAGTATATGTATATACGTATACTATGCCCCCTATTCTTGTTTGTCAATAATTCTCAGCTCTTCAGCACTTTTGGTGTAAGGGCGGTCCGGTGTCGAAATGCAGCGGTATAAGGGGTTTGTGTAGCAGTGGAACGAAAACTGCAATAGCCACCAAACATCGGACTAAAACCACCTCAATCTCTCAGAAAACAGCCCTTCCACTCCCAATGGGAGCGCTGTTGCACGAAAATAGTCTCCTGACGACTGAGATGAAATTTTGAAGAACACTGCACTGTGTTAGGATTTCAAGCTCTATTGCACTTTTCGTTCCACTGCTACACAAACCCCTATTTATATACCGGTTTCCATCCCTCATAGGGACAATCCCAACGTCATTGGACCGTTGCGGGGTTATTTTGATATTAGTTTCCATCCCTCATAGGGACAATCCCAACCAACAATCATGGCTACTCAAACTCAATCACGGGAATAGTTTCCATCCCTCATAGGGACAATCCCAACGCAGGCAGGTAAAGGATGGAGTGCGGCAGAAGCGCAGTTTCCATCCCTCATAGGGACAATCCCAACACAGGGCAAGCGGCCCTGATGAATTATGATCAGAAGTTTCCATCCCTCATAGGGACAATCCCAACTTGTACGTCATCGCATTGCACGAATGAAACTTCGGTTTCCATCCCTCATAGGGACAATCCCAACGGTTCAAGTAGTCTGAACCGTAGCCACTAAGAGGAGGTTTCCATCCCTCATAGGGACAATCCCAACGGGGGTCCAGCTCACCCTCAAGCGCGATGAGCAGTAGTTTCCATCCCTCATAGGGACAATCCCAACGGGGCCAGAGGCGGACGTGTTCCAGTTGTACACGTCGGTTTCCATCCCTCATAGGGACAATCCCAACGGAGAAGCCTGACGCGCTCATTCTGAAGGCCGATAAGTTTCCATCCCTCATAGGGACAATCCCAACCAGGGAATCACGCTTGAGAAGGCAATGAAAATTTCGTTTCCATCCCTCATAGGGACAATCCCAACTCGTTAAATCGTTAAGGGGCTTCACTGAGTATACACCTTCCGCTTGGGATAATTTACCTGAAATAAACAACGATCCCGCAAGGCTTATGTACCAACGGTTTTGGCCGATTTCCCTTTGTCGTCGATCTCCCGGGGTTTTTGCGCTGAGAGCGATCGACGACAACTTTTTAGGACCTGCTCAGACCATTTTCGGCCCTCACATCCGCTGGCAATCATCCCATCATCCACATCCTGCCTTGCCCATCAATCGTGGCGTTCGGCTACAATCCCAGTCCTTGTAAAACACGCTGCCGTTTGGTTTGCGTTAACGGATAGTCGAGAATGTAGCCGGTGGTCTTTGGGGCCGCTGCGACTAATAATTTCTTGACAATCGGATAGACCGTGCTGACATCCTTCGCCAACACTGGCTGCATGCCGTGGGCGGCCAAGGAGTGGTTGCGGGTGTCCATCATCTGTCGCAACATCGTTTTCTCTTCATGCCAGGCAGTCGTCTCGCTCGTCTCCACCCAGTCGGGAAACACGTGTTCGGCGAGCGCCCACAGACTGGTGCCATGATCACTTCGGTGGTCACGGTTCAACATCGCGTGCCAGGCCTCTTCCCATCTGCTCACCGGTTGGCGCACATCGATTTGATAATGCGCTTGATAGTACCAATATACGATGCCCTCAAACAAACGGCGGCAGCGCGCCAGGGCATCGGTATAGCGTTCTTGGGTTTGATACCGGGCAATCGCAAATAAGATTTCGACCAGGTTGAGTGCATTTTCTGTAGGAGCAGACAAATCCGCATTCGCCAGCCAGCGCCGTTGCGCGCGGAACACGGTCTGTGCCGTCACATCCCGGAAGACCTGCGCATCGGGAATAGCCATCATCTGTGTCTTGGCTTCAGCATAGTTGGCCAGATCCTGGGCCTGGTAGGCCCGCAACACATGTTCCACGGGGCCGGCCACCTGACGACTGCCTTCATGCACGGTGATGGTCACCCACTCGCGGGTGATGTTCAGCGCCGTGTCAAACTGGCTACCATGCACCGCCGTCCGAATTTGTTCCCGTAGAATATGTTCCCGCACAAAGTCCAGATGGGCGGGCACCACACGACTGCCTTCCGCCACAAAGGTCGGATTGGCGACCGTCCACACCTGCCCTCCGTGCAAGAGCCCGGCAATAGACAGCAAAAATCCGCTCATTTTCATCGCGGGGGTGCCCGACGTGCCATTAAACGCTATGGGCGCCATTTCTGCGGACGACCGCCGGAACTCGGGGCTCTGCACCACCGCAAACACAAACTGGGTCACCGCAACATGATCCGCCGGGTTTCCCTCCTGATGCACCAGGTGCATGTGATCCGCATGAAACAACCCTTCCAAGGCCAGCCATTCCTGCGTGTCTTGGGCATGGCGCCGTCCCACCACATCCATGGACAAAATCCACAGCGCGTCCACTGTTTCTCCCCGTGATGCCAGATACCGACAAAGCGTCACAATCGATCCTTCCTCGGGGGTATCATACGCAATCGGATCGCGCGTGCCCGCGAACGTGACGAGAATCATGAACCCTCCTCCTTTTCAATGGATTGCGGAAAGTGGATAGGCACGGTGACGGTATAGCCGAAGTCGATCACCTCCGGCGCCTCGGCGACGCGAGAGAGGGCCCGACCTGCCCAGCCTTTCCAGGGACTGCGCGTCCACCATGCAGCGCCGGGCTGCACCTGCAAAATCGGCACTTTCCAGGGACTCGCATACTGCGGTCCCCACACCCGACCATACTTGGTGTGCAGCTGATAAAACCCCTCATTCCAGTGATCTGCCGGTGGCACGCCATGGCCCAGCCAAATTTCGCCGTTGGCTTCCGGCACGGCAGGCCACGCCCAGTCCCGCCACTCCACCCAGTCCACTTGGCCAAACCCGCGGCTAATTTCTCCGCCTATCCCCTGATAGGCAAGCACTCTCGCCAGCATCTGGACGTCTGAATCCGGTTCGGCCCAGATATAGATACGGAGCAACGCGCGCGACCACACGCCTTCGCGGGTGAACAATGCCCCGTCCATTGCCCCACCAATACGCCGGTCCACGCCGGTGTGCAGCGTTTGCACCATCACCGGCTCCGGTTCACCATTCCAGGACTTTCCCTCTCCCCCACCCTGAGCGATCTCCCAAAAATCCTCGGAGTGCAGGAGTCGTGCTCCCTTCCACTGTTTCCTCCGCTGCAGAATCTGGATCAACGCGGGCTTGTCCTCTCCCGATACCCGTACCGCCCCATACGGAAAACCTGCGGGGCGAGGAAGCGTATCGCCCGGCCATGCATCGGACACCACAAAGGGTGGATCCTGTTCCCGAAAACGCTGCAGCCATGCGGGCATCGACTCCTCCGCATAACACTCGCGATAGGCCCACGCCAATTGTCCCATCAGCAAGTCACTCGTTGGCCAGTGGGTAAAGGGAGACCGTTGCCGAAGCGTCCACCGATACCACATCAGCCTTGAGCCTCGGGCCACACGGTCAGGATTTGCAGATTATCCAGACGGACTTGGCCACTGCCGCGGGAGCCTCCACCACCAATGGCGTCGCGGGCGACAAGTTGGACCATCTCTGCAATCGTCTGCCGCATCAATTTTTCGTCGTCGCCATAATACACGCGCACTCCGAGAACAAAATCAAACGTGGTCCCCGCTGGCACCCGCTCCTGGACGCGGGGATGTTCCGCAACGTGGGTATTGCGGTTGATAATATTCTCGTATTTCTCTTCCACGTAGAATAGACCCGTGGTCTCCGCGGCTTGCACCAGTGCCTGTTCCGCGTCCTCCGTTAAAAAAGCATCGCGAAACAGAAACCGGGTGGGCTTTAAAGTATGATGAGGCTTTTTATGGGGTCCAAAATAGCGGCACACACGGCAGGTGGGCATCGCACAACTACAGGGCTGGCCATTCTGCCCTTTCCCATCCGCCGCCTCCAGTAGGCTGCGAAACTTGCCCTTTAAACTGCTGCCGGGCAGATAGGGGAGTTGCGTGAGCGGATGGCGAATCACGGGGTTGTCAATCCCACCGATTTCTAACGAATCCCGCCCGCCTCCGACGTGACAGCCCGTCACACAGGTCAGACGTGCCCGGACTTCCCAAATTTGTTGCAAGTGCGGATTAGATTCGTTCGCCATATTATGACCGACGGCCATGGGTATTCCCTCCTCCACGGGATGTGTCCGTCGGAAAATAGGCGACGACACTCTCGAAATGTTTCACAAAGCCTTCCATTTGATCCCAGCCTTTAACCGCCTGGGTCACATTGCGCTCAATGAATGTGCAAAAAAACTCACTCGCCAGATTGCGTTTGACCGCATAGGCAGCTTTAGGAATTAACGCATACAACTCAGTTTTGTGCGCATCAAAATGGTGGCCCCCCTCCATACTGCGTTCAATCGCTTTCACCCGGTTGAAGAACCGACGCAATGCATGTACCGAGGTGCCTCTTTGTAATTTTTCGACAACAAAGCGAGCTTCCTCCAGATAAATCCCCCGCCGATACCCGCCCGCCGGGTCCACATATCCCTGAGCCTCCATCAAATAGTTGCTGGGTGTCACCATGGCCATCCGCATCCCTCTTTTCCGGTTTTATGGTCTGGCGGCATTACGCCAGGAGATTCACGAGTGAGACCAATAGGGGAAACAGTCCGATCCGGGCGGGCAGGCGCGCATCATCCGGATCCGTATAGGTCATCAGCCAGTCGCGTACGCAGACTTGAGCGGGATCCATGAAATTTCGGCGAATCTCATAGGCTACGTGGGGAAACCAGGAAGCGCCACGTTCCCCCGCAGGACGGTGTTCAGCATATTCGGCATACTGCCGCAGCCGATGAAGCGCACTACCGCCCAGCAATCCCTGTTTTTTCCAGTCCGACAGCTGGGTGGCTTCTTCCCATAAGGCTTGGTAACGCGCCCAGCTGAGGGAAGTCTCACCGATGGCGACCTGATTCCGCCCGGCGGTCTGGCCTTGCTGCTGCCGTTCTTGCGCGGGAATATTTTTAGCGTGCTGCAATGCCGTTTCCACCCGCGATGTCGCTAGCGCCAGCGAAAGATGCGGGGGGACAAAAATCAAGCCCGCTGAGAGGCTCATTTCCTCATGATAGCCGGTATACTCCTGGAAAGCCTTGTGCAATGTCAACGCAAACTGCGCAATATGGCGTGCTCCGCCGATCAGGTAGACATCATCGCCTCCGGAAAACACCGCATAGAGGAATTGGCTGCGGGTTTCCATCAGGGTCCGCAGCCCCTCTGTGAAGAAGCGATCCAAGGCTTCACTCAGCATCATCACCCGGTAGACGTCGCCGCCAGCGGGGGGGCCATCGCGCAGGCCCAAAGCAAATACCAGGCCGAGATTGTCCACGTCCGCTTTCAGGTATCCGAGGCGGGGCGAGGCCGCTCCCTCTGGGGCATCCAGCGCGGCTAAACACTCAAACGTATACAGTTGCCCTGCCCGCACGGGATCCCGCACCTGACTGGCCAGACAGTGCGGACACTCTTCGGACGCCACCGGCAAAGAGAGGTTCATCCACGTGGTCGGGGTCGCCGCCTCCTGCGGCGATACATTAATCGCCCGCACGGCCCCGGTCCGGGGCCGCTTCTCGCTCAGATCCACGCTATATTGATCGCCTATGGGCACTAGTCCGTGGGCATCATGCCGAAGTGTCATCCAATGCATGCGCCAGACCTTGGCACCAATCCGCCGGTCCAAGGCACATTCGGTGCAGAGACCCTCGGGTTCCTGCGCGGGCTGCTCTTCGCACACCACACAGCGCGGCAATCCTAAGAGGTTCCGCCAGATCCACGGATCCGAGTTCGTCTTGACCGCCGCCCCGAATATCTCAGCGAAAGGCTGGCGCTTTAAGACGGCCACGTCTCGATGCAGGGATTCGCTCGCCTGGGCATATTGCGTAAAAAATTCGTCTGCGGACACCGCACGTTCGGCCGTGATCAATTGCACCCGGGCGTGTGTATGTTCCTGCAGCCAGGTGTTGACCTCTTCACGCCATGGCTGAAATGACTGCGATGGCGGCAGCAGGAGTGAGAAACCTCCACCCACAGCCGACAGAACCAGCAAGCCCGTGTGCGTATACTCCTCACTCGCGGCCCACGGCAGCCCCAAAGCAATCCAGCCAATCCGTGCGCTACGTGCCCGCAAGGTTTTCGCTAAGCCGTGAACGCCGACCCGGTGGGCGGCGAAGACGTAGGATTGAATCCCAGAAAGGTCGCCATACACCAGCTGCGCTCGGTGACCTTCCGCGGCGAGACGCCAGGCCACTTGCATGCGCAGAAAGACGGGCACCGGGACGATAGGCCCTGCGGGAGACACCGGGATTCCAAAGCCATAGGCCCATTGATCGCTGATCGCCATGAGCTGTTCCAACAGCGCAGCGGAGGTCCCTTGGATTTTGCGCGTCTCTTGAATGATCTGCTGCACGCACTGATTCCACGCAGTGCGGAACGATTCCGGGCTATACGGACGGATGACGGGCACAGGAGAAAAGTCCGGAGCGATATACAAGGGAGGAACCGGGGCCGGACGTTGCAGAGAAATGAGATGAAAGACGCTCGGCAAGGGCACAATCATCCCGATCGCGGGAAGCGGGTGGCCGACCATCGGGTGCTGATCCACCGTGAGCGTCAAAGAGTGCTGCGCCCAAGTAGTCCAGACGTCCAACGCCCATTGCAACACGTCCACAGTCCGCATCAAATCCTCCCCTTTTCAGCGGGCTCGGGCAGGAATGCAGCACAGCAGCCAAATCCCACGCCATTCCGGCGGCCGACGCCGATGTCATAGAGCAATTGGAGAATAGGAGGGCTGCCCTGCATCATAAACGTGCCGCGATATCCGACTACGGGCGTCGTGCCATACCAACTGCGCACCCGCAGGCTATCCACGGCCCAAATAGTGATCGGCTCCCCCTTGTCTCCCAAGAATTGCTGAGCCTTGGCTGCCGCGTTGTGGGCGATATGCGCGGCAAACTGGGGATCCTCCGGCGCATACGAGATGATGCGCCCGTCCACGTTGTCATCCGCTACAATCGGGGACAAGGTCGTCAATCCCATCACACGGTGGTTCCATGGCACCGCAGGTTCCACTTCAAGGCCCGTCACGGGAACCGTTTGAGTTCCCAACGTCAAAGACCGCGTGGTCGTTAACTGCCGTAGGGCTTCGGAAGCATCCCGCGCATACGCAAAACTCAGCCACCAATCTACGGGACCCCGCAACACCAAGGTGTGATCCACCAGGTGAGCACGCCCCAGCAAGCGGGAAAAGGTGAAAGGGCGAAACGCATGCGATGCATGCCACGCGGCCACATCGGTCTCGGGGAGGAGATGGTAGAAAGCGCGTTGTAAAATGCGGTGATGCGCTACAGGCAACGACACGGGGCCAGAAAAGGTAATCCGAATACGCATAATCACGCCTCATTTCATTACACTATTCGACAATAACGCCTCCCCCACGGCACGAGCACGGATGTATTACTGCCATTTCCTCCAAATTGTACCATAGAAGGTCATCCATTCGGCATCCTCTTCCAGCGTTTTCTGCCTATTCACAGGGTTCGTGGAACAAGGTTCCATCGTGATTTAGCAAAACGGCACGGGGGTCTCATTGTTGCCGTCAATGACACCACCACCACATGGTTGTTTCCATCCCTCATAGGGACAATCCACACTGCCTTCCCATTCTTCAGCAGTATACGGTTCCACACGTTTCCATCCCTCATAGGGACAATCCACACGAAATAACATGACTGAGTTAAATTTTGACTATGGGATGTTTCCATCCCTCATAGGGACAATCCACACCATCATAGACGACCGCACATCTTGTTTGCTAGGCATGTTTCCATCCCTCATAGGGACAATCCACACGCACAGGAAATGATTCGGAAATTCGGGATTGAGGCCTCGTTTCCATCCCTCATAGGGACAATCCACACTCACTTATAGTGTATCACAGGGGTGGATAGGGTGTGTTTCCATCCCTCATAGGGACAATCCACACACATGGTGCTCCCCGGTACGAGCCAGTCCGAAGTATGTTTCCATCCCTCATAGGGACAATCCACACCACGAGGATACTAATATGAAACTAGTCAACGATTTAGGTTTCCATCCCTCATAGGGACAATCCACACTCATATCCGAGATTGATTTTGACGAGGTCCGCAGGTTTCCATCCCTCATAGGGACAATCCACACTCGATTCCCGAGACGATCCCGTATGACGACTATTATCCGTTTCCATCCCTCATAGGGACAATCCACACCCCCACCAGCTGCCGTTCCTGAATCCGGCGAGTTCGCCGTTTCCATCCCTCATAGGGACAATCCACACTTAGAGCTTGAAGAACATGAAGGTATCGGAGAGGTAGCGTTTCCATCCCTCATAGGGACAATCCACACACCAGATATGGCATGTCGTGATGGACGAGGACACGGGTTTCCATCCCTCATAGGGACAATCCACACTCGCCGCCTTGTGGCAAGACAAGCTCCGGCGCTTAGTCGTTTCCATCCCTCATAGGGACAATCCACACGTCCAAATCACGCTCTATCGCTATCGCGTGACGAGCGTTTCCATCCCTCATAGGGACAATCCACACCACATAGGTATTGCCAATGTTGTTGCGGATCTGGTGTTTCCATCCCTCATAGGGACAGACAATCCACACTTAGAACGGGTGCATCAACCGGGATTCGTGATGCACAGTTTCCATCCCTCATAGGGACAATCCACACCTTGGACTCGTTGCTAAGTGTTATGTCTTACGCTATTTGGCCACCTAAGTCTCAACTTAGCTCGCCGAGTATGGAGGAGCGCGTTTGGTCGCTAAGCAAACCGGTGGAGGCTCTTGACGAGTACTTTTGCCCGCGGTAGCGGCGGTCCAGAGCGCATGGATGCGGCTGTGCGGACTCTGGACCGCCGGCTGCCGCGGGCGGTATCCTCAAGAGAGAGCGTCCCCAGAGAGCCTGGAGGCGGCGGAGAAAGTTAAGAAAAACCCGGGCATTTTCGGCCAAATAACGTGAGAATCGACACTAAGAAGGAATATCAGGAAACATGTTTCCATCCCTCATAGGGACAATCCACACTCGGGGAATCCTTCGAAATCGTTCGGCGTGGTCGGCGTTTCCATCCCTCATAGGGACAATCCACACAAGCGCGGGGATTGGCGGATCCCACCAAAGGCATGTTTCCATCCCTCATAGGGACAATCCACACTTTTCACGCACTCCCCGTTTACCAGATCCATGCGGGTTTCCATCCCTCATAGGGACAATCCACACACAGCTCCGTTTCTGGGGCCGCTTTGGTGGCTCAAGGGTTTCCATCCCTCATAGGGACAATCCACACCTCACGGATCAAGAAGCGTACCTCACGGTGGTGGAGTTTCCATCCCTCATAGGGACAATCCACACCCCGCCCCTTCCCCTCGCCATGCGGGGACAAAATCGTTTCCATCCCTCATAGGGACAATCCACACTCCAATGGGATACGAGAATTGTGTGGATATCTCAGGTTTCCATCCCTCATAGGGACAATCCACACAACTTTAAGGGCATGCGTAGCTGTTTATACCCACGAAGTTTCCATCCCTCATAGGGACAATCCACACACGACTACCACAATACCGAATGCACGATCCGCATGCAGTTTCCATCCCTCATAGGGACAATCCACACAGAACAACAGGGAATTACGTGGGAACGGGGCCAGAGTTTCCATCCCTCATAGGGACAATCCACACCTCCTTTACGCCGCTACGGCGGTGTCCTGCGTGACTGTGTTTCCATCCCTCATAGGGACAATCCACACGGTGATAGCGACGTGATACGGGTGAGCGGAAGCGGGTTTCCATCCCTCATAGGGACAATCCACACGCGTTATGCTTTCGTCCAAAGCCGCTAGGAAGTTCCCAGTTTCCATCCCTCATAGGGACAATCCACACCGAGACCGTGCGAAACGTCACGGGACCGACCGGAGTTTCCATCCCTCATAGGGACAATCCACACTTCACCCATTGCCCCGACCAGCTGACCAGGATACGCAGTTTCCATCCCTCATAGGGACAATCCACACGCGGGTCTTGAGTTTATCCCCTTCCCATTGAGCTGTTTCCATCCCTCATAGGGACAATCCACACGCGGGACCGTGGTAGGGGTCAGCGGGACGGTAGCCAGGTTTCCATCCCTCATAGGGACAATCCACACATGCAGCTCACGGGAATGCAGCGACAGCAGATACGGGTTTCCATCCCTCATAGGGACAATCCACACTCCAGTACCGGCCTTCGGTTCCCCGCGACACTCGGGTTTCCATCCCTCATAGGGACAATCCACACGCGGAACGGACTGCGGCAGAAAGGCGGAACGCGTGTTTCCATCCCTCATAGGGACAATCCACACGGGCGCTCCTTCCCGATCTTGGGACCTGTGCCCTGAGTGGTTTCCATCCCTCATAGGGACAATCCACACCCGTCAAACCCTGACAGGACTTCATTAAGTATACACCTTTGGTCTGGGATAATTTACCTGATAAATTATGAGAAATCCCGCATCGCTGATGGACCCACGTTTTCCACCGATCATGTCATGTCGTCGATCGCCCGGGGTTTTTGCGCTATTGCCGATCGACGACAACTTTCGGGGGCTCCATCGGGGGCCTGGATATCCCTTGGTCGATGGCCTTTGTGGATGATTATCGTCGCAGCAAACGCATTGCCTCCACCCGCCACCAATCTTTCGTGGCGTACTCCCCTTTTGCTCGGCCAATCGGTCCTTTCCGGTTCCCTTTTAGTCGGCCATTTATACTACCATCCGTTTGAATTATTCTGGCTCATTGTAAGCAGCACCTCGCAAAGTCATACTGACGCCCCTCACTGCGATCCAAAATTACGTGGAAATACTCTTTGGCGTAGCGCCCTTTCAAATTGGAATCTTCAACCCGCTGGGGTAGTCCATCCCTTCGCTGATAGGATTCTGGTGTAGTCAGTTCGTGACGGAAGAACTAGCCTCTGTTGAGCACGGGTCACCGCGACGTACCACAGGTTCCG
>DAIDDL010000150.1 GCA_027309085.1 Sulfobacillus sp.
ACTCACGGTGTGTGAAAACGGCCAGTTCCAGGCGCCATGCGCTAGGGAAGGTCGCCAGGCGATGCCGGCATCATGGTTCCTAGCCCTAGGCGAGAAGAATGGTCACGGACAAGATGAGCGCCATAAACGCATAGACGGGATGGCATGTCGGTCGTTGACGAGGGCTGCCCGCTCGACAGGGACGGGGTCCCATGAACTGCATGGCCATCGCGGGGTTTTAGTCAAAGTTACCCTATGCGCTAATTGTGGGCAAATAGAGCGGGGATAGGGAGCGTGTCCCCCTCGTGGACAACGGCGAGCAACTGTTCCAGTTGCGGCGGTTGCGCATCTTTCCCGGACGCCGTATCGGTAAAGGCGCGGTCCACCGCCACCCCTTCCAGCTGACGGGCGAGATGTTGATCCCCATTGCTAATGCGCACATAGCCCATCCGGTGCCCAGGCATGCGTCCCTCCTGCGGTGAATAGTGTCAGGAAGAAGTCTATGACCCATTCCGAGAAGTTGTCAAGGAAGGCGTTTTGGGATCCTAGTCTGACCGAATTTTGGAGGGGGCCTGACGTCCAGGTAGGGTATACTCCACACTCACATACATTCCTCTCGAAGGCAGGAGGAACGACCGTTTGTGCAACGCTCGTTCGAGAGAGCTCCCG
>DAIDDL010000151.1 GCA_027309085.1 Sulfobacillus sp.
AGCCACAGCGTGTTTCTTCGGCGCGATTTGCGGCACCCAGGGCCGATTACTACGCTCACATCCATGCTCATCTCTGCAGGGTAAGAGTCTAAGCAATCTACCCTTGCGGATGGCATCGTCGTTATCTTCGGACTTGGATTCGTTTGGACCCTTACCTTTACCGGGTGCGCGCTCTCCGGCGGTAAGCGACAAAGTGGCAAAGGGCAGTGCGAGGAACAATGCGCCGTAGGTGGCTGCACAGTCGGAGTGATCTTGACTTAGGCGAACTCGAGGGAGGGACCCATCATAATTATAGAATGGTACTAATTACGCGTTTTATGGATCTTAATAATAGGTGCTTGCGAAACTATTTTTTTTGCAGAGGCGGAAATCTGCGCCATGAGCGACCTTGCATCCCAGTCTGTCGGCCAACCTTTCCATAACCGTAGTTTTCCAGAGACAAAAACACCAATTATTTGATCACGGTTCGCTAGACGAACGAGCTCCCATGAGATATCCCACGAAGGTAGCATTTCAGGAACCTGAAGATCAATCAAAAGAAAATCTGCATCTTTCCCTACAGCAATCTCACCAGTAGTTTGCCCTAGCTTTAAAACATCTGCACCATGCGCAGTTGCATGGTCAACCCA
>DAIDDL010000152.1 GCA_027309085.1 Sulfobacillus sp.
AACCAGGAACCTCTCGGAGTGATCCGAGAAACCCCCACCTCAACCCGACAGGGTTAGGTGGCGGGAGAGTTCATTGTGATAACAGGATATCATTTCCAACAGCAGCGCATAAGGGATTCCCAGCATTTTCGCTACGCTAACGAGAAAACTTGGGCTAGGAAAGATCCATAGCGGCCCAGCCAAACATTATTTCCAGCAATTGCCGGTAGACAAGCACTCCATGGCTCGCTATGCTGCGGCAGATCCCGAATTCAGGAGGGGCGAAATGGACAGTAGCGTCTGACTGTCGAGAAAGTCCGGGAAGCCGTGGCCGCCCGCGGGTGCAGTGAACGGGCGATGGCACGCCAGACGGAAGTGGCGTATTCCTGTCTGAACCGGACCTAAGAGTGGGGTCTCGGGCGATTGCGGGTTTTCTTTTGGCTTTGTGTGGGACGAAATTTTTCAGGCGATACCGGATAAGGGGCGATAGCGTCGTTGACCGGCTCATGAACCGACTGCTCCCTGTCTCTTACTCTTCGGCGATCGGGAATCGGATTGTTACCAAAACAGGGCGTAAAGCCCCGGCCTTTAGGCCTGGGGATATAAGCCCATGGCCCGACAGGGCCAATATTTGC
>DAIDDL010000153.1 GCA_027309085.1 Sulfobacillus sp.
TCTTGTAGCACCGCAGAGTCGTCGTAGGCCACGTTGTTATCACCTCCGGGATATGTTGGCTGAACTGGGAGGATTGTATACAAGGGCCATGCGATGCATGGCAAAACACCAGGGGAAGTGAGGTTCCACGCCGCAGCGGGGTCCTTGCGCTGACCGGCCAGATGGCTGGGGAGCGATTGGAGGCGACTCGAGCGGCACGCTGATGGAAGTGGAAAAGAGCGGATCAACGCCTATACCAGGGACGCCAACATTTTGCGTTGAGATTTGCGAAGTGGCCCATGCCATCTGATCCAAACTCGCATCAGGACGCCACTCCTGCGGCATAATAAAGTGGCACTTTATACCGAGTCGTTTGTATAATACGCGAAAGTGGCTTGACATCGGGGTTTTAAGTGATTTGTGCATGCTAACTGGGAAAGTTCCCCTAGGTGCTTGTCCATAAATAGTCAGTGCAGGAAACTATTGGAGCATAATTGGCAGGCCGAATATGCGTCGAGAACTGGATGATATGACCCCATTTAGCTCGCATGAGGCGAGGTTGTCGAGTATCCCACAGACGCCGTGGTGTAGGTGACGCTCGCTCCGTTGGCCGTTCCTTTCGGTT
>DAIDDL010000154.1 GCA_027309085.1 Sulfobacillus sp.
TTTTTTCTGTTCGGCGATTCATGAAAACGTAGAAAATGGTTGTGGGGAATACCCCGATGGCAAATATCCACCAATGAGGTCCAAAGATAAATCTGCTGATCCATACCGCCAATAATGACAGTCCACTAGTTGCAGATAGAGGTGTTGTTGGAAGTAGTGGAGAGTTATCAATGTGGGCTTTCTCATCTAACAAGATGGCCTCCATAACGAACGTTGCGGACTTGCTTAGTAAAGTAGAGCTGTTCGTAAATAAGTCATAGCTAGACAATTTGCATAAAATTTGTCGCAGGACGCGCTTCCCGAATGAAGCCTATCTATTTGGTCTACGTGGTTTTCCATTTATATTCAGAACATCAGACAAAACGATGAACTTCCCCATCTGTACGACTATACACAAGTGCCAACTTTAGTCTATCCCTATGACCGTTCCCAGTCTGTACCGCCCTCTGAGCCGAGCCTAACAATGGCATTCCTTCCCGTAACCAAGGAGGCCATGTCGGCGTAAAACGTCCGCCGCCGCCATTGACCGCCACTTTTTATGTTACTACACTAAATCTAGTAACAAAAGGCTGGATTTTCGCGATGCGGGTTGGGTGCTGGAGT
>DAIDDL010000155.1 GCA_027309085.1 Sulfobacillus sp.
TCATGTTACGGCCTGGATACTGGCTAGCCACCCTGTCTGACCTCACCTTGCGGCGGACGGTGACATTATCTTCGCGGCTTTCAACGGGCGGGTCACCCCGTTCCGTTGCGCGATTCGCTACATGGCCGGATGGGAAGTTACCATGTCCGGACTTACCCCGGATGGAGACACTAGGTTACAGGCTGCACACTATGACGTTGTCCGACTTCTCTGGAGGCATTCCCGGCCCTTCGGGTTCGCCCTATGGGGGTGACGGGTACGCGCTGTGCGCGACCTCCAGAGATCTCCCACGTTCTGGTCATCTTCCGTGTCCTGCCATGCCCCGGTCTCAGACCCCGGCAGCGTCTCCCCGGCCTTGCCCTAACGGTCCGGTACTTGTTGCCTTCCACCAGAGGAGACGGTGTCGGCCGCTGCATCACGTTCTAACGAGGCTCCATCCCTTCACCTTGCGGTTGCGGCCTGGCAGTCGCTCTGTGTACACTTCACCCGCCGCCTCACAGAGGCGGGCGCAACACTCGATTCCGTCTGGGTGGCTAGCCCTTAGGCGGGTCGGAATTTCACCGACTGGAAAATGCCAACTTTTCGTGGCGTACC
>DAIDDL010000156.1 GCA_027309085.1 Sulfobacillus sp.
TCGACGAATTGCGGCTCACGCTTCACCCCGAGAAAACACGAATCGTGAACGTTCGGGAAACGGCCTTCGATTTCTTGGGGTTTACGTTCTTCTGGGCATCGTCCAAGAGCGGCCTCGGCCGCCCTCTCTTTGGCCCAAAACAGGCAGCCACCGAGCGCTTCAAGAATCGCGTTCGGGAGCTGACACGGCGAACCCGTCCGATGAATCTGCAGATGGTGATTGACGACCTCGCACCGGTAATCCGGGGGTGGGGGCAGTATTTCACCATAAGCCACAACGGCCATTACTACGAACTGGATGCTTGGGTTCGCGAGCGGTGTCGAGCCTTCGTGGCCAAACGCTGGAACCGCAGTCCCGCCCTCAATGCTGAGTGGACCAACACCCGCCTAGCCCATATGGGTTTACCTTCTCTTGCTGTGATGCGCCGCCAAGTTCTGGCGCAACTTCCTCGCCCTTAGTATAGGGCAACTATCGTCGGAGAGCCGGATGTGGGAAAACCACAAGTCCGGTTCGATGAGGGGGTACGCCACGAAAAGTTGGCATTTTCCAGTCGGTGAAATTCCGACCCGCCTAAGGGCTAGCCACCCAGACGGA
>DAIDDL010000157.1 GCA_027309085.1 Sulfobacillus sp.
GAACCAGGAACTTCCGGGAGTGATCCCAGAAACCCCTGCCTCAACCCGTATGGGTTAGGCGGCGGGAGAGTTCATGAGCTGCCCTGCTCATTTGCGGTGCAGCTGAGGCCAGGCCGATTGCCACAGAGCGGTTTCCTCTGTCCACACTTCCCGCTGCCGACTTGGCGTCGCCCCTGTGGCCGCCAATCGTTTTTGCAGTTCCCGAACGCGCTGGGCTGCCAACAAGAAAAACAGTGGGTCCTCGAGAAATTCCCCGGGGATGTCCGGTGCCTTGACGCTAGCACGCGCAGGGCCGGGACGCACAAGCCACGTAGCATACAGACGGCCGTGCTGGGCCAGAAGCTGAGCCCGTTCTATATGCCAGCCATCCTCAGCGAGGTGGCGGTGCACTGTAAGAATTCCTTGCATGGGCTGAATAATAAAGGGACCCTCATGGCGGGGGTCCAAAATATGCCTGATCGGCCCCGGTCCCATCCCCGCAACAACCACGGCGTCCACCTTATAAGGGGCAAGAGGTTGGAGTCCGTCGCCTTTGAGAGCCACAATGCCTGGGTGCCCCATGACGCGGGAGATGAGTTCAGCATATCCCG
>DAIDDL010000158.1 GCA_027309085.1 Sulfobacillus sp.
CGGGTGCCGGGTAGACCGGAGGAATTTCACCTCCAGACCCCCACAGATTCCGGACTTGAACCTCTCAGCTCATCCGGCTCGTGCGAACCCTTGGACGGACGCGTTGCCGCGTCCACCCGACGCCGAGACGCGTTGGCTCCTCCCTTGCGGTTGGCCAGGGCCTCTTTGAGTTCGCCCCTCCCCTTCGCTCCAGGCGCATTACACGCCCTTCCTCACTAATACGGGACGGTCCGCCCCCTGCCGGTGCCTCGCTACTTTCCCCCTTCGCGGACTCCGCTTATAGGGTTTTCACTTTGCATCACCGACAGGGTTCTCACGTTCTATGTTCCAGCCCGGACCAAGCTCGTGCCCCCTATACGCCGGATGCCGCGAAGGCCGTGAGTAGGTGTCGCCTTCGCTGATCTGGAGAGAGGGAAAAGCCCTCCATTTTGACATCATCGAACCGTACTTTCGACGCGAACGGGGGTTCGCTCATCGCTCACCTTCTTGGCCCCCACCTGACATCTTTGATGATGCCTTTTCCCCAACGCTCACGACCGAGGCCATTGTGCCCCAGCCGCTTGGGGTGGTTTGATGGCTCCGCCTACAC
>DAIDDL010000159.1 GCA_027309085.1 Sulfobacillus sp.
CCCGCAGGGGCTCGCCACAACGATTGCGGTGACAAATCCCGGGCGATCGGTTTTTAGCGGGCCGTTGCTCGTAACGTTGACGATTCGTGAGGGCGGTCGGACGATTTTTACAGCACACGATACGGTCTCGATGATTCAACCCCAAAGTACCGTGACGTCCCAGCCGATTCTGTGGAAATTCCCGACTGTGCCCGGCACCTATACCGTGACGGAACGTGCGGGAGGCCTTGGCACTCAACAAGCAACGCAAACGCTCAGCCCGACAGTCGCGAAGGATTCCCAGCAAGCGTTAGCGTCGGTGACCCATCAGGCTCCCGTGGTTACGTCTATCTGGCAGTTTGTGCCGGTGTGGGCGTGGGGCATTTTAGCGGTATTCTTGGCGGTCTTAGGCTATCTGGTGTGGATGTTGCGACGGACCCGGAGTGGCCACCGCCGTACCGCGACCACGGATGGCCCGAAAGAGTAGTGCGATAGGTCTGATTTAACGCATCGTTTATCAACGCGCGGCCCTTAACTATTTGGTCCATAGGTGATTGGTCGCCCTACCATCACATCACGTTCTTCTTCCGCCCTAAGCC
>DAIDDL010000015.1 GCA_027309085.1 Sulfobacillus sp.
TTCGTCTAGTGTACCATCTCTTTAGCTTGGTAGGTTAGAGAATATGCGAACGAAAAGAAAAAAGATCGGGCGGCCCAAATGGCCGCCACCCGCTTGACCCCCTCCCGGCTTCGCCTGGAAAGGGGAATGCGCGGGCTTTATGTTCAAGCTCTTCGCGGATCTCCCACACCTCTTTGGCTACCCAATAGGCAATGAGCAGCGCGGCTAAGGAATCTGCCCAACCCCAGTGAAACAGCATGACCGCAGCCGTACTGCCCAATGCGCCCAGGCCATGTATGCACAGACCCAGCCTTCCACCGGGTCCGCCTGCAGTGCCTGGCTGCCCAGCGCAATGCCCAAGCGCCGCTTCGCGCGGGCAAACACGATCATGAGCACGCTCGACACGGCGGTGATAATCAGACCGAGCGAGGAGGGACTCTCCGGAATATGACGCCAAAAGGCTGCGGCGGCGGATATCACCAGTACGGCGGCCAGAATAGTCAACAGAAGAAGAGAAACCCGGGCCGCCTGGCGCTCAATTCTCCACGCGTCTTCAGAGTCGGGCTCAGACAGTTCCCGGTGCAGACGCCAAAGAAGAACCCCGGCTGACAGCAGCTCGATCAAGCTGTCAGCCCCAAACCCTCCCAGCGCCAGCGAATGGGACCGCCAAGCCGCGGTGAGAGCGCCTGCCGCCTTCCAGCACCATCCAGATCACCGAAGCGGTCTCCCAGCGCTGGGCGCTCTTCACTAAAGCTTGCCGGGATGTCATCATCGCTCCCCCATTGCAATTGTACTGCCTTCTCCAT
The DNA here is from genome assembly GCA_027309085.1 of Sulfobacillus sp. Taxonomy (GTDB): domain Bacteria; phylum Bacillota; class Sulfobacillia; order Sulfobacillales; family Sulfobacillaceae; genus Sulfobacillus. The sequence continues at coordinate 786 of DAIDDL010000015.1, forward strand.
GCTGTTCTGCCACTATTATACGGCGCGCTCGCAAGACAGTGCGAGGGGGTCCTTCGCCCTGCTGGCCTCCCCGCTACGGAAATCGGCGGTGAGATGCGCAGATCTCCTGTGGCCTGTGCAGCCCCTGGCCCATCAAACTCTCCCCTCCGCAGCGCCCACAGCGGAGGGGAGTTCTATGCCTTGCCGTTCTCAGGAATGGGTGGGAACCGGCCTTCATGGCTTCTAATCGCTCGCGAGCCAAGACGTTCCCCATAGCATCCCGCTGCATTGGTAAAAAGAGGGTGGTGATCATGAGGCAGCCAATCGTTTCGTATATTGGTGGAAAATGCGCTCCCCGGCGAATTGCCCTGTCCTTGTTCCGGCAACGCCGCACTCCCAAAGAAAGAGAGGAACGGCCATGAGAAAAATGTTGGCAACCTATTCACTGCGCAAACTCGTCAATACTCTTGTCGAGGCCTCTTTGAGCAGCCCCAGCTTGGCGGAGATGGTCCATCACCATCTTGACGTGAGTTGGACTGTCCCCCGCGTTCCGACCCTTTACCCATTCTACCGGGTGTCAGACGGCGCGGTGGTTTACTGGGAGCTGTTTGTCACAGACCACAGGGGCTACGGGCCGCTCCTCTACCAGCGGGCTTTGGCCCTGCTCACCATTGGCATCAACGGGGCGCTGGCCACTCCCGATGACGAGGCTCAGGCGCACAAGCTGTTTCCGGCCCGGGCGTTTCGCACGTGCCCCGACTGCCATGCCCCTTTTCCTTCGTGGCTCGACTACTACGGCCATACCAAAATCGACCACCTGCTCGATCACCAAAGAGAGTTCCTTTGAGAAATGATGGGCATGCACCCCGGTTTTAAAGATCCGTCCCCATCTTGCGCGCTTCCGGGACCAGTTGCCGCCACCTCTCGTCGCTGGTGATATTCGGCTCATTGAGCATCAGGAGTTGGTCCACGCTGACGGGGAACCCAGGCACATTCTGTCCAAGCCGTGCTGCCAGCATCAGGGCACCGAGGGGAATGTGCGCTAAAGATAGATTGTCACGCCCCACCGCCAGTCCCACACGGCGGTACAGCGCATTCAGGCTATAGCGGTCGGGCCCCCCCACCTCCCATGTCTGCCCGGCTGCCTGGGATCCCTCGACCAATTGGGCGACAAGCTCCGCCACATCGTCTCTGGCCACTGGCTGGAACAGGGTTTTTCCCGATCCGGGAACGGGCACGAGTGGCCACCGGACCTGACTCTCAAGGGTCGCAAAAAAAGGCGACCCTCCCCCAAACAGCAGGGAAGGCCGCAGAATAGTCCACTGTGACGAGGAGGCCCGAACATACTGCTCAGCCTGCCATTTGGTCAGGTGGTACTGGCTGGCGGCGCCTTCGCGCGTGCCCAGCGCAGACATATGCACAAGCCGCGGCACCCCGGCCCGTGCGATTGCGTCCACCACGCGTTTCGTTGCCTGGCGGTGAATCTTGTCAAACGTAATCCCCTGTGACGGGTGTTCCTGGATGATGCCAACAAGATGCACCACGCCGTCGAATCCCTGGAACAGGCGGGAGAGGTCCGCCGTGCTGATATCCCCGGCCACGCACCCCTCTACCCCCGCCGCTGCTGGGCAGCGCCGGGCGAGCAGGGTAACGTCGTGATGATGGCGGTGCAAAGCCTGCTCCACTGCCTGCCCGAGATAACCGGTCCCCCCTGTAATCAGAATGCGCATAGCCCGCCTCCTCGCTTTCATCATAGGGTTCTGGCGGCACGGTGGCTAGAGTTTTCCCAGTTAATGAATGGTAATTCGCACTTCCGCATCTTCGCCGGGCAGCAGGGAATAGCCCGCCGCGTCAATGGACAGTTCCACCGGCACCCGCTGCGTGACTTTGGTATAGGTTCCCGACGTGGCCGCGGTGGGAATCAGCGAAAAGAATGACTGCGTGGTAGGCTGAATCGCTTCGACGGTGCCGGTAAACGACACCCCGGGGTGCGCATCCACGTAAATCGTCGCGCTCTGCCCAACGGATACGTTCCGAATTTTTGTTTCCGGAATGTTCGCGACCACATTGACCTTCGAGAGCTGGACCAAGGTGAAGAGGGGCGTGCCCGCGGCCACGGCCTGCCCGTTTGCCACTGAGACGTTCGCCACGTAGCCGGCGACCGGCGCCGTAATGTTGATGAGGGTCGTGCCCGTAGCCGCTGGGGTCTTGCCGCCCTTGGCGGTGGTGACCGGAGTGGTCGCCACCGTTTCCTGGGCAATCGTCTGGCCCTGGCTGACCCGCTGGCCGGTGGTCACCGACAGGTCTTGCACCGTTCCGCTGCTTTGCGCGGCAATAGGAATGGTGGGAGCCGAAATCGCCGCGTCCTGCGTCGACACGTAGTCGTAGCTCTGGCTCCAGTAATAGGCGACAATCCCCCCTATCAATATTAAAGCCACAATGATCAACACGTTAATGAGAATGACTCGACTTTGCTTCACGGATTAATCTCTCCTCACATATGCCCCCAGGGGGATAAAGTTTACGGCACGGAACACCGCGGCCGAGTCCGGCCTAATCAGCCATCATCTGAGGCGCGCCTTTCTTGTGGTGATAGGTTTTGAGGAACAGACCGAGAAACGCCCCAAATAAGGTGATCGCCGCTCCCAGCACAAAGACGTCGTCAATCCCCATCACGAACGCCTGCTGTTGGATCAGGCCATACAGGGTCGTCGTCGTCACGGAGAGGGACTGGCCCGCCGCTAATCCCTGGTGGGCAAAATACCCGGTCATCTGCTGGACAAACTGCACGGACGGCCGCGCGGTGGGGGTATACGACGCGGCAATATTGGCCGCATGCAACGTGGACTGCGATTCCAGCACCGCGGTCATGAACGCCAAGCCAAAAGACCCCGCCACCCGCTGCATCACGTTGTTGATCGCGGACCCCGATCCCACCATTTCCGTGGGGAGAGAAGACATGCCGGCCGTGGTGGCCGGCATCATCGCCATGCCCATCCCAAAGCCGCGCAGAGTCAACCAGAACACCACGTCGCCGACGGGAGTGGTGGTGGTAAGACGGTGCAGCAGAAATGTCGTGTAGGCCAGTATCACGAGGCCCACCACCACCACGGGACGCGCGCCGATCTTGTCGTACAGCCGGCCCGAGATGGGCATCATAATCGCCGACGCCAAGGCGGCCGGCATCATCATCAGCCCCGTCTGCAAAGCCCCGTAACCCACGACCGTTTGCAGGAAGAGCGGCACATAAAACAGTCCGGAATACATGGACACCGTAATCACGACGACCAAAAGGTTCGCCATGGTAAACGACCCCCGGCTAAAGACCCGTAAATCCAGCAGCGGGTGAGGAATACTGAGCTCCCACAGACTGAACAGGGTCAGCAGCAGCACCGACCCCACCAAGAGCAGCACGATGGGCTCGGATCCCCATCCCCAGGTCTGCCCCTCGGAGAGTGCGAGCAGCAGCCCGAACAATCCCGCCGCCGAAAGCAAAAACCCCATGAAGTCGAAAGAGCCCAGACGGCGGCTCGGAAATTTGGGGACATAGCCGAGGGCCAGCAAAACGCCGACGATTCCAATCGGCACGTTGATGTAAAAGATGAGCCGCCAGTTCACATACTCGACCAGCCAGCCCCCAAGGGTCGGGCCAATGGCTGGCGCCACAATAATCCCGAGTCCCCAGAATCCCATGGCGGTTCCTATCCGGTCCCGCGGGACAATCCGGTACACCATGGCCATGGTAATCGGCATGATCAGCCCACCACCCAGAGCCTGTAACACACGGAAAATTGTCAGCACCTCTAGACTCCACGACAGCCCTGACAGCGCCGACCCTATCGTGAAGACGGTCAGCGACACCACGTAGATCCGCCGGTAGCCGAACCGCTCACCCAGATAGCCCGCCAGAGGCACGACGACCCCCAGGGTCAGCATGTAGATCGTGACCACCCACTGCACTTCGGCGGTATCGACTGAAAAGACGCTCTCCAATTTGGGAATGGCAATGTTGACAATGGACGTGTCCAAAATCGCCATGAATCCTCCCAGAATCAACACGGACAGGGCGACTCCCCAGTGCCGGGATGTTGTTGGTTGTTCTGTCGCCATCTTGTTCCTCCTCATTCCCGCAAACTAGACGTCAATCCGCACCGCGGCATTTTCCCCCGGAATAAATGTGTTCGAACCGGTGTCGACCTGCACCGTGACCGGTACCCACTGGCGTTTTTTGGCGAAGGTCCCCACCTGCAGCAAGGGCGACAGGACGCTCAAGGTCACCGACCCGATATGGGATACCGTGCCCGTAAAGGTCGTCCCGGGATACGCGCTCAGGGTCACGCTCACGGTCTGTCCCCGCGCAATGCGGTGCGCCTGGGATTCGGGAAAATCAGCCACCACCGTGGACCGACCCGCTTGCACCAGCGCCATCAAATCTTCTTTCGGCTGGATGCTGGCACCGGGCGCCACGCCAATGGAGCCCACTGTCCCGCTGGTCGGCGCCATAATGGTTTTCTGCTGGCCCTGCCAGGTCTTCACGCGCATCAGGGCGGCCCCCGCCTTGACGCGGTCGCCGGTGTGCACCATCAGACCCGTCACCGTCGCTGGCGACGAGATGCTGACCCAGTCGTAGGGGGCCGTGACGTAGGCGTACGCCGTATTGACGTAGTTGGCCTGGTAGTAGGCGTCATAACCCGCAATTCCCCCCATAATCAGGACGCCAATCAACGCGACCACCCCTAATATCCATCGGGGCATTCACTCACCTTCTTCTCTTTCCGATTCCACCAGACTCTGGTAGCCCATGCGGAGGATTTCTATTTCTTCCAGCCGTTCTTCGGCCGCCGTAATCCGCTCCAAGCGAATGCGGATGTCAATCGTCTGCCGGTAGGCATCATCTTCTGGCGCCTTAGGCGGAACGCCCCGGCTGATTTCCTGCCACAGCATGTCGGATTCGGCGGTCAAATCCGCCAACCTTTCATGGATGTCCGTCTCCGTCAGCACGCGGCGGTAACGCTCCACATGGAAAGCCGGTTCCGCCCCATTGGCCCAAGCTTCATAGCCCTGGGACAAGATGAATAGTTCCAGCAGGCGTCGCAGCTGCCGGGGCCTCTCGTCCACGGTGCCTGCGTCCTCACTGCCCTGCAGCACCAATTCAGCCATTTCCGCTGCCCGGGACTGAATCTCCTTGGCTTTATACCGCCAGCGTGCCCGTGATACCTCTTCCCTGAGCACGTCAATCCGCTGCGGGAGGTGATGGGGCACGGGCATCAGCCCGGTATTTTCCCGCGGACGGTATTCCGGCAAGGATCGCTGCGGGACCCTTTCCCCATCCGCCTCCGGTTCCTCCTCAGGGGCTTCCGCAACATCATCCCGCTGGGCAGCCGTTTCAGGTTTCGATCGTCCCAAACGGCCAAATGACAGGGTCAGCACTCCCGTCACCACGCCCACCCCGATTAGTCCAAATCCCCAGACGGCACTGAGAGAGGGTTCCGCCACCAGGAGAAATATCCCCAGGATAATAGCCACCAACGACTCGACGATTCCAGAAATCAAAAGACCCATACGACGTTGTCTCCCTGCATTGCAATAATTGCCGCCAGCCAAAGGGTGTCGCGCTGCCCTTTATGGCTGGGGCCTGCCCTCTGCCTGGCCTGCGGTTTCCTCCATGCGCTCAATCAAGGACAGCAATGTCTTCAAATCCTCCTCGGACATATTCATGAACAGATGCCGCAAGAAATCTTTGCGCTGGGTATAATGGCTCTCAATTTGACGCCATCCCGTCTCGGTCAAACTCACCGTGACGACCCGGCGGTCCGACTCTGACCGCGTGCGCATGATGAGGTCAGCGTGAACCAGACGGTCAATCATGCCGCTGGCCCCCGCTAACGAGACGCCCAGCTGTTCCGCAATCTCGCCCACGGCCATGGAGTGGTGGTCGAACACCAGCTTCAGCAAAGAATACTGTCCCAGCGTCAGCGTGTCTTCTGCCACAGCATGACGCAACCGGCGGCCGATTCGAGAAAAGATCCGGTCCAAATTCTCGATGTATTGATCTCGGTCGGCCAAACACTTCACCTTCTTGATTATTCGTGTTGTTAACTATCAACAAGACGTAATCTTAGTACTAACAATCTTAGGTGTCAAGTCTCAGAGACACCAAAAGCCCTAGGGGCGGCTTTTGGTGTCTTTGAGACTTAACGCTTGGCCAGCGAGCGGGCAAAGAACAGCAGATTTGCCGGACGTTCTGCAATTCGGCGCAGATAATACGCATACCAGTCCCGTCCCCACGGCACATAGACCCTGGCGGCAAAGCCCCGTCGCGCCAGGTCTTCCAACACCGATAGCTTTACCCCATATAGCATTTGAAATTCCACTTGCGACTGCGGAATATGTTGGGATTCCAGGAAGCGCACAACCTTGCCGAGCACCACTTCATCGTGGCTCGCCACGGCGGTAAAATTGCCATGCTGCAAACTGGCCTGCACCAGAGCCACGTAGTTGTCATCCACATCGGGCTTGGATGGATAGGCGAGGCTGGCCGGTTCTTGATAGGCGCCTTTGACAATTCGGAAATTCTTTGGAGGCTGGGAGAGGCTATTCAAGTCCTCCATAGTTCGGTATAAGTAAGCCTGGAGCACTACGCCGACATTTTCTGGATATTTATCCCAAACTTTTTGAAACATGTTCAGGGTCGCGGTGGTAAAATGCGAGTCTTCCATGTCGATGCGCACAAAATTTCCGTACTGATGTGCCCGGTCTAAAATTTCCAGCAAGTTTCCGAGGCAGGCCTCTTCCGAAATTCCCAGCCCCATCATCGTGAGTTTGAGAGACACGTGGGAGCGAACCTGTTCCTTGGCGATGGCATCCAGCATCGCCAAGTAGCTGTCCCGCGCCGCCTGGGCCTCTTCAATGCGGGTGACGGACTCTCCTAGATGATCCAATGTCGCGGCGATGCCCCGCTCATTGAGTTCTTTCACCGCCGCTATCGCTTGAGAGAGGGTAGAGCCCGCTACAAACCGCGCGGCTCCCATCTGCATGCCGTATTGCTGTACGGTGCGAGACACCAAACTGTTATTCCCGACCCCCAATATGATCTGCTTAAACACGCTCCACCGCCTTCCTATACCTCATGACCTCTGCTCACTTTTCAGAGATCACCGCGCCTCGCACGCTCCCCAGAGCGTCGGGGTGACCCGTTTCCTCCATGGAGGCAGAAGGACTGTCCGCCTCTTCAGGGCCTGTCGTATTCAATGTGCTCCAGTGTCAGGCCCCGGGGGGGCGCCAGCACCCCCACCTTCTTCTCCCGGGGATTCTCCAGTGCCCGCCTCACCGGGTCCAGGTTCTGGGTCTCGGCTGCGAGCAGCATCGCTGCCACGGCAATGCGCACCATGTGATAAAGAAATCCTGTTGCTCCCACGTCATACCGCCAGACCGCGCCTTGGTCGACCATGGACCAGCGGCTCACCAGAATGCGGCGTTCTGTGGTCTTGGCGGTGGATCCTTCGGCCCGGAATGCCCAAAAGTCGTGGGCACCGAGCAGGAGTTGGGCGGCCGCGTTGAGATGCGTCCAGGACAAAGGTTGGCGAACGGTATAAGCATACCTCGCCAGTCCCGGCCACAAGGGCTCAGGGCCCCTCGCCACCGTGTAGCTGTAGTACTTGGCACGCGCCGCGCGGACTGGGTGAAAGCTGTCAGCCACCCACTCCGCCCCGCCCACCCGGATGTCTCGCGGCAGCCGGCGGTTTAACACCGCCGCCACCCGGTCCAGCGGCACAGGCACCGGCCCAGACCACGTCACCACCTGCCCCCGGGCATGGACCCCGGAGTCCGTCCGGCTGCCGCCTACGATTGCGCCAGAACCCAAAAGACCTTGAAATGATTCTTCCAGTACGCCTTGTATCGTGCGCTGTCCCGGCTGCCTTTGGAATCCGGAAAAATCAGTACCGTCGTAGCTGACAATCATCTTTAACAGCATATCAAATCTTCTCTTTCCAGGCGATGATGAGAAACAGCCACAAGGCCCCTGTCGCCGCCCAGTCGCGGGCGGTCCATGGTTTTGGCCACGGCGTCACCCCAGCTCGCCAGCCGCGGGTCCACAAGGCCTCCGCAACGTTCTCGCTGCGCAGGATGCTAGCCATCACCAGTGGCATCACGAACCGCAGGGCATCGTTCCAGCGCGCCGGGTTTCCGGCCAGTTGCCGGCGCATCCGGGCATCGGCCCGCAAGTGGCGGGCCGATGCCCCGAGCACGGGAATAAAGCGCATGGCCACGAGCGCCATCAACGCCAGTTCCCCCGCAGCCGCTCTCGGCCCTATCACGCGCTTCAGCGCCCATTCCAGATGGCTCACCAACGCCCATAAGGACGTGGCGCGCAAAATCAGCACACTAAACCACAACACCGCAAGAAAACGGATAAACGTCCAGGCCGCCAGGGCCTCGCGCGTCCGCATGGGCTCCAATGGCCGGTTGGCATAGGCCAGAATCCCCCACAGCGCGGCCCCCGAAAGCAGTGCCAAGCCCTGCCGGGCGGTCATAGGCTGGCGCAACCGCCACTGGGCCACCACCAGAAGGACAAGCCACAGTCCCATGGCCCATATTTCGGCCGACATATAAATGACGGCAATCCCGATAGCCAACGCTTGCACGACCACTAGGGCGTTCAGCGTGCGCCGTGCTTCCAGTGCCATAACTTCACCGCCTGACCCGCCGCAATCTGGGGATCTATCCACTCCCGCAGCCCCACCGGCGCGCTGCGGTCCAACAACTCCCGCCACAATTCTTCAAGGCGCCCGCTCGGCGGCACCTGGCGTTCATACCACAATTCTCCCAGATCCCTGGGCTTGTTGTCGAGTGTGCCCTCGCACCAGTAGCCCTGGTCCACAAATGACAGCACCCACGGCCAGTCATGGCTGGCTATCAGAACCAAATGGTCCTGCGCCCGTTCAGCCACCCATCTCCGGGTCCGGTCCTTCCACTCGCCGTCCAGGGCCTCGCTCGGTTCATCCAGCAGCAGCACGTCAGGGTTCAAAAGGTCATACACGGCAAAGACCAGGCGGCGTTTCTGCCCTGTGCTCAGTGTCCACGGGGAATCGTCCCAGAAGCCATCCAAGGCCCACCGGGTCCTTACCTGAGCCACGGATGCCAAAAAATCCGGAGCAGTGCGTCGGGTTTCCCCATAAGGCCAGAGCATTTCGGCGCTGACCCGGTCTTCTGCGATCTGGTGCTCGGGGTGCTGCATCACCAATCCAATCCGGTGCCTGCCACGCTTCACTGTTCCCCCCCGCACCTTCAACTGCCCGGCCAGAAGAGACAGCCACTGGCTCTTTCCCGCGCCATTCGGGCCCATCACCGCGTACACGCCTGCTGCAGGCGCCTGCCAGTGCTCGATGAACAGACCGGAATAGGGCAACGTCACCCCTTGCACGGTTATGGCCACAGCATCCGCGCCACCTCTCCCGGGCTCTTGTCCCTGCCCCCGGCTCCAGGTACTTGGGACTCCATTATCTCCCAGAATTCGTGCCACGGGTCAGCGAGACGCGCGGCCATGTCTTCATGGCCCAGCCACAGTGCCTGCCCGCCCGCAATCCATAAGCAGCGGTCCGCCACCGCAAGCCACCTCGCGTCGTGACTGATCATCACCACGGTCGCGCGTTTCTGTTTCAGTTGGCCCACGAGTTCCCAGAGCGCTACTTGACCCGCCCGGTCCATCATGGCCTCGGGCTCATCCATGACCCACACCTCGGGCCTCTGCGCCACAATGGCCGCCATCGCGGTGCGGTGAAGCTCTCCTCCGGATAAGCTCTGGACCACGCGCTGGAACATTGCCGTGAGGCCCAGCGCCGCCAGAGCGCCATCCTTGGCATTCTGGTATTCCTGGTAGGAACCCGCGTACCAGCTGGGCGAGATCCCCACATCTTCCCCCACCCGCTCAGCAATAACCTGGTGTTCGGGCTCCTGCTGCACCCACCCGACAAGAGTCGGCGGCCATTCCCCACGTTCCGACCCATCTGCCAACATAATTTTTCCGCGGACAGCCTTGACCGTTCCCGCTAAAAGCCTCGCTAGGGTAGTCTTTCCCCCACCATTCGGTCCCGAGACAAAAATACACTCGCCTCCCTGAATGGTAAAATCCAGGGAGCCAAGTGCATAATGTGAGTCCTTGCCGTAGTCCGTGCCTACGCCCTCAAAGATGATCGCCGTCATTACACCAGTTCGAGAATGGCCATCGGCGCGGCATCTCCGCGGCGAAAGCCTGTTCGCATAATCCGGGTGTACCCTCCGGCCCGTTCTGTGTAGCGCGGACCGATGCTGGTGAAAAGCTTGGTGACAACGTCCTCATCCAACACATAAGCCAGCGCCTGGCGCCGGGCCGCTAGATCCCCGCGCTTGGCCAAGGTAATCATGTGCTCGACCACGCGGTTTACCTCTTTAGCCCGCGTCACTGTCGTTTCAATCCGTTCTTCACGCAAGGTCGACGTGACCAGATTTCGGAGCATGGCCCGTCGATGTCCCCCTATGCGCCCCAATTTGCGGTGCATGCCTGGCATAAATCGTTCCCTCCAAAATGGCTACTCTTCAGTCGGCTTGAGGCCAACCCCTAAAGCCACTAATTTTTCCTTGACTTCCTCCAGGGACTTTTTGCCAAGATTTCTGACCTTCATCATATCGTCATCCGTCTTGTTTGTCAGTTCCCCTACGGTATTGATCCCTGCCCGCTTTAGGCAATTGAAGGACCGAACAGACAAGTCAAGTTCTTCAATAGGCATTTCCAGCAGTCTGTCACGGGAATCTTCATCTCTTTGGGCCCCGATTTCGATGCCGGACCCGGAATCTGTCAACTCCATGAACAGCTTCAGGTGATCTGAAAGGATTTTAGCCCCCCGCGAGATCGCTTCTTCGGGGCTCAGCGACCCATCCGTCCACACCTCGACCAGAAGGCGGTCATAGTCGGTAATATGGCCTACCCGCGTGTCCTCCACCCGCCAGTTGACCTTGGTGACTGGGCTGAAAATGGAGTCCACGGGGATGACCCCGATGGCTTGGTCCGCACGCTTGTTTTTGTCGGCTGACACGTACCCGCGGCCCCGCTCGATATTCAGTTCCATGCGCAACGCACTGCCCTCATCGACGAATGCAATATGCTGCTCCGGGTCTAAAATATCCACATCGGCGTCGCCGATAATATCGCCTGCGACCACCTCGCAGGGACCCTCTTTGTCAATGCGCAAACTGTGAGGCTCGTCAGACCACAGCCGTAGGGCCAGCCGTTTGAGATTGAGGATGATATCCGCTGTATCCTCAAGCACTCCCGGCACCACGGAAAACTCATGCAACACCCCATCAATCCGCACTGATGTGACAGCAGTCCCCGGCAAGGACGACAGGAGTATCCGCCGCAGCGAGTTTCCGAGCGTAATGCCATAGCCGCGGTTTAGCGGTTCCACTGCAAATTCACCGTAATTTGCGTCGGCGCCATCGTCAACCCGCCGAATTTCTGGCTTTTCAACCTCGGTCATATACGATCTGCCTGCAAATGCAGGCGCCCCCCCTTTCAGATCCCTAATGCTTACCGCGAGTAGTACTCGATAATGAGCTGTTCCTGAACGGGCGTGTCAATCTCATCACGGTTCGGCATCCTCACCATGCTCCCTTTAAACTCGTCGCGCTGTACGTCGAGCCATGCGGGGATGGTGCGTACCGGACTCTCCAGCAGAGCCTTGAATCGCGGCTTTTGCCGGCTGACTTCCCGCACTTCGACGACGTCACCGGGTTTGACCGAAAAAGAAGGGATATTCACTCGGCGGCCATTGACCGCGAAGTGATTGTGGCGCACCAGCTGCCGTGCCTCGGCCCGCGATGCGGCAAAGCCCATTCGGTACACCACATTGTCCAGGCGACGCTCTAATAACTGAAGCAAAAGCTCACCGGTGACACCTGTTTTCGCCGAAGCCTTCTCGAAGTACCGTGAGAACTGGCCCTCCATGATTCCGTAGGTTCTGCGGGCCTTTTGCTTTTCCCGCAGCTGCACCCCGTATTCAGAAAGTTTACGGCGCCCCTGCCCATGCTGCCCCGGGGGATAAGCCCGCCTCGAGACTGGACACTTGTCAGTAAAGCACTTGTCTCCCTTTAAATACAATTTAACACCTTCACGCCGGCACAACCGGCAAGCAGGTCCTGTATAACGTGCCATTCGTGCGCCTCCTTCCTTTCTATTTGTTTAGACTCTCCGCCTCTTGGGAGGACGGCAACCATTGTGAGGAATGGGCGTGACGTCCTTGATCATGCTGACTTCAAGTCCCGCCGCCTGTAACGACCGGATGGCCGCTTCTCGTCCCGAACCGGGTCCTTTGACAAGCACTTCCACTTCTTTTAGACCATACTCCATGGCCGCTTTCGCAGCCGTTTCGGCGGCCATCTGCGCGGCAAAAGGAGTGCTCTTCCGAGAACCCTTAAACCCGGCCTGACCTGATGAGGCCCATGACAGCGCGTTCCCTTGTGTGTCCGTAATGGTCACGATCGTGTTGTTGAACGTGGAGCGAATGTGCGCGGTGCCCCGGTCCACGTGACGCCGATCACGGCGCCTTGTCTTCTGTGTGCGTCGGCTAGGCATATTTCCTTGGATTCCCTCCTAAACTGTCTGTTTCCCTATTTCTTGCGTTTGGCGCCCACGGTGCGCCGCGGCCCCTTGCGCGTTCGGGCGTTGGTTTTGGTCCGCTGCCCCCGCACCGGCAATCCGCGGCGGTGACGCAGGCCCCGGTACGTGCCAATGTCGATGAGGCGCTTGATGTTCAGCTGCACTTCCCGCCGCAGGTCACCCTCTACCCGGTACTCCGTGTCAACGATTTGCCGGATCCGGGCAACTTCATCCTCTGTCAAGTCCCGGACACGCGTGTCCCCGTCGACCTGGGTCCTCGTTAAAATCTTACGGGATGCAGACAACCCAATCCCGTAAATGTATGGCAATGCGGCTTCCACCCGCTTGTCGCGGGGCAAATCTATTCCTGCAATTCGTGCCACCCTCAAACTCCTCCTTGTGACGGTTTGCCCTATTATCCCTGCGCTTGTTTGTGCTTAGGATTTTCGCAGATGACCAACACCCGGCCATGCCGCTTGATAACCTTACACTTTTCGCAGATAGGCTTGACAGATGCTCTGACCTTCATCTGGAACACTCCTTCCCTTATAGCCTCACTTGTACCGATAGGTAATTCTTCCGCGAGTCAGGTCATAGGGAGATAGTTGCACCGTAACCTTGTCGCCCGGCAAGATCTTGATAAAGTGCATGCGGATCTTCCCTGAAATGTGCGCAAGCACCTTGTGCCCGTTGGAAAGCTCTACTCGGAACATTGCGTTGGGCAATGGTTCGATGACCGTCCCCTCGACCTCTATCGCGTCTTCTTTCGACACTCAAGTTCCCCCCTTCACCAATTCTTGGCGCTTCATACCCGTTCTCCTATATTTCCCAACCGCCCCAAAAACAAACCTGAATACAGCATCCGATCTATTATACCGGAATTCACGTCTCAATTCGAGTTAAAATTTCTGGGCCATCGGGATTGATGAAAATGGTATGCTCAAAATGCGCTGACAGCGACCCGTCCCGAGTCACCACGGTCCATCCGTCGTCAAGGACGTCCACATCGTAGCGGCCAATGTTGACCATCGGCTCGATCGCGATCGCCAGCCCGGGCTTGAGCAGAATCCCCCGCCCAGCCGGGCCGTAATTGGGTACCTGGGGATCCTCGTGCATCTGATGCCCGATACCGTGCCCCACGTAATCACGGACCACGGAAAAACCGTATTTCTCCACATGAGCCTGGACCGCATGTGAGATATCACCAAGGTGGCCACCTGGCTGAGCCGCCTTGATACCCTCGTACAGCGATTCCTCTGTCACCTTCAGGAGCAGTGCTGCGGTCTCATCTGGGGGTTCCCCCACGAAGGTGGACAACGCAGCATCCCCCACAAACGTATCAACGACCGCGCCCAGGTCGAGACTGACCAAATCGTGCTCCTTCAGCCGACGGCTGCCAGGAATGCCGTGCACCACCTCGTGGTTCACCGAAATGCAGACACTCGCGGGGTAGCCGTGGTACCCTTTAAAAATCGGCACCGCGCCCCGAGCCCGAATCTCCTCATCAGCGATGGCATCCATTTCCCTTGTGGTAACACCCGCCACGGCAGCCGCCTTAAGGATCTGCAGCACCTCGGCAACCACAAGACCCGCCCGGCGCATTTTTTCTTTGTCACGGTGACTCTTCAGCTCAATCATCCACAGCCTCCACAATCCCGACGATCGCAGCAGTGACGTCCGTCACCGGTCCGTTCCCGTCAACTTCATGCAACAGGCTCCGTGAACGGTAAAACTCAATCAGCGGAGCGGTTTGCTCGTGATATACCCGCAGGCGGGTCTCCACGGTGTCAGGCTCGTCATCCGCACGCTGCACGAGACGGCCCCCGCATGCACTACACACATCGGCCGTGACCGGCGCGTCAAACTCGACATGGTACCCGGCACCACAATCCACACAGACCCGGCGCCCCACCAGGCGCCTCACCAGAAGGCCGTGGGCCACGTTGATATAAATGACGGCCTGCAAGGCGGCGTGCCGCTGTTCCAGCATATGGGTCAGGGCATAGCCCTGCGCAATATTGCGCGGGAAGCCGTCCAGAATAAATCCCCGGGCGGTATCCCCCTGATTGAGGCGGTCCTCCACCATCGCTTCCGTCACGTTATCCGGAACCAGCAGCCCCTCATTCATGAAGTCCCGCGCTTTTTGTCCCAGTGCCGTATTATCCGCCAAATTCTGGCGGAAGATATCCCCGGTGGAAATGTGCGGGATGCCATAGCGCCCACTCAGCACGGCTGCCTGAGTGCCTTTACCGGCCCCGGGGGACCCCAGCATAACCAGGTTCAGCATATGGACCACCTCATTTCATAAACCCCTGATACTGCTTCATCAACATTTGCGCCTGCATCTGTTTCAGCGTATCGAGCGCCACACCGACAATGATCAGGAGAGACGTTCCTCCAAAATACATGCCGCTGACCCCCATGCCCATCGTCACGAAACTGGGCAATATAGCAACGATGCCAAGAAACAACGCCCCGATGAGCGTCAGGCGCCCGCTTACCTTGGCCAGATACTCAGCCGTGGGGCGACCTGGCCGGATACCGGGAATGTAGCCGCCGCCCTTCTTCAGGTTATCAGCCACGTCGTCCACCTTGAAAACCACCTGCGTATAGAAGAACGTAAACACCACCACCAGCAAAAACTCGGCCGCGATATAGATTGGCGACGTGAAGCCGAAGTTGTGCTCCAGCGCCGTGACCCATCCCCCCTTAAAAAACTGCCCCACGGTGTAAGGCAAGATCAATAGGGAAATGGCGAAAATCACGGGGATGACGCCGGCCTGGTTGACGCGGATTGGCAAATGAGTCGACTGCCCCTGATACATCCGCCGACCCACAACCCGTTTGGGATACTGAACCGGGATCTTCCTCTGACCCTCGTTCACATACACCACGGCGGCAATAATCGCCACCGCAATGATGAGAAAAATAATGATTTTAGGCCAGCTCACAATGCCCGCCTGGATGTATTTGTATAGTTGCTCAACCCCAAAAGGGAGGCGCGAGATGATTCCGAAAAACACCAAAAGGGAAATGCCATTCCCCACCCCTTTGTCGGTGATCTCCTCGCCAACCCACATTAAGATAGTGGAGCCCGTCAACAAAAGCATCGCAGTCAGCAGCAGCGAACCCACATCATGATGGATGTACGCAAATTCTCCGTGCGAAGAGTATCCGTAGAGATAATAGGCAATGCCCAGCGCCTGCAAACTTCCCAGTCCCAAAGAAAGCCAGCGCGTGACCTTCGTCATCTTCTTCTGACCTTCTTCGCCCTCCTTGGACCATTCTTCCACGGAGGGGATGACTACGGTCATCAACTGCATGATAATGCTGGCATTGATATACGGAATGATACTCAGCGCAAAGATGGATAGCGTAGCCGTGGCACCGCCAGAGAACAGGTTTAACAACGCAAAGATGGTTGCTCCGTGTGTAAAGAGGCTCTGAATGACAGAGGCGTGGACGCCCGGAATTGGAACATGGGCGCCCACTCTAAACACCACCAGCATCAATAGCGTAAACAAAATCCGCTTGTTCAGTTGCGACGACCGAAACGCATTCATCATGTTTTGAGCCATCTCAAATCACCTCGGCTCGTCCGGAAACCGCCTCGATCTTTTCCTTGGCTGACTTGGAAAACGCATTCACTTGCACAGTCAGGGCGCGGTCTAACTCTCCTTCACCGAGAATCTTCACGGGCAAATTGCGCCGCACTAAACGCTGCTGCTTAAGCAGGGCCACTGTCACCACAGTCTCTGCGTCGAACCTGCCGAGGTCGCCCACGTTCACGATCTCATATTCGACACGAAAGGGATTTTTAAATCCCCGCTTAGGTAAGCGCCGCTGCAAGGGCATCTGCCCTCCCTCAAATCCGGGGCGAATGCTTCCTCCGGAACGAGCCTTCTGACCTTTGCTGCCACGTCCCGCTGTCTTACCCAGTCCGGACCCCAAACCTCTGCCGCGGCGCGTCTTCTTTTGATGACTGCCGGGTATTGGCTGTAGTTCATGAAGCCTCATTTCGTACCCTCCTCCCCATCCGGAACTTCTTCGACTTTCACCAGGTGCCGAATTTTGTGCACCATCCCGCGTATGGAGGCATTGTCTTCGAATTCCACGGTCCGCCACATCTTGCGAAGCCCGAGGCGGCTCGCTGTGTCCTTCTGCTCCTGGGCGTACCCGATGGCACTTTTGACCAGCGTTATGCGCAGTTTAGCCACGATGCGCCCCTCCTAACACCTCTTGCACAGTCCTACCACGCAGCTTGGCAACCCGCGCAGCCTTCTTAAGTTGGCTTAACCCCTGCATCGTCGCAGCCACGACATTGTTCGGGTTGGAAGTGCCTAGGGACTTGGTAAGCACATCCCTAACCCCAGCGGCTTCCAACACGGCACGCACTGGACCGCCGGCGATAACTCCGGTGCCGGGCGCCGCCGGCTTGATAAGGACCCGACCCGCGCCAAATATCCCGATAACCTGATGCGGAACCGTCACGCCAAGGCGCGGCACGGTAATCATAGACTTCTTGGCATCCTCCACACCCTTGCGAATAGCTTCAGGGATTTCTGTGGCCTTGCCGAGGCCTACCCCAACCCGCCCATTTTCGTCGCCGACCACCACTAGCGCACTGAAACTGAATCGCCGTCCGCCCTTTACCACTTTCGCGACACGGTTAATGGCGACAACCTTTTCCTTAAACTCGCTGACTGTTCTAGAATCCTGATTCTGGGCTCCTGGCCGTGCCATAATGTCCCCCCTGTTCCTTAAAATTCAAGACCGGCTGCTCTGGCCGCGTCGGCCAAAGCCTGCACCCGTCCATGATACCGGTATCCACCCCGGTCAAACACCACTTTGCTGACACCCTGTGCCCGGGCTCGCTCCGCAACCAGGCGTCCCACTTCACGGGCCTTTGCGACCGTGAGCCGACCTTCCATAGTGCCAAACACCTTCTCCAACGTTGACGCAGCCGCCAAGGTCTGCCCCTTGGAGTCATCAATAACCTGTGCGTAAATGTTGAGATTGGAGCGATAGACATTAAGGCGCGGCCGTTCCGGCGTGCCTACCACCTTGCCCCGAATACGGAAGTGACGCTTTTTGCGGGCCGCGTTCCTGTCGAATCGTGTATACACGCCTATTCCCTCATTTCTTTCCGGTCTTCCCGACCTTGCGGATAATCTTCTCGCCTTGATAGTGGATGCCTTTTCCCTTATACGGCTCAGGGGGCCGCACCCCGCGAATTCGGGCCGCTGTAGCGCCCACCGCTTCCTTGTCAAATCCCTTGACGTAGATGTTGGTGGGGTTCGGCACGTCAAACTCGATGCCCGCCGGTGGTTCAATGTTGACTGGGTGCGAAAACCCTACCGCCAGCACCAAGTTCTGTCCCTGTTTGGATGCACGGTATCCTACCCCCGCCATCTCCAGATGCCGCTGAAAGCCTTGGGACACGCCCTCGACCATATTGGCTATAAGTGTCCGGGACAAACCCCATTGCGCGTGCGCCATCGGACTGTCGTCGCGGGGCGTTACCCGAATTTCACTTCCCGTCATCTCTAGCTCAACTTCTGGCCGCAAAGTCCTCTGAAGCTGGCCTTTGGGACCATTCACGCGGACCGTCATGTCATCAATGACAACGGTCACGCCCGCAGGCACCGCAATAACCTGCTTACCTATCCGTGACATTCGGTATCCTCCCCTTCAGCTGGTCTGCTCACCATACAAAGCAGAGCACTTCGCCGCCCACACGGACTTCGCGAGCCTGCTTCTCGGTCATCACGCCGTGCGAAGTCGACAGCACCGCAATGCCCAGTCCGCCCAGTACGCGGGGAAGCTGGTCATGCCCGGCATAGACGCGCAGTCCGGGCCGGCTTATCCTCTTCAGTCCGGTAATCACGCGCTCGCGGTTGGGCCCATATTTAAGGTGCAGCCGGATCACCCCGTGCTTGCCGTCCTCAACCATTTCATAGTCCCGGACAAACCCCTCTTGCTTCAGGATATGGGCCAGAGCTCGTTTCATCTTGGAATCAGGCACATCCACGTGCTCACGGTAGACCACGTTCGCGTTCCGAATCCGGGTTAACATATCTGCTATCGGATCAGTCACTTAGACCCTCCTTTCCCTTACCAGCTAGCCTTGCGCACGCCGGGTATTTCGCCTTGATGGGCCATTTGCCGGAAGCATAAGCGGCAAAGTCCAAAATCTCCGATATAGCCATGCGGACGCCCGCAGACTTGGCAGCGGTGATACTGGCGGACCTTGTACTTTGCAGTGCGCTTAGCCTTAGCAATTAATGATTTCTTTGCCATGTCATCCCTCCTATCGTTGTGGCGTAAACGGCATGCCTAGCATCGCGAGCAGCTCTTTTGCCTCTTCATCGGTCGTGGCGCTGGTAACCAGCGTAACATCCATTCCCCGAACTTTTTCCGTCTTGTCGTACTCGACCTCCGGAAAGATAATCTGCTCACGCACCCCTAAGGTGTAACTGCCCCGCCCGTCGAATCCCTTTGTGGACACCCCACGGAAGTCCCGCACCCGCGGCAGCGCCATGAAAAACAGCTTTTCAATAAAGTCGTACATCCTCTGTCCGCGCAGCGTGACTTTGCACCCAATCGGCATGCCTTCCCGCAGCTTGAAAGACGCAATCGACTTTTTCGCCTTGGTAATGAGCGGCCTCTGCCCTGTAATGGCTGCCAGATCATGCACCGCAGCATCCATGAGCTTGGGGTTGGCGATGGAATCGCCCACACCCATGTTGACGACCACCTTTACGACCTTCGGCACATTCATCGGATTGCTGTATTTAAACCGCTCCATCAGACGCGGTACAATTTCCTGTTCATACCGGTCCTTCAGCTCTGACTCCACAGCCATGGTCAACCCCCTGTTCCATATCTCCTGGCACTACTCTATAGCAGCCCCGCAGTGCTTGCACTCGCGCACTTTCTTGCCGTTGTCCAAAAACTTGTGGCCGACGCGGGTGGGCTTCTTGCAAGACGGGCAGATCACCATCACATTTGATACATGCACTGGCGCTTCCATCGAAATAATCCCGCCCTGCGGATACTGCTGCGTTGGCTTTTGATGCTTCTTCATCAAATTGATCTTTTCAATCACAACCCGGTCTTCCTTCGGGATCGACCGGATGATCTTGCCTTGCTTCCCCTTGTCCTTGCCCGCAAGCACCTTGACTAAATCACCTTTTTTGACGTGCACCCTAGTCCCTCCTTCCTGAATTTGCTGCGTGCCTTAGAGCACCTCAGGTGCTAGGGAAATAATCTTCATGAAATCATGCTCGCGCAGTTCCCGAGCCACCGGTCCAAAAATACGCGTGCCCCGCGGCTCCTTCTCTTCTCCGCGCAAAATCACCGCGGCGTTTTCGTCGAACTTGATGTACGACCCGTCCGTGCGGCGTTTGCCCGTCTTTGTACGGACAATCACGGCTTTTACGACATCGCCCTTCTTCACGACCCCGCCCGGCGCGGCTTCCTTAACAGCGGCCACAATAATGTCCCCGATGTTTCCGTAGCGGCGAAACGACCCTCCCAGCACACGAATGCACATAATTTCTTTGGCACCCGTATTGTCAGCAACTCCCAGACGGGTTTGCGGCTGTATCATTCCTTCTCCTCCTCCCCCTAGAAACCGTCTGACAATCTACTGCAGGTCATCCGCGTGCCGCAAAATCTCCACAACACGCCAGTGCTTTTCTTTGGACAGTGGGCGGGTCTCCATGATCCGCACCTTGTCGCCAGTCCGGCACACATTTTCTTCGTCATGCGCCTTGTACCGCTTCGTCCGGCGCATCGTCCGGCCGTAAAGAGGGTGCCGCACTAAAGACTCGACCGTGACGACGACGGTTTTATTCATCTTGTCGCTCACCACGGTGCCCTCGCGCACCTTCCGTTTGCCTGTCGGCTGATCCATCAGATTCTCTCCTCCTAATCCGCGTCCCGCGTCAACTCACGCTCGTGCATAATCGTGTGCACCCGCGCGATGTCCTTGCGGACCTGGCGCACACGCATCGGGTTGTCCAACTGCGCTGTGGCGAGCTGGAACCGAAGCCGGAAAAGTTCCTCTTTCAGTGCCCGCAGTTTCCCTGTGAGCTCGTCCTGGCTTAAGTCCCGTATTTCTTTAGGCTTCATGCGCACTCTCCCCTGACTCCTCGCGTTTTACAAACCGCGTTCTAATGGGCAGCTTATGGGCAGCCAGCCGCATTGCCTCACGCGCCACATCCTCCGGCACCCCGGCCAGTTCGAACATTATGCGCTGGGGCTTGACCACGGCTACCCAGAATTCCACGTTCCCCTTACCACTGCCCTGCCGGGTTTCTGCAGGTTTCTTGGTGACAGGCTTGTCGGGAAATATGGTAATCCATACCTGGCCACCGCGGCGGATGTACCGTGTCAAGGCGACTCGCGCCGCTTCAATCTGCCGGTCCGTAATCCACGCGGGCTCCAACGCTTGCAACCCGTATTCCCCGAACACGACCTTAGTGCCGCGGTGGGCCTGCCCTTTCATCCGACCCCGGTGCATCTTGCGGTACTTGGTCCGTTTAGGCTGCAACATTTAACGCACCCCCTCTGGTACGGCACCCACACGTTTCTTGGCGGCGGGAAGAACCTGGCCCTTGAAGATCCAGACCTTGACCCCGATGATGCCGTACGTCGTGTGAGCCTCCGCGAACCCGTAATCAATATCAGCGCGCAGGGTGTGCAAAGGAATCGAGCCCTCCCATGTCCATTCCCGCCGGGCAATTTCTGTCCCGCCGAGACGGCCGCTGACCATAATCTTGATGCCCTTGACACCGCTCTGGCGCATCGACCGCGTCAGCGACTGCTTCATCGCCCGCTTGAACGCAATCCGCCGCTCCAACTGACTGGCTACGTTCTCGGCCACGAGCTGGGCGTCCGCATCAGGAGCCTTCACTTCCAGAATGTTTAGGTTCACGGTCTTGCTGCTGATCCGCTCCAGCTCCTTGCGCAGCGCTTCCACGCCCACGCCGCCTTTGCCAATCACCATACCGGGCTTGCCCGTATGCACCGACACCTTCAACTTGTTCGCAGCTCCGCGTTCGATCTCCACCCGCGAAATTCCGGCCGTGTGATGCCGTTTCTTTACATAGCGCCGTATAGCCAGATCCTCACCCAACAATTGCGGGGTGTCCTTTTTAGTCCCGAACCAGCGCGAATCCCAGTCTTTCACAATTCCGAGCCGCAGACCTTTCGGGTGTACTTTTTGCCCCATGATCTCCTCCTAGCTGTTATGCCTGGGTCGCAGCACAACCGATATATGACTCGTGCGCTTCAGGATTGAAAATGCTTGCCCCCGACTCCGTGGATGAATGCGTTTCAGCGTTGGTCCACCGTCCACCCACACTGCATGCACGTATAGATCGTCCGCAGCCATATCGAAGTTGTGCTGGGCGTTGGCCACAGCGCTCTTCAGAAGCTTCGCCAAAATGGACGACGCCCTTTTGGGCGTGTGCCGCAGAATCGCTTCAGCGTCCCCGATATTTTTGCCGCGGATAAGATCCACAACGATACGCACCTTGCGCGGTGAAATGCGGACATGGCGCACATAAGCGCGAGCTTCCGCTACGTCTGCCATTATAGCCATCTCCCTATTTCAGAGCTGTGGACCGTTCAGCTTTGTCGCCATGACCCTTAAAGGTGCGGGTGGGAGCAAATTCGCCAAGCTTGTGGCCAACCATCTCTTCTGTAATGTAAATCGGCACGTGCCTCCGGCCGTCGTGAATGCCAATCGTGTGTCCCACCATATCCGGAATGACGGTGCAGGCGCGGGCCCAAGTCTTCAAAACCCGCTTGTCATTCTTCGCGTTCATGGTTTCGATTTTCTTCAGGAGCTTGGCATCGACGTACGGGCCCTTCTTTGTCGAACGACTCATACTCTACCTCCCTAGATTCCGCCGGCGCACAATCAACCGGTCTGATGCCTTATGCCGCTTCCGGGTCTTCTTGCCCATGGCCACTTTTCCCCACGGGGTCATCGGGTGTTTGTGACCGACAGGCGCCTTGCCCTCGCCGCCGCCATGCGGGTGGTCCACGGGGTTCATGGCGCTTCCGCGCACCGTCGGCCTCCAGCCCTTCCAGCGGTTCCGTCCAGCCTTGCCGATGCTGATGTTCTCATGCTCCACATTGCCTACCTGCCCGATCGTCGCCCGGCAGGTGACCGGTACTCGGCGCAGTTCTCCCGAGGGCAGCCGCAAAAGCGCATGCTTGCCTTCTTTAGCCGCCAACTGTGCCGAGGTTCCAGCAGACCGCGCCATCTGGGCGCCCTTGCCAGGGGTGAGCTCGACGTTGTGCACGATAGTGCCCACGGGGATGTCCTGCAGCTGCAGCGCATTGCCCGGCTTGATATCCGCCTCGGACCCCGCCACGACGGTATCCCCGACCTTTAGTCCGACAGGGGCCAGGATATAGGCCAGCGTCTCGTCAGTGTACTTCAACAGCGCAATCCGGGCCGTGCGGAACGGGTCGTACTCGATGGACATGACTTCCGCGGGCATATTCTCCTTGGTCCGCTTGAAGTCGATCCTCCGGTATACGCGCTTGGTGCCGCCGCCCCGGTGCCGGGTTGTAATCCGGCCGTAGTTGTTGCGTCCCGCCTTGCGTGACCGACCCTCTGTAAGGGATTTCTCGGGAACGGTTTTGGTAATCTCCTCGAAGGTAGACACAGTCATGTGCCGCACACCAGGAGAGGTCGGTTTCATCTTGCGAACTGCCACGATCCTGCCTCCTTAATGTTACACGCCCTCGAAAATGTCGATAGAGTCCCCGGGAGCCAGCGTGACAATGGCCTTCTTGCGCCGGGCCGTCCGCCCCACGATGTTGCCGCGCCGCTTCTCTTTGCTAGGCCGCCACAAGGTGTTGACTTTCGTAACGTGTACTTTGAAAATCTCTTCGATAGCATAGCGGATTTCCACTTTGTTAGCAGAAGTCGCCACGATGAAGGTGTACTTGTTCTCACCCATCCGGTCCGTCGCTGCTTCTGTCACCAGCGGGCGGACGATGATGTCATATGCTGTCTTCACTTTGTGAACACCTCTTCCACCCGTGCAATGGCGTCTTCGTCGAAGACGATCCGGTGATAGCGGAGCAGGCTATAAACATTCAGGCTGTCCGTGGTAACCGTATGCACATTCTTGAAGTTCCGCGCCGAAGCCTTGAAGTTCTCATCGGGCTGCGCCGTGATGAATAGCACGTTGGTTCCCAAGTCCAAAGACCGCAGCAACTCCGCGACCTGTTTGGTCCGCCGTTCGCCGAAAGTCAGCTTCGTCACGACTTTCAATTCGGCTGCGTCCAACTTGGCGCTGAGGGCCTGCCGGATGGCTGCCCGCCGCATCTTGCGAGGGAACTTCTGCGTATAGTCCCGGGGATGCGGTCCAAACGTGACACCACCATGACGCCACAACGGCGACCTCGTGGTGCCAGCCCGGGCACGTCCCGTGCCCTTCTGCCGCCACGGCTTGCGTCCACCGCCGCGCACATCCGACCGGCGTTTGGTGTCGGCCGTGCCTGAGCGCTGATTGGCCTGAAACGCAACCACTGCCTGATGCAGCAGGGACCGGTTGACAGGGACAGCGAAGACCGTGTCCAACAGCTCGCGCTGGCCGACAATCTGCCCGCTTAAGTCATATACATCGACTTTTGGCATGGATTACACCGCCCCTTTCCGGTTTCGCACCGAGTCACGAACCATTACCAGTGACCCTTTGGGTCCCGGTACCGCCCCATGAATCAGCAACAGGTTCCGGTCCGCATCCACCCGCTCTATCCGCAGCCGCAGTGTAGTGACCCGCTTGTGGCCCATCCGTCCGGGCAGCTTCCGGCCCGGGTGCACCCGTCCGCCACCGCCAGAAGTCCTAGCCCCCAATGACCCCACGCGCCTGTGGTATTTCGAACCGTGCGTCGTCGGGCCACGGTGAAAGCCCCAGCGCTTGATGACGCCAGCAAAACCCTTGCCTTTGCTGGTGCCGATCACATCCACAATGTCTCCGGCCGCGAAGGCTTCTTCGACTTTGTGCAAAGTTCCCGGTTCCAAGTCCAAGGCTCCGGGCATGCGGAACTCACGCAGGTAGCGCACTGGTTCCACGCCCATTTGTTCAAAGTCCTTGCGCTGCGGCTGCGCTACTTTATGCGGCCGCACCGCCCCGACACCCAGTTGCACGGCGTCGTAGCCTTCCTTAGCCACTGTGCGCCGGCGCACCACGCGGTTGGGTTCCGCCAGCACTACCGTGACAGGCACTGCAAGACCTTCGTCATCAAACACTTGGGTCATGCCGAGCTTTATGCCAATGATTCCCTTCATAACATCCTCCCGCCTACAGCTTAATCTCGATGTCGACTCCGGCCGGAAGATCCAGACGCATGAGCGCGTTGACCGTTTTCTGGCTGGGATCCATGATGTCTATCAGACGCTTATGGATCCGGCGCTCAAACTGCTCACGTATATCCTTCTCTCCGTTGGGCGCGGTCAAGACGGTGTAAATTTTCTTCTCGGTCGGCAACGGCACCGGACCGGATACGGCGGCGCCATTGCGCCGCGCGGTATCCACGATCTTTGCCGCCGACTGGTCCAAAACCTCGTAATCAAAGGCCTTGAGCCGGATCCTTATCTTTTGCTGGGCCACTGTCCGTCCCCCTTGCTTATAATAAAATCTGGGTTACAACACCAGCGCCCACTGTCCGGCCGCCTTCGCGAATAGCGAAGCGCAAGCCATCTTCCATGGCGATTGGCGCGATGAGTTCCACTTCCATCTGAATGTTGTCACCGGGCATCACCATTTCCACGCCTTCAGGCAGTTGGACCACGCCTGTGACGTCCGTCGTCCGGAAATAGAACTGAGGGCGGTACCCGTTGAAGAAAGGCGTGTGACGGCCCCCTTCTTCTTTCGAGAGCACATACACCTCAGCTTTGTACTTGGTGTGAGGGTGAATGCTGCCGGGCTTTGCAAGCACCTGGCCGCGTTCGACTTCTTCTTTGTCTACACCGCGCAGCAAGCATCCGATGTTGTCTCCGGCCACCGCCTGGTCTAGGGTTTTGCGGAACATCTCCACGCCGGTTACCACGGTTTTCTTGGCCGTAGCCACGAGACCGACAATCTCAACTTCTTCTCCGACCTTCACCGTACCGCGCTCGACACGGCCCGTAACAACTGTGCCCCGGCCCGTAATGGACATCGTGTCCTCCACCGGCATCAGGAATGGACGGTTGATGTCGCGCTCAGGAGTAGGAATGTAGTCATCGACCGCATCCATCAAGTCCCAAATCTTGCCACACCATTCACAGTCGCGCTTGCCGCAGCCGCATTCCAACGCCCTCAAGGCAGAGCCCGCCACCACTGGAATATCGTCGCCAGGGAACTCATAGCTCGTCAGCAGTTCCCGCACTTCGATTTCGACCAATTCCATGAGCTCGGGGTCATCCACCATGTCGGACTTGTTTAGGAACACCACGATGCTGGGCACACCGACCTGACGCGCGAGCAGGATATGCTCCCGAGTCTGAGGCATCGGACCGTCCGCAGCGGATACCACCAGAATCGCTCCGTCCATCTGCGCCGCGCCGGTAATCATGTTTTTGACGTAGTCTGCGTGGCCTGGGCAGTCGACGTGCGCATAGTGCCGCTTGTCGGTTTCATACTCAACGTGCGCAGTGGCAATGGTAATGCCGCGCTCACGCTCTTCAGGAGCGCCGTCGATTTGGTCGTACGCAGTGTACTGGGCCTGACCCTTAGTGGACAGGACACGGGTAATAGCTGCCGTCAAAGTCGTCTTGCCGTGGTCGACATGGCCAATCGTTCCGACATTTACGTGGGGTTTGGTGCGCTCGTATTTCTTCTTCGCCATTGGTAAATCCTCCTCATTGACAGTGTGGTGCCGCCTGAACCTTAATGCTTGGCTTTAATAACCTGCTCGGTGACGTGACGGGGCGCCTCATCATAGTGGGCAAACTGCATCGTGAAGGTTCCGCGGCCCTGGGTGCGCGAGCGCACGTCCGTGGCGTAGCCAAACATTTCCGCTAAGGGCACAAACCCACGGATAGCCTGGGCACCGCCTGGTCTCGGGTCCATTCCTTCGATGCGTCCGCGCCGCGAGTTCAAGTCTCCAATCACGTCGCCCATGTACTCATCTGGCACAACGACCTCGACCGCCATAATGGGTTCGAGCAGGACAGGATTGGCCTTGTGCGCCGCAGCTTTGAATCCCATAGAGCCAGCGATTTTAAATGCCATTTCACTCGAGTCCACTTCATGGTAAGAGCCGTCAAATAGTGTAACACGAACATCAAGAACGGGGTATCCTGCAAGCACGCCCGAGCCCGTCGCTTCACGCACCCCAGCTTCAACGGCCGGAATGTACTCGCGGGGCACGACGCCACCGACGATCTTGTTGACGAATTCAATGCCTTGGCCTGGTTCTAGAGGTTCAACCCGGACCCACACGTGGCCGTATTGACCGCGGCCTCCGCTTTGCCGGATGAATTTCCCTTCGGCCTCGACCGTTTTGCGCAGGGTTTCACGGTACGCAACCTGCGGCTTACCAACATCCGCCTGAACCTTAAATTCGCGCAGGAGGCGGTCCACAATGATTTCTAGATGAAGCTCTCCCATGCCGGCGATAATCGTCTGGCCAGTCTCCTGGTCGGTGAACATCCGGAACGTCGGGTCTTCCTCGGCCAATTTTGATAGCGCGGTCCCCATTTTATCCTGGTCCGCCTTGGTCTTCGGCTCAATGGCCACCGAAATCACAGGCTCCGGAAAGACCATGGTTTCCAGCAAAATTGGGTTCTGCTCATCAGCCAGCGTGTCGCCGGTGGTGGTGTCTTTTAGCCCGACCGCTGCAGCGATATCGCCCGCATACACGGTCTCCAGCTCTTCACGGTGGTTGGCGTGCATCTGCAGAATTCGCCCGATGCGCTCGCGCCGACCCTTGGTCACGTTGTACACGTAGGAGCCAGCCGAGAGTGTCCCGGAGTATACCCGGAAGAAAGCCAACTTGCCCACAAAGGGGTCCGTCATAATTTTGAACGCCAGCGCCGAAAACGCTGCCGAATCCGACACGTCACGGGTGAGTTCCTCGCCGGTGACTGGGTCGTGCCCCTTCACAGCGCCAACATCGAGGGGCGAGGGCAGGTAATCCACCACCGCATCAAGGAGAGGCTGAACCCCCTTGTTGCGGTAGGAAGAGCCGCATAGCACGGGAACCAGCTGGTTGGCCAGTGTGCCCTTGCGCAGCGCTGCACGGATTTCGTCCTCGGACAGCTCCTCGCCATCGAGGTACTTTTCCATGAGAGCGTCATCCATGTCCGCCGCCGCTTCCAGGAGGATCTGGCGGTGCGCGATGCAGTCGGCTTCGAGCTCCTCAGGAATAGCCATGTATTCTCCAGTGGTGCCCAGCTCATCTTCGTACAGATAAGCCTGCATCTTGAGGAGGTCAACAATCCCGCGGAAATGGTCTTCCGCGCCCCACGGCCACTGCACCGCCACGGGATTGGCTCCGAGACGGCCCCGAATCTGGTTGATAGTGTTTTGGAAGTCCGCGCCGATGATGTCCATCTTGTTGACGTAGGCGATACGGGGCACCCGATACTTGTCTGCCTGGCGCCACACGGTCTCCGACTGTGGCTCCACCCCGCCTTTGGCGTCAAAAACGGCGATAGCGCCATCTAGAACGCGTAAGGACCGCTCCACTTCAACTGTAAAGTCCACGTGGCCGGGCGTGTCGATAATATTGATACGGTGCTCGCGCCATGCCGCCGTTGTGGCAGCTGACGTGATGGTGATGCCCCGCTCTTGCTCCTGGACCATCCAGTCCATTGTTGCCGTGCCTTCGTGAACTTCCCCGATCTTATGGGTTCGGCCCGTGTAAAACAGAATACGCTCGGTGGTTGTGGTTTTACCGGCGTCAATGTGGGCCATAATCCCGATATTCCGGGTTCGTTCCAAGGGAAACGCTCGAGCCATAACTGGGAAACTCCCTTCTTACCTTCGTGCTGTCCTACCCACAGAAATGGGTTACCAACGATAATGGGCGAATGCCTTGTTGGCGTCCGCCATGCGGTGCATTTCGTCTCGCTTTTTCACGGCTCCCCCCGCGCTTTGCGAGGCGTCCAGAATTTCATTGGCGAGGCGTTCGTCCATAGTGCGCTCTTGGCGATTGCGGGCATACTGCACCAGCCAGCGGATTGCCAGCGACTGACGGCGTTGCGGACGCACTTCGATCGGCACCTGGTACGTCGCCCCACCCACACGCCGGGGTCTTACTTCCAACAGGGGTGTGGTGTTCTTCACCGCCGCGTCAAAAACTTCCATCGCATCTTTTCCGCTCTTTTCGGCCACAATATCAAATGCGCGGTACACAATGTGTTCTGCAAGGTTCTTTTTTCCGTCGAGCATGACCTTATTGGTCAGGGCCGCGACGAGCGGGCTATTATAGACCGCGTCGGGAGTAATCTGGCGAACTCCCGCTGCTCCACGCCTAGGCAATGCTTTACCTCCCTCTTACTGCCACTCTTGTCTACTTCTTACCTGCTGGCTGATTCTTTTTGGCACCGTATTTGGACCGGCCCTGAGCGCGCTTCTGCACGCCACCCGCATCGAGCGTGCCACGGACGATGTGGTAACGGACGCCTGGCAAGTCTCGCACACGGCCTCCCCGCACCAGCACAACGGAATGCTCTTGAAGATTATGGCCAATTCCTGGAATATACGCGGTGATTTCTTCCCCGTTGGTAAGACGGACACGCGCCACTTTGCGCAGTGCAGAATTGGGTTTTTTGGGCGTCACGGTCTTTACGCTGATGCAGACGCCGCGTTTCTGCGGATTTCCGCGCAACGCAGGGGCCGTGGATTTCTTTGTCGTCTTCTTACGTCCATGTCGGATCAACTGATTAATTGTCGGCACTACCTTGACCCCCTTTCACCGGTCTGGCATTGATGCTCGTTCCGGCACTAGTGCTGCGCAAGCAGCACCTACTTCGATTCCGCACAATCGGCCAAGCTCATCCATAGTATCCACGTAGTCAATCGGAATGCTGCGGTTTTGGCTTTGAATCGCAATGTCCTCAATGACACGGGCTTCGGCGTCTTTTGCGATGTACACATGCAACGCCGTCCCATGGGCAATTTTCTTCAAAGTCTCCCGCATACCGACAACCCGGCGCCGATTGTCTCGCAGCGCGTCGATATCCATTGGTCTGGCCTCCCGGCGGTTACAGGCTTAGACACACTAGGGTATTTTATCATCGGAAAGGGGGCGTGTCAATTGACACGCCCCCTTTTGGCGGCTTTCTACTTGATCAGTTCGTTCTCGAAGGGCGCCGTTACGGGGTCGTCCGCCCCTTCGATCACCACGTTGCGATATCGTGACATGCCAGTGCCTGCTGGAATCAGCTTGCCGATGATCACGTTTTCCTTGAGTCCGAGCAGCGGGTCCCTCTTGGCCTTGATCGAGGCCTCGGTCAGAACCCGGGTGGTTTCTTGAAAAGACGCCGCTGACAGGAACGAATCGGTCGCCAGAGAGGCTTTGGTGATTCCCAGAACCACGGGCTTAGCCACTGCCGGGGTGCCCCCGCGCATGAGCACATCCGCGTTCTGGTCCTCAAAGTCGAACCGGTCCACCAAAGCGCCGGGAAGGAGCTCGGTATCTCCGGCTTCCTCGATTTTCACTTTCCGCATCATCTGGCGGACCATGACCTCAATGTGCTTGTCATTAATATCGACACCCTGCAGCCGGTAGACGCGCTGAACTTCCTGAAGCAGGTAGTTCTGAACCCCGCGGAGCCCGAGCACCCGCAAGAGGTCGTGCGGATTGACCGAGCCTTCGGTCAGCTCCCCGCCCTCTGCGATGTGGTCCCCGTCATGCACCTTGATGCGGGAGCCGAACGGGACCATGTAGGCCTGGGCCTCGCTCTGCTCATCGTGAATGACGGTGATTTCACGGCGTCCCTTGTTTTCACCGATCTTCACGGTACCGGACGCCTCCGCAATAATGGCCTGGCCTTTGGGCTTGCGCGCCTCAAACAGCTCCTCAACGCGGGGCAGACCTTGGGTGATGTCGTCCCCGGCCACGCCGCCCATGTGAAAGGTCCGCATAGTGAGCTGGGTTCCCGGTTCGCCGATGCTCTGGGCGGCGATGATGCCAACGGCCTCACCGACCTCCACGATGCCCCCGCGAGCCAGGTTGCGGCCGTAACAGGCCACACACACGCCAAACCTGGACTGGCACGTCTGCACAGACCGGACTCTCAGTTCCTTAATCCCGGCATCCACAATCTCCTGGGCAATATCCTCCATAATAATCTCATTGGCCTGGATAATCAGCGCGCCCGTTTCCGGATGGCGCACATCTTCGGGAACCACACGTCCAACCAAGCGGTCATAGAGCCCCTCGATAGTTTGCCCGCCGTCTTTGATCTCCGAGACCAGGGTGCCCTGAGTCGTGCCGCAGTCCATTTCCCGCACAATCACATCTTGGGCCACGTCCACCAGACGGCGCGTCAGATAGCCCGAGTCTGCGGTCCGGAGCGCGGTATCGGCGAGTCCCTTGCGGGCGCCGTGAGTCGACGTGAAATATTCCAGCACGGTCAGCCCTTCCCGGAAGTTTGCCCGGATTGGCAGTTCGATAATGCGTCCTGACGGGTCGGCCATCAGCCCACGCATTCCCGCCAGCTGTGAGATTTGCTGCACGTTACCACGGGCCCCTGACGTCGCCATCATGTAGACCGAGTTGTTCTTGTCCAGCGTATCCATGAGCGCCTGAGTCACCCGTTCCTTAGCCCGGGTCCAGATGCCAATGACGCGTTCATACCTCTCGTCACCCGTGATCAGGCCCCGGCGGTACTGTCGGGTAACCTGCAGCACCTCTTCCTCCGCGTCCGCGAGGATCTGCTTTTTGGCGTCGGGAATGACGATATCCGATACCGCAATCGTCACTCCGGCCTTGGTGGCGAAATTGAAGCCCAAGGCTTTGATCCGGTCCAGCGTCTCCGCAGTGATATCGTTGCCGTAGGTGCGGAACAGATTGGCCACAATAGTGGCCAGTGCCTTGCGGCCCACCGTGTGGTCAATGAAGCGCAGTCCCTGCGGAAGCGCGTCGTTAAAGAGGAAGCGGCCCAGGGTCGACACCTGCTTGACTCCGTCATAGCGCATGGTAATGCGGGCATGCAAATCCAGAACTCCCTGCGAATAGGCCATTTCGCCCTCGGCCAGGTCAGCTAGGATCATGCCCTCGCCTTTAACGTTTTCTTTATCCATCGTCAGGTAGTAGGAGCCCAGCACCATGTCCTGGGTCGGCGTGACCACAGGCTGCCCGTCTTTCGGGTTGAGGATGTTCTGCGTAGACAGCATCAGCACGCGGGCTTCCGACTGCGCCTCCGCAGACAGCGGCACATGCACGGCCATTTGGTCGCCATCGAAGTCAGCGTTGTAGGCCGTGCAGACCAGCGGGTGAATTTGAATCGCCCGGCCTTCCACCAGCACAGGCTCAAAGGCCTGAATTCCCAGACGGTGCAAAGTTGGCGCTCGGTTCAAGAGCACCGGATGCTCTTTAATGACATCTTCCAGCACGTCCCAGACCTCGGGCCGGACTCGTTCCACCATACGCTTGGCGGATTTGATATTGTGGGCATAGCCCTCGTTCACCAGTTTCTTCATCACAAACGGCTTGAACAGTTCAAGCGCCATCTCTTTAGGCAGACCGCACTGATGCATTTTTAGCTTCGGGCCCACCACAATCACCGAACGGCCCGAGTAGTCAACCCGCTTCCCTAAAAGGTTCTGGCGGAACCGGCCCTGCTTGCCCTTCAGCATGTCGGACAGCGACTTGAGGGGACGGTTGCCTGGACCGGTCACCGGACGGCCGCGGCGGCCGTTGTCAATCAGAGCATCAACAGCCTCTTGCAGCATCCGCTTTTCGTTTCGGACAATAATGTCCGGCGCGCCAAGGTCCAAGAGCCTCTTGAGACGGTTGTTGCGATTGATAACCCGGCGGTACAGGTCGTTCAGGTCCGAGGTGGCAAACCGCCCTCCGTCGAGTTGCACCATGGGCCGCAGGTCCGGGGGAATGACCGGAATGACATCGAGAATCATCCAGTCGGGACGGTTGCCCGACTGCCGGAATGCCTCCACCACTTCCAGACGGCGGATGGCGCGGATACGGCGCTGGCCCGACGAGCTGTTGAGTTCGCCGCGCAGCTCCTGCGAGAGACCCTCCAGGTCAAGTTCCGCCAGCAGCTCTTTGACCGCTTCCGCCCCCATGCCGGCACGGAAATGGGAACCATACTTCTCCCGGTACTCCCGATATTCCGACTCGACCAGGAGCTGCTTTTTCATCAGCGGGGTCGTCCCCGGTTCAATGACCACATAAGCGGCAAAGTACAGCACTTTCTCCAAGGCCCGGGGCGACATGTCCAGAATCAGGCCCATTCGCGACGGGATGCCTTTGAAGTACCAGATGTGAGACACGGGAGCGGCCAGTTCAATGTGGCCCATGCGCTCCCGGCGCACCTTGGACCGCGTGACCTCCACACCGCAACGGTCGCAAACCACCCCTTTATAGCGAACGCGCTTATACTTTCCGCAATGGCACTCCCAGTCCTTGGTCGGTCCAAAAATCTTCTCGCAGAACAGTCCTTCACGCTCAGGCTTCAGTGTCCGGTAATTGATCGTTTCCGGCTTTTTCACTTCACCTTTTGACCATTCCCGTATCTGTTCAGGAGATGCCAGAGCAATGCGCATCGAGTCAAAGTGGTTTACATCTAACATCGAGTTGGATCCCTCCCGGTCTAGTAATCCTCGCCGTCTCCGCTGCCCTCTCCGTCCGGGTCTTCGCTGCTGCCTTCATCGGGCGGTTCATCGAACTCAGAGTCCTCGGACCCCTTGCGGAGAATCGCATAGGCGTTTTCTGCCTGCTCGTCGAAGTTCATGCCGCGTCCCGGAGCAAACTCTTCGGGCCTTCCACCCTCTGTGTCTTCCATGAGACGGTGCAGGTCCTGACCCTCCGTCTCCTCAATGGCCTCCGGCAGGAGATCAAATGTCCGCTGGTCATTGGCCGGTTCATCGTCCAATTCCCGCATCTCGATTTCCTCGTCATTCTCGTTGAGGATTTTGACATCCAGACCAAGACTCTGCAATTCTTTAATGAGGACCTTAAAGGACTCCGGCACCCCAGGCTCGGGAACGTTCTCCCCTTTGACAATAGCCTCATAGGTCTTCACCCGCCCAACCACGTCGTCGGATTTGACTGTCAGCAATTCCTGCAGGGTATAAGCAGCCCCATAGGCCTCCAGCGCCCACACTTCCATTTCTCCAAAACGCTGCCCGCCGAACTGGGCTTTGCCTCCCAATGGCTGCTGGGTCACCAGCGAGTAGGGTCCCGTGGACCGGGCATGAATCTTGTCGTCCACCAGGTGGGCCAGTTTGAGCATGTAAACCACTCCCACCGTCACCTCGTTGTCAAAGGCTTCCCCGGTCCGCCCATCGTACAGGGGAGTTTTCCCGGAGGCCGGCAGGTGCGCGTCCTGAAACATGCGGGTGAGGTCTTCTTCCCGGGCCCCGTCAAAGACCGGGGTCGCCACCTTCATCCCCAGCGCCCGCGCCGCCCAGCCCAAGTGGGTCTCTAGAACCTGTCCGATATTCATCCGGCTTGGCACGCCCAGCGGATTCAGCACAATTTCCACGGGAGTCCCGTCTGGAAGGAACGGCATATCCTCCTCAGGGAGAATGCGGGAAATGACCCCTTTGTTTCCATGCCGCCCTGCCATTTTGTCGCCTTCCGAGATCTTCCGTTTCTGCGCGATGTACACCTGGACCAGCTGATTCACGCCAGGCGACAGTTCGTCTCCCTGGTCACGGGTAAACACCTTCACATCCACGATGATCCCTGACTCGCCGTGGGGCACACGCAACGACGTGTCACGGACTTCACGGGCCTTCTCGCCGAAAATAGCGCGCAGAAGGCGCTCCTCTGCGGTGAGCTCCGTCTCCCCTTTCGGGGTGACCTTGCCCACGAGCACATCGCCTGGCCGGACCTCGGCGCCGATGCGAATAATGCCGCGATCGTCAAGGTCTTTGAGCACTTCTTCTCCGACGTTGGGAATGTCGCGCGTGATTTCTTCTGGTCCGAGTTTCGTATCACGGGCATCACATTCATATTCTTCAATGTGAATCGACGTAAATACGTCATTCTTGACCAGTTTTTCACTGAGAAGAATCGCATCTTCGTAGTTGTAGCCTTCCCATGGCATGAAGGCCACCACCACATTGCGGCCTAGGGCCAATTCGCCCTTGTCGGTCGAAGGGCCATCCGCAATGATCTCCCCTGCCTCTACACGCTGCCCCTTGCGCACAATGGGCTTCTGATTGATGCACGTGCCCTGGTTGGACCGCGTGAACTTTAGCAGTTTGTACGTGGACATGGTGTGGTCATCATTTTTCACGGTAATCTGGTCGGCCTGGATGCGGTCGATCACCCCGTCCTTTTCACTGATGCTGACCACGCCGGAATCCCGCGCCGCCTTTGCCTCCATCCCTGTGCCCACAACCGGAGAGTCAGGCACCAGCAAAGGCACCGCCTGCCGCTGCATGTTAGCGCCCATCAAAGCCCTGTTGGCATCGTCATGTTCCAAAAAGGGAATCAGCGCCGTAGCAATCGAGACCACCTGCTTTGGCGAGACATCCATGTAGTCGACCCGTTCCGGCGTCTCTTCCAGAATCTCATGGCGCGAGCGCACCGTGACCCGTGGAGCCACGAAATGGCCGTCATCGCTTAACGGCTCATTGGCCTGGGCAATAACTGTGTCATCTTCTTCGTCGGCAGTCAGGTAAACAATCTCATCCGTGACCCGGCCATGGTCTTTGTCAACCTTGCGGTAGGGCGTCTCGATAAAGCCATAGGCATTGATGCGGGCAAATGTGGACAAGGACCCAATCAGACCGATGTTGGGACCTTCTGGGGTCTCAATGGGGCACATGCGCCCATAATGGGAATGGTGGACATCGCGCACTTCAAATCCTGCCCGCTCACGCGAGAGACCGCCCGGCCCCAGAGCGGAAAGCCGCCTCTTGTGGGTGAGCTCTGCCAGAGGATTGGTCTGGTCCATAAACTGCGAGAGCTGGGATGACCCAAAAAACTCCTTCACGGCAGCCACGACCGGGCGGATATTGATCAGGGCCTGAGGGGTGATGGACTCAATGTCCTGAATCGTCATCCGCTCACGCACCACCCGCTCCATGCGGCTGAGACCGACCCGAAACTGGTTTTGCAGCAGTTCCCCTACGGAACGCAGGCGGCGATTGCCCAAATGGTCGATATCATCCGTGGTCCCGATCCCCTCAAACAGGGTCGTCAAATAGTTGAAACAGGCTACAATATCTTCACGGGTGACCGTTTTCACAGTGCCGTCAGGCTGCCCGTTGGACACCACCATGACTTCTTCGCCATTGGCGAGCCCGACATGAATGGTCTTGACCTTGGCCGCGTCCAACGCGATGGCCTGCTCCCGCTCAATATGGTCGCCTTCGCGGGCCAGTATTTCCCCGGTGTCAGGGTGGACAATAGTCTCCATCGCCGTCGTGCCCACAATGCGGCGCCGCAGGGAGAGCTTCTTGTTGAATTTGTAGCGGCCCACGTTTGCCAGATCGTAGCGCTTAGCATCAAAAAACAGCGACTGCAGCAGGCTCTGCGCACTCTCTACGGTAGGGGGCTCACCGGGGCGCAAGCGCTTGTAGATCTCGATCAGCGCTTCCTCTTGGGTCTTGGCCGCATCCTTGGACAGAGTGGTCTGGATGCGCTCGTCGTCCCCGACCGCCTCAATAATCTGCGCATCTGTGCCAAAGCCGAGAGCCCTGAGCAGAATGGTGGCTGGCAGTTTCCGGGTGCGGTCTATCCGCACCGACAAAACATCGTTGGAATCGGATTCAAATTCCAGCCAGGCTCCCCGGTTCGGAATCATGGTCGCAAAATACAACCGCTTGCCCGACGGGTCAATCTGCTCGCCGAAGTAAACGCCAGGGGAGCGCACTAATTGGGAGACAATCACCCGCTCGGCGCCATTGATGATAAAGGTCCCTTTGTCCGTCATGAGCGGAAAATCGCCCATGAAAACATCTTGTTCCTTGACCTCTCCGGTCTCTTTGTTAATCAGGCGCACACGCACGTGCAGAGGAGCTGCAAAGGTCACGTCCCGGGCTTTACACTCTTCTACCGAATATTTTGGGGTCTTCAAATTGTAATCCACAAACTCTAAAATCAGATTGCCAGTAAAATCTTGAATAGGGGAGATGTCGCGGAACATCTCCCGCAATCCTTCGCGCAGAAACCACTGGTACGAATTCTGCTGAATCTCAATGAGATTGGGCATGTCAAGAACTTCGTTGATGCGCGCAAAAGACACCCGCTGCGGGTGCTCGGCTTGGAGAGGATAAGCCATTCACAGTCAGCTCCTTGTTCTGATTTAGGTCCCAATGGTTGCGCGGTTCGTTGCCGACACCTGTCAACTGTTGGTATGAATTGGCTTATAAAATATGGCAATTAAAAATAATATCACAAGCCCACCCCTAGGTCAAGAAATAAATTTCCTGACCCCGAGGAGGGCTAAACATGGCACGCTTACTGCGCGACTATTTGACTTGAGCGGTTGCTCCCGCTTCTTCCAATTTAGCCTTCGCTGCATCGGCATCCGCCTTCGAAATCTTCTCCTTCACCGGCTTGGGAGCCCCGTCGACCAAAGCTTTCGCTTCTGTCAGAGAAAGACCAGTCAATTCACGAACGGCTTTGATAACCTGGACCTTTTTGTCGCCAGCGGCAGTCAGGATCACATCAAACTCTGTCTGCTCGACCTCTTCTGCTACTGGAGCCGCGCCGCCAGCCGCCGGAGCAGCTGCCATGGCGACAGGAGCTGCCGCCGTCACACCGAATTCTTCTTCCAATGCCTTGACTAACTGCGATAATTCTAGCACATTCATCTCTTTCACGGTTTCAATAATCTCTTCAACCTTGGCCATTAATTTTCCTCCTTAGATATCCTGAATGTTTCTCAGGCCTGTTCTTTTTGTTGGCGCACCTGGTCGAGGGCGCGCGCCAGATTTGTCATCGGTGCATTCAGCACCCAGACAAACTGCTGGATAGGAGCGTTCAGAGTTCCTACCAGCTTGCTTAGCAAGACTTCGCGGCTGGGAAGGTCCGCCAGTTCGCGGACACTCTGCGCCGATAAAGCCTGTTTTCCTAAGATTCCCGCCTTAATTTCCATTTTGCGGAATTCCCGTACGGCCTGCGTCATCATCTTGGCCGCCATCACCGGATCATCGTGCGAAAATGCCACGGCCGTAGGACCCTCAAGGTAGGGTTCCAGTCCGTCAATGCCGACTTCGTCGGCGGCCCGCTTGATCAAGGTGTTTTTGATAACCTTGAAAGAGACGCCACCCTTGCGAAGATTCTCCCGCAACTGGCCAAGCTGCTGCACCGTCAAGCCGCGGTAATTGGCTAACACAGCGCCAGACGCCGCTTGCAGTTCTTGGCGGGTCTCTTCAATGACTTGCGCTTTTTGTGGTGTTGGCACACATTCACCCCCCTTAAACAAAAAATACCTCCACCCAAGAACGGCAGAGGATATGCTCAGCAATAAACATCTCCGAAATTCTACCTAAGCGGGATATTGAGCCGAGGTCGGCACCCACTGTCTTGGGTTCGGCAATAAAGGTACCACGAAGCCCGTGAAAAATCAACAATTTTTCGCGGGAGGCATTCAGGTCTTCGGTGATCTAGGCATCTTGGCCTCCAGGCATCGGCGTAGCCCCCGTGGCCACGCTCAGGAGGATGATCCCGGTGCAGATACCATGATGAGCCCTTGCAGGATGTGGTGAAAATGCTCGGTGCGCCCCCCTCCCACGATAGCCAGAACGGATCCCAGCACTGCCGCCAAACCAGTATGCGGCTGACGGACCCTGCCGCAGCACTGGCCGCCTATTATTTGCAATATAGCATAGGGCACCGCCGAACGGTGGCGAAGGACGCCTGAGGGGAGATAAATGGCTGGCAAAAGATACCACCGGCCTCAACAATGCCCAAGAAGCTCCAGCACATTGCCGGAGCTTCTTGGATGGCGCAGCAGAACCTTCTCGCCTGGTTAAATGGCACGCTGGGCGGACTGCGGGTTGACGCGGATTCCCGGGCCCATCGTCGTGGAGATGGTAATCGACTTCAGGTAGACACCTTTGGCCGTAGTCGGGCGGGCCTTGTTCAGCGCGTCGACCAGCACCGCCAGGTTTTCTTCGAGCTGCTCCGGAGCAAAGCTCGCTTTCCCGATAGGAGCATGGACAATTCCCGCTTTCTCGGTCCGGAACTCGATTTTACCGGCCTTGATCTCCTTGACAGCGGTCGCTACATCAAAAGTGACCGTCCCAGTCTTGGGGTTAGGCATCAGGCCCTTGGGGCCGAGAATCTTTCCCAAACGCCCCACAAGCGCCATAATATCCGGGGTGGCTACGGCCACATCAAAGTCCGTCCACCCTCCCTGCACCCGTTCCGCCAAATCCTCGGCGCCCACGACGTCGGCGCCAGCCTCTTCAGCTTCCTTGGCCTTTTCGCCTTTGGCAAATACTGCCACACGCTGGGTTTTGCCAATGCCCTGAGGGAGCACGACAGCACCCCGCACGACCTGGTCAGAGTGACGCGGGTCCACCCCGAGACGGATGGCCACCTCAACGGTTTCGTCGAATTTGGCATGCGCGGTGTCTTTGGCTAGCTGTATGGCGGCAATGGCATCATAGAGACGGCCTTTTTCAATCTGGCTGTTTGCTTCTGCATATCGTTTTCCTAGACTCACTCTAAACCCTCCTTGTGGTACAGCGGCTTGGTAGCCTCCCACGAAGCTTTAATCGGCAACTTCCACGCCCATGCTGCGCGCCGTTCCCTCAATCATCCGCATTGCGGCTTCGATCGTGGTCGCGTTCAAGTCGGGCATTTTCGTCTCCGCAATCTGCCGCACCTGATCACGCGTCAGGGTGCCCACCTTTTGGGTATTGGGCGTGGCAGATCCGCTTTCCAGACCCAGAGCCTTTTTAATCAAGATGGCTGCTGGCGGAGTTTTGGTCACAAAGGTAAAGGACCGGTCTTCATAGACAGTGATTTCCACAGGAATAATCAGGCCCACCTGTGCCTGGGTGCGTTCATTGTAATCTTTGACGAACGCCATGATATTCACGCCATGCTGCCCCAGCGCAGGCCCTACAGGCGGTGCGGGCGTCGCCTTGCCAGCTGGAATCTGCAGCTTGATCACCGCACTAACTTTCTTTGGCACGATTTCCCCTCATTTCTTACTCAATTTCGGCCACTTGGGCATAATCCACCTCAAGCGGGGTTTCTCGTCCAAACATCGAAACCGTCACGCGCACCTTGCCGCGGTCGGCCAAGACTTCTTCAATACGCCCAGAAAATCCTTCGAAGGGCCCCTCGGTCACCGTAACCGCCTGGCCTACCGCCAAGTTGATCTTCGGCAATTCAGGCACTCCCGACAGGTCGCTCCCCAGAATCATGTGAATCTCATGCTCGAGCAAAGGAATCGGCCGAGTCCCTGAGCCCACAAATCCTGTAACCCCAGGCGTATTGCGGACGACATACCAAGAATCATCTGTCATGATCATCTCCACCATGACATAGCCCGGAAAAACCTTTTTCTTCACGAGCTTCTTCTTGCCGTCTTTCACTTCAAGCTCTTCTTCCATGGGGACCATAATCCGGAAGATTTTGTCCCCCATGTTCATGGATTCCACACGCTTCTCAAGGTTTGCCTTCACTTTGTTCTCATACCCCGAGTAGGTGTGTATCACGTACCAGCTTTTCTCCACTGTACTAGCCGCCTTCCCTCACAAAAAAATGCGCCAAGCCGGCGTCAGGGTAAGGCCTCCAAGGCGCTTGTACTAGCGAACGAAATGGTTCAGCCCCAGATTGAACAGGGCATCGAGCCCCATGATAATGAGCGCGACAAGTAAAGAAAAAGACACCACGAACCCTGTATACGACAAAGTCTGGCGCGGCGTGGGCCACACCACTTTTTTCAATTCAAACCGGACCTCGCGGAGATAGCGGCGGGACCGGTCAGCAGTCGATACGGTGGTTTTGCCCTTTGCTTCCATCATTTTCCCCATTTCTGCGAGTCCGGAAACCTATCGCGTTTCGCGATGAACAGTATGGGTCCGGCACCACCGACAGTATTTCCGGCGTTCCAGCCGATTGGGGTCATTCTTCTTGTTCTTGGTTGTCGTGTAATTGCGTCGTTTGCAATCTGAGCACGCCAATGTAATGATTGTACGCATGTCGTTTACCTCCCACTCATGCGGAAGGATTTTATCATACTTGCGGGAACGTGTCAACGGCTGCACCAGTGTGCCCTCAGGTCCGCTCAACACGGGCCACAGGCGCAACAAGCGACTGCACTCCCGCAAGGAACACTTGCTCGGGCATGCTGCCGGTAATCGTTCCGTAAGTCAGGTGCACTGGAGATGTGCCGAAACTCTAGCCCGAACAGTTTGCAAGCGCCGCCCGGACCCTTGCTATGTCCATTCACGCCGCGCACCGGCCCGATGATCTTTGTGGAACCCACTAACAAAGGGACTTCAGCTGCCAATAGCGTCCTTGGCCATAAGAACGCATTTCACCACAACATGCTGGCCCGTTCATGACATTCCTCGAATGGTGGCATACAATGAGGTGACAGGCAGCATTTTGGCGATTCAGGCGCAAGCTATCAGGCCTGCAGAAGGACTGGTGAAACTATGCCTCTAAGTTCCGATGACCTGCGGGTCTTTCTCCATTCCGCCCGGGACCTTGGCCCGGAATATGATGACGAGTGGATCGAGCAAGTGACAGCCGCCATCCAGAGAGCCGACACCGATGCGGGACTGTCTGCTTTTTCGCGCCTCTCTCCCGCGCAAAAGCGCCGGTGGCTGCGCCAAGCGCGCCGCATCGCCCGAAAACCCCACCCTCTCGCCCTGTGGCTGGCCGTATTCGCCTTGATGGGCATTTCCATTCCCCTGCTTGCCATAGGTGGGATGTTCGGCCAGCTGCCAGGAATGCTCGCCGTGCTCAGCATAGACGCGCTGGCATTAGCCACCTTGTGGTGGATTGGCCGGTAGCCGCTTAGACGCGGCAAGGGAGCCGGAGTGCGCATGCCAGCACTCCGGCTCCCTTGGGAAAACGCCGCATCAAGAGTTTCTCGTTAACCCAGAGCTGGATCCTGGTCTGGGACTCCCTGGCTGAATACGCGGCTCGCCAGAATATCTTCTGGCTGGATCGTGATCAGGTCTTCCTTCTGGACCCGGCCGCCCTTGGCAAACAAGCGGTTGGCCTGCCGCAGGCGCGCGCGGTCCAGAGCATTGCGGATACTGCGCGCATTCGCGAAGTTGGGCATGGCCATGCGCTTTTCCAGATAGGCGCGAAACGCCGTGCGGGCATCCGGACTCAGCCTGTAGTGCTGGTCTTCGAGCATCAGCTCGGCTATCAGCAGCAACTCATCCGCCGAGTAGTCAGGAAAGTCGATATGATGGGCAATCCGCGAGCGCATGCCGGGATTAGACTTGAAGAACCGGTCCATGCGGTCTTTATATCCGGCAAGGATGACGACAAGATCATCGCGCTGATTTTCCATAATTTGCAGGAGGATCTCTATAGTCTCCTGGCCGTAGTCGCGCTCATTTTCTTCCCGGTAGAGATAATAGGCTTCGTCAATAAAGAGCACCCCGCCCATGGCCCGCTTCAGCACTTCTTTGGTTTTCGGCGCGGTGTGCCCGATATACTGGCCCACCAAATCATCGCGCGTGACCGCTACCATGTGGCCTTTGCGCACATAGCCCAGCCGGTGGAGAATTTCCGCCATCCGCATCGCCACCGTCGTCTTGCCGGTGCCGGGGTTGCCGGTAAACGACATGTGCAAGGACGGGGTCTGCGATGACAGTTCGAGTTGGCGGCGCATCTTATCCACTAGCAGCAAGGCCGCAATCTCCCGTATCCGGGTCTTCACGGGGACCAGTCCCACCAATTCCCGGTCAAGCTGGCCCAAAATATCCAGGACTTTCGTTTCCCCCAGAACCGTGTCGAAGTCTAGGGCTGCCGTCTCTAAATTGTTTTCCGCATGAGATTCCATCACTATTGCGCATCCTCAGGCGTTTACCGCCCTAGACGCTCCCTCCCCTCAGATTCCTGTATGCAAACCAGTCTGCGCCCCGCGTGCCTGCAGGCCGTCGTGCGCTCGCTGCTGAATGGTCTGGATGGCTGACAGCCGGTCAGTTTTCCCGAAAATCGCGCTGCCCACCACTAAAATATCGGCTCCCGCCCGGGTGACCTCAAAAGCCGTGTCCGGGTTGATGCCTCCGTCCACTTCAATCGCAATGTCCGGATATCCTGCTGCGTCCAATTTCATACGCAGTGCTTGCACCTTATCCGCCATGGCCGGGATATACCGCTGGCCGCCGAACCCGGGGTTCACTGTCATGATGAGCACATAGTCCAGGTCTTTAAGCACATAATCAACAGCGCTCAAGGGCGTGGAAGGCGTTAGCGCCAGTCCCGCCATCTTGCCCGCGCTGCGGATCATGTCCAGCGCGCGCTGAACATGCGGGGTGGATTCATAGTGCACCGAGATGCTGTCCGCTCCAGCCTGAAGAAAATCCGGAATGTATTGTTCGGGGCGGACGATCATCAGGTGCACGTCGAGATGCGCAGATGTTTGCGGGCGCAGGGACTGGACGATAACGGGCCCCATAGTAATGTTAGGCACGAACTGTCCGTCCATGACGTCGATATGAATCCAGTCAGCCCCTCCCGCTAGGACGTCATTCACTTCAGATCCCAGCCGGGAAAAATCTGCAGATAAAATTGATGGAGCGATTAAAGTCGGTTTCATCCAGTTTCGCGGGAAAGCCCGGCATCCATGCCGGGGAGGGATAGCGCCTCTCCCACTCCTCCTTTTCCCAATGCTATCGTTGCTTACGAATATGCACATCCGCCCAACGTCTGGATATTTAGCCGTAGGCGCCGGGGTTTT
Source organism: Sulfobacillus sp. (assembly GCA_027309085.1). GTDB lineage: Bacteria > Bacillota > Sulfobacillia > Sulfobacillales > Sulfobacillaceae > Sulfobacillus. The sequence goes on from DAIDDL010000015.1 coordinate 44,453, forward strand.
GCCCCGCAGTCACTCACCATATCCCCTAAATTCAATCGCGGGGTCAACCTTGTGAATTTTCTCACTAATTATCGGTTACTCCTTTTCCGGTGTCAAGCGTGTTCCGGGCCAATGAGCGCCATGCCGCCTTGAATTTCAGGAATTTTTGCCTCACTGGACGCGGGAGCGCAGTCTACCCCGGGCGGCTGCCACATAAATTGACCGTAACGAAGGGATGTCTATCAACGAAGGAGAATCTCCGTGCGTGTTCTTCAACATCTGCACCCCGCCATCATTCACTTTCCCATTGTTCTCTTCTTGCTGACAGCTACGGCCCGGATATTCAGCAAAACCATCCCGGCCGCTTTAATCCAGCTAGGGCTGCTGCTCAGCATTGCCACAGGCTTTTTAGCCATTGGCACCGGGCTTTTGGCAGCGTCCCCCCTAATCTGGTCGGCGGCACCCCCGGTGCTGCGCTGGCACATCGCTTTTGCCGTCAGCTGGTGGCTCATGGCCTGTTACCTCTATTTTGACTTTGACCGCGATACCCTGCCCTCTCTGCTCCTGTGGCTCGCCGCCACCTTGGCGGTTCTGGGGGCCAGCACACTCGGCGGCACCATGGTGCACGGCTTTCCTCTATGACGGGTTCTGCGGTCAATGCGCTTTCTGATATGCCCATCCCCACAACGCGTCGGTGGCTCCCACAATCACACCAATGGCAATCGAGTCAAACACATAGGCAAACGTATGCACAATAGGATAGACGTAATGCGTGAAGTAAATGCTGACAATAGTAGTGGTCACAATGAATCCCACAAATCCCCGTCCTGGCGGTGAAATGTAGCCCCCGAATACTTCATCAGCCAAGTACCCGATCCCTGCCACAAGCGCCGCGATGAGCAAAGCCTCCGCAAGGCTGATTGCAGGGAAGAGGCTTAAGGTATAGCGAAAAATTTCCAGCAGCAGCAATGTCATTACAAACCGCGAAATGGCGCCCTTCCAGTTCACAGGTATCCCTCCCCAATGCTTTCGTCCTGGCTAGTGTGAGTTGGTACCGTGTTCTTTATCCCGGCCATTTCGGGAGTATAGGTAAAATTTTTACGGACACGATAGGCAAGACAGGATCGGTCGCCAGGATCCGGCTTTTCTTTTTGCACCGTCTCCCTTAGCCATGCGCTGGGGAGACGGCAGATATTTAAGGAGGTCGTTCACTTTGGCAGGTAAAAAGCTTTGGGGAGCCACAGCTCTTTTAGTCACGGTCATTGCAGCCGGCTGCGGCCTGTACGGAGCCGGGGGACCCAACAACACTCTGCCGCGCGGGAAAGAAGGCCAGCAGCCGCAGGGGGTCAGCGACGTCAATAATACCCAGAATCCCGCGCTTGAGCACGCCACCAACCGGAGCCGGTTCAAGAAAGTCGCGGCGGAAAGCCGAACCCCGGCGCCGGCTCCCGTCTTGAAGGCAGGCTCCGTAGTCTTTCAAAAGGACTGCGCGTCGTGTCATGGGAGCCAGGGCGTTGGCACTAGCGGCGCCCCCAGGCTGGCCGCCCCGAGCGGTGTGCCCTCCGGGTTTGACACAGAGGCGCGGCTGAAAACTTTTATTGCGCTGCACATGCCGGCAGACCACCCGGGAAGCCTGAGCTCCAAAGACGCCAGCAGCGTCTCCCAATACGTCTGGCATATTGCCAAAGGCAAGTAAGAATTGGATAGGAAACCGCCTGCCAGGCGATCTGGGCCTGGCAGGCGGTTTCCGACTAGCTGCCCTCAATGCAGATGATAGCACGCCAGACAGACAAACACTGCACCCATGTAGACCAGTGAGACGGCCCTCTGCCACCGCAGGGCGGGCCTCCCGCACCGGCTTAGCGCCGTCAAACTCAGTCCCGTGGCGGCAAGGTACAAAATCCCGAGGCCAAAAGCCCACGCCAAATACGACGGCGCCAGCCCATCCGTATAGAAAGGCACGAGAGCCAGCAGCGCTGCCAGTTCCGCCCACAGCAAAGCCCGGGTCTTCAACTTTTCGTCTGCATCAGGATAAGATGTCTGAATCCCTTGTGAATGCTCTGTGTGCACCAGGAAATGCACGGCGCTGGCGTGCGCCACGGACCATGCCAGCGCAATAGACACCATGACCGCAACCTCTTGCAGCCCAAAGCCATGGGGGCTCAGGCTGGCCCCAACGGCTGGACTGACCGCTGCGGCCACGGCCATGAACTCCAAAGCTGGGAGGCGCCTGGTCAGCGTGCGCAGCACCGTCACCAGCCACACCGCATCAAAGGCGCCCAAGCTAAGATGCGCAGTGTTGTAGCTGGCCTGGCCCAACCAGTGAAAGGCGGCAAACTGAAGGCCGAGAGCCCACACCATCCGCAGGAAAGAGGGTAGGCCGGATATCAGAGCCATGCTCCACAAAGACAATCCCCACCCTAAACTAGCGGCCCCCATAACCCCCCACCCCGGCCCGCCCTGATTGGAGGCGACCAGCGCGCTGACACTGGTCGTCATCAGCACCCCGACGAGGACTGCTGATGGCTCTTGCATTCCTGTTTTGTCGGGCCAGACAGGCCACAGCCTGGTGTTTGCCGCTTGGCTGCCGCGCAGCATTACGTCCGCCGCAACCGTGACGGGTCTTTGGGCGGTTCGGGCTTGGGATCGTCATATTCTTCGTCCACCCGCAGCGCCACTTTGCGAAATGCCAGCAGCAGCACCGTCATCACAACGATTTGAAACATCCACCAAAACGGGTCCCACCAGTGCGCCATCCCCGGGCTGAAAGGAATGCGCACCGGCAATTGGGGAAAAAATCCCATATTCTCATCCCTCCTGAAGGACCGTGGGCCGGTCCTAAAATTCCCGCTCCCTCAAAATGCCGGCTGCTTGCCTAGATCCAGTAAAGAAAGAGGTACGACAGCAGTCCCGCTACCATCTGAAAGATCCAGAAGTATTCAGCGGCTTCTGCATCCCAGTGGAAATTGGCGGTAAACTGCACCCGCGCCGCGCGCACGCTGATAGCCAGCAGCACAAAGACGCCAATCAGCTCATAGAAGCCGGACACCCCGGTGAGGGTATAGTACACTTCGCCGTAGCGCGTGCCCGGAGGAATGAAGCGCGTGCCCCACTGGTACGCCAGCACTACGAGCTGAGCGGCCCCGGCCACGGCAGCGCGCCGGAACCCCTGCACCATGTCCGTCAGGCGCCCCTGCCGGATTGCCTGCAGCGCCCGCCATGCCATATATCCCGACACGAGCGCCAGTAACGCTTCCGCAGAACCGAGCCACTTGTCCACTACCCGGCTCACGTAATATCCGTCAAACATGTACCAGTCGGAAAAGAGCAAAATAAACGGCACCGACTGGCTCACCAGAAAGATCCGAAATCCCCAGCGGTAGGCGGCGATTTCTCTGTCCTTGGCATAGGTTACGGCCATTAGTCTTCTCCTTTTTGTCTGTGACTACTCCACTGGATCGGGAGATTTGACCAGATAGGCTGAAGGTTCGTCATGATCGTAGCGGTAGAATCCCCGGACCACCTCGACCTCCCCGTCAAAGTTGTCATCGGGCGGCGGGGATGTGGTGAGCCACTCCAAAGTCCGGGCATGCCACGGATTCTCAGGGGACTTCGGCCCCTTCGTCCATGCCCACAGAATGTGGATAGCTGTCGCAATGAAACCTGCCCCCAGAAAGAACGCGAACAGTGACACGGAGTAGTTCAGCGGCTTCAAGTACGGGGGGTAGACGGGCACCCACCGGTTCATGCCGTCCAGTCCCAATAGAAACATCTGGCCAAATGTCCCGTTGAACCCGATGAACACCCACAGCGCCAGCCATTTTCCCCAAGTCTCATTGAACATGCGCCCGGACATCTTCGGCAGCCAGTAATACATGGCAGCCATCCACGTGAACACCATGCCGCCGATAATGGTGTAGTGGAAATGCGCGATAACGAAAAAGGTGTCATGCACTTGCAGATTGATGGGCGGGTCGGCCAGGTAGACCCCAGTCAACCCGCCGATGGTGAAGTTGAACAAGGACATCAGCACCAGCAAGGTGGGGGTGGTCAGACGCAGCCGCGCCCGCCAGAGTGTGCCGATGGCGGCCATGAACGAAAATCCCGTAGGAATCGAAATCATCTCGCTGAAAAACGAAAAGGGAAACATCTCACTGTTGCGCATATTGGTGAAGATGTGATGCGCCCACACCAGCCCACTCAGCATCATGACGAAAATCAGGCCGATAATGGCCCAATCGCGGGCAAAGAGATTTTTCTGCGCCATCACCGGAATGATCTCATTCCAGAGCGCGAACGCCGGCAGGACAATGATATACACTTCGGGATGCCCGAAGAGCCAGAACATGCTCAGATAGGTCAGCGGGCTGCCCATGGCATCGAAGAAGTGAAAGGGAATCAGTTTGTCCAAAAGCGCCATCACAAAGGTCATTTCAATTTCCGGCTGCCAGATCAGGTTCAAGAGGGACACGGTCAGGATGCCCCAGACGAACAGCGGCAGACGCGCCCATGTCATCCCTTTGGCGCGGTGAAAGATAATCGTCGCAGCGAGATTGAGAGATGCCAAAATCGTGGACAGGGTCATAGCGAAGACGCCCAGATAGTAAAACACGATCCCTCCGGGGTCTTGGCTCGCCAAGGGCTCATAGCCGCGCCACCCTGTGTCCCAATAGCCCAGCAAGGGGCTGGCGATAAGCGTCAGGGCCCCCGCCGGCAACAGCCAGTGGCCTAGTCCGGACAGACGGGAAAAGACGGTCTCCTTGGCCCCGATCATCAGAGGCACAAAATAGTTTCCCAACCCCGATATCAGCACGACGGTACCGACCCCGAACATCATTAGAGATCCGTGGATCCCTACCGCTGTCAGGTACTGCCCCGCGTAGGTAAAGAAATGCATCGATGGCTGCATGAGCTCGTAGCGCATGGCCATGGCGATCATCCCGCCCACAAAGAAAATGGAACTAGACGTAAAGAGATACTGGATCCCGATCACTTTGTGGTTCGTGCTCAGCCCGAAGTATTTCCGCCAATCTTTGGGCTCGACCCAGGTGCTGGGCGACCCGAACAGCGGAAGGATCATTTCCTCGTAGCCCCCCACGCCCATCAGCCAGCCGACCACAGCCCCCGCCCAACCCATCACCTCTGACGGCTCTGTCACCAGAGGGTGTCCGCGGAAGGGGTCCACCGCCACCGTGAGCAGGTCGAGAACGACAAAGCCAATGGTGGCCCAGATGACCCCGCGAAAGAGGGGCGCGATATGCATCACTTTGGTCTGCGGATTGTTGCGCGCTTCCGCCTGTGTCATTTGCTGTTCCATCAATCAACCTCCTAGGACCTTGCATTGCCAGCCGGGTTACGCGCCGCCCGCTGCGGCCTGCAGTTTTTTCTGATACGCAATCCACCGGGCGAACTGCGGGGCAGTGACAACCGAGACCGGGGATTCCATATACGGGTGGCCGGGTCCGCAGACTTCGGCGCACTGCACCCGCACCAGCGGATTGGTGTGGAAATTGGCCACGTGGTTGGGAATCAGAAACAGGCTGCGGGTTTCTCCGGGAATCACATCCTCTTTGATCCCAAACGCCGGGATCCAGAAGCTGTGAATCACTCCCGCATAGACGTCGTAGGTGTGAAAAGGGTCGTAGGAGCGGAGAAAAAACTCCACAGGACGGTTGACGGGCAGTTCCATTTCATCCAGCCCCTCTGCATTGACCGCCTGGGTAATGCCGTACTGAGGGTAGTTGAACATCCATTCCCACTGCCGGGCCGTGACGTTCACAATCAGCGGGTGCTGTGCTTTCTCCTGCCGCCAGTTGGTAAACATCGCCTCGAGGTCCACCGCTGTGGGATGGAGCCAGAACATGATGTTCAGAGCAAAGCTGGCGCCGACCCAGATGAAGATATACCAGCGGTTGCGCATCGCCTGCACCAAGCTGGGCTTCGGCTCGTTGTCCGGAGCCCGGAAGCGGACCAGCGAAAACACCGTGATCAGCACAATGAAGATAAAAATGGGCATCAGCCAAGAAGACAGGAAATTGAACGCGCTCAAGGCCAAGCTGCCCTGATTAGAAATCGTGTAGTAAAACGAATGGGCCCGGTTGGCCCGGAACACCCATTCGGCAAGGGCCGTCAACACAGCCCAGACAACTCCGAAGACCACTATGTTTCCCATGCAAATCCTCCCTTCTCTTCGCGGGCCAGCCAGCGTTGGCCCTTACGCCGGCAGGATATTGATCATGCCCTGCATGCCGGCGCGATAGTGAATGAACTCCTGCACAAAGCAGCCGTAGTGCCAGATTCCCGGTTTATTGGGCACAGTGAAGGAGAGTTTGATGCTGCCGTTGGGTTGGATGGTGGGGCTGAAATCGCCGCCGGACTGAATTTGGTAGGGGCCTTTGGGTCCCACATACGTGACATGGGCGGTATTCGGCACGAAATTGTCGATTTTATACGGGTCGCTTAAGGTCACATCCACGTCCTTCCAGAAATCAATGGCCCAGGCATCGGCACTCAATTCCCCAAATGCCTGAAAAAAATCCATGTTCAGGTGGCGCCCAATTGTCCACTCGTGCCAGTGCGTATGGCTCTGGTTCTGCAGTGTCACCTCCAGCTTGTCCCCCACCCGCCAGGTCATGTAATTAGGCACAAAATAGTAGTCAAACTGATAGAGATTAATCTTCCCGCTGCTGACCGGAGACCCGAAGACATCGCGGGCCAAACTGACAATGGCCGGCTTCTCGAACAGGGCCACCAGCGACGCGGCCGCCAGGCCGGCGCCGCCCCAGAGCAGCTGCCGGCGGCTCCAGGACTGTTCAATAATCCCTGCGGGTTCATGCGGCTGACTCATTTTCATCCCTTCCTTTACCGCTCAGAAATCCTTGCCGTCCTACCGCAGCTTGACAATAGAGACGGTTCGGTCAGTCTGCGGGTTGACCGCCACCCGGAACAGATGTCCCCGGTGTGCCACGGTGGTGTTGAGAACCCGCACCCCGTCAGCGGTCCCTCCGCTAAGGGCCACAACACGGCCCCCGCCTACGGCAAACACCGCGGCACTGTCGGCCCGCACGATAATTTTGGATTCCGCGTGGGCACCGAATCCTGCCGCCTGCACTCCGCTCGTAGCCAGGAGCATAGCGGCCAAAGCCCACCAGATGGCCGCCAGCGCGCCGCGCATTCTTAACATCCCTCTCAATAACATCTCCTGCCTTTTTTCTGCTATCACTGTAGTGCTCGAGCCCTGATTCGCACCGCTCCGGTGTGGTATGTGTTTTTTTGCCATCTTCTATACTTTCTGTGGGGCATAAAAAAAACACCGCGCAGTGACGCGCGGTGCTAGCCTTGTGGTCCCTATTGGGAAATGCGCGCCATCCGGCGGCGGGTTATCGCGACCGCGTCAGGATTGAGATCGCCCAGATATACCGGACGCCCCTGGCTCCATGCCGCCTCCCCTGCCGTGCCCGAGCCAGCCATGAAATCGGCCACCCACTGCCCAGGCGCCGTGAAAAGTTCCACCACCCGGTTGAGCAAAGCCCGCGGCTTCTGTGTCGGGTATCCTGTCCGCTCCTTGGCGGATATGCCAATAATCGGCATATCCCAGACGCTGTCGATGGCGCGTCCTTGCGCCACAGCCTCGTCCACATAAATCCGGTAGGCATGCGACTGCCCCCGGCCCTTATGCCCCCACACCCATTCCCGGCCGTCTTCATCGACCTGCAGCTGTTGCCGTTTCATGCGCAAGTAGTGCTCGCGGTCCCACGGCTCTGACACCGCGTGCATCCGGGAGGCACTGCTCCGGGCCCACACCAGCAGCACATCGTGCTTTCTGTTGATATGCAGGTCCGCGGGCTGCCGGCGCCCCGTATAGTGCCAGATGATCTCGTTGCGGAAGTTCTCATACCCGAAGATGCTGTCCCCGAGCACCTTGATATAATGGCTCGCATGATAATCGCAATGCAGCACAAAAAAACCGGAAGGAGAAATTAAAGGCAGAATGGACACGATATAAGCACGGATAAATTCGAGATACGACGGGAGTGTAGCCCAGCGGTCCATAAATTCCCCGGCATCAGCCCGCTGAACTTTTCCGGAGAAAAACGGAGGGTCAGTATAGACGAGCTGGAGCTGTTCCTGAAATCCCAAGCGCGTCAGCAGCCGGACCTGGTCCGCCACGGGCGCCCGCATGATGAGATAGGGCACGGGATTGTGCAGAGAGGAGAATACGTCATCGCGAATAAACCGGATCCGCGAGAGATTTTGGCGAATGAACGAGCCTTTTTGTCGTGGCTGCGCACAGGAATATCTTTGATGGCATTCGGCTTTGTGGTATCGAAATTTGACTTGTTTTTGCAAATTACCGCTCACCGTCCTGTCCAAAATGGAGCGTTGGGCTTGGCTTTAGTTGCTGGGGGTGTTATTATCATGGGCCTGGCCACGTGGCAATATCACCGCAACTATTATCGTATCCAGCGCGGTGAAACTCTTGAGGATATGAAGTTTTCTTTGCTAACGGGCTTTATTTTAGTGGCCATCGGAATCGCTGTTTTTGTGTATCTCCTTGGAACATCTGGGTCGTGACACAAAAATGGAGCTCACGACCGGATTTGAACCGGTGACCTCGTCCTTACCAAGGACGTGCTCTACCTACTGAGCTACGTGAGCATTGGTTGCGGGGACAGGATTTGAACCTGCGACCTCCGGGTTATGAGCCCGACGAGCTACCAGACTGCTCTACCCCGCGGTGGTGGATGGGGTTGGATTCGAACCAACGTAGGCGTTAGCCAGCGGTTTTACAGACCGCCCCCTTTAGCCTCTCGGGCACCCATCCTTAATTGGTCCTCCCAGACCGATTAGAGAAATTCAACCCACATTTGCATGCTGGGTGCTTCCCTCAATCGGACCGCTTAGTTATTATAACGGCACACCCGGGAAAACACAACCCCATTTTTCATTGACAGCGAGATAATTATAGCAAAGACTCCACCAGATCTGAGCCGGTGATGCGTCAACGACCCCGCCCTGAGAAGACTTCAGGCCGGAGCTCAGTCATGGCCTAACACCTGGCCAAACGTCCTGATAATCACGGTCTGGATCACCGGTTGCGTCATTTGTGGGTGTCATCCCTGGCATGCGACGACCTTCTGCCGGGGAAGCGCTTGTGCCGGCGTCAAAGGTGAGTTCCATCGCACAAGACCCCTGAGCCTCACGAAGCATCATGGCGTTGCGTTTCTCCCGTGCGGCTCTCCACGGGCTAGCGCCAAGGTATTCCCCGCACCGTAGTTGATGAAAAATGCTGCCGGGGACAGATCGAAATTCACGGGAAAGTGGCGGCAGGCCGCAGTTTGGTTTATCATGAAAGTCAACACGCAAGGAACGAAGCGAACCGCAGTGGGGGACACGACATGTCTGATTGGACTTTTCTTACAAATCACAGCCAGGTCTTGCTTTGCATTTCCCGCAACTGCGGCAAAGAACGCTTAACCGCTAGGGAAATCGCAGCGATGGTGGGGATAACCGAGCGGGCGGTCCAAAGGATTCTAGAAGATCTTGAGAATGCCGGCTATATCAGCAGATTTCGGGATGGACGAAATAACCGTTATGAAATTCACCCAGAACTTCCTATGCGTCACCCTGCACAGCAGGGGCGCGCCATTAGTGACCTTCTTGCATTGCTCGGACAGACTGATAGGCCCTAAAACCACCCTCTCTTTAAATCATCCTTGAGGTATTTTTCCTCTTGACACCAGACATATATATCGTGATATTATTATCGCGCATTTCAAGCTTGTACCGCTGTGCGGTTGGCAACAGCATGATGCACAGAGTTCTTCAAAGCACACTCCATGTCAAAAACGGATGATGGCAGTTCGGGCCGTTGTCGGCAGGAACAGGAGTGCATTGGCCCTCGTCCCAAGTCAACACACGCGACTGTTGCGTAGAATAGCCGCCACGATGTGGCCTATGTGCTTCGACAACTAGTGAACAACCGGTGAATCGGGACTTTTGCCGTCAACGCTGCAATCGAATTGGAGGATATGCTGTATGACGATGTTCTATGTTATCCGTCATGGAGAAACTGAATGGAATGGCCATGGCAACCGCTATTGCGGCCGCACGGATCTGCCTCTCACTACCGTTGGCAAATTACAGGCAGCCCGCCTGGGAGACGCCCTGGCAGCCATGCGTTTTGATGCCGCATTGGTGTCTCCGCTGCAGCGCGCGCAGCACACCGCTTTAGGGATCACCCAGCGTTTGGGCATTGAAATGCAGACAGATTCCCGGTTAAGCGAGATAGATTTTGGGGACTGGGAAGGATTAACCCAGCAGGAAATCGAACACCATTTCGCTCAGCAATGGAAAGCTTGGCTTCACGACCCGGCCCACGTCAAGGCGGGAGGGTCCGGAGAGTCGGCAAGGGACGTCGTTGCCCGGATCCAGAGCGTCTTTGTAGAGAACAGCCGCGACAACGGCGAGTCAGTGATGGTGGTGTCGCATAATACCGCCATCCGGCTGTTCATTGCCGGAACACTGGGAATGCCTCTTACCCACTACCGCAAATTGGAATTCAACAATGCCGGAATATGTATGGTGGAGATGAAAAGCGCGGCAGACTTCAAATGGCAACTTGGAGGCTATATGCCCACACCGTAGTAGACTGAGAACAACTTGTCCAGAATCGATCCGCTCCACCGCGGCTGGCAGTGCCCGGCCGCGCTCACCTTAGCTGCGGCCTCTAATCCTGAAACATGGAGCCCGCCAATGGCTGTGACGGCCTCGCTTGCCAGTTCCGCGGGCAATGCCTTAGGCGTGCAATCGAGCAACCAGCCTATCCTAACGGGGAAAACATGGTCCGCAGCAAGAGCGGGCATACTGGGTCCATGCCGAGGATATGGAGGGGTCACACATGGCGCAACAGCCACGGACTTTGGGCAACTGCCTTCTCTTGACCGTGCTGATGGTTTCCACGGGATGCGGCTGGTTCAGGGCGAATCCGGAATCAGGACGCGCCATTGCGCTTCCGGCCCTATCCGCACGCATGAAAGGCATGACGGAGGCAGGCTACACCCCGAGCGTATTCAATTCTCCGGCCGTAACCAATTCCATCATGCACCAGGACGGTGTGACTTGGCTGGCTAAAATACGAATGCCTCGACCGCCATCTTTCCGAGTTCCAAGAAAACCCCCACCGATGCCAGTGTCACGCGGCTGATTCAGTTGGCTCACCATGAGGGCATGCGCGTCTTCTTAAATCCATTCGTCAACTCTCTTCAAGGAAGCGGGTGGCAGGCGCTGTTCCATCCCGCCTCGGTTTCTGCGTGGTTTAAGAGTTTTGATGCCTATACCGCCCACTACGCCAAGTTGGCTCAAGCCGACCATGCCGACCTCTTCTCCATTGGCGACGAATTTGACTCCCTGGATACGGTCCCTGCCTATAAGCCCTATTGGGTCCATGCCATTCAAATTGCCCGGAAGTACTATCATGGTCCGATCACTTATGGGGCCGACTACCCTAATTACCAACAGGTCACCTTTTGGGCGCAACTCGACGACGTCGGAATTGACGCCTACTTCCCGCTGAGCCAATCCCCCAATCCCACGGTAGACCTTTTGACGGCCAGTTGGAACAGCCTGGCCGACCAAATCCAGTCGTGGCGTCAATCCACCGGTCTTTCCCAGAAGCCCTTTCTCATCACAGAACTCGGGTATCCTTCAGAAAACGGGGCAGCGGCCACTCCGGGCTCATGGTACCCGAATGAAGCGGTGAATCTGAAACTCCAGCAACAGTTGTACCAAGCCACCTTTGACAGCATCTGGAAACGTCCATGGGTGAAGGGCATCATGTGGTTCTGGTGGGCTAATCCCTCCAATCCAAACTGGCAGGGCGGGCCGAAGGACAACGGCTACACCTTGCGGGGAAAACCGGCAGAATCTGTGCTCAAAGACATTTTCACTGCCCCGCACCCAATCATCTCTGCGAAGAGCCATGCGCCTGACACAAGACACCCTGACATGTTTTCTGATGCCTAAATCATTACCTGAATTCGTGCTGGGCCATCCCAACAAGGGCCTGTGCAGGCATCCCGTTTCCACCCGGATGAATCGTCCCGAGTCCAGTTTACGCGGATCTTTCGCATCGGGTTCTTTGGGGCGATTGGGCATTCTGAAACCTATTAAAAAGTTCATTGTCTTGCGGCAGCACAGATCTCATAGGATTCCGCCGCTGAAGGGCTGTTCTCGCATTATTAAGAATGGATCCATGAAAGAGAGCCGCGTCTTTCACTGGGTGACGACGGCAGGGATCGCGGGGTGCCATGCAGTGCTTTAATGCTGGTGAATCTGGTTGTGCTGATGAAGCCAGGAGTTCAAGTATAGGGGAGTCTTGAGCAGAGCGCAGTCGGCGCTACTCGTTCTATTTGTTCGCTTGATTCGCCCGCGAGGAGTGGGGATGGAGATGCGATGAAACACTCGGGATTTCGCTGCGAACCCCCATTCGTGGGGATAGAAGCCATTTCGTGGTCTTGCTGGCAACAAAAAACCCGCAATCGCTTGCAGGATAAAGGTTTCGGGTGGAGCTGGCGGGAGGACTTGAACCTCTAACCTACTGATTACAAATCAGTTGCTCTGCCAATTGAGCTACGCCAGCATATCTTGCGCGATCCGGTTCAGCACTGCGCTCGAGTATTATACCACAGATCCGTACGTTTTATAAACCCCCCAACGTCCAAATCGCGTTATTGCATTGTGCTTCCCCATGGACGTAGTTCCGCCAGTGGGTGCCGCCAATATCAGGCGGTCTCTTCAGGCGGCGAGACTTTTCCGTGTGGTGGCCCTTAAGGTCCCCTATCCGCCGCTGCGTAACCTTAGGGCCTTTCACCGCGTTATTCCAAGCGGACAGGAACTAAGTGCTGTATCATGAAGAGACCAGAAGCAACCACCGTGTGAACGCCCAGAGGAAGGAGCAGTCCCCCGTGAAACAGTCACCCGGACGCGTAGCGGATGTGTCCAGCAAAGATACACTGCATCCCGAATTAGTTGCCGTAATCGAAAATATTGAACGGGTTATTGTGGGCAAACGCGCCGTTATTGTGAAACTGATTTGCGCATTGCTTGCCCAAGGGCATGTACTGCTCGATGATGTGCCGGGCGTCGGCAAGACCACCTTGGCGAAAGCCCTCGCCGGAACTTTGGATTTGCATTATGCCCGAATTCAATTTACCCCAGACCTTTTGCCTACAGACGTCACCGGCGTCAGCATTTACAACCCAGCGCAGGGGGGATTCGTCTTTCAGCCCGGGCCCGTCTTTTCCAACCTTCTGCTGGCGGACGAAATCAACCGCACATCTCCGCGAACCCAGAGCGCCCTGCTGGAAGTCATGGAAGAGAACCAAGTCACGGTCGATGGCGTGGCCCATATCCTCACCCCGCCCTTCATGGTCCTCGCCACGCAGAATCCTATTGAGTACGAAGGCACATTCCCGCTGCCCGAAAGCCAGCTCGACCGGTTTCTGTTCCGCCTGACCTTAGGTTATCCGACTTTGGAAGAAGAAACAGCCATGCTGGAACGCGTGGCCCGCGTCCATCCCTTGCGCCAACTGAGCCCTGTGCTGTCACAAGAGCAATTGGTCGCGTTGATGGAACAAGTCCCGGCTGTCCACGTGTCCTTGTCCATGCGCCAGTACATAGCGCAGATAGCCATCAAGACGCGCGAACATCCCCGCGTGTATTTAGGCATGAGTCCGCGCGCCACCATCGCATTGCAGCGCGCCTCCCAAGCGTGGGCTTTCGTCCATGGCCGCGACTTCGTAATTCCCGATGACATCCGCGTCTTGCTGACGGAGGTGGTCGCTCACCGAATTATCATTAAAGGTGGGAATCGGCGCCAGCAGATTTCTGTGGCTCATGATATCTTGCTCGATGTTCTGCAGCAGGTATCTATTCCGGATCACGAGCGGCGCGAACGATGAAGCAGACAGTATGGCGATCCCTGCTGGCGCTGGGGATCGGTGTGGCCGGATGGTCCTTTGCCTATTTTCAAGGGGGATATTTAGCCTACCACCTTTGGGATGCCATGAAAATTCTGGCACTGCTGATTATCATCCAGATGCTAGTGCCTCTGCGCCGCCTGGCCGTCAAACGGACGGTAGACCCGTCCGAAACCACGGGCAGCAACACGGTCACCGTGGAGCTGCACATCGCTGAGCACTCGTGGTGGCCGTGGGCCTGGGTATCCATCAGCGACCCGCTGCCGCTCAATTTGAAAGCCGACCGCGACCCGCACTTTGTGCTGGCCTTGTGGCCCCGGCGCCGCACCACGGTGCGCTACCAACTGTGTGATGTGCAGCGCGGGGTGTACAGTCTGGGGCACCCAGTCCTCACGACAGGGGATATCTTCGGGCTGTGGACCAAGTCACTCAAAGCCGACACGCCTGCGACTGTCCTCATGGTCTGGCCCAAAACCATTGCCCTCCACAACTTCGGGACTCTCTTTCACGAGTGGGAAGGCACGTCCGAAACACCCCGGCGCCTTTCTGAAGATTCCAGCCTCTTGTTCGGCATACGCGATTACATTGCAGGCGACCGTCTGGCCCAGATTCACTGGAGAACTTCTGCACGGACGGGACAGTTCAAAGTCAAGCAATTTGAGCCTCTGACCCAGCCTCGCATCCGGATTATTCTGGACACGCTGGCCGCGTTTGATTCCCCAGAGCAATGGGAACTGGCCATTGAGGTAGCCGCATCACTGCTCGATTTAGCCGCGCGCCAGTCTCAGGCTGTCGGACTGCTCTGGGTGGGAGACGGCGACGGGCGGCTTGGCGTCGGCACTGGACAGCAGCACTACACGCAGCTCAGAGATTACCTGGCAGGGCTTCCCGCATCGTGGCCGCACGGGGCTGAATCATCCATGTCGTATATCCCCAAAGACGCGATCCCCATCTGGATTACCGCGGCGGGCACCCACCCTGCCAGAGCCAAGGAGGATCCCGTACTGTACATAGGCGGCGAGCTCGCATCTCTGGAAGACCTGCCTTTTTATTTGGAGCATGGACTGTATGAGAGCACGCCCGGCGGCCCGGATTTTCTGGGTCAGTAAGGTCAGCAAGCGCAAGGAGGGTTCGAATGGACAAGCGGCAAATCATTCTGCGGGGATTGTGGATGAGCGCTATTTTTTGGCCGTATACCCACGGCGGCGGATTTCATTATGCCCTCATTCTAGGCCTGTCCCCCCTGTGGCTGGCGCTGGGCGACCTGTGGTCCGGCTGGATCTTGCGCTGGGTCAGCTGGATAGGGATTCTTGCCTTCGAGGTGGCTCTGGAATGGTCAAGCTTGCCGAGCTTCCGCCATGTGGTCCATACCTTCAGCCGCTCGGTCATGGTGCTGCACAGTCTGTCCTTTGCCAACTGGAACCAGATTTCCGCCCACATCGCCACGCCTCTGCTGTTGATTGGCGTCCTGCTCGGATGGCAAGTCTACCGCCAGGCCCGCACTCCCGCCCGCATCGGCGTGTTGTTAGTGCTGGGCACATTCGCCCTCGCGGTCAATCACGTTTTCTGGCGTCTGCCTGCGGCTGGGCCCTTGTTTGCATACGGGGCCATTGGGTTGTTCCTCCTGTCATACAGCCGTGTGCTCCGGCATTTGTCCCGTTCCCTGTCCGCGCGGCCCGCCGGGACAGCGGTGGCTGTCCTCACAGTCCTCATCGCTATGGGGATTGGGTGGCGTCTCACTCCGCAGCCGGGCCACCCTTCTCTGGGGTGGCTGGGTCCCGACCTCCAGGACTTGCGCTTCTTTTCCGCCACCGGGGCCACTACCGGGTTCTCTGGGGGAATCAACCATATCGGCCACTCGGTGGTGCCTGACTACCGTCCCGTGATGATTGTGCATTCCGCCCATCCCCACTACTGGCAAGCCGAGATTTATAACACCTTTACCGGCCAGGAGTGGACCGACCCGGGCCAAAACGCAGTAGAAATCACTCCGGAAGACTCTGGCATCCCTCTCTTCGGGTTGCCCTTCAATACCTCCCAAGTCCACAGCACGACCACCACCGTTCAGGTTCAGGGCCTGGGCGGGTATAAATTCCGAACCCTGTTCTACCCCGGTGTGCCTTTGAGCTTCAGCGCGCAGTCATCACTCGTGCTGTATCCCGGGAAAGAGCAGTTTGTTTCTTCAAGCATTGCCGGGTACCGCGTCACGAGCATCATCCCGCAATTCACCTCTCAGCAGTTGGATAGCGTGGCGTTCGGAGAGTATTCAGCCGCCGCAGCTGGATCAGACCTTCAGGTCCCCTCCAACCTATCGCCCGCGGTGGCGAAATTGGCCCGGGCCGCAACCAGAGGCGCCACGGGCCCCTGGCAGGCTGCCCAGGATCTCAAATCCTATTTGGACCGCCACTACCGCTACTCGTTTGTGGTCACACCGACCCGGACCAACGTAGTCAACCATTTTCTCTTCACCGACAAGGCGGGCTATTGTGACCAATTTTCAACCGCCTTCATTATGATGGCCCGGACCCTCGGAATTCCCGCCCGCTGGGTGGCGGGTTATGCGCCCGGCACCTATGACGCAAAAGACCACGGGTACATGGTACGGGCCGTCGACGCCCACTCATGGGCTCAGGTGTACATTGCTCCCTACGGCTGGGTGCCCATCGATCCCACGCCGGGATTCCGCATCCCCGGCATTGTCACCGAGTCGGCAACTATTCCCGGCGCTCAGGCCGCGACGAAAAACCCTGTCATGACGCTGCCCAAAGTTCATTACAATCTACCGCCCGGGACCAACCTCCATCATGTCCCCTCGGTGCAGTCCCACAATCATCCGGAACTGGGAAGCAGCCAGCGCGCCAGCGGCCGCGGCTTTCCTTGGATCGGTGGATTGTTTGGGATGTTGATTCTGGGACTCGCCGCCGCTGGGCTCAAGCGGAGGCGGGGACTGGGCTCGAACTTTTGGCGGCCTGCTTTGACGGCGCCCAAGCTTTGGCGGCGCATCAAGTGGTGGAGCCGCTGGCGTCTGCATCTGCGTGCGGACACCCTCACCCCTAGGGAGTGGGCCGCCGAATGGAGTCAGCACAACGGGTCCCCTAAATCCCATGAACTGGCCCTATTGCTGGAAAGGGGGCTGTACGGCCCTGGAGGGTGGAGTGACGAGGAACGGCGCCGGGCTTGGATACTGTGGGGACAGTTGCGGTTTTCCCGCCGCTTGCGGGCAGGGCGGACGCGGGCATCTTGAAATTTCCGGCATCGCCGGGTCAACAGGGCGTGTTCTCGGACGCGCCCTTGCGGCGCACGCGTGGCACGCATCGTGCAGGCAATTTTGCGTCTCTAGAAGAGAAGAGCCCCGCGAGCCTGGTTTGGTAGGATGTATCTCCACCAGCGTGTCTCTCGTTGCGGTCACTGTGGGCATGGCCAAACCCCGTGCGGTTTGCTTCAGAAAGAATAAGCCGGATATCATTATCAGCACCCAAGGGGCCCTTGGGTGTTTGTTTGCTGACCGACGGCAATCCAGCCCGCCACGACTTGATCACATGTATTAAGGCCGACAATTACTAGCGCATGTCCTAGAGTCTGCGGGCCTGCGATTTTAAGACGACTTTCCATTGAAGAGAAAACCACTGGATATTGTGACTGATTGGCGGCGCCCAGCCATGCTTACTCTCTTGCAGAACAGTGCAGCGATGACCGCCAATGGACGTTCACGAAGATCTCCGGCAGCAAGCAGATGGCACCGTTTCCTTGCCGAAAAGTAGTCTCTCAGCGGCATGCCCACTACTGCGGGAAGTTGATCGGTCGGGGAAACTGACTGGCCCCGCCCATTCATTCTGACTACATGGTGCGCGATGAAGAAAACAGCATCACGTCGCGTCCGTCCAAATACCGCTCCAGTTTGCGTTTGACACGCTGCAACGCGTTATCAATGGACTTCACATGCCGGCGCAATTCGATGGCGATTTCCTGGTAGGAACGGCCGTCTAAATAGGCCATGAGGACCTTCCATTCCAGATCACTGAGGATTTCTCCCATCTTCTCCTCAATATCTCCGAATTCTTCACGGTGAATTACCATTTCTTCAGGATCAGAAACCTTGGCAGTGGATACAATATCGTAAAGCGTACGGTCGGAATCTTCTTCAAAAAGCGGCTTATTCAGCGACACATAGGAGTTAAGAGGCATGTGTTTTTGTCTCGTGGCCGTTTTGATGGCGGTAATGATCTGGCGGGTGATGCACAACTCGGCGAAAGCCCGGAAAGAGGCCAGCTTATCGCTCCGGAAGTCACGAATGGCCTTATAGAGGCCAATCATGCCTTCTTGCACGATATCCTCGCGGTCGGCGCCGATCAGGAAATATGAGCGCGCTTTGGCGCGGACAAAATTTCTATATTTCTGGATAACGAAGTCAAGAGCATCGCTGCTGCCGTCACGAGCTTCCGCTACAAGATCCTCATCGGTCATGTCTTCATAATTATGTGTCGCATCACAAGAGGGCACTAACATAGTGTAATCGCCTCCACTGCTCGCTTGGTTATTATCGGAAAATTCAATACAAAAAGCCTGTACCCTTTACATAATGTCTGCGCTCATTATAATCAGGCAGTAAATTCGCCGTCAAGCATTATGACGGCGAAACATGCAATATTTTGCTTTTTTGTCCTGCTTCATAAAAATTCACCCTATCACAAAGCGGCATTTTGGCGCTGCCGGACTACCTCAAAAGCCAGCACCGCGCAGGCAGCTGCGGCATTTAAGGAGGCTACCGGCCCCTGCATCGGCAGTTTGATTATCTGGTCGCAGCGCTTCTTCACCAGCGGCCGCAGCCCTGTCCCTTCGGCTCCAATCACAAGAGCCACGGGTCCCCGGAACTGAGCCTGAGTGTAGAGCACCTCAGCCTCTGGGTCTGCGGCGAACACAAAAAATCCCCAGGTCTTAATCGTCTCGACAGCCTGCGCCAGATTCGGCACTTCCGCTACGGGGACATACTCAGCAGCCCCGGCCGAGGCTTTGCTGACAGCAGCGCTGAGGGGAGCGCTCCCGTGCTGGGGGATAATCACGGCGCAAGCCCCTACGGCATTGGCGACCCGGATGATGGCTCCCAGATTTTGCGGGTCCTGAATCTGGTCCAGGAGAATCAGCAAGGCCTCTTGTCCACGCTCCGCCGCAATTTCCTGGACCTCATCGAGGGAGCGCACGGGCAAGGCACTGACGCCGGCCACCACCCCCTGGTGGTTTAAGGGGCCCGCCAGTGCATCAAGCTTGGCGCGCGGCACTTCCTGGATGGTAATGCCGCGGTCCCGGGCAATGCCGATAATTTCCCGCATGCTCCCCTCATGTTCGCGGTCCTGCACCCAAATCCGGTGCATGGACCTGCCGGCGCGCAAGGCTTCTAGCACTGGGCGCCGGCCCACCAGGATATTTTCCTCGCCGTCCTCGCTGCCTGGCGGCAGTATCTGGGGCTCCGGCCTATGTCTGCGCGGTGGGTATGACCCGCGGTCCCTCTGGTGTGTCCTCAATGGAATATCCCGCCTTTGTCAGTAAACTACGGATTTGGTCGGCCTCTTGAAAATCTCGGCGGGCCCTGGCCTGCTCGCGCGCTTCCAGCAGCCGCACCGCCACATCTGGCAGGGGTTCAGTCGCCTGGGCGACGGGAAGCAGCCCCAACAGCTGGTCGGCTGCGCACAGATTTTTCCGGGCCCAACCCAGCGCCAGCGCCTGGTGGCCCAGGGCGACCCCCTGATGGACATCATGCACCATCTCGAACACTTCCGCGAAAGCTCTGGCCGTATTAAAGTCATCGTCCAGACACGCCCCGAGACGCCCTTCAAACTCCTGCAGGCGGGAGGCCCACGGGTCATCAGACCACTCACTGGGCGCTGGCTGCTCCCTAGCCTCTTCCCACATTCTCCAGACCCGCTGCAGGCCGCGGCCCCATTCCAGGGCCGCCTCCACACGGAAGTCGAGGGGTGAGCGGTAGTGCACGCTCAGCAGGTATGTTCTCAGCACCACTGGGTCGATCTGTTCGAGAAGCTCCCTGAGGCTCAGACCATTGCCGAGAGACTTAGACATTTTGACATCATTTTGGGTGATCAGTCCATTATGCACCCAATATCGCGCGGGTTCGCACCCGAAATGCCCCATGGATTGGGCCCGCTCATTTTCATGGTGGGGGAAAATCAGGTCAATCCCGCCGCCGTGCAAGTCAAACTGCCGGCCCAAGTACTGATACGCCATGGCTGAGCATTCGATATGCCAGCCCGGGCGCCCGTATCCCCAGGGACTCGGCCATCCGGGCTCTGTCTCCGGCGCGCTTTTCCACAGCGCGAAATCTTCTGGATCGCGCTTGCCCTCATGCACTGCCGCCCGCACACCGGCGTACAGATCTTCAATTTTGCGGCCCGAGAGCTGCCCGTATGTGGTGTCGTCTCTCACCGAAAAGTACACATCATGCCCTGACACATAGGCCGCCTTGGCCTCCACCAATTCCTCAATAAAAGCGGTGATGCCAGGAATGTTTTCCGTCACCCTCGGTGCAAAATCCGGAGGGATGACACGGAGCCGGGCCATGAGGGCCGTATACTGCGCCATATGCTTTTGGGCCAATTCTCCCGTGCCGATATTAACGGCTTGCGCCTGCTTCACGATCTTATCGTCAATGTCCGTAAAGTTCTGCACGTGGCGCACAAAATACCCGTGCCGGATCAGGTGCCTTTTGATCACATCCCACATCACTGCGGGGCGCGCATGCCCCACATGCGCTTCCGCATAAGGTGTCACCCCGCAGACATAAATCGACACATCGGGAGGATGCAGCGGTGCAAACGGCAGCTTCTTGCGTGTCAGACTGTCATAAATTTGGATCATGGGACCTCGCCCTTTCCCGCCCTTCCACAGGATTCCTGGTCAAGGCTGTTCCCTGCATTTTAGGAAAAGATATGCTGAACGTCAATCCAGACGGCGCAGGCCTGCTCCTTGACCCACCTCCACCACGAGCGCCACAGGCCTCCCGGCACTTTGTGCCGGCGTGGCGGCACCGTGGACGCATGGACCTGAACGGCTCTTGCCGTCTTCATCACCCGCGCCACTTCGGCCGCCTGGCCAAAAGTCAGAGTTACTCCTAAGCGCTTGGCTCTCCCCATCACCAGTTGGCGCAGAGATCCCTCTCGCAGTCCCTGAGAATCATGGCTAAGCCCCCAGAACAGCCGCGCTGCCGGATCCATGTCATGGCCATGCTTTCCCACAAGGACCATGAGGCGCAACTCGTCTTGGGCCGCGCGCATCCCCGCAGGGGAGACAGGCTGGCCGGCTGCCTGGCAGGCTGCCCACACAGCCGGCAACGCGCCCCGTCCCGTAATGCCAAAGGGCGCCGCCACCACCACCTGGTCGCGGTCTACTCCAGCCGTGCCGAGAGCTACCGCATACATCAGCGCACTGACTTGCGCGATGTGGCAGACCCGCACCCGCACGCCAGAGTCCGGCGTCCCGACCTGCACCAGAACGCAGGCGGCCGACATCATGCGGGCATTCCCGGCGTTGTGCTCAGGCCCGCGCACGGTGACCACTTTGGCGGCTGGCCCCGCATGAAAATATGCGGTCATCTGCTGGCGCTGCCCTGGGGTCAGAGCGGAGCCAAGCGCCACCGCGCAAGGACGGGTCTGAGAACTCGCCAATAGAATCCACACAGCCATCAGCAACAACTTCCGGATCGTGTTCACCTTCCGGTCCCAGGTTTTCCATCCTCTTTCCTGATCATGCGCGCGCCGGTTGCCCCTTGAAAGGAGCCAAGGTACACTAAAATAAGGAAAGGGGGGGAAGAATTTTGACCGCAAACCCGATCCGCTGGGGAATTGTGGCAGCATCCGCGGCCGTCCTTGCCGGTTGCGGCGCTCTGCCTCACCCTCCGTCCGCTTCTCCGGTGCAGACGGCTGTTCGCAAAACAGAACTGATGACCGTCCCTGTAATTCAATGGCACGCCGTCTCGGTCGGCCCCGAAGTTCTGCTCAATGAAGGCACATCGATTTCCTCTGTGCTGCCAGGTCCCGGCGGGAGGATTTACTACGGCACCAGCAATCCTTTAGGAGACAGCGCCACGATTGGCTGGTACAGTCCCGAAAGCCGTCGCAACATCTGGACCGCAGTGCCCGCGACCCCGGATTTCCCCCCGCAGGCGGGCATTAGCGCGCAGTCTTTAAACCTCTCTCAATCCTCCTATTGGGGGGCCGTGAATCTGGTTGTCAGCGGCACCCATACTGTGTGGTACCGGCACTGGGGATATGTTGGGGGTTGGACGGCGAGCAGTCGATTTGTTCCGGGGGATTACGCGATTCCCGGCCCCACAGTGCACCGCAGCAACTATACCGCGTCCGTCTACACCTCATTTCAAGGTGCACAGATGGTGCGTCTCATGAACATCCGCACCCGCCAGATGCAGTCCTTTGCCCTCCCAGGTACAGAAGATCCCGTCGCCATTGCTTTCGGCTCATCCCACAACCTCTGGCTTCTGACTGCGGACACCCTGTGGTCGCTCAATACCGCCCAGGCCCTTTGGACCCCGGTGGCCACCGCCCCCGGGGGGGACTTTTTTGTGGCCATGGGAAATCTGCCCCGCTCTTTGTGGATTGTGGATGCCAACGGCAATGTCGGGTTCATTTCCGGCACAGACACTGTACACTGGACGGCTCATCTGCATTTGAATCCGCTGGCTGCCCAGCCCGCCGGGCCAAGCGGACTGTGGATCGCCAGCCTGCGCCACCTGAGCCTATGGATCCCCGGCCACCCGCTGAGGCAGTGGCCATGGCCCTCCTTGGCCTATCCGTCCCCCGCTTCGCACTGGCCCCGCCATGGCCCCGGGGCGCCTCCAGACTGGCCTCCCATGCCCCATATCGCCACCGGGCCCCAGGGCGCGCTGGATATTGGCTATGGAACCTTTATCGGCCAGGCAGCGCTTTCCAGCCGCCTGGCCCGCAGCGTTGTCGGAAGCTCAAAGAATGGGAAGAAGGCGTGACCATGACTCCAGAGACTCTGTTGGAACGGTATTATCATGAACATGACGGGCAAGATCTGAATTTGAAGGATTTTCTTCGCACCGCCCGCAGCGGCCGCTGGGGAGACTGCAGCGTAAAGACAGCGCTGTCTTTTCTCGCCCTCCTCGAAGAATTGCTGCAAGACAATCTTGTCCGTGCCCAAGAAGGGCACCCCTCTGGCCTGAGCCTCGAAACGGCTCAGAATGCGGTCACAGAAGAAATGCGGGATCTGCGGGACTTTGTGCAGTCCACCGCGTGACCGCCAGGCATTGCACCGTCTCCTTGCTGTCCCTTGATATGGAGACGCGGATAGACCCAGGGTGGACTGTCACGGAGTCCACCCTGGGTCTATCCTTTGCGCCCGCTCTCTTTTCTCCCTGCGTCTATTAAGGCGGGTCTTGCGCATAAGCTGATTAGGGGAGGGGACAACATATGAGGCGGCGTATGGCGGCCTGGAGCTCTTTATTCGCAGTGATAGGACTGGTGTGCGTTTGCCTGGCGCTGGCGCACATTCCGCGCGGGCAGGCGGTCACCCAATCGCTTCCCATCATCGTCATTGACCCCGGGCATGGCGGATACGACCCCGGAGCCATTGGCGGACCCCAAGGACCTTATGAGAAAAACATCAATTTATCCATTGGCCTGATTCTCGCGGTGTTTCTCCGCTCCCATCATTTTCACGCCTATCTCACCCGCACCACGGACCAGGCGCCTAGCGGACCGCCGTTCCGCAACAGCCGAGACCTGCATCTGCGTGCCGCCCTAGCCCGGCAGTGGCACGCCACCATCTTTATTTCCATCCACACCAATGCGGAACCTACAGGCCAGGCCTCTGGACCGATTGTCTACTACCGTTCGGGTTCCCCCGCATCTCTGGTGCTGGCCCACGCAGTGTCCTCCGCTCTATCCTCCCTCAGCGGACGCGCTGTCCCGCCCCGCCCGATCCGCCAGCTCGTGCTGCAGGAAGCAGGGGTGCCCGCAGTCAACGTGGAGGTCGGGTTTATCACCCACCCTCTCGACCGGTCCCGTTTGGTGAACTCCCAGTATCAGACACGTCTGGCCCAGGCTATCGACCAGGGCGTCGTCCGCTATCTGTCCCGGGGCCCGTCCTGAGCCGGGCCAGGACCGAGCAACACCACGCACAGGGCCATTATCCCTTCCCCGCGCCCTAAAGCCCCTAGATGGTCCGTTGTGGTGGCTTTGACGGACAGAAGGTCCACTGGGCAGGAGCAAGTGCGGCTGAGGTTGATGCGCATGGCGCTGATATAGGGTGCCATGCGGGGATGCTCGGCGACCACCGTCATATCCGCGGACCAGAGACGGTAGTGTCTCTCATGCATCATGTCTGCCACCTTCTGGAGCAGAACCAGCGAGGACGCGCCGTCAACGGCGGGGTCCCCCTTCTTAAAGTGCGTGCCCAAATCGCCTAGCGCCAAGGCTCCCAAAATCGCATCCATCAGAGCGTGAGTCAGGACATCGCCATCGGTGTCTCCCTCCAGCCCGCGGTCAAAGGGAATGGAAACACCGCCCACAATCAGCGGGCGGCCCTCGACCAGCGGGTGAACATCAATCCCCTGCCCGATCCGGTTCGTGCCCAGCATTTTGCAGCCTCCATTCAAACCACAAGATATCTTCCGGCGTTGTCAGTTTACGGTTGGCTGGGTCGCCTTCCACCATGACTACCCGGTGCCCCAAGGCTTCCACCACTTCAGCATCGTCTGTCGGCACCCCCTGATGCCAATGGCGGTGCGCCTCCCAGATCACATGCTGCCGGAACCCCTGCGGCGTCTGCGCCAGACGCAGGGACAGGCGCGGGATCGTCTCCGCCACATCAAACCCGCGGTCCCTCTCTTCCACGCGTTTCACCGTATCGATGACAGTCAGGCCCGGCAAAGCCGCACCCCATTCCCCGGCGGCTTCGCGCACGCGGTCAATCACCTCGGCGGAAACCAAAATGCGGGCGGCATCATGGATGAGCACCACATCCATCGGATCCATTTGGCCGCGCAGCGCTTCCAGCCCACTTTGCACGGAAAGATAGCGATCGCGGCCCCCTGGCGCCGTCACCCAGTTGTTCAGGCGATAGCTCTTCAGCCAGCGGAGGATCTCAGCTTCATGTTCGGGCCGGACCACTACCACGCCGCCATCAAACCGCCCCCCTGCCGCAAAATTCTCGAGACTCCAGGCCAGCGCCGGACGGCCCTGCAGCACAATCCACATTTTGGATCCATAAGGGCCCATGCGCAGGCTTTGGCCGGCCGCCAGCAATAAGCCAAAACTCTTCACACGCCACCTCCTTGCCGTCATCCGGCCGCATTACGGCTCACGATCACAAGAACCCGGCAGCAGCCGGGTTCTTGTGCGACTCTCGTGCTCTCAGGCTTCACTCAGTTCCACACTGTTCAGCGCCGCTTTCAGTTTAGCAAAAATCATTCGGCCTGCGGCCGTTTGCAGCACGGAGGTGACCACCACCGACACCGTTTGTCCAATAAATTTCCGGCCGCCATCGACCACTATCATGGTCCCGTCATCGAGATACCCTATGCCCTGTCCCGATTCCTTGCCGTCTTTAATCACGTGCACCACCATCTCTTCCCCCGGAAGCACGACAGGTTTGACTGCGTTAGCCAGTTCATTGATGTTCAACACGGGCACTCCCTGCAATGCGGCCACCTTATTGAGGTTGAAATCGTTGGTGATGACTTTCCCGTCCAGAATCTTGGCCAGCTTCAGCAGCTTGGAGTCCACCTCCAAATTGGGGTCAACATCCCTCTCATAAATCTGCACCTGCGTCTTCAATTCCTTCTGGATGTGATTGAGAATATCGAGGCCGCGCCGTCCCCGGTTGCGCTTCAGAACGTCTGCGGAGTCCGCAATATGCCTCAGCTCTTCCAGCACGAAGCCCGGAATGACCAGCGGCCCTTCCAGAAAACCCGTTTGGCAGATGTCCGCGATGCGGCCGTCGATAATCACGGAAGTATCCAGGATTTTAGGCTTGACGCTGTCCGCCGGAGCCCGGTGCTTGACCCGGGGCAGCCAGCTCTGCGGGCGCATGAGTTCATCCTTCTTCCGGATCGAAACCCGCAGTCCTACGTAGCCTAAGCCTACAGTAATGGCAATTCTCACGAGAATTCCCGGCAATCCAAAACCGGTGAGCTCCGAGGTGAGGAGGAACGCGATCAGCAGACCGACAATCAGTCCCACCGCACCGGACAGCAAGTCCTGGGTTGGGGTCTTCTGGAGACGGCTCTCCCCCCATTCCATCGCTTTAGATGCCCCGTCCCACAGCCACGGGCCCAGAATATACCCCACGGCACCTCCGCCCACCAAGCCTATAGCGAGTAAAATGACGCCACGATCCGGCCCTAGCCCGTTCAGATATGGCAGCGCCTTTAACATGTGGAGATTCTGAAATACGCCCGCAATCCCTAGAACGGCTCCGAGGATCGTAAGAATTTGGCGCACTGTCTTTCCCATATCTGCCACCTCCTCCTGTCATGATCAGATGACCCAGCAACTCCTTGTCATCCCAATTTCTAGTGTCTCCCGGAGGTGTGGAATAAATACCTTAATTTACAAGTCCGATAAAGAGAATTTGAATAACCCCCGTGCATCCTATCATAGCACCGAATAGATGAGAAAAAGCAAAGAATTTGGCAAAACGGCACCGGGTTTGCCGGTGCCGTCACAAGCCGGGTTCGGGGTCTTGCTCGTGCAAGGCCGCCCATAGCGTTTTAGCTAGTTCCGGGCCTGACCCGTCAAGCTCTGCCAGTTCCCCGGCCGTGGCTTGGCGAAGCTGGCTCAACGTGCCGTAGCGGCCTACTGCCTCCTCGACAGTGGCACGGGGCAGCCCCATGCTGTGCAGCAGGCGGTACCCCCGCGGTTCAATCCAGGACGGGACGCCGTCAAAGCCCAGTTGCCTGGCCCATTCCTCAGGCGTCCACGACTCGGCGGCGAGCGCTGCTGGACTTGCGGCTGGCGCCGCGGTGCGCTGGTAATCTTTCCAAATCCACAGCCATTCCCGGTATATATCCGGGTATTCTTCCAACTGCAAATCAATCAGGTGACCGTCACGTCCCAATTCGACAACGTAGCGCTTGATTTCCTGCCGCACCTTGAGGGCGATGTAGGCCCGCCGCAGCACCTCCGCAACATCCGCCATCGAGGCCAATCCTTCCCGCTCAGAATCGAGAAGCCTGCGCGAGGCGCTGCGGAACAGGCGGTCATAGCGGCCTAACGAAGCCAGCGCATTTGTCGCCTTAGTCAAGATGTAACTCAAGTCATGAAGCATATAGCGGTTTTGCCCTTTATAGAGCGTCACCACCTGGCGCCGTTCTGACACGGCGATTACCGTCGCGTCCCGGGTCTTGGCAATGCGTTCCGCCGTCCGGTGGCGCATGCCGGTTTCCGCCGATGTCGCATACTTCTTGGGAATCAGTTCGACATTCGCTCTCCTAATACGCTCAAGGTCCCGGTCCAAGAGAATTGCGCCATCCATTTTTGCCAGCTCATACACCAACTGGTGGTGAAACGGCACATCCAGGGGAAATCCCCCGTCGCAATCCTCATCAATGGCAGGCTCGCCACCCATCACAATCAGAGCCCCTGCCCGCGCCCGGATGATGTTGTCCAGGGCTTCGCGCAAGGCCGTGCCCGGCGCCACGCGGGACAGCACTTCCAGCAAAGGGTCTTGCATGTTGGCCTCAGTCCTCCGGACTTTCTAATCCGAGCCGCGCAATCACGTCGCCGATGCGCGTCGCCGCATAAGTCAAAATGCCGGGCTGGACAGACGAGACATGGCCCGGCACCACCAGGCGGGTGAATCCGAGCCCTCCGGCTTCCTTGACCCGCTCGTCCAGACGCGGCACCCTCCTGACCTCTCCTGTCAGCCCCACTTCCCCGCACACAGCCCATTCCGCTCCAATCGCCTGCCCCGTGATAGACGATACCGCAGCGGCCAGAATTCCCAGGTCCATAGCAGGGTCATCAATAGACACCCCCCCGGTCACTTTGAAGTAGGCATCCATCTCGGAAATGCGCAGCCTCAAGTGCCGTTCAATCACGGCCAGCACCAATGCTACCCGGTGGGGATCCATCCCCGACACCACCCGCCTGGGGGCGCCGGAGCTGCGCACCAACAGCGCCTGGACTTCGACCATCAGCGGCCGGGTTCCCTCAAAAGCGGCCACCACCACCGAGCCCGGCCGGTCCACCGGACGCTCCTCCAACAGCATCCGGGACGGATCTTCCACACCGACCAGTCCTTCGCCCTCCATCGCAAATAAGCCGAGTTCACTGGTCGACCCAAAGCGGTTTTTGACTCCCCGCAACACTCGGAAAATGTGCTGCCGGTCTCCCTCAAACATCAGCACGACATCCACCAAATGCTCCACAACCCGGGGTCCTGCTAGCGCAAATTGGACACTGTCTTCATCCTCCGCCATGAGGCCACAAAAACTTGCCGGATCCGGAATCATAGCGCAGCCACGGATAGGCCGCAGGCTGGAGCTGCGCTGCCTGGCACCACGTCCCCCGGTGCCGCCACAACCGTGACAGCGCAAGCCACAGGGGCACGGGTTCCTGCCCAATGCGGAGGGGCTCATGGCTCAGACCTGCGAGCACATCTTGCGGCTGAGTCCCAGAGGGCCACTCGGCCGCCCCCCGGCCCCTGCCAATCCATTCCCGCATAGTCCGCCACTGCCCTGGTCCCAAGTGCCTGGCATCCTGGGCTGGCACCGTCCATGTCTGACTGTAGCGCCATGCCGAATCTGGTTCCCACCGCAGGTAAACTGCCCGGCGGAACCACTGCGCCTCGCCCGGCCCCAGATCCTCCCCGGCCAGCAAAAACCAAGCCGAGGGATCCTCTGGATGGTCCGCGACCAGAAAGAGAATGGGGTCCAGCCTCATCGGCAGGATACCCATCCCGTGGCTGGCCAGACTTTGCCCTAGCTGCCAAGCCTCCAGTTCCCGGGCCTGGACCTGCCCGTTCCACTTCCGGCGAAGAATTTTATTGCCTTGTGCCCATAACGGGAGGAGCTGGGCATATTGTCTCTGAGGATCCAAAGTTTCCTCCGTTTCCTGCACGTTGACCGCTGCGGCGGGCTCTCGCGCGCCGCTCCAGGTGTTTCATGCATACAGCCCAGTGCTCCAGCCTAGGTTACCTTAGGCTGCGGGCCGCATCGACCCTTCTTTGTTGACATGGCCCACGATAAAAATAGGGCATTGAGCTTTGGCCACCCTCATCAAGCGCGCCGCAATGCCTCTCACCTGACCTACGCTTCCTGGCGCACTCTCGATTTCCGCATCATAGGCGGTCTGCAGCGAATCCACCACCACCAGCTGCCAAGGCCGGCCCATAATGACTGATTCAATGGTCTGGATGTTTCCCTCCGCCATCACATACAAACCCTCAGGCAAAGCTCCCAGTCTTTCCGCACGGATGCGGGTCTGTCCCGCCGATTCCTCCGCGGTGATGTAGAGGACAGGACCGGTGCGGCTGACAAAGGCGGCAATCTGCAGGAGCAGAGTCGATTTCCCGATCCCTGGATCGCCGCCCAAGAGAAAATAACCATTAGGCACCATCCCGCCTCCCAAAACCCGGTCCACTTCGGCAATGCCGGTGGAAATGCGCTGAGTGCTCTCGGTTTCAACAGCGCCAATGAGGACCGGGCCGTCACCTGCAGGAGCGGGCGCGGCTTGCGGTTCTCTTTTCACTATTTCCTGTTCCATCGTATTGTATCCGCCGCAGCCCGGGCAACGGCCAAGCCAGCGGGCACTGGCCGTTGCGCAAACCTGGCATACATACCGTGTCTGTTCCCGGATCTTCGTCACCTCCGTTAATCGCTTAGGACGGAATCACTCTCAGTCATTTCGGTAAAGGTCAGCTTACCGCCTTCGGCATCGACCATGATCAGAGACCCTTCAGGGAATCTCGCTGCTAAAATCGCCTCGGCCAAGGGGTCTTCGACCAGCCGCTGAATCGCGCGGCGCAGCGGCCGGGCCCCAAATACCGGGTCGTAGCCGTCCTTGGCAATCACTAGTTTAGCAGAGTCTGTTATCGACAGCCGGTAGCCATTTTGGCGGATTCGCTCTTCCACCTCCGCCAGCATGATTCCGACGATTTCCGCCAGCTGTTCTCCCGACAGTTCATGGAAGACAATGATTTCATCGACCCGGTTGATGAATTCCGGGCGGAAAGTGTGCTTGACCTCCTCCATTAGCCGGTCTTTCATCTCCCGGTAATTGCCCTCATCCGACTCCCGGCGAAATCCAATTGTGTTCTGGCGCTTGATGAGATCCGCCCCCACGTTTGAGGTCATGATGATGACGGTGTTGCGGAAGTCGACGGTGCGCCCTTTCGCCTCCGTCAGCCGCCCCTCTTCCAAGACCTGCAGAAGAATATTGAACACTTCGGGGTGAGCCTTTTCGATCTCATCCAGCAAGACCACGGAATAGGGGTGGCGCCGGACGGCTTCTGTCAGCTGGCCGCCTTCTTCATACCCCACATAGCCCGGAGGCGCCCCCATCAGTCGGGATACGGCATGCCGTTCCATATACTCGGACATGTCAATGGTCACCATGGCCTCCTCATCCCCAAAGAGGGCTCCGGCTAGGGCTTTGGCTAGTTCCGACTTCCCTACCCCGGTAGGTCCCAGGAAGAGGAATGACCCAATCGGGCGCCTCGGATTTTTCAATCCAGCGCGTGCCCGCCGGATTGCACGGCTCACCGCCTCGACCGCCTCTTGCTGTCCGACGACCCTGGCATGGAGCTCGTCTTCCAGTTTCAATAAGCGCTCGGACTCTTCCCCCTTCAACTTCTCGACCGGAATGCCCGTCCATGACGAAACAATATGGGCAACGTCCTCCGGTGTGACATTAATCGCCTCTTTGCCCTGACGGGTATGCCACTCCTGAGTTTCGCGGTCCAGTTCTTCGCGCAGCTTCTGCTCTTCATCGCGCATCTGCGCCGCCTTTTCGAACTCCTGAGCTTGGACTGCCGCCTCTTTTTCCTTGCGGATTTCCTCCAGTTTCTCGGCTAGATCCTTCAGGTCGGGCGGCGCCACATAACTCTTCAGGCGCACCCGGGACGCGGCCTCGTCGATCAGGTCGATGGCCTTGTCCGGAAGAAATCGGTCGGAAACGTAGCGGTCAGACAGCCGCACCGCCGCTTCCAGCGACTCGTCGATGATGTTGACACGGTGATGCGCCTCATAGCGGTCGCGCAGCCCCTTCAGTATCTGCAGCGCCTCTTCCGCCGAGGGCTCTTCCACCATAATGGGCTGAAACCGGCGTTCAAGCGCCGGGTCGCGCTCCACATACTTGCGGTACTCATCCAGCGTCGTGGCCCCAATGGCCTGCAATTCTCCGCGCGCCAGCGCCGGCTTGAGGATGTTGGCCGCATCAATAGCCCCTTCCGCAGCTCCTGCCCCGACAATCGTGTGCATCTCATCGATAAAGAGGATGACGTTTTTGGCCTCGCGGATTTCATTCATGGCCCGTTTCAGCCGGTCTTCAAACTCGCCCCGGTATTTGGAGCCCGCCAGCATTGCGCCCAAATCCAGCGCCACCACCCGGCGGTCTTTGAGAATTTCCGGCACTTTGTTTTCCACAATCCGCTCCGCCAGGCCCTCAACCACCGCCGTCTTGCCCACCCCGGGCTCTCCAATCAGCACGGGATTGTTTTTCGTGCGCCGGCTGAGAATTTGAATCACACGCTCCGCCTCTTTGTCGCGCCCAATCACAGGATCCAGCTTGCTTTCGCGGGCCATCTGCGTCAGGTCCCGGCCATAGAGGTCAAGTGTCGGAGTATTCACCGATGGTGCCTGCTCCGAGGCGCTGCCAGCGGCCGCCTGGCCTCCGGCGGCATTGTGTAGAAGCTGGTGCCGCACCTTGTTCAAATCGGCTCCGGCCGCGAGGAGCACTTGGGCCGCCACACCTTCCCCTTCGCGGATCAAACCCAAGAGCAGATGCTCGGGCCCAATATAATTCTGATTTAGAGCCCGGGCCTCCTGCCCAGCCAGTTCCAGCACGACCTTCTTGGCCCGGGGAGTAAAGGTCACTTCCTCATTGGGCCCAATGGCTGGACCCCGCCCCGTCGCTTTCAACACCTCAGCCCGAACTGTCTCCAGATCCAAGCCAATCGATTGCAAAACTTTAGCCGGCAGTGAATTGGTTTCACGTATCAGGCCCAGCAGCAAGTGCTCTGTGCCCACAAAGTTATGCCCCATCCGGCGTGCTTCATCTTGCGCGTGAATCACCACGCGCCGCGCCTTTTCGGTAAATTGCCCGAACATCGCCATTCCCCTTCCCTCTCTTTCAGCCAACATGTCGGCCAGCTTTTCGTCAAGCTGATTGCGCTTCTTCTTGCAGCCGCTTGCGCAAAAGCGTGGCGCGCATCTGATCTCTTTCCCCGGTATTCAGTTCGCGGCCAGTTTGCGATTGCAGAAATCCGGGCCGTGTAAAGAGGGTCAACTGGGCGAAAGTGCTCTTTGTCGCTGGCAGCAGGTTCAAATCCTGTCCCAGTTTTACTTCTGATAATAATCTCAGAGCCTCTTCCGAGGTCATGATTCTGGCATGGCTCATGAGTCCCCATGCCCGTTCCACCCGGTCAGCCAGCATCAATTCGGCATTGTGCCGCAAATATTCGCGGGCATGGCGTTCCCGGCCGACAATTTGCTGGGTCACCGTCGTGAGGTTGTGAATGAACTCGTCTTCACCTAACCCCAGTGATACCTGATTCGAAATTTGAAAAATGTTGCCGACAGCATCGGACCCTTCCCCATACAGCCCTCGCACCACCATGCCAATCTGAGCCAGCGTCGTGAAAACTTGGGGAGCCTGGCGGGTGAGCACCAGCGCCGGAAGATGCACCATCACCGACGCCCGCATCGCGGTACCAATATTGGTCGGGCACGCTGTCAGATAGCCTAGGCGCGCGTCGAACGCGAAGTCCAGCGCCGACTCCAACTGGTCATCCAGCTGATCGGCGACGGACCATGCCTCCGGGAGCTGCAGACCCGACAGCAACGCCTGGATACGCAGATGATCTTCTTCATTCACCATAATACTAATACTTTCCAGATCATCAATGGCGATCGCACGAAATCCAATCGGCTCTTCCATCATCGCCGGGCTGATCAGGTGCTTCTCTACCAGCACCTGCCGGTTAATAGGAGACAACTCTCCCATTCTTTGAAATCCCAGGGGCCACTGGCCTGACACACCCTGAATCGCAGTCCCCACTTTTCCCAGCATAACTTCCGCGTCTTCTGCGGCCATGTGGTTCGGGAAGCGCGTGTCTTTCAAATTCCGCGCCAACCGGATCCGGCTTGACAGCACAATGTCGGCATCCGGCCCCTGAGCCTCCATCCACGCACTAAACGGCTCCATTGTCTTGGCTCCCCTGCTCGATATGCTGGTCTTCCAGCGCGCGAATCTCGTCACGCCAGCGTGCCGCCTCCTCAAAAGCCTCTTGGGTGATGGCGTCTTTCATTTTGGCGCGCAGTTCCTCAAGAGTCCTCTGATGCAGAATATCCTGCCCACTGCGGCGCGGCACCTTTCCGTGGTGCTCGACGCTGCCGTGCAGGCGCTTGACCAAAGGCTCCAGTTCCTCTGCGAAAGCATGGTAACAGCGGTCACATCCCAGCCGTCCCGTTTCTGCAAACTGCTGATAGGAATATCCGCAATCCGGGCAGCTCTTATCGGGCGTAGGCTCTGCATGCTGTCCGGAGGGGTTGAGCCCGATAAGTCCCCCCAGCACGTGCTGTATCGTAAACTGCGGCACCAGCATCAAATGATAGGCACCTTCCTGGCGCGCGCAGTCTTCACACAGATAGCGGTCAAATTTTTCCCCGTTGACCACTGTGGTCACATGGACCGATGCCGGTTGGGTCTCGCAACGCTGGCATAGTTGCGCGCGGTCCGCGCGCGGTTCGTGACTGTTCTCCATTTTAGGTCGCCCCTTTAGGCCGCAACAGGGTGGTAATCATGGCTTGCAGCAGACGCGCGCGCAGACGGTCCCGCTCCGGCAGACCCACATCGAGCACGTCGCGCCGCATCGCCGCCATTACCAGAGCCCGCTCCCGCTCGGTAATATGTCCTCCTTCGTAAAGCCGCTCCACTACGCTGATGGCTCGGCCCTGATCTATGCTGTCCAAACCCTGAACAGCCACCATCACGTCCTCAAATCCGGCAATCATCTGCAGAACCTTGATGCCTCCGCCGCCACCGCGCCGCCCTTCCACCAAGTATCCCCGCTCGGGAGTGAACCGTGTCATCAGCACATACGTAATCTGAGAGGGCACGCAGTCAAAACGCCCCGCAATGTCCGCACGCTGGATCTCGATCACACCCGCTTCCGACTGGGACAGCAGACGCCTAAGGTACACTTCGATTTCATCACTAAGACTGGCCATGGCACTCCCCTCTTCGCTGACTTTGACTTTTATTGCCATTCAATCGTAGTATACCATCTGTGTCAAGGGCCGGACCTCGCTCCTTGTGCATGCACCCACATAATACCATACCCAAATTTTTCCCAGCACTGCGCAGATCAAGAAAATCAGGGAACATCGCTCACCTCTATACGTCTCTTGCCATAATGTGTTATTGCCTGAGGCTAACAAAGAAAACTACTCCTAAGAAACTTGAGGTGATGCACGCATGACGCCCCAGACTCCTCCCGAACCGTCTTTCTCCCAGGAGCATCTGCACCGCGCAGCAGACCGCCGGCAGGTGGAGACCGCCCGCCTGGCCCGCCGCCCCGCCCGGCTATTATGGCTGCTGGTGGGCCCCGGGCTGCTGGTGATGCTCGGTGAAAATGATGCCCCCAGCATGCTGTCCTATGCAGCCACCGGTTCTCAGTTCGGCATCGGCTTCTTTTTGCCTTTCGTGGTCCTGACGTTTGTCATGGCTCTGGTGGCACAGGAAATCACCGTGCGTCTGGGGGCCGCGTCACAAACCGGCCACGCCGATTTGATCTACCGCCGATTCGGGCGTTTTTGGGGCAATTTTGCCATGATCGACCTTCTCTTTACCAATTTCCTGACCCTGGTGACAGAATTCGTTGGCATCGTGGCTGGAGCTGGCTATTTTGGCGTCCCGGCCTGGGCCGCAGTCGGCGCGGGCATCATTACCGTCGCGATTGCCGTGGTGGTCCGCCGCTACTGGGCTTGGGAGCGCCTCGTGCTGGCTCTGGCCCTTGGCAATCTCATTTTTGTGCCCGTAGCCATCATGACACACCCCGACTGGGGTGCGGTGACCCATGCCCTGTGGTCTTGGCAACCCATGGCGGGAGGCTTTAATGTTAATATGCTCATTTTGCTCCTGTCTGATATCGGTGCCACCATCACCCCCTGGATGCTATTTTTCCAGCAAGGAGCGGTCAGTGACAAAGGACTGACGGTGCGTGATATCCGCCATGGCCGCATTGACACCACTTTAGGCGCCACGCTGGCCGCCATTGCCGCCTTGGCCTGCATCATTGCCACCGCGCCTTTGTATGTGCACCACATGAATGCCAGCCAGTTCGGCACTGCCCAGTTTGCCCAGGCGCTTGTCCCCTATGTGGGCCGGGTGGGTGGCGCCTTGTTTGCCCTTGGGGTCTTGGAGGCGGGACTGGTTGCCGCCACGGTAATCTCCACCTCCTCCGCCTATGCCTTCGGGGAAGTGACCCGGACCGCCCACAGTTTGAATCGTTCGTTTCACGATGCGAAGGGATTTTACCTCATCCTGATCGGCATCGCCGCAGTGGCCGGCGCCCTGGTGCTGCTGCCAGGCTTTCCTTTGGAAATGGTAGTCATTATGGTCAACGTGATTGCCGTGCTGACCATGCCGCCTGCGATTGGCTTTCTGCTCATATTGGCCAATGACCGTGAAATTATGGGACCGCACCGCAGCACCTGGTGGCTCAATGCCATGGGCCTGGCGGTGGGAATATTTGTCACCATCGCAGGCATTGTGTATGCTTTGTCGGTCATTTTCCCCCGCCTGTTTTAATTGGGGCTGGATTATCAAAAGGAGGCACGACCATGCAGTCAATGATGCTGGATAACCGCTCTCAAGGCGCTGACCTATCTATTGAGGAGTTGCTGGCGGATCATGAAACCGCGCGAGACAAGGTGGAGCACTTAGGGCGTCTCCCCCTCTCTCCCACCCTGAAGGCCATCATCTGGGGTCTGCGCATTTATGTGCTGTTCATGGTGGTGGTGGTCATCGTCAACGCCTTTGAGCTGACTCACTGAGGAAGATCATGATGCGCCAAGCCCTGCGGCCCAAGGCCTGCAGGGCTTAGCCCATTGCGTAGCGCTTGCCGTATTGGGGTACGACCCGCACCACAGGCGGCTCAGGCAGCAGCAGTTCCGGCGCATGTGTGTGAAGCGGATAGACGACTTTCGGCTGGATCCGGCCGACAATCTGGTGAAGAGCCTCTGGGCTTGCATGCCCGCGGGATCCAGCAGTCCGCAAGGGCACCCGGTATTTGGCAAGCCAATGCTGTAAAGACCGTCCGGCGGGCGAAGACAGTCTGGGGTCGCCGTCGGCCTGGATAAAGACGCTGTCCGGACCCAATGGCAAATCTGTCATCCACGGGATATCACGCGGCCACATCTGAATGAGATAGTGGCTAGGAGCGGCGGCGATCCTGGCCAATTGGTCCGGGGAATACTCCATGACTGCGGAGGGAATGCCGTAGGCGCTCAAGAAGGTCGCGAACTCCTTGGACCAGAGAACCGTCCGCCCAAAAGAGCGGGCAATCTGGGTGAAAGATTCAATTCGCTCGATATTTCGGGGACGCAGGGTAATGAGGGCCAGCCCTTTGGTGTGGCGCATGATGTCCGCAAAACTTTTGTCGACCTGCTCTTCCATTACAGGATATTCGGCCTCACGGGTATGTACTCCCAGGGTAGTGCCCTCAATGATCAGCGCGTCCACGCCCCGGGCATGCTCGCAGAATACTTCGACCCAGTCCTTGTGGCGGCCATGGAGGCGGATATCTCCAGTAAATGCCACCCGCTGGTGACGGGTCTCAATGATGTAGCCCGAAGCGCCTGGCACGTCGTGGTCGACTGGGTAGCGGGTCACGGTAAACGGGCCGAAGCTGAGCGGCTGGTCTGCCGCCATCGGGATAATCGTAGGAGTCTTCCCCTCCAGCATGACTTTCTCGGCAAAAATCAATTCAAATGTGGGATCCTGCTGGGCCGCACGGCCTACCGCTGACAGGGCCTCCCGGATGGCCTTGGTCTCAGGAGCCGCATAGAGAGGAACTACAGGGTCGACCCATCCTGCCAAGCCAATGTGGTCGACGTGGGCATGGGTAATGAACACCGCGGTGCGCCCATCGCCGCCACCTGCCAGCCCCGTTCCGGCTACGGCGTCCTCACTGAACAGGTGCGGCAGCCACGGAGCCTCCCCGGCCCGGAGGCGGTCGGCCAATTCCTTGCCAGGCCGGGGATCCACGGGATGGTGATAGAGGTCGGAGTGCGGCCGGTCCAGTCCAATATCGCACAGGACGCGCCACCCTTCGTCTTCCACCAGGACTTTACTGGAGCCGGTAATGCCTACCCCACCCCAAAAACTGACTTTGGCCACAAGCAGCCCTCCTCTACGGTCGTCATTGTACCACATGCTCTTCTAACTCCCTTTCACCGGGAGCCTGACACCGCTGGCACACAGCAAAAAGCCCTCTCCGGAGGGAGAGGGCGCGAAAGGGATTGTCGGCACAGTCTGGGTCTCCCAGATCCCTACGGATCCAGTACCGCCAGCGTGCGCGAGGGGGACGACCGTGTGCGGCATGGGAACGGGTCAACACTCGCGGCGATGTGCACCGACAAAGAATCGAGGCTGCGGACGCGTGCGCGTCCGGACCCTCACAACTTTACAGGAGAAAGGACTTGACCGATTAGTATGGCCTCGC